>CALKDK010000027.1 GCA_938084055.1 uncultured Luminiphilus sp.
TGGAGCATTTTTAAGTTTTTAGCACTCTTTTTGCTCGAGTGCTAAAAACCCCCTTGAAATCCCATCGTCCGGCCCCACATTAGTGATCAAGGCCTGTTTTGGGCCCCTATAACGATATCGTCAACTTGTGGAGATTAACCCATGAACATCCGTCCGCTGTATGACCGCGTGGTCATTCGTCGCAAGGAAGAAGAGGAAACCAGTGCGGGTGGCATAGTCCTGCCCGGTTCCGCCAAGGAAAAGCCCAACGAGGGTGAAGTCGTCGCCGTGGGTGATGGCAAGGTGCTTGATAATGGCGAGCAACGTCCATTGGCCGTTAAGGTCGGCGATACGGTCGTTTTCGGCCAGTACGCTGGTAGCAACAAGATTGAGATCGACGGTGAGGAACTCATCCTCATGGCTGAGAGCGAAATCTACGCCGTCGTTGAGTAAACGCCCACCCCGAATTTGAGAGAAAGGAATTAAAAATGGCAGCTAAAGACGTACATTTTGGCGACTCAGCCCGCAGGCAGATGCTTGATGGCGTGAATGTCCTCGCCGACGCCGTAAAGGCGACCCTGGGCCCCAAGGGCCGCAACGTCATACTTGAGAAGTCTTTTGGTTCACCCACGGTCACCAAGGACGGTGTTTCGGTGGCTAAGGAGATCGAACTCAAGGACCGGTTTGAAAACATGGGTGCACAGATGGTGAAGGAAGTGGCTTCCCAGGCCTCTGATGCCGCTGGTGACGGAACAACCACGGCAACGGTTCTGGCCCAGTCCATTGTCAATGAAGGCCTGAAGGCGGTAGCAGCGGGCATGAACCCTATGGACCTCAAGCGCGGGATTGACAAGGCGGTAGCCGCCGCTGTTCAAGCCGTACAGGACATGAGCACGCCCTGTGAAGACAATAAGGCCATCGCGCAGGTGGGCACCATCTCTGCCAACAGCGACACTTCGGTCGGTGAAATCATCGCTGAGGCCATGGAGAAAGTGGGCAAAGAAGGCGTCATCACGGTTGAAGAAGGTTCTGGCCTGGAAAATGAGCTGGATGTGGTCGAGGGTATGCAGTTTGACCGCGGCTACCTGTCGCCCTACTTCATCAACAACCAGGACAACATGCAGGCAGAGGTCGATGACCCCTTCGTTCTGCTGGTGGACAAGAAGATCTCCAACATCCGTGAGTTACTGCCAGTGCTGGAGCAGGTGGCTAAAGCCTCCAAGCCTCTGGTCATTGTCGCTGAAGATGTTGAGGGCGAGGCGCTGGCCACGCTGGTGGTGAACAACATGCGTGGCATCGTCAAGGTCGCAGCCTGTAAGGCACCTGGTTTTGGTGACCGACGCAAGGCTATGCTCCAGGATATTGCTATTCTGACTGGCGGCACGGTGATTTCTGAAGAAGTGGGTCTCGATCTTGAGAACGCCTCCCTGGAGCACCTCGGTACCGCCAAGCGCATTACCATGGACAAGGACAACACGATCATTGTTGACGGTGCCGGTGACGGCGACGCCATCAAGGCCCGTGTCAACGAGATTCGTGTCCAGATTGAAAACACCAGTTCGGACTACGATCGCGAGAAGTTGCAGGAGCGCGTTGCCAAGTTAGCCGGCGGTGTAGCGGTTATCAAGGTCGGTGCAGCAACCGAAATCGAGATGAAAGAGAAGAAGGCCCGCGTTGAGGATGCCCTGCACGCGACCCGAGCTGCTGTTGAAGAGGGCGTGGTAGCGGGTGGCGGCGTCGCACTGGTGCGCGCCATCAGCAAGATCGAGGGTCTCACTGGCGATAACGAGGACCAGAACATTGGTATTGCAGCTGCGCTGCGCGCCATGGAAAGTCCGCTCCGCCAGATCGTTGCCAATGCCGGTGACGAGGCATCGGTGGTTCTCGACAAGGTGCGCCAGGCCGAGGGTAATGTGGGCTACAACGCGGCAACCGGAGAGTACGGTGACATGATTGAGATGGGAATTCTTGACCCCGCCAAGGTCACCCGTACTGCACTGCAGGCCGCGGGTTCTGTTGCAGGTCTCATGATTACTACCGAAGTCATGATCGCTGAGTCCCCCAAAGACGAAGCGGCAGCCCCGGCCATGCCTGACATGGGTGGCATGGGCGGTATGATGTAAACAACGGTCCCAGGCTGTTCCAAAACCCGGCTTCTGCCGGGTTTTTTTTTGCTGCGCATGGCCCTTGAGTTTTAATGGGGGGGTGAGTTTCCCGAGGCAGTGAAGGCGCGCTGGTAAATGTTCGATCCGCAGCCAGCCAGGGGCAAGCGGATTGTGATTCGAACCAGGCCGTTGCGTGGGCCATGGGTTTCAGCAGGGCGCTCAAAGCTGTCAAAGCACCGCAGTCGGACCTGCTAGGCGGCCGGTTTAGTGCTGATTTAAGGGACGGGAACCCCTGCAGGGTGGCCCTCATAACGCCTCGGTGGGTCGGGTTGCGCTCAGCCCTGGATTGAAGCGATCGGGATTGCGGTTTAACCGTTCGGACATTTTCTTTATGCTGCAGCGATCGAGAGATGCTTAGAGGTATGGCTATGCTGCTATTGATAGCGGGTGTTGCACTGTGGACGCTGGCCCATTTGTTCAAACGCCTGCTCCCCGAGCTGCGCCATAAACTTGGCGCACCGGGCAAGGGCATCCTGGGTGTAGCGATTCTCGCCTCGGTGGTCATGATGGTCCTCGGTTACGGCCAGGCTGCGGGCGGTGTCTACTGGGTACGTAGTCCCGCTATGGTGGGTATCAACAATCTGTTGATGCTGTTCGCGGTGTATCTGATGGGAGCCGCGGTAGCTCGCAGTTGGGTCACAGGTGTTATTCGCCACCCGCAGCTTACGGCGATCAAAAGCTGGGCGGTGGCACACCTGCTGGTAAACGGTGATACCCCATCGCTTGTCTTATTCGGAGGCTTGCTGGGCTGGGCGGTTGTCAGTGTCGTCCTGATCAATAAAAGTGAGGGCAACCCAGCGCGTGTGGTGCAAACCAGCGCTGCGCGCGAGGTGACGACGGCGGTGGGTGCTATTCTTGCCTATGGCGGCATATCCTTTCTGCACATTTATCTGGGCTATCCCGTATTTGGCTGATTGCAGCGATCAGGGGCTTGGGGCCAGGTTGGCGTTGGCGCTCGAAATGGGGCCATGAACACCCAGGCTGGCTTTTGTCCGGTGGATTGTCGGGGTAGTCCCTCGAGTTACTGGCATGGCGACCAGTGTCACGGGCATCGCGACAATGTTCGCCAACAGGGTGACAGCGCGCTTGCAGTCGATTTGACATGGCAATTTTCGTGGCGAAGCCTATAATCACCGCAGTGCCGAGTAGGGGATTCGGTGCGGGGCGGGCGTCCCAAGAAGAACAAACAGGAGAGCTATCCATGTACGAACTCGAGTTCCTTGGTCGTTATATTCATGTGCTGGTCGGTATTGTCTGGATCGGTATGCTTTACTACTTCAACTTTGTGCAGACCGAGTACTTCAAGGAAGCAGAAGCGAACGCCAAGTCCGATGCAATGGCTAAATTGGCGCCACGGGCCCTCTGGTGGTTCCGTTGGGGCGCAATGCTGACCTTCCTGACTGGTGCTTATTTGCTTCACAAGGTCGGTGCTTTCGGTGCCACCATGCCTGCGATCTGGATGGGCGCTCTGGCCGGCACGTTCATGTTTCTCAACGTTTGGTTGATCATATGGCCCAAGCAGCAAATCGTCCTGGGCATGAAAGAGGGCGATGGACCCGCGGCCGCGGCCAAAGCCGGTCTTGCCAGTAGAACCAATACCCTCTTTTCTGGACCTATGTTGCTGGGCATGTTGGCCTCCAAGCATCTTCCACTCGGCGGCACGGATACGGGCCTGTATGCGGCACTTGGCCTTATTGTCATCCTGGAACTCAACGCGTTGGTTGGGGGCCTGGGGCCAATGAAATCGGTCGTGGGCGTTATCCACAGTTCACTCGCGCTGACGCTGGTTGTGTTCGGGCTGCTGAATTACCTCTAAGCTGTACAGGGCCAATGAATAAGCAGCCCCAGTGGCTGCTTTTTTTATGAAAAAAGCGTTTTTTCCGCTGTTGGATCGCTGGCGTCGTTGGCAGCATTCCGCCCACCCAGGGGTTGGCGGGACGATTTCCCGGGCTCGTAACCGGGGCAACTTCCTCGCATCCCCACCCCTTTCAAAAACACTGGGCTGCTTGCTTGCCATACCGTTAATCATTGCCTGCGTCAGTGGTCGTGCCGAACCCGTTGGCACGGTGATTCTGGTCTCAATAGATGGCTTTGGTCACGACTACCTTGATCGCTTCGAGCCGCCGATGCTGATGGCAATCGCGGGAGCGGGTTTTCGGGTACGGCGACTTCAACCCGTCTACCCCACCAACACCTTCCCCACCCACCTTTCCATGGCCACCGGGCAGCTCCCCGAAGCCCATGGTATTGAGGACAACCATTTTTGTGATGGGGTACTCGGCGAGTGCTATCACCTCGGTAGCGGCAAAAGCGAACCTCATTGGTTAAGAGGAATGCCCGTGTGGAGTTGGGTGGAAGCCCAGGGTGGTATTGCTGCGACCTACTTCTGGCCCGAATCTGACGCCAGCTGGGGAGGGCGGCTGCCAACCTATTCATTGCCCTACGACAAGGCAGCACCCTATGCAGCGCGTGTTGGACAGGTGCTTGACTGGCTGCAGTTGCCTGATGCAGCCAGACCACATCTGGTGACGCTCTATTTTTCACTGGTTGATACGGCGGGACATGATTTCGGTCCTGGCAGTGCCGAGGTGGCCGCCGCGGTCAATGAAGTGGATCGGCACATCGGTGACTTGTGGCGTGGCATTGAGGCCATGGATCGGCCTGATATTAATATGCTGGTGGTCTCCGATCACGGCATGACGACCGTCGAGAGTGATCAGGCCATTCTTACCACTGAATTACCCGAACTGCCGGGCTTCAAGATGCTGCATAGCCCGGCTCGTATCCGCTACTACCCTGAAGATGATGCCGTCGATAGCGATGCCTTCAGGGCTCAGCTGAGAGCGTTTGCGGCGGGGCGGTTCGAGGTTTTGGATCGGGATGCTGCCCGCGCATTGGGGGGCAACACGGAGACCACCGCGCCAGCGATTACGCTGCTGACCCAGCCACCCGCTTATTTTTCCCGGTTTCCAGACCCACCGGGGGTCCGGCGAGGTGCCCACGGCTATCTGGCGGATCACCCGGACATGGCGGCCTTCGCGGTCGGCATCGGGCCGGCGTTTCGAGCGGGAGAAGTGGACGAAGCCCATCAACTGGATATCTTTCCTCTGCTGCTTGAAGTCTTGGGACTTCCCGCCCCCGGGCAACTGGCCAGTGATGGTGGCGCCCTGTTGTCCATACTGGGGAGAAACTGAAGTAAGATCAGGGTCGCGATATACTGCCGACCCCTGAGTTCACCAGAGATTACCTATGGCCCGCGATGACTTACCGGATGCAACTATTCCCTCCTTTGTAGCCACACGGGATGAAGGCGTTGCCAGTGCACCGCGGGGTGCCGTCCCGGGACGAGCCCAGCGTCCTAGCTCCCGGGGTGCGGGACTGGGTGTGTTGGGTCGTCTGATACTGACGGTCGCTTTCGTGGTGGCCGCGGTGGCCTGCGCCTGGGCCTGGCAACTTCAGATCGCCCTCGATAAATCACTCGCTGACGGGGCCGTTGTTGCCGGCCGGGTGGCCGATCTTGAAGCGCTGCTCTCCGATACTGACGAAAGCGTTGAAAAATCGGCAGCAGCTCTTGGCGCTCAACTGAATGTCGTTGACAAGGAGACCCGGCGACTGGAACAGCGGCGTCGTGAAATGGATACGAAGATTGATAAGTTGGAAAAGGCCTCTGCGGCGGTGCAAACCGATGTTGGCAAGCTTCAAACGCTGACCGCTGGCCAGGGCAAGACGGTGGCCTCCCTGGAATCTGATCTTGCCGCACTGCAACGGGTTGCAGGCGACCTTGAACGCCTTTCCAAAACCGCCATGGATGCCCAGGCCAACCTTGAGCGCCTCGCCGATAACGTGAACAAGGCGAATCTTGAACGCGCGGCCATGCGACAGCGCGTGACCTCCAACGAGGAGTGGATCGAATCCATCAATGCGTTTCGACGCCAGGTGAATGCCAGCATCAGCCGTCTTGAAAACCAGATGCGCAACAGTCAGGTGTCACCGGTCGTCAGCCCGGAACCGGGTAATCCATAGGGTTAGGCAGTAAATTTAAACAGGGCGAAGGCTTTATGCTAGCCACCAGGCCGTTGCCATGAGTAACAGGAGTTGATCAGACAATGAGTGTCATTCGCGAAGAGGACCTGATAGACAGCGTGGCCGACGCACTGCAGTTTATTTCCTATTACCACCCCGTGGATTTTGTGCAGGGGGTGCATCAGGCCTATGAAATGGAGCTCAACCCGGCGGCAAAGGATGCAATGGCGCAGATTTTGATTAACTCAAGACTGTGCGCCATGGGCCATCGGCCCCTGTGCCAGGACACGGGCATTGTGACCGTATTTGTTGAAGTCGGAATGGAAGTCACCTGGAAGGCGAGCCAATCCCTCGAATCGATGATCAACGAAGGTGTCCGACGCGCGTATACCCATCCCGACAACACCCTCCGGGCTTCTATCCTCGAGGATCCTGCGGGCGCGCGTAAAAATACCCGGGACAACACGCCTGCCGTCATTCATACCCGGATTGTCCCGGGTGGTCGGGTTGATGTCAGGATAGCGGCCAAAGGTGGAGGGTCTGAGAACAAGGCCAAACTGGTCATGCTCAATCCCTCGGACAGTATTGTCGACTGGGTATTGAAGACCGTACCGACCATGGGTGCCGGCTGGTGTCCTCCGGGCATGCTGGGTATTGGCATTGGCGGTACCGCCGAAAAAGCGGCTGTGCTGGCCAAAGAAGCCCTTATGGATCCCATTGATATACAGGACCTGCGCCAGAGGGGGCCGAAAAACCGCATCGAAGAACTGCGCCTGGAAATCATGGATGGCGTTAACAGGCTTGGCATAGGGGCGCAGGGTTTGGGTGGACTGACCACGGTGCTGGACGTAAAAATAATGGATTTCCCGACCCACGCGGCCTCGCTGCCGGTCGCCATGATTCCCAATTGTGCGGCCACACGGCACACCCACTTCGCACTGACCGGTGCTGGCCCCGCACTGCAGACGCCTCCCAGTCTCGATGCCTGGCCCGAAGTCAGCTGGGAGCCGGGCGATACGGTGCGTCGGGTCAACCTGGATACTGTGAGTCGGGAAGAGACCCATAGCTGGCAGCCCGGGGAGACCCTGCTGCTGTCGGGGACGATGTATACAGGGCGTGACGCAGCCCACAAGCGGATGACCCAGATGCTGAAGGAGGGCGAGACGCTGCCGGTTGATTTGCAGGGTAGGTTTATCTACTACGTGGGCCCCGTTGATCCTGTCCGGGATGAGGTGATGGGCCCTGCGGGCCCGACAACCGCAACGCGGATGGACAAGTTTACTGACTACATTCTTGAGCAGACAGGTCTCATGGGAATGATCGGTAAGGCCGAGCGGGGCCCGCTGGCCATTCAGGCCATCAAAAAGCATGGGGCGGTCTACCTGATGGCTGTCGGCGGGGCGGCTTACCTGGTGTCCAAAGCCATCATTGCAGCGCGGGTAGTGGCCTTTGAAGACCTGGGTATGGAGGCCATCTACGCCTTTACGGTCAAGGATATGCCGGTGAGTGTTGCCGTTGATGCCAGAGGGGAGTCTGTGCAC
>CALKDK010000028.1 GCA_938084055.1 uncultured Luminiphilus sp.
AACACATTGACCCTGAAACGACCCACACCGGCGATTGACACGGCCAGGTTGAGCTCCAGTTCCCGGTGAAACTCCTCCTGCTGGGTTTCATCCATCATTTCCCGTGCTATCGCCGCAATTTCACCGGGCTTTAACACCTCACTGGCGATGGGTTTAAGCTCCCCGTCAAATTTGGCACAGGGGGGCGCTCCTGTGCTCAAGTACAGATCAGATCCGCCCTGGTCCGCCAGTGTCTTTAGCCATGACTCGATACGCATAGTGCACCTCCCGATAAACGGCAATTGCGTACTCTTTTCTCACACAACCTGTACCCTGTTGATTGCAGCCCTTACACTTGCACCGCCACTTGGACCACTGGCGCCCCAGTACGCATGGGAGCGCTGTATCAGGAGATTCGTCGCCCTTGGACTTGCCACTGACTGCGAAACATCAACTCATCGCGGACGCGGGATGCGAGGTCCTGGCGGGCATTTGCCGCGGGGTCGAGAAAGAGGGCCTGCGCGTCGACTCCTCGACCGGAATGTTGGCCCAATCGCCGCATCCCAGGGCACTGGGTTCAGCCCTCACACATCCGTCTATAACCACCGATTACTCGGAGGCGCTCCTGGAGTTTATCACTCCCGTCGCGCAGGATGTGGATCTAACATTATCCCAGCTCGATGCTATCCATCGATTCACCGCCTCTCAACTCGATGGAGAACTGCTCTGGGGAGCCAGTATGCCCTGTATTGTCGCGGGGGACCGAAACATACCCATCGCCCACTACGGCACCTCCAATGTCGGACAGATGAAACGCGTCTACCGCAATGGGCTGGGTGTTCGTTACGGCCGCATGATGCAGGCAATCGCCGGTATCCACTACAATTTTTCGATGCCTGAGTCATTCTGGCGGGCCGCCTGGGAACGCGACGGACAAAAAACAAGTCTCCCGAATTACCAAACAGCCGGCTATCTTGGCCTGATCCGAAATTTTTTCGAACGAGCCTGGTTGCTGATCTACCTGTTGGGCGCATCGCCCGCAGTCTGCGCCAGCTTCCTCAGTGGTCAACGTGACCATCCCCTGGCCCCCTTTGATTCATCGGGGTCCAGTTTGTACCTACCCCACGCAACCTCCCTGCGCATGGGGGATCTGGGCTATACCAGTAATGCCCAGTCGAGTCTCGACGTCTGCTACAACAACCTGGAAAATTACCTGTCAACCCTGAGCAACGCCATCCTCACGCCGCACCCGGAATACCTAGACTTCCATTTGACTGATGAGGGTGAGCAGGCACAACTCAATGACGCATTGCTGCAAATAGAAAACGAATTTTACAGCCCTATCCGGCCCAAGCGTGTCGCGCAATCAGGTGAGGCGCCCGTAGTCGCATTGCGGCGGGGGGGGATTGAGTACATAGAGATCAGGTGCATCGATATCAATCCTTTTCTGCCACTGGGCGTTGATGCAGAGACCATGCGCCTCATCGATATTTTTCTGGTGGACGCCATCCTCTCAGCGAGCCCGCTGTGTGACGAACAGGGACAGCGCCGTAACCGGGAAAATCTGCGCCGGGTTGTCAACGAAGGTCGCTCGCCCAACCTGCGCCTTTTGACCGCAGAGGGCGATCAACCCTTCGCTGACCGTGCGATGACCTTACTCGACAGTATGAGCCAGACCGCCCTGCTGCTGGATCAGGCAGGAGGTCATGGCGAACACCAAAAAACCATGGCCATGGCCTACGAGAGAATCCTGAACCCCGACCAGACACCCTCAGCGCGGGTACTTCAGGAAATGCGGGACGGGGGCATACCTTTTTGGCAACTGGCGCTAAATTACTCCAAACGCTGGCACAGCGATTTTTTGGCAAGACCGCTGGAGCCCAGCGAGTTTGCGGAGTTTCAGACGGCGAGTGCGGTATCCCTCCGTCAGCAGGTTCTGCTGGAGCAGGAAACGGGCGAAACCTTCTCCGACTACCTCCGCCGCTTTTACAGCCAGTATCATCAATCTGAGGTATGACAATAAACCAGGCAACGTGGACAACAAGTTCCATTGACGCGCCCTCGACCTACCGCGACGAAAATTCCAACCGGACACCATCTACGCTCCAGCAGGGCATAAACGGTCAAAAAAAACCCCGGCCTTGGGCCGGGGTTCAGGGTGCTCTACGTTGTGGGCCTAGCCCTCCCCGGCGGCAGCCTCGGGGTCAACGACATCAATCAGTTCTACCTCAAATACCAGCGTCGAATTGGGTCCGATAAGCTGACCCGCGCCACCCGCACCGTAGGCAAGGTCACTGGGGATATACAGCTTGTACTTGGCGCCCTCTTTCATAAGCTGCAGTGCCTCGGTCCAGCCAGCAATAACCTGCGTCACACCGAAGGTGACCGTCTGGCCCCTGTCATAGGAACTGTCGAAAACCGTTCCGTCAATCAATGTGCCTCGGTAATGCACCTCAACCTGGTCATCGACACCCGGTGAGGCACCGCTGCCCGCCTCCAGAACTTCGTATTGCAAGCCGGACTCCGTTACCGTGACGCCTTCGCGCTGGGCATTCTCGGCCAGGAAGGCAGCTCCCGCCTCCGCATTACCGGCAGACAACAGCTCCTGCTCCGCATTGCGCTCCGCTTCCATTTTTTCTTGAAATGCCATCATCTCGGCCGTGATTTCTTCCTCAGTCAGCCGCGGCTCAGCGCCGTCGAAAGCATCACGCATCCCCTGAGAGTAGGCGTCGACATCCATGGTCATACCATCTGCCACCATGCGCTCACCCATACGCAGGGCAATTCCATAGGACAAGCGCTTCTCGGGTGTATCAAGGGTCATAGGTTCGGGCTCCACGGCCTGCTCCTGACAGGCGGAGAGTGCGCCCACCAGCAGAGGCGCCATCAAAATGGTCGCGAGGCGACCAGACGTAATTCGCAACATGAGTTCTTCCTGTTGATTAAAAATTGGTGATCCCGGCGGGATCTTCACTTGTGCGGTGCATATGGTACGCAGAGTGCCACCATTGTGCCACCAGAAACAGACGCAACCCGGGACGGTCTAGGCGGACATAAGCTCCAGCAGGGTCGACACTTGTGACCCAGACATCGGGGGACTCGCCGCATGACGGGCGAGTTCCAAGTTGCTGTTTGGCCTGCCGGCCGGCCGAAGGGATAAGTCATCGGCAGCCAGTGCCTTGAGCGCACCAAAATAGAGTTGCGCCAGGGCGTGTTCCGCCGTGAGCTCCAACTGCTTCAACCGGGCGCGGTGGTGCTCAAGGTCAGCCCTGTCTCGCCAGCGGATCCTGGTCTGCCGGAGTGGCTGAACAACCTCCTCATTCCAGCAGGCAGCCACCGTCACGAGCCTTCTGTAACCCACGTCGCTGAGACTCATGTCCTGCTGGTCAAGCCAAACCAGCAAGAGCAGCTCCAGTACTATGCAGTTGTGCCGGTCCTGGAGGTGCAGCAATTCGGCGGCCAGCTGGGGATTTGACCATTGCCCAAGGGCCCACTGCCAGAAGTCCTCGACGTTGGACATATCAGGGGCACCCACCATCGAGATCATGGACATCCGCAATCAAGTTGAGCTTCTCCCGCCGCGATAGTTTTTTCAGTCGCGCCTCAAGCGCCTGTGCCTCACTGCGCGACGGCGCGGGCCGCTGCCAGGCTATTACTACCGGGCGTCGGCCTCGGGTATACCGGGCACCGCCCGCGAGTTCACCGTTATGCTGCCGCAAACGGCGCTCCAGACACCGGGCCACCCCCACATACAGCGACTGATCCGAACAGCGCACCATGTAGACCCACCAGATATCAGGCCCAGAAGTACATTTTTCACTGGCGGAAGGGATGCTATATTGTGTCATTATATTGCGTTGTAACATCTTTCGCCCGAGGGGGTACCATGAATCAAAGCATTGTCCACGTCAGTGAAGCTACTTTCGAAGCGGAGGTCCTTGCCTCCGAGCTCCCCGTGCTCGTGGACTTCTGGGCCGAGTGGTGCGGCCCCTGCAAAATGATTGCACCGGTGCTCGATGAAATAGCAACGGAATACAGCGGCCGCCTCAAGAT
The DNA here is from genome assembly GCA_938084055.1 of uncultured Luminiphilus sp. Classification (GTDB taxonomy): domain Bacteria; phylum Pseudomonadota; class Gammaproteobacteria; order Pseudomonadales; family Halieaceae; genus Luminiphilus. Next base: position 4,033 of record CALKDK010000028.1, read on the forward strand.
CTGCAAAGTCGATGTCGACGCCAATCCCGGTATCCCTGAAAAGTTTGCGATCCGCGGTATTCCGACTTTGATTGTGTTCAAGGACGGCAATGCCGTCGAGACGAAAGTGGGCGCCCTCAGTAAGACGCAGTTGAGCGCATTCGTCGACGAGTGCCTCTAAAGACACGGCAACAGCCTGCAGCACCGGGTGCGGTGACTGCAAAAAGCTGAAAAAAGTTAGTCCGATGGGTCTGGACGCCCTCCTCTCTCGGTGCTAGTTTATAGGCGTGGTAAGGCTACTCCAGCCCGCCCATGCCCCTTTCCGACCCTTTTTATACTTGGCAATCCCAACTGCCTGAGTATGCGATGAAAGCATTGGACTGGGTCAAAACTGTTCCTGCCGGGGGATTCCCCTTTGCAGCTCCTCTTTTTCCAAAGATTCCGGATATGACTCGTGGATGAAAACAACAGCTCAGTGAGCAATGAAACGGAGGCAGCAAGTGCCTCTGACGCGCCCGCCATGACAGTGGCCGAGGCATCAACTACCGAAAGCACCAGCGGCGACGATGGCGCCACTCGGACCCTCAAGCTTAACCGCACTGAAACTCCAGACAGCGGCGCAACCGAAGCCGACGCTGACGCTGACAATGGCGATGCAAGGGCCGAGGCCAAAGATGCCGCGGATAATGGCGAAGCGCCAGAGAAGGAAAATGGCGGCAACAACCGCAGGGGTCGAAACAGGCGGCAGCGGCGCCGCGATCCCAATACACCCAGCGCCAACCCCCTGAGCCTCACCGAATTGAAAAACATGTCCACCCAGGACCTGATCGACATGGCTCAGGAAATGGGACTCGAAAATATGGCGCGCTCGCGCAAGCAGGACATCATCTTTGCACTGCTCAAGCGTCACGCCAAAAGCGGAGAGGATATCTGGGGCGATGGTGTCCTTGAGATCCTCCAGGACGGCTTTGGTTTCCTGCGCTCGTCCGACTCCTCCTACCTGGCTGGGCCCGACGACATTTATGTCAGCCCGAGCCAGATCCGCAGGTTCAACCTGCGAACCGGTGACACCATTACGGGAATGATTCGTCCTCCCAAGGATTCAGAGCGCTACTTCGCGCTTCTCAAGGTCAAGGACGTCAACTTCGAAGTACCCGAGAGCGCAAAAAGTAAAATACTGTTTGAAAACCTTACGCCCCTGTTTCCCAACGAGCGGCTCTCCCTGGAAAAAGGGAATGGCTCAACCGAAGATCTCACGGGACGCATCATTGACCTGGTCGCACCCATTGGAAAGGGGCAGCGAGGCCTCTTGGTAGCGCCGCCAAAAGCCGGCAAGACCATCATGATGCAGAATGTGGCGCAGGCCATCATCACCAATAACCCTGAGTGTTATGTGATTGTGTTGCTTATCGACGAGAGACCCGAGGAAGTCACTGAAATGCAGCGCTCGGTCGGCGCCAGAGGTGCTGAAGTCGTTGCCTCAACCTTCGACGAGCCACCCTCGCGCCACGTTCAGGTCGCCGATATGGTGATTGAAAAAGCCAAGCGGCTGGTGGAGCACAAACGCGACGTTGTCATCCTGCTCGATTCCATTACGCGCCTTGCCCGCGCCTTCAATACAGTGGTTCCCAGCTCAGGTAAAGTCTTGACGGGTGGCGTGGATGCCCATGCCCTGGAGCGTCCCAAGCGCTTCTTTGGCGCTGCGCGTAATATCGAAGAGGGCGGAAGCCTGTCGATTATCGCCACGGCCCTGATCGACACGGGATCAAAAATGGATGAAGTGATTTACGAGGAATTCAAAGGTACCGGCAACCTGGAATTGCACCTCGATAGGAAGATTGCGGAGAAACGCGTGTATCCCGCGATCAATATCCGCCGATCTGGCACCCGACGGGAAGAGCTCCTGACGGGTGACGAGGAACTGCAGCGCATGTGGATTTTACGTAAGCTGCTCCACGGCATGGAAGACCTCCCAGCGGTGGAGTTTTTGCTGGATAAACTTAAGGACACAAAATCAAACGAAGAATTCTTCAAGTCCATGAAGCGCAAGTGAGCTCCGCCTGACTGGAGCGCTGGGGAACACTTTGCGAACACTGGCCCAGCAACGCATCAGTTGTCGTATACCTGCATAGTCGAGGACATCCCATGGCGGAGCGCTTCACCGACCTTCGCGATTTTATCGCTACGCTCGAAGCTGAAGGACAGCTGGTTCGCATCAAAGCAGAGGTCGATCCAAACCTTGAAATGACTGAAATTGCCGACCGCACCCTTCGCGGGGGTGGGCCTGCGTTACTCTTTGAGAATCCCAAGGGCTATAGCATGCCCGTACTGGTCAACCTGTTTGGGACTGAAGCACGGGTTGCTCGGGGAATGGGTGCGGACTCGACAGAGGCGCTTCGGGACATCGGAGAGCTCCTCGCCTACCTGCGCCAACCGGATCCACCCAAGGGTATGCGCGACCTCATTGACAAAGCACCCCTGCTCAAACAAGTCCTGAATATGGGCCCCAAAACCATCAAGCGCCCACCCTGTCAGGAGGTTGTCTTGGAGGGCGATGCGGTAGACCTGACAACTGTCCCGGTACAAACCTGCTGGCCGGGCGATGTCGGACCTTTGGTAACCTGGCCTCTGGTGATTACCCGTGGTCCCGAAAAACCCAGAATGAATCTGGGGATCTATCGCATGCAGCAGCTCGGACCGCGCAAGCTCATCATGCGCTGGCTATCGCATCGGGGCGGCGCTCTCGACTTCCGGGATTGGACGCTCAAAAATCCAGGGGAACCCTATCCAGTCGCCATCGCCCTGGGCGCCGATCCCGCAACCACATTGGGTGCTGTTACCCCGGTGCCCGACGCCCTGTCAGAATATGCATTTGCCGGTTTGCTGCGCGGTAGTAAAACCGAACTCGCAGAATGTCTCACCCCCCGCTGTCGGGCCAATGACCTCCGGGTTCCAGCCCATGCCGAAATCATACTGGAGGGCTTTATCGACCCTGGCGAGGAGGCCGATGAGGGGCCCTACGGTGATCACACGGGCTACTACAATGAGGTCGAGCGTTTTCCTGTTTTTACGGTCGAAACCATGACGACCCGCAGGGACCCCATCTACCACAGCACTTACACCGGTCGTCCACCGGACGAGCCTGCCGTGCTGGGTGTGGCGCTCAATGAAGTTTTCGTACCCCTGTTGAAGAAGCAGTTTCCCGAGATTGTCGATTTCTACCTGCCCCCCGAAGGATGTTCCTACCGGATGGCCGTAGTGACCATGCGCAAGGAATACCCGGGCCACGCCAAACGCGTGATGCTGGGCATCTGGTCATTCCTGCGGCAATTCATGTATACCAAGTTCATTATCGTTGCCGATGATGACGTAAATGCGCGTTCCTGGGAGGACGTGGTCTGGGCCATGACCACACGCATGGATCCGCGCAGGGACTGCGTGTTCGTGGACAACACACCGATCGATTATCTGGATTTCGCCTCACCGGTCGCGGGTCTCGGCTCCAAGGTGGGCATGGATGCCACCAACAAATGGCCCGGGGAGACAGATCGAGAGTGGGGCCAGGCCATCGCCATGGACGAGGCGGTTAAGTCGAGGATCGACGCGCTTTGGAGTAGCCTGAACATCGAGTTACCCGGACGCTGAGCCGGTTGTAACCCGTCAGTTAGTCATCTGTTATAGCCCCGGGCAACGGCACCTCGGGTAGCGGCCCCACGGTTAGGGTTGCCGCCTCAGCCATCAGCGCGGCGGACCTGGCACCATCACCCCTAGCCGCACTGAAGCGGGCCAGCTCGCAACAAATTTCTGCACTCGCTTCGCGCTGATAGGCCGACTCGAGCCACTCTCCTGCAGACTCCCAATCCTTTGCGTGCAGGGCGACCCGCGCAGCTGCAAGTAGCAGCAGGGAATCTTGCCCATGGGTGTGTAACCATTTTTTCAGGACCTTGAGCAGCTTACCCGGATTGCTGGGCGGCGAGCGGCCCAGGAAACCCAGTAGCTCAACCTGCCAGGCCTTACCCAACCATCTGATGATGTACTTTTCCACTTCATTATGGCCACCCATGCCCGTCAGCGCTCGCAGGAAAGCGACGCGGAGTGTTACGAGGTCGCGCTGGGCGAGCGGTATATCGCGCCAGACGGCCTCGAGATCGGCGACCCCGGCTCCTGGCTGGGATGACGCAGACTGGACCAGAGCCTTCCAGAGCTCTCCTTCCAGCCCCCGCAAGCCCGCATCATCCAGCAAACCGTACTTGTGTAACTCGGGGAGTAGCGGACGCAGGGCCTGCCAGTCACCAAGCTGTCGGTGGGCACGGGCAAGCAGCGCCAGGACATACGGATGCTTGGCAGCATTGCTCCGGGCACGAACCAGGGTTGCCAGCGCCTGCTCATAATTTCCTGAGGACAACTGCAGCTCGGCCTGGGTCAATTCAACCGCAATTCCTGCGTCGGCCTCGACACTTTCAGCCTCACCCAACTGCCGTTTGGCCTCATCAAAATCACCGAGCCTGAAGCTCGCCCGAGCAGCAACAAGATGGTTAAGCAGAGGCGCTTCACTGTAGCGTGCCGAACGCAGGAGTTGCTTGCGAGCGCGCAACCAGTTCCCTTCAATAAAGTTAATGAGGCCCCGATTGGTCAGCGCGGTGGCATTGCGACTCTTTCTCTGGCCCAGCCAGCCACTGACGGCACGATGTGTTCCCAATAGTCTCCGCACCGCTGTGAAGGCCAGGGCCAGCAGTCCCCAGACCAGCAACCATAGCAAAGCCGCAAACCAGACACTGGTTTCAACAACCACATCGCCCAGGCTGATGTAGACGTATCCAGCTCCCTGCTCCATCCTGTTGATCAGGGCGGCACCCAGAAGCAGTCCCAGCACCAGTAGCACAATCAGGCGGCGCACTGTCAATCAACCACCGAGGGATCTGCCGTATCCGACGCGGCGCTGTCCCCATCTATGGCCCTGATGGCGTCGGCAAGAGCGGCCCTTGATGCCAACAAATCTGGCACTTCAGGCGCCACATCCAGCTCGGCCAGCTCGGCAAGCTCCGCCAACATCGCGGCCACCCTGTCAGGGTCGTTTGCCCCATACAGCGCCACCGAGCTCTCAGCGCGCTGCACAGCATGTGTAAAAAGCGTCTGGTTGCCTGAGAGTCCTGCTATTTGCGCCTGCTCCAGCGACATGCGTATATTCTGACGCACGAGATTTTCCCAATCTGGCGTCAATAACCCCGCCATGTCGTCACTGCGACTGTGGACCACTAAATAACTCGACAGCTTGGCAAGCGCAGCCCGCCAGCCTGCACCTGCCCGAGCCAGGAAGTTGTCATCCGACTCAACCACCGCGGTTTCGGGTCGTCTTGCAGCGACCTGCAGACGCGCAGACTGGTCAATGAGTGCAGCAAACCGCGCGTACAAACCCACCGTATCGACGCGGGGGGCTGCGGCAAGTGCTGCCAGATCTGAGGCCATCGTCCGGCGCGCTGTATCGAAGCGCGGATCGTTAACCTCTCTCAGCAGCGCATCCGCGTTCCTCAGCAACGCTTCTGCTGCGGCCATATCTCTCGAGGTCAGTAGGCGTTGGGCCGACAGCCGAACCAAAAAAGCCGCCTCGTTGGCAAGCCAGGCACGACGATCTGTCGCAGTCAGCCTGGCCAGCCTGATATCCAACCGCTCAACCCGATCTTCAAGAGCCCGGGTCGCCAGCTCCTGCTCGGCAAGCAGCTGGGTTTGTCGGCCAGCCGCTGCGCGCAGCGCCGCTTCAGCCCGGGCTTCGGCGGCAGCCATTTGCACGTCTATTGACCCCGCCATTTCTGCCTGCAGCACATTTGGTGCCTCTTCCAGGGTCTCGAGTCTCTGCTCCAGGGCCGCCAACTGACTGACGGCTCCCTGATATCGAGGCCAGCCATACCACCACCCCAGATAGGCGCCACTGCCCACCGCGAGCAGGAACAGCACCAGAAGCAACCGGGCCAGCCTATCTGGGGCTTGGGAGGGCGAGGTTTTGGCAGGAACGGGTGCCATGAGCACGGGTGCCGCTTCCATAGTGGGAGAACCCGAAGCTCCCGCAATGACCTCTGCCGATTCGGCCGTCATGTCCTCTTCCTCCAGCACGTCAGGCTCCGGGCTGTTTGCCACAGGTAACAGTCCATCAACAACCGCAAGGAATGCCTCATCTCCCGCTCCTGAAGCCGTTTTGACCTCGGTCCATCCGAGACCCTCTGCTATCTCTGCCACCCGCTCCGATGGCACAACCACGGGGCAATCCAATAGGTTTGGCTGCCCGCCTCGGCCAAGTAACTGAGTCAGCTGCTCCAGCAGTTCACCTGAACTCGCCTGAAATACCAGGTTATCCCGCTCGCATAGCTGCCAGCAAAACTGACCTGCATCCACCTCGCAGGGTTCCCGCCGGTAGCAGACATAACTCACCACCAGGGCACCGCGCTCCTTGAGAGCCTCGGCAAGCAGTCCGCGCCCCCCCTCTCCCTTGACAATAACCACCTGTTTGCCGTCAACATCATGAAGCGCATCAAGGGCCAGCAACCCCTCGGAGTCAGCCCGCGAGGGGACGCTCACATCAAATCCCGCTGCCGACACGGCGCGGGCTGTTGCGTTACCTACAGCAAGAATCGCGCAACCCAGCGCCTTCAATTGGGGCGCCAGATTGGCAAGGCCCTGATCAACCGCATTGGCACTGATAAAAATGCAAATATCGCCGGGATGCAGCGTCACCAACTCACGATCCTCGACGGGGATCGCGGTGATATCAACCAGTGGCTGGACGATGCTATCCACACCTCGCTGGGTCAACGCATCCCGCAGAGGTTGAACAGCAGAGCCGGGTCGTGTCAAAACCGCCGTCAGTGTCACCCTCGAACCGCCTCCAGAATGGCTGCTGCTCCACTTTCAAGCAGCGTCTCTGCAACCTGCCTGCCGAGGGCCTCGGGGTCGACGCCGAGGCCCTGGGCCGTCAACAGCGTGTGCCCGTCGACACTACCAACCAGCGCGCGTAGCCAGAATTCCTCACCCTCTACAACGGCATAACTGGCTATCGGCACATCACAACCTCCATCCAGCACCCTGACCACAGCGCGCTCCGCGGTCACGCAGTCCGCCGTGGGTTTGTGGTTGAGAGGCTGCAGCAATGACGCGATACGCTTATCGTCGGCGCGAAACTCGATGCCAACTGCCCCCTGACCGCCCGCCGGGAGGGAAACCTCAGGCTCAATCCGCGCGCCAATTCGGGCTTCAAAACCAAGGCGAACAAGCCCGGCCGTCGCGAGAATAATCGCGTCGAACTCACCGGCATCGAGTTTGGCAAGACGCGTATTGACATTGCCACGCAGGAAGCCGATCTGTAGATCGGGCCGCACGCGCCTGATTTGACAGGCACGACGCAGGCTCGACGTCCCCAAACTTGCCCCCTGGGGCAGGTCTGAAAGGGCCCTAATACCCACCAGTGCGTCCCGCGGATCTTCCCGCTCACAGATAACCCCCAAGGTCAGTCCAGGTGGTAACGCCATGGGAACATCTTTCATGGAATGCACTGCGATGTCTGCGCGTCCATCCAGCAGCGCCGTCTCAAGCTCCTTGACGAAGAGGCCCTTACCGCCCACCTTGTAAAGCGGTTTATCCAGCAACTGGTCACCCCTCGATGTCATACCGAGGAGTTCCACGGTGAGGTCGGGGTAACGTTGTCGCAGGCGATCGGCCACATGGTTGGCCTGCCAGAGGGCCAGAGGGCTCTCCCGGGTGGCAATAACAAGCTTGGACACGGGGTACTCCTTAAGTCAGGACGCCAGCTTACCACGGCTGGAACTGATCAAAACCGGCACAATGGTATACTCTCGAGACCACATCAGGCCCTCACCCCGGCAGTCCGGGACCAGCATGCCAGGACGGGAAATGAGTCAATCCAAAAAATCACAATCGACCCCAAGTGCGCTGTGGGGCGGCCGATTCGCCGAGGCCACCGACACCTTTGTCCAGCGCTTCACAGCGTCCCAGGGTTTTGACCGGCTGCTGGCGCCTCAGGACATCCGTGGCTCGCTCGCACATGCCCGGATGCTGGCCGTCCAGGGCATCCTGTCCAAGACGGAATTTGAGGAGATTGAGTCTGGGCTGGCAACCATTGCTCTGGAAATAAAAGAGGGCAGGTTTGACTGGCGTGTTGACCGGGAAGACGTGCACATGAATATCGAGGCCCGGTTGACCGAAATTATTGGAGAAACGGGCAAGAAACTCCACACTGGTAGGTCCCGAAACGATCAGGTAGCCACCGACATCCGGCTCTGGCTGCGGGAGGCCATTGATGTCATCTGCGCGGAATTAACGCGCCTGCAGGAGGGCATCGTCAACCTTGCTGGCGAACATACGGATACGGTAATGCCGGGCTTTACGCACCTTCAGGTCGCGCAACCCATCACGTTTGGGCATCACCTCCTCGCGTGGTACGAAATGCTTGAGCGGGATTTTGGACGCCTGCAGGACTGTCGTGGCCGGCTCAACGAATGCCCACTTGGCGCGGCGGCTCTGGCGGGCACCACCTTTGGCATCGACAGAAATATGACGGCAGCCGACCTCGGCTTTGACCAGCCAACCCGGAATTCCCTCGACTCTGTTTCCGATCGGGACTTTGCTATCGAATTTGCCGCTGCAGCGGCCCTCGTTGGGACACACCTGTCGCGAATGGCAGAGGAATTAGTGATCTGGACATCGGCCCAGTTCTCGTTTGTGACTATCCCGGATCGGTTTTGCACCGGGTCCTCCATCATGCCGCAGAAGAAGAACCCCGATGTTCCGGAATTGGTCCGGGGCAAGACCGGCCGAATCAACGGCCACCTGGTGGCGCTCCTCACCCTGATGAAGGCCCAGCCCCTCGCGTACAACAAAGATAATCAGGAGGACAAGGAGCCTCTATTTGATTGCGTCGCCACCCTGCATGACTGCCTCCGCGCTTTCGCCGATATGGTGCCGGCACTACATCCCAACCGGGATGCGATGGGTAGTGCGGCACTGGAGGGCTTTGCCACCGCGACAGATCTCGCAGACTACCTTGTCCGTCGAGGTCTTCCCTTCAGGGACGCGCACGAGGTGGTGGGTCGAGCGGTGGCTCACTGCATTGCCGAGGGTTGCCGACTTGAGGATCTGGCGCTGGAGACCCTGCATGACTTTCATAACAACATAGACATCGATGTTTTTGAGGTACTGACCCTGCAGGGCTCAGTTGCAGCGCGGGATCACATCGGGGGCACCAGTCCCACGCAGGTCAAGGCTGCGGTTGCTGCCGCACGGGAGCGGCTGGCGGGTCGATTGACTGCTGACCGAGAAGCGTAGTCAGTCCCAGGAAAAGTCGACACCGGCATGTTCACTCAGCTGCTGAGGCAGGAAGTCCCGGAACAGGGCAGCTGTCTTCGTATCCCGCCAGTCCTCGGCACCGGCATCCCAAACATAGTGAAAGCCGCCTCCGGGGGTGGCCAGCCAGAGCTGCTCAGTGGGCGGTTGACGACTGAAGACAAAGACCACCCCATTGGGAAAACGGGCGTTTATCACGCCCTCGGCAACCGCCAAATCAGGATCTTCCGGCAGGTCCTCAAGGCGCATTTCCACAAGGTCAAAGGTTGCCTCGATAAGGTCAAAGTAATTGGAACCGCTCATGTCTTTTCCTCCGGCTGCAGCACTGGTCAAGTGGTCACCAGCAGATCTACCCGCACTGATACAATAGGACTCTTTGGAGTATAACCACCATGAAGATCCTGACAGTGACCGCATTACTGCTCGCGTTTCTCTCGGGTTGTGGGCAGACAGGCCCGCTGCAACCCGCGCAGGCCCCCCCACAATCTGACGAGGCGGATGAGTGAGCCATTTTCACCGCATGGACGCCACACTTTTTTGCGAAGGTGTTGCCCTGGACGCCTTGGCCGCCACCCATGGCACGCCACTGTATGTGTACTCCCGGGGAGAGATCGAACAAGCCTACTCAGCCTACCGGGCGGCGCTGGCCCACCACGATCATCTCATCTGCTATGCCGTAAAAGCCAATTCGAACCTGGCGGTACTCGATGTCCTGGCACGACTTGGTGCCGGCTTCGATATCGTTTCGATCGGAGAGCTCGAACGCGTTTTGGCAGCCGGGGGCAATCCTGAAAAAGTGGTTTTCTCGGGGGTTTGCAAGACCCGCGAAGACATGCGGCGGGCGCTGCAGGCCGGCATTCATTGCTTCAACGTTGAGTCTGAAGCAGAACTCGACATGCTGGCGGTGGTGGCTGAAGAGAGCAATTTGGTGGCACCCATATCACTGCGGGTCAATCCCGATGTGGACGCGCGCACCCACCCCTACATTGCCACTGGCCTGAAGGATAATAAATTTGGCATCGCAATCGGAACGGCCCTGTCTCTTTATAGGAAGGCAGCAGCCTTGCCCGGCATCCAACCCATCGGTATCGATTGCCACATCGGTAGCCAAATCCTAAACATCGAGCCGTTTTCGGAGGCGGTCGCCCATCTGGTCAGACTCGTTGACCAACTGGGCGAAAGCGGCATTGAATTAAAGCATATTGATCTGGGTGGTGGCCTCGGCGTCTCATACGAAGGGGAAACCGTACCCGCGATTGGCGACTATATTTCAGCGCTGACGGGACCGCTGGAGGCTCATAACCTGACCCTGATCCTCGAGCCCGGCCGTTCCATCGTCGCCAACGCGGGGGTCCTGCTGACCCGAGTCGAATACCTCAAACCTACGACCCACAAAAATTTTGCGCTGGTCGATGCCGCCATGAACGACCTGCTCAGACCGGCTCTGTATGGCGCCTGGCAGGATATTGTTCCGGTCACGGCCTCGGGAAACATTACCCGGTGCTGGGATATTGTGGGTCCCGTCTGTGAGACGGGCGACTTTCTGGGCAAATCCCGCGATCTTGCCCTCAGGTCCGGTGATATTCTCGCGGTCATGGGAGCAGGTGCCTACGGTTTTGCCATGGCATCAAACTACAACAGCCGCCCGCGACCCGCTGAAGTTCTGATCGACGGGGATACAACCCATATCGTCAGGGCACGGGAATCCCTTGAGACCCTGTGGGCCGGTGAATCGACAATATCCGGGGCTAGCCTGTGAAGATTCGATTTACAAAAATGCACGGTGCAGGCAACGACTTCGTAGTCATTGACAACGTGCGCCAGAACCTCAGGCTGACAGCGGGGCACATCCGCCGTCTTGCCAACAGGCAGCGGGGTATTGGCTGTGACCAGGTGCTTGTGGTCGGCCCTCCAGATTGCCCAGAAGCCGACTTCAGTTACCAAATTTTCAATTCTGACGGCACAGAAGCGGGCCAGTGTGGCAATGGGGCCCGGTGCTTTGCTCGATTCGTCCGCGAGCAACGACTGTCCTGGAAGAAAATATTGGACGTTCAGACTCCCGGTGGCCTGATGCAGTTGGAAACCGAAGAAGATGGTCGAATTCGCGTCAACCTGGGGGTGCCAATCTTCCAGCCGGCGGCAATCCCCTTTGCCTGTGACAGCGAGTCCATGGAATACACCCTGGATGTGGCGGGTGAATGCCACCTTCTGGGCGCGTTGTCCCTTGGCAATCCCCATGCGGTCTTGGTCGTCAGTGACGCCCGATCGGCACCGGTATCATCCCTGGGTCCTGCCATTGAAGGGCATCCGAGATTCCGCGAACGCACCAACGTGGGCTTCATGCAGGTCTTGAGTCGTGATGAGATCAAACTGCGGGTTTTCGAGCGTGGCGCCGGGGAGACCTTGGCCTGCGGAACCGGCGCCTGCGCCGCTGTAGTACACGGTATTCGTAAAGGCTTACTGAACAACACCGTGACAGTCCAACTGCCGGGCGGTAAGCTCTCCGTGGCATGGCAGGGCGATGGTACGCCGGTATGGCTGGGCGGACCTACGGCGACGGTCTTTGAAGGCACCATCACGCTGCAAAATCGCTGACCACAGTGCAGGGACAAAACCTCGATGACAGGTGACGCATCTTCAAACAGAAACATGGCGCTGGCCACCGCCAACCTCGACCCGGTGGAGGTGGAGGCGTTCCTGAAAGAACACCCCAATTTTTTTCAAAACCGACCCGACCTGCTGACCGCCATGGCGCTACCCCACGGGGGTGAGGGCTCAGTATCCCTCGTTGAGCGTCAGGTCGCCCTGCTCCGCGAGCGGAATATAGAAACCCGTGGGCGCCTCGCTGAACTCAGCCACAATGCTGAGACCAGTGAATTCCTGTTTCAGGCCTCGCGACGCATGGTAATCGCACTGCTTCAGTGCCGAGAGGTGGCCGCCCTGGAAAAGACCGTTGAAACGGGTTTGATTGATTGTTTCGGGGTCGAGTATGCCGCCCATATCTGGCTGGCGGAGGCGGAGCAACTGGGCCCCGATGTTCCTGTTTGTGATGCCAGCCGGGGGGCCATACTGGAGGGGCTACTGCGCCGTAAGCGCGCTTATTGCGGTGTCTTCAGGGGTGATGAGATGACAGCTCTTTTTCCGGCCTGCCGCTCCGAAGGGTCCGCGGCTATTGCGCCGCTACTGGTAGAGGGTCAGTTATTGGGCGCACTTGCCGTCGGCTCAAGCGATGTTCATCGGTATGACAATCTGGTGGGCACCCTGTTCCTGGAGCATTTGGCGGAGGTCATCGCGCACTTGCCCTGCGTCGGCGCACGTCCGGCCGCGTGACAGACGCGCTGGCCACGGCCCGGGAGCAGTTCCTCGATTATCAGCGAGATGTTCGTCAGGTTTCTCGCCACACACTTGATGGCTACGGGCGCGATATCAAACGATTCGCCGGTTTCTGCCAAAAGGCAGGCAATACGCAGATCAGCGCCATTGCTGAGGCGGATGTCCGTGGCTGGGTGGCACAGTTGCACCGCCAGGGCCTGTCGCCAACCAGCATTCAGCGTTCACTGTCTTCCGTCAGGGCGCTGTTCCGCTACCTGTCTGAACGCGACCCTCAGATTGGCAATCCCGCACTGGGCGTACAGGCGCCTAAAATACGCCGTAGCCTGCCCAAAACCCTCGACCCCGACAGCGTCGGTATGCTGTTTCAGTGGCAGCCAGAGACCGCGTTGGACTATCGGGATATCGCCATTGCCGAACTTCTGTATTCCTCTGGACTTCGACTTTCGGAACTGGTGGCTGCCAACATAGGGGACCTTGCAATCGGTGAGTCAGCCATCACGGTCACCGGCAAGGGCCGGAAAACGCGCAACGTACCCGTGGGCGGTCCTGCACTGGCTGCGATCGAAAAATGGCTATCACTGCGTCCTCTTGGGGGTGAGTCGCTCGGCGTATCTGCACCATTGTTTATCTCCAACAGAGGGCAGCGCATTAGCCCAAGGAGCGTCCAGCTCCGATTACAGCGACTGGCAAAATACAGTACGCTGCCGGGAAAACTGCACCCTCACATGCTGCGCCATTCCTTTGCCAGCCATATGCTGGAATCCAGCGGCGACCTCAGGGCAGTACAGGAATTTCTAGGCCACTCAGATATCAGCACCACCCAGATTTACACGCATCTGGATTTTCAGCACCTCGCCAAGGTCTACGATTCATCACACCCAAGGGCGCGTCGCAAAAACAAACCATGATCCGGGTCATCACTTTTGATCTTGACGATACGCTGTGGGATGTCCGGCCCGCGCTCATAAAAGCTGAGGCGGCACAGAACGAATGGCTGAAAGCCAACTACCCAGGCACCCTGACCCTGCAAAGTCCCCCAGAATCAGCTCGAAGACGTCAGCAGGTGCTGAGCGAGCAACCTGCACTAGCCCATGATATCAGCGCCTTCCGGCGGGCTGTGTTGGGTCGGTTACTCCTCGAGTCGGGCGTTCCCCCGGTTGAAGCCAGAGCAGCGGCGCAACAAGCCTTTCAGGCATTTATTGCCAGACGGCACGATGTGGAGTTGTTCCCCGAATCTCTGCCCGTTCTGGCCAAGCTGGCCAAACGGTACCGGTTGGGGTCGCTTACCAATGGTAATGCCGATGTCCGAAAAACGCCCTTGGGCGGTTTTTTTGATTTCGCATTCAAAGCCGAAGATGTGGGGGCAGCCAAGCCTGAGACAGCACTTTTCGAACAGGCCGTGAAAGCGTCAGGTGTATCACCCCGGGAAATGGTGCATGTCGGCGACAGCCATGACCACGATGTCGCGGGGGCGCACCGCGCCGGGGTGCGCTCAATATGGCTCTCCACGTCCAAGCAAGGCAGCCGCCTTGCAGACCGCGTTATTGGCTGTCTGGATGAGCTACCCCAGATCCTGCTGGACATGGCCGCCCAGGATTGAGACCCACCCGCTGACTCAGATGGCTTCGGTACCCGTTTCCCCTGTGCGGATCCGAATGACCTGATCGAGATCTGACACAAAAATCTTGCCATCACCAATCTTGCCAGTACCCGCGGCAGCTATGACAGCTTCGACTACGGCATCAACCTGATCACCTGCACAGGCCACTTCAAGCTTGAGTTTGGGCAGGAAATCAACGACATACTCAGCACCCCGGTACAGTTCGGTGTGACCCCGCTGGCGCCCGAAGCCTTTGACTTCGGTAACTGTTACGCCCTGTACGCCAACATCTGAGAGCGCGGCACGGACATCATCCATCTTGAAGGGTTTAATAATCGCGGTGACGAGTTTCATTGGCGGTATTCACCTTTACGCTAGAAGGCCCTCATTATGATCTGCTCTGGGAATTTGGCAATGCCATCTCAGTCATTACCGTTACCGTTTTTTAGCTAAGCCAAAAAAAGGGGTCCAAAAGGACCCCAAACACAAACCCGTCGCGAGGTGTCAACGGGCTGAGGTGAACTCCGGGTAGGCCTCCATCCCACACTCCGCAATGTCTGAACCCTCGTATTCCTCCTCCTCGGAGACACGTAGACCCAGCACTGCCCTAATGGCAAAGAAAGCGACCAGAGAGGTGACGAAAACCCAACCGAAGATGGTGAGGGCGCCAATGATCTGGCCGGAGAAGGCGGCATCACTATTGGTTACTGGCACCAGCAGCAGTCCGAGCAATCCGACGACGCCGTGTACAGAGATGGCGCCAACAGGATCATCAATCCTGAGCTTGTCTAGGGTCACAATTGAGAAGACCACCAGCACACCACCGAGCGCACCGAACAGGGTGGCCTGAAGGGCTGACGGCGTGTCAGGCCCGGCTGTAATAGCTACCAAACCTGCCAGGCAGCCGTTGAGCGCCATGGTCAGATCGGCCTTACCGAACATGAGCTTGGCAGTGATCAAAGCTGCCAGACAACCACCGGCCGCCGCCGCATTGGTATTCATAAACACGACTGCCACGGCGTTGGCCGAATCCACAGAGGCCGTCGCGAGCACCGAACCCCCGTTGAAGCCAAACCATCCCAGCCAGAGGATGAACGTCCCCAGCGTCGCGAGGGGAAGGTTGGCACCGGGGAAGGCGTTGACCTCGCCATTCGCTCCATACTTGCCCTTTCGCGGCCCGACCAGCAGGACACCCGCAAGCGCTGCAGCGGCACCGGCCATGTGGACAATGCCGGAGCCTGCAAAATCAAGAAACCCGAGGTCAGCCAGGGTGTACATGCCAAACACCGGATTGCCACCCCAGGTCCAACTGCCCTCCATGGGATAAATGAAACCCGTCATCACCACGGCAAAGGCGAGGAATGCAAACAGCTTCATCCGCTCAGCCACCGCGCCCGACACGATCGACATGGCCGTAGCCACAAACACCACCTGGAAAAAGAAGTCTGCGGATGGTGCATAGGTCGCAGGCTCCTCGGCCCCTGCCACACCGTCTCCGGTGATACTGCTCAGCAGGTAGTCACCGCCGTACATGATCGCGTAACCGCAGACCATGTACATGGTGCACGCCACCGCGAACAGGGTGACGTTTTTGGTGAGGATTTCGACGGTGTTCTTGCCCCGGACGAGGCCCGCCTCCAGCATGGCAAAACCTGCCGCCATCCACATAACGAGGGCACCGCACACCAGGAAGTAAAAGGTGTCCAGTGCGTACTGCAACTGAAAAATTTCGTTCTCCATGACAAATTCCTGTACCCGTGAATTAAATAGCGGCTTCGCCGGTCTCGCCGGTGCGAATGCGGATGATTTGATCGATGTCAGTGACAAAAATTTTGCCGTCACCGATCTTTCCTGTGTGTGATGCGCTGGTGATGGCTTCTATGACCTGATCCACCTGTTCGACGGTGACAGCGGCCTCGATCTTGACCTTGGGAAGGAAGTCAACGACGTACTCCGCGCCCCGGTACAGCTCGGTGTGGCCCTTCTGGCGTCCAAAACCTTTGACTTCAGTGACAGTGATCCCCTGAACGCCCATCTGGGACAGGGCTTCCCGAACATCATCGAGCTTGAATGGTTTGATAATGGCTGTGACTAGCTTCATAAGGACCTCCATTCGGCGGCGATGGGAAACGCCGCGAAGGGTGCAGGCGAGCGGACTAGCATGGGCAACTCCTCTTTGTTGATATTCAGGTTTACAGGCGCCCGAGCGCGTCGACTGGACGTTGTGCAAATTCCTATAGCGACTGTTGTACCAACAAAATTTTATTTATTAAAAACAATGGGTTATTGTTATTTTGACAGGTGTTCGGGGTGGCCTCGACTCGGTGCAATGCACCAAGGCAGTGCAACATTGCCCCGGCAATGGGCAAAATTGGGTGGCTAGGATGTGGGGGGATGCCACCGCTTGCGTTACATTGACCGCCATGACGTATTTGGGAGAATGGTGCCGCTGATGCCAGACCATGAAAAAGAAGAAGCAAAAAGCGCCGACGGTAAAGGAGCGATCGGCGGTCCCGGGGAACTGTTTGAACGGCTGCTGGGGCCTGACAATCCTGTCCTGGGGCAACTCGACAAGAACGCCCGGGCTCTGGCGCAGTCGGCGCTTGCCAAACTGGATGTCGTATCCCGCGTCGAGTTCGATGCCCAGGCGGCCGTCCTGCAGCGGACCCGGTCACGCGTGGAGACCCTTGAAGCCGAATTGGCAAAACTAACCGAACAGTTGGACGCCATGACACAGAATGATGGCGCCCGCTGATACCACGACGACCGGAGGGTTTTCCGCTCCGGAACATTACTGACGACCTCGCTGTCAGCGCAGGCTATCGACGCGACAGCTCAAGGAAAAATCTCATGAGCCACGCGATTGTCCTGTCACGGGCAGGAACCGGCCTGTCTGCTCCACTGGTTTCGGTAGAGGCCCACCTCAGTAACGGGCTGCCGGCTTTTTCAGTGGTGGGTTTACCGGAAAGCTCTGTGCGGGAAGCACGCGAGCGGGTGCGTAGCGCCCTCATTTGCTCGCATTTCAAGTGGCCTGATCGAAGAATTACGGTTAGTCTCGCGCCCGCTGAAATTCCCAAAAGCGGCGGCCGGTTTGACCTCCCCATCGCACTCGCCATATTGGTTGCCTCAGGACAACTCGCCGAAAAATATACGGCCAAGCGCGAATTTTTCGGTGAGCTTGGTCTTGATGGATCCCTGCGCAGTTGTCGCGGACTCCTCACTGCGGTTCAGGCTGCCACCACCGCGAACCGACCCTTGCTGCTCCCTGCAGAACAGGCCCGGGACATGGCGATAGTGCCTGGCAGTCGGGTCACCGGAGCGGCGGACCTGCTTGAAGCCTGCGGGTTTCTAAAGACCGGGGAGCTACCCCTCGCAAAAACTGAAGTCCAGCCACCGGTGATACCCCCAGCGCCGGCAATAGATGATGTCATGGGACAGGTGCTGGCCAAACGGGCGCTGGAAATAGCGGCCTCCGGCGGACATCACATGCTGATGACCGGCCCTCCTGGCGCCGGGAAAACCCTGCTCGCCTCTTGCCTGCCCAGCCTGCTGGGGGAGCCCAGTGCAAAAGTAGCTCTCGAACTCACCCTGGTCAGGGACTTGCTGGGACTTGATCGGGAAATAGGCCGTCCATTTCGAGCTCCCCACCACAGCACAACCCCGGCGGGACTCATTGGTGGTGGCCAGACCCCCTTACCGGGCGAGGCCTCACTTGCCCATGGAGGCGTGTTATTTCTGGACGAGCTCAGCGAGTACCCCGCGACGGTGCTGGATGTACTGCGACAACCTCTTGAGTCTGGCGAAATTTGTATCAGTCGCGCCCGGGGCCTGTATCGCTACCCGGCTCAGTTCCAACTCGTCGCAGCCATGAATCCCTGCCCTTGCGGCTATGCGGGCGTGGATGGCGGCGACTGCCAGTGCAGCACGGCAACGGTGCTGCGTTACCAGGGCCGGGTCTCGGGCCCCCTGCTCGACCGTATCGATCTCCACGTTAATCTGGAGCGGCAGGCCGCAGCGACACTACTAGAATCCCGCGGAGCGGGGCCATCGGCCACCAAGATTCGGGCCCGGATCAATGCCGCACAGGTTCGACAGATCAAGCGCCAGGGGAAGCTGAATGCCCATCTGGCCGGCAGCGAACTCGTCGACTACTGCGGCATCGATAACCCCGTCCGCAACTGGTTTGAAGGGGCCTGCGATCGCCTGCATCTGACGGGTCGCGGCATACACAAGACCTTGCGGATCGCCAGAACCCTGGCTGATATTTGCGGAGAGCCGTTGGTTGGGGAAGCTCTGTTACTGGAGGCCCTGGGCTATCGTTCAAGGCTTTCCCAGTGACACTACTCGCCGTTACTGACCATATAATCCACGGCGGCATAGATTTCCTCGTCGGAGCAGTCAGCACAGCCCCCTCGGGCGATCATGCCGGTACCCGCAACACCGTTTACGCCGCTGGCATACAGGGCTTCCATACCCTTGGTCATACGCGACGCCCAGGCGTCAGCGTCGCCGAGCATCGGCGCGCCCGCGGCCCCTGTGGAGTGGCAAGCCATGCAGGCCCCGTTATAGACCTCCTCGCCCGATCGAGCGATCGCAACCTCGGGCTCAGCAGCGACCCCAGAGCAGCTGTCATCACCCACAGCACAAGACTGGCTGTAGGGTTTGATGCGTGCCTCAATCTCGGCGCGCTGGGATTTAGAAAGATCAACGGCAAGCGCCAGCGCGGGCAGCACAGCGATAATCAGGGCAAGGACGCGAATCATGGCATCTCCTGGTGGGATTACTGAAGAGCGCGGAGTATAACCAGTTGTATCCCCCTGGAAAACAACGCGTACAGCATCCGCATGGGTTTGCTAGATTAGCAGCCATCAACATACCAATCGGAAACCACACCATGAAACTCTACACCTACGATGCGGCACCGAACCCGGCGAGACTCAAGATGTTCATCGACTACAAAGGCCTCTCCCTGGACATACAGCAGTTGGATATGGCCAAAGCCGAACAGTTAGACTCAACCTACCGGCAGATCGTGCCCGAGGCGACGTTGCCTGCATTGGTGCTGGAAGACGGCAGCCGGTTAACAGAAGTTATCGCCATTGCCCACTACCTCGAGGCCCTTTACCCGGAACGACCCCTACTCGGTACCACCCCGGAAGAGAGGGCCCAGGTTCTTAACTGGAACCATCGCATTTTCAATACGCTTTTTATGGCGGTTGCGGAAGCTTTTCGAAACGGCCATCCAGCCTACGGCGGCCGTGCCCTTCCGGGACCCAACAACTACGAGCAGATTCCCGCGTTGGCCGAACGTGGCCGAGCACGGCTTCTGCATGGTATGGCCGCGATAAATGACGAGTTGGGCACGCGCTCATTTGTTGCAGGTCATGACTTTTCGTTTGCCGACATCGACTTATTGGCCGTTCTCACCTTTGCCAAGTGGGCTGCCAAAACCGAACCCGGGGATAACATGGCCGAGTTGCTTGCCTGGCGCGACCGCGCCAGCGCGGCTCTACTAAACCCCAAGTGACCGGGATCATCTGCGGGCATCCCCCGGACAACAGGTTCGACGCGGGGTGGTAAAACCGGCTACAGGCCCACTCCCCGGTCGTTTCCTGGTGGTCCTTGTCGCCATGCTACTGGGCTGTTCGCCGCCAGAGCCCGGCCCGGATGCGCTCGATGACTACCTACAGCGGCTGGGGCGCACTCTGGACACGACAACATCGGAGCAAGCCGCCGTTCTCGCGCCCCCGCGGCTTAGTGATACAGCGGTTCCCAATCTCGACGTCCCGAGTTCCAAGCTCGACATCCTGGACTTTCTGGCACTTTCGGATTGCGCTTTGCAGGTGAATCTGGGCCGTCGGAACAGCAGCCTGGGGCGAACGGCATCCCCCTCGCAGGTTTTGTTGCTCGACCTTGAATTTCTGGCACTGGCGCCAGCCTGTATCACGGTGCTGACCCAGCAGGGCAAAACAGAGCTGGTGCACCAGCTGCTGTCAGCACAGGCAACAAAGGCGCAGTATCTCTCCCAGCGCATCTTCAACGCGGTGTTGGCGGGTCCGGAGTATGCTCGCTTCTGGAAACCGCCCCCATCCCTGGAAAACTACCCCGGCGCTGCGGGCGGCCGGGTGGTCGACGCGCTGCATTGGTTCGACCGTGCCATCCAGATGTGGCTGGCCGGTCATCACGAATTTCAAGTGGGCCAGTTGGAGAAGCAGCTTTACCACCTCCGCAGCGGCGATGGTGGCGCACTGCTCCTTGCGGCCGTCGTGCAGGCGCGGGGCCTTGAACAGGCCAACGCGCTGGTCACCGAACGTCTCGGGAGAGGCCCGTTATGCCCCCAGGCAAGCGCCACGAGCACGGTCACTACGCTGAAAACAGTGGTAACCAAGTATTTTGCCGGCAAGGTACAGGCCTGGCTGGCAACACTCGATCAAAGAGAACGCCTGATCATGCCAGCCGTGCTGGGTATTGAGACACAACTCGCCGCCGCACTGCCCCGGGGGTATTCTGAATGGGCCGCTGAACGCGATGCCACCCTGGCCACCCTGCGCCTCATGCCGAAACGCCACATCGACGCACTTCAGGCGCTGAGCGCCTCCTGTCCGGGCGGTCTTCTGGGAGGGGCGCCCCAGACCTGATCTCTCTGCTACACTCTGTCCGGATTCCAAGGAGGCCCACCATGCCCAGAATGTATAACCCTGCCCTCGTTGCATTGCTCTGCCTTGTACTGGCAGCCTGCGCCACACCGCCACCCAAACCCTCGGTCGATTATGACGTAGAACATGATTTTACCGGCGATATCAAAATCGGGTTCTACGCCCTGAGTGGTGGCGTCACCGGCAGCAACCCCATGCAACTGACGGATTTCCAGAAAGACCGCATCAACGAGGCGTTGGGCACGGCACTTGAGGGGAAAGGATTCACGCTGGTGGACAACACTCGAGACGCGGATCTACTGGTCACCTGGCACCTGAATACGGTGGAGAAGCAGGACGTTCGCACATCCAGCTCGCCCAGCTACGGTATGAGTATGGGGTACAGTCGTTACAACCGCTACGCGATGTACAACTGCTACAACTGCATGAATACCACCGATGTCAGGGTAACCGACTACACCCAGGGTACCTTCATCGTCGATATGGTCGACCCCGCCAAAAACCGGTCGGTTTGGCGCAGCGTAACGCAATCCAAAATGAAAGGGGACATGCTCAAGGACCAGACTACGATCGACAGCGCTGCCCGGCTGGTGTTAAAGGACTTCCCCCCCGGGGCGGTCAAAACCGCACAATAGCTACAGGGTATCGCTGGCCCTGGAGGGTAGGAGTGCCGGTGACAATCCGGTCGTCGGCAACCAGCCCCTCAAAACTCGCCCCGCAGTAAACGTGGTCCCGCTGCGCCCACCGTCGCTTGTCGTCGACGCACAGGCGAGGTACTCCAAAGGGGTAATGCACAAACCCGTTCAGTAGCGCGTAAACTTCCCAGCCAGCGGCGGTGTATGCCGGCACAAGTGAGGTGCAGGTCACTCCCCGCGCCTTGAGGCGCCAGGTCACGCCACTCAACAGTTGGAGGTAAACGTGGAACTCATTCGCAACAATCGCCTGCCAAGTCTCTGCCCCATTAAAGACCGGCAGCCCCGGGAGGTGACGATTGGCCTTGTCCAGTCGCGCTGGTACTCGGACCCTCTCCGGCACAGGGCGGCACTGACCGACGGGGTCGCCCAAGCGGCGGGGGCCGGAGCCGCTGTAGTATTCCTCCCTGAGCTCACCCTTTCCCGCTATCCGGCAGACGCTTACCCCTCCGGACGTGCAGACCGTATCGCCGAACCATTGGAGGGCGGGCCAACCCACGAATTTGCAGCACAATTGGCGCGGGATCATGACGTCATGGTCCACTGTTCCGTATTCGAGCACTCGGGTGCGTCCGACGGGCGAGGCCTGAATACAGCTGCCGTCGTGGATGCTGCAGGTGCCATCGTTGCAAAGACCCACAAGCTCCACATTCCTGTTACCACTGGCTATTACGAAGACCACTACTTCGAGGCAGGCCCAGCGGAAAACCCCTATCCGGTTCACCACCTGGCGCTGGACAGCTGCGAGCTCGCCGTCGGCCTGCCCACCTGCTGGGATGAGTGGTTCCCGGAGGTGCCAAGATGCTATGCACTGGGGGGTGCCGAGCTCTTGTGTTACCCAACGGCGATCGGCTCAGAGCCTGATTTTCCCAATTTCGATACCGCACCTTTGCTGCGCCAAGTCGTGACGGGCCACGCGGTTGCGAATGGCCTGTTTATTGTCATCCCCAACCGTTTTGGCGCTGAAGGAACGCTTAATTTTTATGGGTCCAGCTTTATAGTCGACCCGTTTGGTCGCACCCTTGCCGAGGCCCCAAGGGACCGGGAAGCCGTCTTGGTTGTTGACATCGACATAGGACTCCGCACCGACTGGCTGACCCTGTTTCCCTTCTTCGCAACCCGCCGGCCAGACACTTATGGTGCGCTCACAGAGGCCATAAGCAATCCCAGGCAAACCTCTGGGGCGGGGATCAACGGAGGCGTGCCCGGACTCACCCCATGAGCCGCAAGATGCCGCCCGAGTGGGCGCCCCATGCTGCCACCTGGATGGCTTTTCCCTTCGCGGCATACCCCGGGGCTGGGGTCTCTGATAACGAGGTCTGGCAGGCATGGGCTGCAGTCGCCAACCTGATTGTTGACCATGAGCCCGTCAACATGCTGTGTAACCCTGTGCAGCTCGCTCTTGCGCGCCGTGTGCTGAGCTCCGCCGTGACCCTGCATGAATGCGAGTTCAACGACGCCTGGCTCAGGGACACTGGCCCCACGTTTGTTTCCGACGAGGGCGTGCTGACCGCCGTGGACTGGCGTTTCAACGGCTGGGGAGACAACACCGCCTTTGACTGGGAAGCCGACGCAAACCTGGCGGCACAGGTTGCCGGGATCCTCGCCTGTGACAGGGTGACTTCTCCCCTCACCAACGAGGGCGGGGGTGTGCACACTGATGGTGACGAGCAGGTGCTGCTGACTGAGACCGTTCAACTTGACCCCGACCGCAACCCGGACTGGACCCGGGAAAAGGTGGAAATTGAGGTGCATCGGCAACTGGGGACCCAGCGGGCGATCTGGTTACCCCACGGCCTGTGGCGAGACTACGCAGACCACGGCACCCGGGGACATGTCGATATGGTCGCCTGCTTCAATGCCTCGGGTACGGTGCTCCTGCACCGGCAGCCCAACAGGGAACATCCCGACTTCCAGCGCTACGCTGATCACCACCGTGTGCTCGACGACGCGGGCCTGACCCCATTTGATATCCCGGCGCCGAGGTTGGCCAGGGATCAGGGGGATTGGGTGGACTACAGTTATATCAACCACTACGTGGCCAACGGAGCAATCATTCAGCCCGCCTTTTCCGATCCCCATGATGACATGGCGTCGGAACGACTGGCCGAGGCCTGGCCGGGCAGGGAGATCAGGAAAGTCGATGCCCGGGTCATCTTTGCAATGGGTGGTGGGGTACACTGCATCACCCAACAACAGCCGCGACTCTGATGTTCACTTATATAAACCCTGATGTTCGACGTAAACTCATCGAACGAAACAAACTGGTCAGAATTGACCACGACGGCCAACTCATCGACTGCGAAGGCTCCCCACCGGCGGGCCAGCGCAGCCTTAATTTATTGGGCCCCGTTCCCCTGCCGCTGGCCAGGGGCAGGCGCCATCCCAGCGTTAACTGGTACGCAACCGTTCGCAGTACCGAACTGTCCGAGGTTGAGGGACTGGCCAGCACCCTGCGCGAGCAGGGTGGGCAGCACCTGTTTTCCCATCTGGCATCGAGCATGGCCGTTAACAGCGTGCTGGTCGTCGGTGACGCTGAAAATTCGCCGGCACCGCTGGTACGAGTCCATTCCAACTGCTTGACCGGTGACGTATTTGGTTCCCGGCGGTGTGAGTGCGGGCCCCAGCTGGAGGCCGCCATTGATCGCCTCGCGGAGGAGCCCGGGGGCGGTTACCTGATTTACATGGCGGGGCATGAGGGCCGGGGAATCGGCCTGTGGGCAAAAGCCGCGACCTACCTGCTTCAGGATGAGGGTGAAGATACCTATCAGGCCAATCGCTCTCTGGGATTGCCAGACGACTCCAGGGATTTTAGTGATGCCGCGACCCTGCTCAAATTTTTTGGCCAGCGCCGCCCACTGCGATTACTCACCAACAACCCAAAGAAGATTGAGGATCTCAAATCCTGCGGGCTGGTCAATATAGAGCAGATCAAACACGTTACCGGGGTCGACGACTGCAATCTTCGTTATTTGCAGGCAAAACAGGAGTGGGGGCACTCCATTGACGATGACGATCTGGCTCCCTAGGAGGCTATGGGTCAGTTGAGCCACTCGGGTAGGGGCGCAGCCCCGAGGGATATCTCCAGCGTATTGGCTGACGCAGGGTGCGTGTGCCCAACCATCTCGTCATAGGCACTGCGCTGGCGCAGGAAGATCTCACAGTCCGCAACCGCTTTCAGTACCCGCTTCATCTCCAGCAGGTTATGACGCTTCAAAAGGCCTCTGCTGTCCTCGGCAATCACATGCTCCTCACCGCCGATACTTGCATGGGCTATGTAGAGGCTGAGATCGACCGACTCCACAATGAAGCGGTCTATCTGCTGCCTCTTCAGATCCTTGAGATAGATTTTCACGCAGCGCCGTTACCTTGGAAGACGCTTATACCTTACGCCAGGCACACATCCAAAGTCCCGTGGCGTTCGCTATTTGTCCAGTGCAATTAGGGTTTACAGACCGTTTGTCAGCGCGGCGTGTGGTCGCCCGCCCCGCCCTACGGGGCAGGGAGCTGTAGCGAAATAACCAAGCCACCCCTACAAAATATGGACGGATGCAGCGCATCGATAGCTGAACCGTGATGATGCAACCATGGCCAATGAATTGAACAATATTGCCGTGACGGCTGCAGGGAAAGAGCTGGAGGCACTGCCGCGATATAGCGGTGTCTACCGCTTTTTTGACGCCAGCGATGTGCTTTTGTACATCGGTAAAAGCGTCGATATTCGTGCGCGGATACAGGCCCACTTTCAGGAGGGTCGGAAGCCCGGCAGGCATCAGCGCATTATGGGCCAGGTCGAACGCATAGACTGTCAGCCGACCGCCGGGGAGGTGGGCGCATTACTCATGGAAAATAACGCCATCAAAAGTGAGGCCCCCCTCTATAACAGGCGACAGCGGCGTGTCAGGAAGTTGTGGACCATCCATCTGTGCCGTGCGGGCAATGGGTTTTTGCAGCCGACTGCCGCAGATTTTATGCTGGATTCTGACCGAGCGGTCGATAGCTATGGCCTTTACCACAACAAACGACATATCGATGCCACGCTGCGGCGCCATGCCCGTGATCACGGCCTGTGCTTGCGCTGCCTGGGTCTGGATCGAGGTCGTGGCCCCTGCTTTCAGTACCAATTGGGCCGTTGCGACGGCGCCTGTGCGGGTGAAGAAAGCGGCGAGGAGCACAACGCACGATTACTCTCCGTACTGGATCGGGACCGTATTGCCGCATGGCCATTTACCGGGCCGCTCGCTCTCCTTGAACGCAACACGACGCCGCTAACGGGCCAACCGGGACAGCAGTACCACCTGGTTGACCACTGGTCCTACCTTGGCACTTTTCCCTCGCTGCATGGTGTACAGAAGCGGCTTGGACTGGGGGGCACCCGATGCTTCGATCGGGATGGCTACCGCCTGCTGCTCGCCGCACTGGGTAAAGGGCGCCTAGAGGTTCTCGATGCGCAATCAGGAGCCGCCTTGGCTAATCCGATCCTGGGACTGGACCGGCGCTCATGGGCTTGAATGTTGTCTGGTTCAAGCGTGACTTGCGGCTTACTGACCATGAACCCCTTGCAGCCGCACTTGCACTTAAAAAACCTTTACTCCTGATCTACATCCTTGAACCCGATCTTGTTGAAAACGCCCATTACAGGCGTCGGCACTGGCACTTTGTCGCCCAGTCCCTGGCCGATCTGAATGCACAGTTGCAACCGCAAGGATCGCGATTATGGGTACTTGAGGGGGAGCCCACCGCCCTTTTTAGCGCGCTCAATCGGGCTCTCAAGGTCGAGCGAATCCTGAGCTACGAGGAGACCGGACTCGAGGTCACTTATGCCCGTGATCGTCGCATGCAGCACTGGGCGCGCACAGAGGGATGTAACTGGCAGGAGTTTCCCAGCAACGGGGTGCAGCGCGGCCGACAGAATCGGCGTGGCTGGAACGCCCGTTGGTCCAGAATGATGTCAGGAGATTGCGGCCAAACTGATCTACACCTGCTGGGAACACTCACGGTGCCACTTCCCGATGCCCTGGGAGGCACGGTGTCTCAACGCATGGGCGGCTGGGAAACACGGCATCCCGATTTTCAGGTCGGTGGTGAATGTGCTGCGCAGGCAACGCTTGCGGATTTCCTGGCACATCGAGCCGGTGCTTATCAGCGGCAGATTTCCAAGCCCGAGGGCAGTCGTCATCACTGTTCACGTCTCTCGCCTTACCTCGCCTGGGGCAATCTCTCTATTCGCCAGGTCAGCCAGGCGCTGGAGGAGCGACAGTTACAGGGGGCTTGGCGTCAGCCGTTGGCCGCCTTCGGGTCTCGCCTGCATTGGCACTGTCACTTTATCCAAAAGTTCGAAAGTGAGTGCCGCATGGAGTTTGAGCATGTCAATACCGGCTTTTTCGCCCACCCCCGGGATCACAATGAACGGTTCGTGGAGGCCTGGAGTGAAGGCAAAACCGGCTTTCCCTATATCGATGCCTGCATGCGCTGCCTTCAGGCCACAGGCTATTTACATTTTCGGGGCAGGGCCATGCTGGTCAGCTTCCTGACGCACCATCTCTGGCAGGACTGGCGCCTGGGAGTGGTGCATCTGGGTTCACTGTTTTTGGACTTTGAGCCGGGCATTCACTACGCGCAAATGCAAATGCAGGCGGGTGTCACAGGAATCAATACCATCCGCATCTACAATCCTGTCAAACAAAGCCTGGAGCATGACCCCGAGGCCCTGTTTATCCGCCGGTGGCTTCCAGAGCTGGCCGAGTTACCCACTCCACTGGTGCATCAACCATGGCTAAGGTCTCCCCTCGAACATATGCTGCACCCCGTGGATTATCCAGACCCCCTGATCGACCTCACCAACAGCTATCGGAGGGCAAGAGATACACTTTGGAGTCAAAAATCTGACCCGCAAGTGCGGCGGGAACGGGAACGGATTTTGTCACGCCATGTAGAACGTCGCCATACGGCGCACTATGAAGACCGTGACTAAGCCCGCCGAAGCTTTGCTATGCTGTAGGAAATACTGGGGGTCTAACTATGATTTTAATAATTTACGTCGTTGGCGGCTTGATTGCGCTAATCGTGCTTGCCTTGGTTTTTCTACCGGCACTCATAGACGAGCAGGCCGTCATCGAGCTGGCACAGCAGCAGGTGCGCCAGGCGACCGGCGGGGAGCTGAGCGTTGCGGGAGATCTCGATCTCAACCTCTTCCCCGAGTTTAAGCTAAATCTGGGCGCCACCACCATCGACCTGCCACCCCAGGGCGCTGGCGGGTCAAGGCTCGTCGCGACAGCGCAGGAGGTTGATATTGGCCTAGCGCCCCTCGCCCTGCTCAGCGGTGCCGATGAAGTTGGCGATATCCGCCTGACCGGGGCTGACGTCAAAATCTTTGATAACTCCGATGTACTCCAGACGCAGGTTACCCTCAGCCAACTCAGCGTAGAGGGGCTGAATATTGCCGATCAACCCATGGTGCTGAGGGGCGGTATCACTGTGTCGGGTGACAGCGACTCAGAACCACTGGTGATCGATTTTGACGGTACAGTGCGGGTTCCCAAAAGCCTTGATCGCGTCACCCTGGTAGGCCTCGACACCCGCATTACCGGCGCCCTCAGTGAGCCCGTCAGCACCGAACTCTCGGGCATAGCAAATTTATCACCACTCAACGCTGACCTGGATCTCACCGTCAACACTCCTGGGGGTGCCATAGAGGGTGATCTGATCTATAGCGACAGTGGCAGTCCTCAAATTGACCTTGATTTCCGCAGTGAGCGACTCGACCTGGATCGACTTCAATCGGCCAGCACAGAACGAGGCAGCGAGGAAACAGACGAGGCTTCAGGCACCCCTGAAGCCATCGTGGCAGCGCCTGCCCAGGCTCCCCCTCTCCCCCTCCCTGTCGGACCCCTTCGTGATCTCGACCTGCGGTTGAAGATCAGTGCAGGAGAGCTGGTAAGTGCTGGGCAGACGGTTGGAAACGCCCAGTTGCTTGTGCGCGTGGTTGATGGAATTACCACGCTTGAGTACCTGCGAGGTGTGCTGCACGAGGGACAACTCGACGCACGAATGACTGTTGATGTGCGGGAACCCACCGTCAAGGTTGCGCTGACCGGCGGTCTCAAGGGTGTGGAAATGAATAGCCTGCTAACCAGCATTGGCAAGAGCGAAACGGCCGCAGGCTACGTCGACATGGACTGGGATATCGACACGAGAGGTGAGACGGCCATGGCCCTTCAAACCGGTCTCGATGGAGACCTCAACGTTCAGGGCCGTAACGTGGAGATAACCAGCGTTTCTGCCCAGAAGCTAATTTGTTCAGCCATTGCCCAGATCCAACAGACCACCCTGAGCAACGACATGCCCGCAACCACCAAAATATCGGCCCTTAGTGCTCGGGTGCGATTTGTAGATGGACAGGCGCAATTGTCACCCCTGAATTTGGGGACCCAGGGGATAGCACTGAGTGGCGATGGTGCGGCCAGTCTTGAAACACTCGACTTTGCCGCCACCCTCAAAGCGCAGGTAAACGACGAGTTGGAAGCGCTGGATAAAGCCTGCCGGGTAGACGAGCGCTACGCCGGGCTGGACTTACCCGTAAACTGTGCGGGAAATCTGACGGATGAAACAGGGAACCTGTGTCGCGTTGACGTCGAGGACATAGCCCGCCAGTTGCTGGAGCGCGAAGCGCGCTCCAAGCTGGAGGCGGAAGCCAGCAAGCTGGGTGAAAAAGCTGGAAATGCCTTGAAAAAGCTATTCGGCAATTGAGTGTTGACGGCACCTTGAACCAACCAGCGGATTTTGAGCACAGCTACAGCGAGCTGGGGCAGAGCTACGTGGTGCCAACATCGGCAACGCCCGTCAGCTCGCCCCGCTGGATAGCATGGAACACTGCGTTGGCTCAGGAACTGCAGTGGCCGCAACCCTGGAGCCATAGTGACGAGGCCCTCGCTGCTCTGGCGGGTAATGGCCAATTTGAAAGCTCCCGACCGGGGGCGTCGGTCTATGCCGGACACCAGTTTGGCAGCTTCAACCCGCAGCTCGGGGACGGTCGTGCCCTCCTGCTGGGCGAATGGCGAAATTCCCAGGGCGGTCTCTGCGACATCCAGCTCAAAGGGGCGGGTCCAACACCCTATTCGCGGGGCGGGGACGGACGTTCCCCTGTGGGTCCGGTGGTCCGGGAATATTTAATGAGTGAAGCCATGCATGCTCTTGGGGTACCAACCTCGAGGGCGCTCGCTGCAATTGCAACGGGCGATCCTGTGTACCGACAGCAGCGGGAGCCGGGTGCGGTTCTGACCCGGGTAGCCAGTAGTCATTTACGTATTGGTACGGTTCAGTTTTTTGCAATGACGCGTCGGGGTGAGGGACTCGATGAATTGGTAACATACGCCACCGAAAGACACTACAAAGCAGCGCTGGACACAGCCAGGGCGCAAGACCCAAAAATAACCTGCGCCCAGGTACTTCTCGATGAAGTCAGCAAAGCGTTAGCTGCCCTGGTCGCCCGATGGCAGGGCATTGGCTTCATCCATGGGGTACTCAATACCGATAACATGCTGCTGTGCGGGCAGACCGTGGACTACGGTCCCTGCGCTTTCATGGACAGATTTTCTGCGGGTCGGGTATTTAGCAGTATCGATAGTGGCGGACGATACGCATTTGGCAATCAGCCCGGGATCGTCCATTGGAATCTCAGTGTGCTGGCCCAGTGTCTGCTGCCCCTGATACACACCGATGAACACACCGCGCTGAGCTTGGCCCAGGGTAGTGTGGATCGTTTTCCCGAGCGTTTTAGCGCTGTTTATGCCGCGCTTCTCGCTGCCAAATTTGGCCTCGAAGCCATGCGCGAAGATGACAAGCCGCTGATAGAGCAATTCTTTCAACAACTTGAGCAGGACGACCTCGACTTCACCCTCGCCTTCCGTTGGCTTACGGAGGTCGCCAACGAGACCACCGGGGCGTCGCCCATTACCGAACTTTTTAATCCTAGTGACGGGCTGCGGGACTGGTCTGACCAATGGTCACAGCGGCGTCAGGCCTCATCGACCGAAAGTGCGGCACGGATGCAGGGTGTGAACCCCGTAGTGGTACCCCGCAACCATTTGGTAGCCCAAGCCATTGATGCGGCAGAAAATGAGGACTACGGACGACTGAAGGTCCTGAATGACCGCTGGCGCAGTCCCTTTACATGGCTGGCCGGTGATCTGGAATTTGCTGCTCCACCCACGGCCGATGAAGAAATTCACAGGACCTTTTGTGGCACCTGATGTGCACAGCGTATAATCGAGCAAACCCCTGAGATCCCACCCATGCCGTTTTCATTTTTTGGCAAGACCCTGAGTGGCCCATTCACGATTCCATCGGGGATCGTGACGACTGCCCCCAGCATAATTCAGCGGGTATGCCGCGATATCCCCCAAATTGGCGTGATCACAACAAAAAGTATTGGCCTAGAAGGTCGCCTGGGCTACCGAGAGCCTGTCTACAGCCAGTTCGCGCCCGGTTGCTTCGTCAATGCCGTAGGACTCACCAATCCAGGCGCACAGACATCGCTGGAGAACCTCCGCCAGCTGAGCCTACCCAAGGATCGCTTCCTTCTCGTGTCGATCTTCGGCGGCAGCGTGGACGAGTTTGTCGCCGTAGCTAAAATACTGGAACCGGTCGCCGACGGGTTTGAACTGAACCTCTCCTGTCCCCATGCCAGCGGCTATGGCATGGCCATGGGCCAGGACCCCGAGATTGTGCGTCGGATTGTGGGGGCGGTGAAACAGGCAGTAAACAAACCCGTCATTCCCAAACTAACTCCCAACGTGGCAAACATGGCGGAAATTGGCCGCGCCGCCCTGGAGGCTGGAGCAGATGCCCTCTGTGCCATCAACACGGTGGGGCCCGGTTACACCGAGTCCCACAATATGCCCGTGCTGAGTCACGGGGTGGGGGGCATGTCGGGCAAGGGAGTTCTCCCCACTGCCCTCAAATGCATCCGGGAACTGCGGGAACTGACGGATAAACCCATTATCGGCTGCGGTGGGATATCGAGTGCCGCCGATGTTGAGGCAGCCCAACACGCTGGAGCGACAATAGTCGGAGTGGGGTCGGCACTATCGGGGATGGATACCGATGATCTCGGGCGTTACTTTGAAAGCCTTGAGCAGGATCTGCAAAACCAAACAAGCCACGCGGAGACCCAGGTTCGCTATGAACTTGATATGGCATTCCGACCCATCAATGTTGTCGCCAACGAGGCCGTGAGTGATGACATCGCCGTGGTGACCTTTGCAGAAAAGGTCAATGTTCAGGCTGGTGAGTACGTGTTTATATGGATTCCAGGCGTGGGGGAAAAGCCCTTTTCATGCCTCACCGACGATCCGCTGCGCCTGGCCGTTATAAGCGTCGGTCTTTTCACTGACGCCTGTTACAGACTGAAGCCAGGCGATACCGTTTATGTGCGCGGCCCCTACGGCAGACCGGTTATGCCCCCCGATGATGCGGACATCATCTGCGTAGCCGGGGGCACTGGATTGGCAGCGGTATATCAAATCGCCCGTGATTTCGGCAGTGAAGCGCGCCCCGCACACATATTTGCGGGAGCGCGCAGCAGTGCCCGTCTGTACTTTATTGACGACTGCCGCGCTGTTGCCAACGTGAGTACCGCTACCGATGACGGCTCTTCGGGGTTTCAGGGTCGCGTTACAGACGCGCTGGCGGCACACCTCGCAACCCTTGGCCCCGAGGCGTTGGATAATCTGTGGTTTTACAACTGCGGCCCGGCGCCCATGATTCACGCCGCAGAAAAAGTTCAGCGACAATATTGCCGTGCTGACCAGATATACAGTGCAATTGACTACACCACCAAGTGCGGCGTCGGTATCTGCGGGGCTTGCGCCTCCCCTGATGGCCGCAGAATTTGTATTGACGGCCCGTTTATATCCGATGAATCCGCCCAGTCTCCGGGGTCAGGCCAGCCAGAGAGTGAGTAGAACACCTAGAAGCAGACCCTTTAAAAAAGCAACCCACAGCAACTGATAGTTATCGAGCGCCAGGCGGCTCTGCCAACTTTCTGTTTGTTTTCGATGCCAAGCCCAAAAACCCATGGTAACGCCTCCCTACCAACATTCCGCTTCACGCTAACGCGTGTTACTCCGGATGTGTAGTATTTTTGAACATCGTGTTGTGGCGACAATTGCCCAAGCTCACCCACCGATAAAACCCGGTTACCCAGTAACAGAGTGCGCAGCCGTTTTCTCAACCAGGGATACGCAGGGTTCACTGCGTTCATTGAATACCAGTGCGCGCTGGGCTATCACAGCCTCTGCGCAACATTCCAGTCAACAACTGCGCACGGCGCCTCGGCAAGGCTGACACCCGTTAGAGTGCGAGCGCCCGCTCACCGCGACCCGGCTCCCTATGGTACGGATAAGACGAGCGCCATTGCACATGTACCCATACCCTGTTAGGGTATGCTATATGAAATCAAAAACCAAAAAACTCGCCGACCAACGCCTTGCCCGCATTGAAGGACAGGTCCGTGCAGTCCGTCGCCTCGTGGAAGAAGACCAGTACTGTGTCAACGTCGTCCGTCAGGTGCAGGCAGCACGATCAGCGCTCTCCAGCCTGGAAACCCTGATTATCGAAGACCATGTAGATACCTGCGTTGAAAAGGCGCTGGCCAAGGGGTCGGTCAGCGAACGACGCGAAAAAGTGACCGAACTGGTAGATATTCTTACCGGCAAGAAAAAGTGAAGCACCTTCTGTTGGGAGTTCTGGTTTTGATGCCCTTGGCAGCACTGGCCCGCCCGGTGTCCTACATGGGGGGCTGGACCTTTATTGAGGAATCCAATCGCCAGTCTACTGCCGCGCTGGTGCACTATACGCCGTCGCCCAAATGGTCCCTGGGCCTCAGAAGTGAATGGGTGCGCGATTCAGATTTTGTTCTGACGGCCATCCAGCCCACCTACCTTGTCAAACGATGGTTCGGCAAAGACTATCAGGCAAACGTCTACCTGAACGGCGGCTTTGGTGTTGCTTCCGGGATTTCGGGGAACCCCCTCAGTACGACCGCAGCGGGATTCGTCGGCGTCATGGCAGACTGGGAAACCCGCCGCCTCTTTGCGGGATATACCGCGCGGTACCTGGATGCTGGTCACTTCGATGACTCTGCCATGCAGATCGTCAGGCTCGGCTGGGCGCCCTACGAGGGCGATACCAACGATCTGCATACCTGGTTAATGCTCGAGGTGGATCAGCGATCGGGTCTTGAAGACTCTGTCTCTGTGTCCCCGGTACTGCGATTTTTTAAAGGCCCAGCCCTGTTGGAGCTGGGTTTTAATCTAGTAGACCCCTCCCCCCTGATCAACTTCACTTACCGTTTTTAACCTGGAGATTTCAGAATGACTTCATTCTCCCGCGCACTACCGCTCTGCGTGATCATGATGACCACCACGGCGGCCCACGCTCAGCACGACCAACATGGTGGTCATGATCAGCACGACCAACATGGCGGGCATGATCAGCACGAAGCACATGACCATAGTGATATGGCGTCCAGTCCGCAGGACAACGCCGCACCCACCGGCGCTGTGCCCATGTCAACAACACCGGAATTGGAGGCCGCTTTGGCGGCGGGTGGAACACCCGTGGTCGCGGAGGTCCTGGGGGTTGTCTGTGATTTCTGTGCCACGGCGATGAACAAGATTTTTGGCTCCAGGGAGGAGGTGGCAGCGGTTTATGTCGATCTTGATACCAAGGCCCTGAATCTTGTCCTGAAGAAGGGTCACAACCTCGACGACCAGACGATTGAGGAGCTTGCCGTTCAGGCCGGCTATCGTATTGCCGCGGTTTATCGAGACCCAGTGCTGCAGGGGGGTTGAGTATGCAGGGTAACTGGCGCGACGGGGTTGCACCCACGCTGGCACTTTTTACCAGCGCATCAACACTCGTGTGTTGTGCGTTACCCGCGCTGCTAATTTCTATCGGTGCCGGTGCGGTGATGGCAGGCCTCACCGCAACTCTGCCGGGCATCATGTGGCTGTCAGCCCACAAGGGCCCCCTCTTTATTTTCTCAGGCTTGATGCTATTGGGGTGTGCCGTGTTGGTATGGCGACAACGTCACAGCCCCTGTCCCCTCGATCCCGGGCAGGCTGCCGCCTGCATGCGACTGCGACGCTACAATGCATGGACACTGGTCATAGCAGCGGCCACACTCGTCACGGGTATTTTCTTCGCCTATCTCTGGCCGCTGATTTACCTGTGAGCCAACGGGCGGGCTGTTGTTGGTCTACCCTTCTAACGCCCTCGGCTAATCCGGCAGGTCACGGCATACCGAACCACAACTATCATGCTGCCACTGGCAGAGAGCTCATCGCCATTTGTTGGGGAGCGAAACAAAAAGTGCAATGCCGGCCACGGCAGTGAGTAGCGCAAGCACAGAGAAAATCTTGAGCAGCACCGTGCCTATCGTATCCCGATCGTCATAATCCATAATGTGCAGTGACCAAAGGAAATCCCACCACCGCCACGCGGTGTTGCGGATGGCGACCACCTCGCCAGATACGGCATCGATGTAAGCCACAGTCGTAGGGTGAGACTCATTGAAAACGCGCCATAAGGGTAGCGTGCGTCCCCGGTATTCTGACCCCAACTGCGCCTCGCTTACCCAAACGGCCCGGTCAGGGTCGAGATCCGTCGCGGCAGCCCCTAT
Organism: uncultured Luminiphilus sp.; assembly: GCA_938084055.1. Lineage (GTDB taxonomy): Bacteria > Pseudomonadota > Gammaproteobacteria > Pseudomonadales > Halieaceae > Luminiphilus. The sequence goes on from CALKDK010000028.1 coordinate 39,325, forward strand.
GCTCAGTGCCTGCGCAGCTGTGAGATCAGCAAGCGACCCGCCGCTCTGCTCATACCAGTTTGTATTATCAGGTCCGACCACACCCACTACGAGCTCGCCGGGCAGTCTGTGACGTAAAACAATCCTGGCGCCGTTATCTGTCACCCAGTCAACCTTGGAGAGGTCAAATTCAACAGCCGCCGGAACCTCAAGGCGATCACTGCCCCGAACAAAATTGATATCGACAAAGGCAAAAAAAATACCGCTCAAGGTCCAGAGAAGGAGCTGGATGGCAGTGACCAGGGCGAGCCAGCGATGCCATCTGCGAAACTTACGCTGCGTGGCGAGACCGATTTTCGGTGCGAAATGTGAGAATAAAGGTAGCGCCATGAGACGAAGATTCCAGTTCGAGAGAGCCTCCAAACTCCGCCACTATACCGCGACTGACTGAGAGACCAAGGCCCGTGCCCTTGCCCACTTCCTTGGTTGTATAGAAGGGTTGGAATATCGAACTTTGTATGTCCTCGGGAACACCGGGGCCGTTGTCAGATATCCTTAATCTCACCGTATCACCTAAATCTCTTAGGGTTATTGCTATGCGCGGTTGGGCAATGCCCTCAGCCAGAACATCCCGGGCATTGGCCAACAGATTCAGGATTACCTGCTCCAGCTGGATCGGATGACCCATGACGTAAATTTTATCTTCGGGCAGGTGCAGGTCCACTGCGATACCCGCACCAATAAATTGATTACTGACCAAATCCACGGCGCTGTTGATGGCTTCATTGATATCAACAGCTGTTGGTGGCTCCTTGGCATTGCGACCAAAACGCCGGAGATGATCAATGATTTTCCGCGCCCTATCCAACGCGACCATCGCACGTGAGGTTTTCTCGGTCAGAAAGTCCCTGTCCGGGGCATCATTAACCTCAAGGTGTCGTTGCATATTATCCGCAGTGAGTTGAATTGCAGCCAGCGGTTGATTGATCTCATGAGCCAGTGATGTCGCCAGCTCCCCCAGCAGAGCGAGTTTGGAGGCCTGGATGGCCTGGGCCTGATAGGTCTTCAGAGGGGAAATATCGTGAAACATCAAGGCTAACTGCCCATTCTCCAGGCGCTGGGCGTGTAGCTGATAAAACCGTCCATCAGTAAAGCGCAGCTCCAGCGACCCGCGAGTACTACCACGGCTTGAAATCGGGCCGTCCAGCCAGGTTTTGATCTCTCCGACCTGACCGGAGGTAGGTAAGCCATAGAGCACTCCCTGCAAGTCCATAGCATCCAGATCCCCGCTGTCGCTTTTCCCCCAAACGTTGATAAAAGCAGCATTGGCAAACGTAAGCCCCCCGTCCTTGGCAAAAATAGCCAGTCCCACACTGAGCTCAGCCAAAACCGTTGCAAGGGATTCCCGGACCATGGTTAAGCGCGACGTTATCGCCTGGCGGGTTATGAATGCGCAAATAACAATGGTGAGGGCGAACTGCCCCCTGTTCATGTAAAAAAGAAGCTGGTCAGCTCCTTTCTGATACGTGCCGATACCAAGCAGGAGCAGGGATGCGCTACTCACCCAGATCACCGCGCGGGTTGAGCGCGTCCAATAACAGCCCAGAGTGGCAAAAAGATAGGGCAGCACCGTAAATGCCCGCATGGGCCCACTGCTGAGGTCAGACGTTATGGCAAGTAATGGCAGCGCAACGAGTAGTAGTACCAACAACCTCCCGCCCCAGCTGCTCTCCGGCATCATGCCAGCACCCTGCTGCATGCCACCGTGGACTTCAGTCGACCCCGTTGGGGGGGCAAGGGCCTGTTTGCAACAAAGACCATGTAACTTTTCTATACCCACCTAGGTCTGAATAGAGCAGTCAGGGTACCCCCTAGGAGCCACCATCGCTATACAACCCTAACTGTTTTGTAAAAAATTAAATGTATCGAGTAATAGCCGGTGAACAAAACAGGTAGCATGGTCAGCCAAGGGGCCATTCCCAGCCCCCCGACGCCACGGTTCGAAGCCCTGGGGGACTGGCCAACACGAGCCAGGCCCGCGCCTAGCGCTTCTTCATTAACGCCTCTGCCCGGGACTGCAGACGCTCGTGTTTGTCGAGATTTGCATAGCCAGCCAGCCTGTCCTCTGGCACTTCCATGCTGCTATCGTCCGCACCGCCCACCTCGGTAGTTTGTAACGACGGGGGTGAAACGACGCCTTTGCTGACGCCATGAGGCTTGAACTGGAGGAGTACGAACAGCAATGCGCCATAAACAATAAAGATTTTGGCGAGTAGCGCATAGATGACAGTCCCGGGGTGCTCTCGTGCGAGGTAGGCTTCGACATCGCCATACAGCAACGACGTTACTGCCGCAAATAGCAGCACCGAAAGCACCCGGAATAGCTTGAATTTGTATTTCCCCAAAAAGAAAAGTAGCGAGGAGTACTTAACAAGTCGGAATAATGACATGCTCAGATCCCTATATTGATTCCGAGCAACAGGGCGGCGATGCCAAAGCCCTTCCAACCGATACCCGACCAAATTTCTTTTTCTTTTTCGGCCACCAGATACTCCAGCTCGTCTTCGCTGTAGCTGGATTCATCACGGCCGGCGTGGATCATGTCCTGCCTGACCTTGGCAATGGCTCTATTCCTTAAACGTTGGCGCAGGGCACGCGGGACGCGAATCTTGGCTTTCACCCCGGTTTCCATTAATTAACTCCTGGTAGCAGATATAAGGCATCCAATGCACTCGCCATACTTTAACATCACCATCAGCGACGTCACCGCTCCCCCCGCCACTCACAGCTCGGCAAACGGTAGGCTTTACGGTTGACAATCACGACCTGCATTATCGATCTGGGGGATTAGATAGTGCAGTATGGCGAGAGAATTAGCCTCCCGGGAGGGATATGCCATGGCGGACCGAAGCCTGACCCATGACGAAATGACCGCATTTGCCCAAGATGGCGTGGTCAACGTGAAGGGCTGTGTAGACGCAGACTGGGTCTCCCTGCTACTCGACGTGGCGGAGCGGCAGTTGGATAATCCCAGCCCCTGGGTCAATGATGTCAACGCGGGAGGGTCGGAGAACCGACTGTTTACCGATCGCTACTTGTGGCGACACAATGATGTGATTCACCGATTCATTCGCGAGTCAGGCTGCGCGCGCCTCGCAGCCCAGGCACTTCAAAGCCAGTCAGTTCGTTTTTATTTCGATCATTTATTAGTCAAAAAGATCAGGACTGAAGCGGTCACTCCCTGGCACCAGGATGCTCCCTACTGGCCCTTCAGAGGCAAACAGATAGCCTCTATCTGGCTGGCGCTTACGCCCGTCACGGTTGCCGGAAGTTCGCTGGAATTTGTTCGCGGCTCGCACCTCAACAACGTGTATTACCTTCCTGAAGTATTTGGCGGAGAAAACAATCGATCTGGACAGTGGGCCGCTGAGCAAAAAGGGGAGCCGGTTCCCGACATTGAGTCAGAGCGCAGTGCCTACGACATTATTGGTTTCGACCTGGAACCTGGCGATGCACTAATCTTTTCAGCCTGGATTCTCCACGGCGCGCCGGGTAACGCCTCGGCGACTCAAAACCGTGTCGCACTCTCTACCCGATGGTTGGGAGATGACGTGGTGTGGGATCCACGTCCAGGCGTAGATCCCACCGTGAATCCAGAACACGTGGCCATAGAACCGGGTCAACCCATCCGGGATAACGCGTTCTTTCCTGAGGTCTTCAGGTTGTAGGGCACGTCACCCACCGCGCCGTCCAACAGGATAGCGCATCCCCTGGGGACGCTACCCAGCTATAAA
>CALKDK010000029.1 GCA_938084055.1 uncultured Luminiphilus sp.
AGGACTCACATCGAGTGTGGCAGTTCCCTCGGCTGCGGCCTTGAGGGTTTGAACATTTTGTACGTAGTCGATTTCGCCCTCGGGAGTGAAGTAGGTGACCGCCCCTTCGCCCATAAACAACATTTCCGTTTCTACTTCGCATTTCGCGTCGTGGTGCACCGCAAAGATGGGCTCAAAACCATAGGTGCCGGCCGGAGCAGAACCGACGTCATAGATCAGCTCACCCTTCATGATAAAAAATTGGCCCCACCCCTCGTGCCGGTGTGGCTGAAAGCTGGCCCCTGGCTCCATACGGACATACAGCGTCCATTGGCCCGTTTTCTCGCATAGGCGCAGCACTTTGAAGTACGAGCCGCCACCAACATCGAGCCATTCCATCTCATGGGTGTTGGCGAGAATGTCGCCCGCGGGTGTGGTTGTGACAGCTGTATTCATATCTGATCCTCACGTCTTACGAAATAATTTTAACGTACGACTAACGATACATTAGCAGTCGGAGCTATTTCATTGGTCTAGAGGGCTGCCGCCTCATAACCTGTGCATTTGTCAGCCAAAGGGGCTTTATACGCGCCGTAGGATCTCACATGCATAAGAGTCACCATGACAATCGAGTCATCATAGGACTGCGCAAATGCCTTCAGGGACGCAAGGCCGCTATCTGTTATTTCTGAATACGGCTTTATGATGCCAAACATCCCCGCACTCATTGCCAGCTCCGGGTCCACGCCGTACCGCCCGGTTCCGTGCTCTTTAGTGAACCCCATGCGTCAGACGTTTCAGAAACGGGGTGGCGATCAACATTACCACCCCGGCAATGAGGCCAGCCCAGAGCAGTTGATTGAACAGGGTGGCGAAACCGTCCTCGCCCGTCACCATGGTGCCCAGCAGGGCAGCGACGTAGGAAGAGTAGGCCGATGCCAGAAACCAGGCACCCATCATGACGCCGACCACCCCGGGCACTGAGAGTTTGGTGACCGCGGACAATCCAACCGGGCTCAGGCACAACTCACCTGTGGTGTGCAGCAGATAGGCCAGTATCAGCCACCAGGCGGAGATCAAGCCCGCCTCATTTGGGAACTGCGTGCCGTAGGCGAGGGCGCCGAAGCCGAGTCCTGCTTGAGCGATACCCAGGGCGAATTTGACCGGGGTACTGGGTTCGAGATTTTTGCGCCCCAGCCAGGTCCACAACACGGCGAAGGCGGGTGCCAGCGTGAAGATAAAGAAGGAGTTGGCGGCACCAAACTGCGAGGCGGTCAGGGTAATGCCAAATAGGCTTTTATCGGTATCCCGGTCAGCGAACAGTGTCATGGAGCCTGCAGCCTGCTCAAACAGTGCCCAGAAAAATACCGTCGATACGATCAGTGCGACCAAGGCCAGCATTCTGTCCCGCTGGATGCGGTCGCAGCGGGCAAAGATATACCAACCCAATCCGCCCAACGTCCCTAGGGCGACAATGTTAAGCAGCGTGCCGACGACTGCATTGAATTGGACGATCTGCCAAATTACAACGACACCCACCAGGCCGCAGAGGTAAATGAGGGTCTCCAGGCTCACGGGTCCTTTCTTCTCGGCCAGTGCGCTATTGGAAGGTGCTTCGCCATGACCGTCCAGGAACGGTTGTCCCCACAGAAATAGGACAAGCCCCAGCAGCATGCCGATACCGGCGGCGCCAAAGCCGTAGGCCCATCCGTAGACTTCACCCAGCCAGCCACACAACAGGGTGGCGGCGAATGCCCCGATATTGATACCCATGTAAAAGATGGTAAAGCCGGCATCGCGTCTGGGGTCATTTTCCGCGTACAGCTTGCCCACCACGGTTGAAATATTGGGCTTCAGGAACCCTACCCCCATAATAATTAAGGCCAGGGACAGGTAAAAGACCTGCAGAGCCCCCTCATCTCGGGTCACGTTACCATCCACAAGACGGGCCTGCTCTCCCTCAAAGGCCATGCCCAGGTGGCCTGCGACGAGGAGTAAACCGCCATAAACGACCGCGCGGCGCATACCGATATAGCGGTCGGCGATGAGTCCGCCCAGTACAGGCATCGCATAGACCAGCGCGGTATAGCTGCCCAGTACGGCCAGCCCCGCGTCATCGGCAAACAGGTGGTATTTGGTGAGGTACAAGAGGAGCAGGTATTTCATGCCGTAAAAAGAGAACCGTTCCCACAGTTCGGTACCAAAACAGATGTAGAGGCCGGCGGGGTGACCCAGGAACTCTCGGCCTGTTGTTGGGGCGGTATTTGCTGTGTCCATGGTGTGATTCGTTCCTGTCGTTTTCGTGGTTGGGCAGCTAGGCCGCAGTGTGCAGTGGCTCATGTTCCGCAACCAGCGCACGGTCCATAGCGTTAAAGTCTCGCAACCGCTTCACTTTTGCAAAAAGGGCGCCTGCCTGAGGATAATGATACTGGAGATAAACCAGCCACTGTTTGAGTGGATTGCAGGCATAACGGGGTTCGTAGGCCGCCGCGTTGCGGTGCAGATAAGTCCTCAGCAGTGGGAGGATGTCGGACCAATTAAGCGCAGCCTCATTGGCACCAGTTGCAACACGCCCACTGAGCGCAGCGCGCACCGCCCGCCCGAGGTCAGGGCGGCACAGAGCGCCTCTCGCCAGCATGAAGTCACGGCAACCCGAGACGCGCCGGCAGCGCAGTACGTCTCCCGGTGACCACAGCTCGCCATTGGCAATGATTGGAACACCCTCGGTGCCAGCGATGTCAGTGGCTTCAGCGAGGAGCGACCAATGGGCCGGTGGGCGATAAGCCTGTCGCCGGGTTCGGGCATGGATCGTCAGTTCTGAAATACCCCCGGCCAACGCCGCTTTTACAATCACCGGGAACTGACTGTCATCATCGAAACCAAGGCGTATCTTTGCGGTCACCGGTACTTGTGGCGGCACCGCGTCCCGAACCGCGGCGCATACGCTGCGAAGGGTTTCGGGCGTCTTGAGAAGGACTGCACCGCCATGGGACTTGTTGACGGTTTTTGCAGGACAGCCAAAGTTGAGATCGATGCCCTGAGCCCCAAGGTTGACGGCAACCCGCGCATTTTTGGCCATCAGAGCGGGATCACTACCCAGAAGTTGTACGAAAACAGGAACACCGGCAGGGGTTCTGCCGCCAGTGTGCAGCTCCGGGCAGAGTCGATGGAATACCCGGGAGGGGAGGGTGGTTTGCGAAATCCTGACAAACTCGGTGACGCATCGGTCATACCCACCCATTGCCGTCAGCAAATCGCGCATGATGCTGTCCATCACGCCCTCCATAGGCGCTAGCACCAGTCGGTGGTCTGTTTCACTCCATGTATTGGATTGGCCGTCATTCATCGCGCGCCAAGCATACATGAGCTGCGAGGCGAGGCACATGCCATCATAGCGTCCCATGGGCTTGTTTATGTACACTAGCAGACTGTGCCTTCCATCCCTGCGGGTAGAAACTTATGAATCCCAACTACCTCGACTTTGAGCAGCCCATAGCCGAGCTTGAGGCCAAAATAGAGGAACTCAGTAATGTTGGCACAGACGCCGATTTAAACCTTGGAGAAGAAATAGGGCGTCTTCGAGAAAAAAGCACGTCCCTGACGGAGAAGATCTACGCTGATCTCAGCGCCTGGGATATCGTCCGCGTTGCGCGCCACCCGCTGCGCCCTTATTCCCTTGATTATATCGGAGAGATATTCAGCGAATTCGATGAGTTGCACGGCGATCGTCACTTTGGCGACGACAAAGCCATCATCGGAGGGATTGCTCGCCTTGAGGGCCGCCCCGTGATGGTAATCGGTCAGGAAAAAGGGCGTGCAGTTAAGGATAAGGTGTACAGGAACTTTGGTATGCCCAAGCCCGAGGGATACCGCAAGGCCCTGCGTTTAATGGAAATGGCAGAGCGCTTCAAAATGCCGGTGGTCACTTTGATTGACACCCCTGGCGCTTATCCTGGAATCGATTCTGAAGAGAGGGGTATTTCAGAAGCGATAGCCCGCAACCTGGCGGTGATGTCCCGGCTTCAGACCCCCATTGTCTGTCTTGTTATTGGCGAGGGCTCCTCTGGAGGGGCGCTGGGTATTGGCGTTGGAGATCACCTGGCGATGCTTCAGTACTCTACTTACTTTGTCATTTCCCCCGAGGGATGTGCCAATATCATCTGGAAGAGCAGCGAGTTTGCCCCTGAAGCGGCTTCGGCCATGGGCGTGACCTCATCGACGCTTGAGGATCTGGGCATCGTGGATGCCACCATTCCTGAACCCCTGGGGGGGGCACACCGAAATCCGGTGGAGATGGCTGGCCGGATCAAGTCCCATCTGGTCGAGCAGCTTGATCGGCTCAGTGCCATTGATATGGATGTCATGCTGGAGGCGCGTTACCAGAGACTGATGTCCTACGGTAACTGACCCTGTCCGAAGCATCGCTTTTTGAGCAAGTCACTCCGGAATTTGAGCGGGACAGTGGGGCTGCAGGCTGGGTAGTCGCGCTCAGTGGTGGTTGTGACAGCGTCACCTTGTTGCATCTCGCAAGTCTCTGGCGCGCCCGGGGCGGGCCACCGGTTCGGGCGATTCATATCAACCACGGACTGGAGACCGCAGCTGACGACTGGGCAGAGGTCTGCCAGACAGTTTGTGATCGGCTCGCCATCAATCTCGACATTCATCGCGTCATCGTGGCCCTTGATGAGGGGCGGGGTTTGGAGGCGTCAGCCCGCAGCGCCAGATATGCTGTGTTCAGGCAGGTACTGGGGGCCGATGAGGTGCTCCTGCTGGCACACCACGCCAACGACCAGGCGGAGACCGTGTTGCAACGGCTGCTCCGTGGCACCGGGCCACGGGGTCTTGCGGGTATGCCAAGACGTCGAGTCCTGGGCAGGGGCGCCTTGTCCCGGCCGCTTTTGGGAATCACCCAGGCGGGCATCAGGGACTGGGCCAGCAGACAGTCCCTGAAATTTGTCATTGATCCCAGCAATGAGAATCCTCGATTTGATCGTGGCTACCTGCGAACTGAAATCCTGCCGGGGTTAGAGGCGCGTTGGCCGAGGTTCGCGACGGCGGTCACCCGCTGCACAGATCTTCAGGCCGGGCTTTTGGACAGGCTGGGAGGGCAAGCCTTGCCATTGAACGAAAATGCCCTGGGTGAACGGACACTGGCAGTCACGGATTCAAACAGCCCTGCTGAATTGGCCGGCCTCATTCATCACTGGGTGTCTGAAGAGGGCCTACAGGCGCCTGCGGCGGTCCGACTGACTGAATTTTCCCGGCAGTGCCTCGAGGCTGCAGAGGACAGGCTGCCAGAATTGGTAGTACCGCCCTGGGCATTGCGGTATTGGCGCGGCAAGGTGGCACTGGCTCGGGCTGATCTGGCCCAATTTAAATTGCCCGGGTGTGTTACCGCGGGGCTTCCAGAGCAGGGGGAGTGGGGTAGCTTGAACTGGATAAAGGTGACCGATTCACCGGGCATTCCTGCGGGCGAGACCTTGACCCTGCGCTATCGTTTGCGGGGTGAAAACCTGACGCCGCTGGGGGCGCGCAGCCGCGATTATGGGAAACTGTGCCAGGAGTACGGTATTCCCCCCTGGTGGCGAGGTCGCCTGCCTGTGTTGATTTGTGGTGACACACCTGTTTTCGCTCCAGTAATTGGTCCCCTTGCCGGCCTTGCCGCACAGTCTGCAGGTGCGGGAGATACCCTGCTGCCACTGTGGCGGCCAATTGATTTTGAACCCTTTAATTGAGTGCGAGTTGGCTTGCTGATAGACTGATCTCCCATCTGAGTTCAGGTGCAGGGAACCCTGAGGGGCCCGGCACTGACGACTTCAACCTTGGGGTTCGCCCCTGAAACGGTGGTCGGCATGACGCGTTATGTGTTCGTTACTGGTGGGGTGGTTTCTTCCTTGGGTAAGGGTATCGCCGCGGCTTCGCTCGCGGCAGTGTTGGAAGCTCGTGGCCTGAAGGTCACACTGCTCAAACTAGACCCCTATATAAATCTCGATCCGGGTACGATGAGTCCGTTCCAGCACGGTGAGGTATTCGTGACCGATGATGGCGCGGAGACGGACCTGGATCTCGGTCATTACGAGCGTTTCACACGAACCACAATGACCAAACGCAATAACTTCACTACGGGCCGCGTCTACGATGCCGTCCTGCGTAAAGAACGCCGTGGCGATTATCTGGGCGGCACGGTTCAGGTCATTCCCCACGTCACCGATGAAATTAAGAGGCGCGTTCTGAAAGGCGCCGATGGCGCTGACATTGCCGTAGTCGAGGTGGGTGGAACCGCCGGCGACATCGAGAGTCAGCCTTTTTTGGAGGCGGTGCGCCAGCTCAAGCTAGAATTAGGGCCCTCGCGCGCGCTGCTCATGCATCTCACGCTGATCCCCTATATTGCGACGGCGGGGGAAATAAAAACGAAACCCACCCAGCACTCGGTTAAGGAACTTCGTTCCATCGGCCTGCAGCCCGATGTGCTGCTCTGTCGCTGCGCCGTTGAGGTGGATGAAGGTGCCCGCCGGAAAATCTCGTTGTTTACCAACGTTGATTTCCGCGCGGTCATTCCTCTTCTCGATGCGGATTCGATTTACAAAATACCAAGAAATCTCAATGCGAATGGCCTTGACGACTACGTGCTCGATCAGTTCGGCCTCGAGTATCCCCCGGCGGATTTAGCCGAATGGGATGAGGTGGTGGAGCGGGAGTTCAGCGAAACCCAGGGCACCGTCAAGGTCGGCATGGTCGGCAAGTACGTGGATCTGGCGGATGCCTATAAATCCCTCAACGAAGCGCTTGATCATGCGGGCTTACAGACCCTTGCCAAGGTTGAAATCGAGTACATCGATTCTGAGGAAATCGAGTCCAAGGGTACCGCGCTTCTCACCCATCTGGACGCCATTCTTGTGCCTGGGGGCTTTGGAGACCGGGGTATAGAGGGAAAGATAACGGCGGTCCGCTATGCCCGGGAAAATGGGGTGCCATTTCTCGGTATCTGTCTCGGCATGCATATGGCCATGGTCGAGTACGGCCGGCATGTCTGTGGCCTCGAAGGTGCCCATTCCTCGGAGATGATGCGTGATACCCCCCACCCGGTGGTTGCGCTGATTACGGAATGGCAGGATGCGGACGGTACAACCGAGCGCAGGGACGAGCATTCGGATCTCGGTGGCACGATGCGCCTTGGGGCCCAAACCTGCCATCTGGTGGAGGGTACCCTCGCCCACACGGTCTACGGTGTGGCGGAAATCCGTGAACGCCACCGTCACCGCTACGAGATCAACAACAATTATGTACCGCAGATAGAGGCCGCCGGCCTGCGTGTTTGTGGGTGGTCCCAGGACCGGGAACTGGTTGAGATGGTTGAGCTTCCCGCCCACCCCTGGTTTCTGGCTTGCCAGTTCCACCCGGAATTCACCTCTCGCCCGCGGGGTGGTCATCCACTCTTCACCAGCTATATCCAGGCGGCATTGCGCCACGCACAGGGGCAATCCGTTGCCAAGGCTGTGGGCTGAGATATGTCCGGGAGCTCGATTACGGTCAGCACAGGCGAGATCGCCTTCGCTAATGATCGCCCCTTCGTTCTGATCGGTGGGATCAATGTCCTCGAGAGCGAACAATTTGCCATAGATGTCGCAGGCCACTATCGGGATGTCTGCCAAAGGCTGGATATTCCGCTGGTTTTCAAAGCCTCTTACGACAAGGCCAATCGTTCATCGGTGCATTCGTATCGCGGACCCGGTTCGGCTGCTGGACTTGAGCAGTTGGCAGCGGTTAAGGCGACGCTGGGCGTTGCTACCCTGACTGACGTCCATACGCCGGAAGAGGCGGGGCCGGCAGCAGAAGTGTGCGACATTATTCAACTGCCAGCGTTTCTCGCTCGCCAGACTGACCTGGTGCAGGCAATGGCGAGAACGGGCGCCGTGATCAATGTGAAGAAGCCCCAGTTCCTGAGTCCCGAGCAAATGGCCCACGTTGTGGAAAAATTTCGCGAGTGTGGCAATGATCGTCTTTTAGTCTGCGAGCGGGGGAGTAATTTCGGCTATGACAATCTAGTGGTCGACATGTTGGGATTTGACGTAATGCGGGAAGTCACAGGGGGCTTGCCGCTCATTTTTGATGTTACCCACGCCCTCCAACGTCGCGCCCCCGGAGACAGTGCGTCGGGTGGCCGCCGCCAACAGGTCCTGTCACTGGCCCGTGCGGGTCTGGGCCTGGGTTTGGCTGGTTTATTCCTTGAAGCGCATCCCAACCCCGATGAGGCCCTTTGCGATGGTCCCAGTGCCCTGCCGCTGAACCTTCTGGAACCTTTCCTCGAGCAGGCCAAAGCGGTGGACAATACCGTCAAGGCACTGCCGATCCTTGACATAATCTGAGACTGACTGGAGATCGTGACGTGAACGAAATCGTCGACCTGCGCGCCTTTGAGGTTCTGGACTCGCGCGGCAATCCCACCGTAATGGCTGAGGTGACCCTCGACAACGATATTACGGGGACTGCCTATGCGCCTTCGGGGGCCAGCACGGGTAGCCGCGAAGCGCTTGAATTACGCGACGGCGACCCGGGGCGTTACCTCGGTAAAGGTGTTCGCACGGCCGTGGCCAACGTAAATGGACCGCTACGGGATCTGCTGCTGCAACACGATGCCGGCGATCAGCGGGGCATCGACGAGCGCATGATTGCTGCTGACGGCACGGATAATAAGGGCCAGTTCGGCGCCAATGCGATATTGGCGGTATCACTGGCGGTAGCCAAAGCTGCTGCCAAGTCCAGCGGTGTCCCGCTGTACCAACACATTGCCAACCTGTCGGGCAATACCCAGATGACCATGCCCGTGCCCATGATGAATATCATCAACGGCGGCGAACATGCCGACAACAACGTTGATATACAGGAATTCATGATCCAGCCTGTGTCGGCAAAGACCTTCGCCGATGCCCTGCGCATGGGTGCCGAAATTTTTCACCACCTCAAGAAAGTGCTGTCTGGGCGGGGTCTGTCGACAGCGGTCGGTGATGAGGGTGGATTTGCACCGGATCTGCCTTCCAACGCCGCGGCGCTCGATGTGATTGGTGAGGCGGTTGGGGCGGCGGGTTATATCCTCGGTGACGACATCACACTGGCCCTCGATTGTGCGGCATCGGAATTTTACCGTAACGGCGTCTATGACCTGCGCGGCGAGGGTCGAAGCTTCAGTAGTGGCGAGTTTGCCGATTATCTGGGCGATCTCTGCGATCAGCACCCGATCATATCCATCGAGGATGGCCTGGATGAATCGGACTGGGAGGGATGGGCCATCCTGACCCAGAAGCTGGGAGAGCGTGTTCAACTGGTTGGCGATGACTTGTTCGTCACCAATACTGAGATTCTCGACCGTGGTATTCGGGAGGGAATTGCCAATTCAATCCTCATCAAATTTAACCAGATCGGGTCTCTGTCCGAGACGCTGGATGCCATAGCCATGGCCCGCTCAGCGGGTTACAGCGCTGTGATCTCACATCGATCGGGGGAGACCGAGGATGCCACAATCGCGGACCTTGCCGTCGGAACCGGTGCCGGCCAGATTAAAACCGGATCCCTGTGTCGCTCAGATCGGGTAGCAAAATACAACCGGCTGCTGCGTATTGAAGCGGCCCTGGGCCCTACGGCGCCTTACCGGGGTCGTGCTGAGTTCAGTCGGGGGTAGCGACCGTGCGAATCCTGCTGGCTGTCCTCCTGGCGCTGGTCTTGATCCTGCAGTACCGGCTTTGGTTTGCTGAGGGAGGTATTGCAGAGGGGGTTCGTTTACGGGAAAAAATTGCCGTTGAAGAACAGCGCAATGCCGAACTCAAAGCCCGTAATGATGTGCTGACCCGGCAGGTTTTGGAGCTTCAGAATGGTCACCGCGCTGTCGAGCAGCACGCTCGAGAAGAACTGGGTTTGGTGAAGGAAGATGAGTACTACTTCCAGTTTGTTGAAGAAACTGGGAAAAAGGGCGGACAGCAGCCATGAGCAATCTTTGGGGCGTTGTGCCAGCCGCGGGCTCGGGTCGACGCATGGCAACGGAGGTGCCCAAGCAATATCTGAGGGTTGCAGGAAGCCCATTGCTTGAGCACGCCCTGCAGGCACTGCTGGCCTGTTCCGAGCTGCGCAGGTTGGTTGTGGTGCTCGACCCTACTGATCGACGTGCAGACGAGGTGGCCAGCCTCAGGGACCCCCGCGTTGCCACGGTGGCCGGCGGTCTGGAGCGCGCCGACTCGGTGCTGTCCGGACTCAGGAGCTTGTCCGACGTGGCGGGGGCAGATGACTGGGTGCTGGTCCATGACGCAGCCCGCCCCTGCCTGCCGCCGGAAGACATGAGACGATTGATCGACGCAGTCCTGGCTAGTGGTTGCGGTGGCTTGCTGGCTCAGCGCATCACCGATACGGTGAAGCGAACCGCAGACGGTCGTCGCGTCGTGGCAACCCTGGACAGAACTACACTGTGGCGCGCCCAGACACCACAGATTTTTCGTTGGGCCGAACTTTGCGCGGCGCTGGAGCAGATGCAGCAGCAGGGGCTTATAGCGACCGATGAGGCCAGTGCTATGGAACAGGCGGGTTATGAGGTGCAGATCGTTGAGGGGTCATCCCGTAATTTCAAGGTGACCGTACCCGATGATTTGCCTATTGCGGAGTACTATTTGAAGACCACAGTGGCAGCACGACTATGATCAGGATTGGACACGGTTTTGATGTCCACGCCTTCGGCCCCGGCGATCACGTCATTCTGGGAGGAGAGCGGATAATCCACGATCGGGGCTTGGTTGCCCATTCGGATGGGGATGTGGTGATACACGCGTTGTGTGATGCCTTGCTGGGGGCTGCGGCGCTGGGTGATATCGGCCGGCATTTTCCGGACACCGACCCCCGCCTTGCCGGTGTAGATAGCCGGAGCTTGTTGCGTCAGGTCAGGGTGTTACTCGAGCAGCACGACTGGCTTGTGGCTAATGTTGATCTGACGGTCGTTGCACAGATGCCAAAAATTTCACCCCATACCGATGCGATGCGTGCCCATATTGCCAGCGATCTCCGCGCCGCCTATATGGCGGTCAATGTAAAGGCAACGACCACCGAGGCGCTGGGTTATATCGGTCGGGGTGAGGGTATTGCCTGTCATGCGGTCGTGCTCTTGTCCCATGGGCAAGACCCAGGGTCCTGAGGTATGGATCGCCAGGGAATTGGCATGACGTCCATGCGTACGCGGCAGCGCCTGATTCAACGGTTGGTGGAGCAGGGCATAACGTCCCTCGCGGTCCTCGATGCAGTCCGCGACACCCCGCGACATATTTTCATTGACGAAGCCCTCGCCCATCGGGCCTATGAGGATACAGCCCTACCTATCGGATGGAACCAGACCCTCTCGCAGCCTTACATTGTGGCAAGGATGACGGAGTTGGTCCTGGCACAGGGAATCCCGGGCAAGGTACTCGAAATTGGCAGTGGTTCGGGTTATCAAACGGCGATCCTCTCCCAGCTTGTGGGAGAGGTCTTTGCCATGGAGCGGATAAAGGGGCTGGCTGATCGCTCGCGCAAACGCTTCAGGGAACTGCGACTGCGCAACGTTCAACTCCGCCTCGCCGATGGTCTCGCGGGCTGGCCTGACAAAGGGCCCTTCGATGTCATTCTCTCGGCCGCCGCTCCCGAGCAGGTTCCCCCCGTGCTGCTTGAACAGCTCGTGGTTGGGGGGCGGCTTATACTGCCGGTGGGAGATCGGGAACAGGAGTTGCTGGTTGTCACTCGTACCGAAACCGGTTCAGAAACCGAGGTTATCGAGGCAGTAAAATTTGTGCCGATGCTGCCGGGCGTCCAGCGGTGAGCCGACTCTCCGCGCCGGGTGTTTTTTTGCGCGGCCTCGCCATGGGGATGGCAGATCTGGTCCCGGGGGTGTCCGGTGGCACCGTTGCCCTCATTTCGGGCATTTACCCCCGGCTGCTCGCTGCCATCGCGGCCTGCGATGGCGAGTCCCTGCTGCTTTTGCGTCGGGGCCAGTGGCGTCGGTTTTGGCTGCACATAGACGGTGCGTTCCTGCTGCCACTGCTCCTGGGTATTGGCACCGCCATCCTTGGTTTGGCGGGCGTGCTCAAAATTCTTCTCGACAACCATGCCCTGCTGGTCTGGTCTTTTTTCTGCGGACTCGTCCTGGCTTCAAGCCTGTTCCTGTTACGTGACGAATTGGGCGAACTTACCCTGAAAAACCTTGGATTTTTGGTCGCCGGTATCGCGCTGATGCTGGTGGTGGGGCTTGGCCCCGGTATGGCATTTCCACATACCCTGTGGGGTTTTTTTCTGGCCGGTATGATCGGTATCTGCGCCATGATCCTGCCCGGGATTTCGGGCAGCTTTATTCTCGTGCTCCTCGGCATGTACAGTGCCGTTATTACCGCTGTGGTGGCTCGCGATTTCGCGGCGCTACTGGTCTTTGGCCTGGGCTGTTTCACGGGGCTGCTGGCTTTTAGCCGGCTACTGGTCTGGGTACTGGATCGGGCACGTCAGGCAACCCTGTCTCTGTTGATTGGCTTTTTGTTGGGCTCTCTGGTCATTCTCTGGCCCTGGCAGCAGGCAACCAAAACGGTAGCCGAACCAAGTGGTGCTATCCGAATTTTACAAACCCTGCCCGTGTCCCCCGCCCAGTATGAATTGTTGTCGGGTGACAGCCAGTGGTTGGCTTGCCTGCTAAGTACGGCCCTCGGTGCAGCCCTCGTGGGCTGCTTGCAGATAATTGCGAAACGAACACGCGGGGCAGAACGTGGCGGCAATGCTTAGCACGGCGGGCTGTCGAGGGTGGTTCCTGTCAACGATCGGCGTCCTGACGTTGTTGGGCTGTGCCGATACCCCACCTGCGCCCATTGAGACCCGGGAGGCCGCCAGGACTGTCAAGGGCGCTGAGGAGCACCCACCGGTTCTCGCCGAGGCCTCTGACTATCGGCCCGGATTGCTCCCGGGGAGGCCTTACACCGTGGAAAAGGGCGATACCCTTTACTCAATTGCATTTCGTTTAGGTGCCGATTATCGAGGGCTCGCTGGGGCAAATGGCATCACGGAGCCCTATACAATTTACCCTGGGCAGGTCCTTGAGACCGTACCGGATGCCTTGGTTGGTGAGCCATCCCCAGCCGAGCCCAAGACCAGCCCACAGACCCAAGCGACAGCATCACCAGCCGTTGCCAGACCTGAAGCCGCAGCTAAACCCACACCCGAATCTACACCCAAGCCCGCACCGAACCCCAAGTCCACACCCAAACCCAAACCAGCGTCGTCCTCGGCAGCGACCTCCAAGCAGACGGTAGAGACCCCGGCTTCAAGCGCAACCGCAAAACCCACTCCGCCATCGACCATTGCGCTGGGCCCCGTGAGTCGCTGGTTGTGGCCCGGTGAAGGAGGCGTTGAGCGGGCCTATTCCAATGTCTTGCACAAGGGAATTGACATTGCCGGTAAGCGGGGGGACCCCGTCTATGCGACGGCACCGGGTGTTGTCGTTTACGCAGGCACCGGGGTGAAGGGTTACGGTGTGTTACTGATCGTGAAGCACAATGAGCAATTCCTCAGCGCCTATGGTCACAACGATGCCATGCTGGTGACGGAAGGTTCCTACGTGTCGGCACGGCAGCAAATCGCGCGCATGGGCAGTAGTGGCACGGATACCGTCAAGCTCCATTTCGAGATTCGTCGCCAGGGCCAGCCCGTCGATCCGCTCAGATTACTGCCACGACGGTAGCACCGTAGTTACACCTCCGCAGGATCAAGGCCTGGGCGCGCGGGCGCGACCCCGGCCTCCGGCACTAAACCCGCCGCTACATCCATCCAACCTGTGGTCAGGCGCCAACGGCGTGCTGGAGATCAGCGCTGCAGTAGAGGCAGCTTGTCGGGCTTGCCGGTCCAGGCCTCGGCATCGTCCATGGGCGGCTTTTTCTCTGTGATATTGGGCCAGATGTCCGCTAGCTCAGCGTTGAGCTCAAGAAACTGTTCCTGGCCAGCAGGTAATTCATCTTCAGAGTAAATAGCGTCGATGGGGCACTCCGGTTCGCAGAGCGCACAATCTATGCATTCGTCAGGGTGGATGACCAGAAAGTTGGGACCCTCGTAGAAGCAGTCTACCGGGCACACCTCGACACAATCGGTATGCTTGCAATTAATACAGTCTTCGCCAACAACAAAGGTCATGCTTGTTTGTCTCCTTTTGGTCCGGCGAAAGGATACCGCTCTTGCAGTGCGTTTGGAAATACAAGCGTTAGAACTGTTTGTGCAGCTCATAGAGCAAATCGAGCGCCGCCCGGGGTGTCAGCTGGTCTGGATCAAGGTCTCGCAGTGCTGCCAGCACCGGGTGGTTTGACGGCTCGCTGAATAGATCATTTTGCGCCGGCGCTGGGGTTGCCTCAATATGCAGCTTGCCCGTCTCAAGTTGGGCCAGTTTCTCCTTCGCGAGGGCCAGAACGCCATCGGGTACCCCCGCCAGCTTCGCCACCTGGAGTCCAAAGCTCCTGTTGGCAGGACCCTCCTGAATGTTGTGCATGAACACAACGTGGTCCTCGTGCTCAGTCGCATCGAGATGCACATTGGCCATCCCCGGGTAATGTTCAGGTAGGTGGGTGAGCTCGAAGTAGTGGGTTGCAAACAGGGTAAAGGCCCGCACCTGCGTTGCCAGGGCCACCGCCGCAGCCCAGGCGAGGCTGAGGCCGTCAAAGGTGCTGGTGCCGCGACCTACCTCATCCATCAGCACCAGGCTTTGGGGGCTCGCATTGTGCAGGATGTTGGCTGTCTCGGTCATTTCGACCATGAAGGTAGACCGACCGCTGGCGAGATCGTCAGATGAACCAATGCGGGTAAAAATGCGATCAAGTGGAGACATCTCGACGCGCTTCGCAGGCACAAAAGCACCCACGTGGGCGAGCAGTGCAATCAGTGCTGTTTGCCGCATGTAGGTGGATTTGCCACCCATATTCGGCCCAGTGATCAGCAACATGCGGCGCTGGCTGTCCAACCGAACGCTGTTGGCAATAAACGGCGTCTCCAGTACCTGCTCGACCACCGGATGTCGGCCGGCCTCGATTTCCAATAGTGCGCCCTCTGTGAACTCAGGGCAGACCAGGTTGAGGGTCAGGGCTCTCTCTGCAAAACAGGCAAGGACATCGATATCACAAAGGGCGCTGGCCGAGTCCTGGAGAGCGGCGAGGTGCTCGCGAAGCTGCCCCACCAACTGGTCGTACAGGGCACGCTCCCTGGAGAGGGCCCGTGAGCGCGCAGACAGCGCTTTATCTTCAAAGGTCTTGAGTTCCGGCGTAATGAAGCGTTCGGCGTTTTTCAGCGTCTGCCGGCGCACGTAGGTATCCGGAGCCTTGTCTGACTGACTTTTTGAAATCTCTATGTAGTAACCGTGGACGCGGTTGTAGCCTACTTTGAGCGTGCTCAGTCCCGTTGCCTCACGCTCCCGGGCTTCAATGTCCAGAAGGTACTCACTGGCATTACGGGAGATGTTGCGTAATTCATCCAATTCGGCGTCGTAGCCGTCGGCAATGACGCCGCCATCGCGAACGACCACCGGTGGGTTTTCGACCAGGGCGCCGCTTAAAAGTGCCACCAGCTTGGGGAAATCCCCCAGCTGATGTGCAATATGATGGATGCGCCCGTCTCCGGGGTTGTCCTCATCTGCCAGGGCACTGCGCAACTGTGGCAGCGTTGCCAAGCTGTCACAGAGTCGAGTCAGGTCGCGGGGCCGTGCAGAACCCAGCGCCACCCGGGCGAGGATGCGCTCAACATCGCCCACCGACTTGAGCCGCTCTCGAACGGATTCAAAGCGATAAGCATCGAGCAGGAAGTTGACGGCACCCTGACGGGCAGCAAGCTCAGCAGGGGCGCCGACGGGTCGATGCAGCCAGCGGCGGAGGTGCCGGGTTCCCATGGCTGTGATCGTGGTTTGGAAAACTGAGAACAGGGTATTGTCCTCGCCGCCCTGAAGGTTGCGGTCGATCTCCAGATTCCTCCGCGTTGCTGCGTCGAGCAGTACGCTGTCGGACGGGGTCTCTGCCCGCATCCCCCGTATGTGGGGCAGCTGGCTGCGCTGGGTTTCTTTCAGGTAGTCGAGCAGGCAACCGGCAGCAGCAATGGCCAGCTCAAGCTCCTCGCAGCCAAATCCCCGCAGGTCCTGAGTCTGGAATTGGCCGTTGAGCGCCCGCCGCGCTGCTGCCACGTCAAAATGCCAGGGTGGTTGTAAGCGTACGCCCGATCGGCCCGCGAGTTCCTCGTGAATGCTGCCGTCCGCTACGAGAACTTCAGCGGGTGTCAGGCGCTCGAGCTCAGCACGCACCGCTTCACTGCCATCGACTTCAGTTACCATGAACCGGCCACTGGAGATATCGACCCAGGCCAGCCCGGTGCGCCCTCGCTGGCTGAACATGGCGAGCAGCAGGGCGTCGTTTCGGGCATCCAGCAGCGACTCATCGGTGAGCGTGCCCGGAGTGACAATCCTCGCTACCTGTCGTTCTACCGGTCCTTTGCTGGTCGCGGGGTCGCCTATTTGCTCGGCGATAGCAACGGCATAGCCAGCCCTGACCAAACGCGCCAGATAACTTTCCGCGGCGTGAAAAGGTACGCCTGCCATCGGGATGGGGGCGCCCGCCGATTTTCCACGTGCGGTGAGCGTTATGTCCAGGACCTCCGCCGCCACCTCGGCGTCGGAATAGAACAATTCGTAAAAGTCTCCCATACGATAAAACAGCAATTCACCGGGATGCTCCCGCTTGATAGCGAGATACTGTTGCATCATAGGAGTGTGGGAGGGGCTGTCTGGCACAATCTCGATTCAGTCGGCTTCGGGTGGTCGCTCTGGAATCCTGCATTCTACGGCCAATGGTCCCGGGTGGCGATCCATGCTGCTGTTTCCTTTGCTCCGACGTTCCCGCGCGCCAGTCGCGCTGCCAATCTGTCGTGAATCGCGACATGTGTACCCACGCGATGCTTTTCAGTCGCTTCTGCAGGGGTAAACTGGGTTGCATCTGAGCACAAAAACACTGAATATACGTACAGTAGTTAAACTTCCAAGCCCAACC
>CALKDK010000030.1 GCA_938084055.1 uncultured Luminiphilus sp.
GCTGTCTAGCCCATCTTAAACACATTCTTAAATGTTTGGATACGAAAATTACAATAATCCCTTCAATTTGACGCGAAAAGATCAACTTGGGTTGATCACCAGTCTCTGCTGGTGATGGGCTTTGTTTTTATGACGCTTGCCGTCTAGCGAGAAGGGCCATACCGCATCTTGAGACATTGTCCTTGTTATTGTGCACCGCTGTTAGGCATTAGCCGCCAAAAATATGCTTAAAGGCGACACACCCATAACACACGGTACTGTCCTCGGGGCGGCTAGTGGTTATCCGGTGAAGTGGGTTTGATGGACACTGATAAGTGTTTGGCGGAAGAGGTAGGAGTCGAACCCACCAGGCGCTTTGTCAGCCCCTCACTGGTTTTGAAGACCAGGCATCCCACCGGGGATGTCGCTCTTCCCTTGCACTAGCCCCCGGCACCCAAAAGCTGCGCAACATTAGCACGGTCGAGAAGTTTGCGGACATTGCCTTCCCGGCGGGTAAGTCGGAGTGCATCAAAATATTCCAGCACTTCCACGGTAAGGTTGCGGCCAGAGTCGAAGCGTTTTTTCATATTTCCTACGGTGATCGCTTCATCCGCAGTGTCGGCCTCAGTCAGGCATTGGTAATACGCGGCGAGTTGCTGCGGTAGTGCGTACCGATTGCCGTTCAAGCGGTGTAGCTGGCCCTGGCCCATACCAATACGGAGCGCTTCAAGCGCCGCACCCTCGGGTATCCCGGTCTGTTTCAGCAAATCAGACAACAAAGGTGGTGTTGGCCCACTCTTTTCCAGGCATGTTTTGAGTTGCTGCCACTGGTCCAGTGCTTGCTGCGACTTGGCGGGTTGAAAGCCTTTACGGCTGACATGCCCATCGCGAAGGGTGAAATGACCCTGTCGTAGCTGGCTTTCCAGAACGGCCATGCCAAGGTTTGGATCGAAGGTTGCGTCGAGTTCAACCTGCAAATCAGCCCTTTTTCTTCCCGGCAGTTGGGGATGATCCCTGTGCCACTGTTCGATGTGCTGCTGCAGCCAACTGGCGACAGAGCTCCAAACTGACTGACGTACCCCCCAGCGGTTGCCCTCCCGCTCGAAGACCCGGACATCCTCGGGTAGTGCGGCGGTGTCGGGTATGACACTGAAATTTCGAATGCGCCAAAACCGGCTCATATTCAGGGCTCGTTCCCCCTGAAGCAGCGTGGCCATCGCCAAATCAGCGTCTGGAATCTCCAGGGCATGAAGCCACTGCACGCGGTTTGGCCTGGATTTACCAAATTTAGGCCCCTGCGGATCCAGGACACTTCCCCCACCCAGGATCAGCGTTTCGGCGTGGTCCCGAATGAGGAAGCGCTCGCCCCATACGGCGCTCACGGGGGATTCCAGTAGAAGTTGGGCAAGGCAGGTGCCACCCGGTTCGACCCGGCTCGCTGTTGCCGCGATGATTGCGAGCCGCGCCGCACACCGATTCGCCCCGAGATAGCATTTCACGGGCGCCATGTGTTTGAGCGAGAAGGGAGCGTTGGCCAGTAACCTGATGCGAACGTCCAGGCGTGTTGTTGGCGCCAGCCCTCCGGGAGCCACCAGCCAGTGGCCCCGTGTCATGTCGGTCAGGGAGACTTTCCCCGACAGGCCCAGAGCAACCCGCTGTCCGGCCTCAGCGGTTTCGACGTCTTGATTGTTGGCGCGAAGATGCCGAATGCGGACTTCTTTTCCTTCTGGCACCAGTTGCAGCCGATCCCCTTTACGGACCCTGCCGGCACTGGCTGTCCCGGTGACGACCAGTCCCACCCCGTTCACGTTAAAACTCCGATCGATTGACAGCCGAAACCCCTCTGCACCGGCCTGCCTGCGGCGACTGCTGGCGTTGGACAGCAAATACCCCTGCAGCGCATCGAGGCCGAGGCCCGAGAGGCTGGATACCGTAAAGGTTGCGTGTTCCGGCCATCGCCTGTTGGCGATGAGTTCGTCAAGTTGCTCGCGCACCTGGGCAACCCGGCCGGGCTCCACCCGGTCGATCTTACTGATCACCACGACGAGGCGGGTAACGCCGAGAATATCAAGGACGTCGATATGCTCTGCCGTCTGGGGCATGGGACCGTCGTCTGCGGCAACGACCAGCAGGCCCATATCAATGCCGCTGATGCCCGAAATCATGGTGTTGATAAAGCGTCGATGGCCCGGCACATCGATAAAGCCAATGGCTTCGTGTTGCGCATTGGCAGTCTGGGTCGCGGGCAGATAGGCATAGCCCAGGTTGATCGAGAGTCCGCGTTGGATTTCTTCATCCAGGGTGTCGGTTTCAATGCCCGTGAGTGCGCGGACGAGGGCCGTCTTGCCGTGATCGACGTGGCCGGCGGTCGCGACGATCAAAGCGCCAGCTCGCTGAGCTGAGCAATGAGTTGGCTTACCTCCCCCTGTTCAAGGCAGCGCAGATCGAGCCACAGGGCGCCCTGGTGCATGCGACCCAGAACCGGACGTGGCAGCCGTCGCAGTGCGTCGCCCAGCAGGCGAAGGTCCCGGTCGTCCCCCGACAGGGGCCGCAGCGTAATGGCGCTACTGGGCAGCGTTTCTATCGGCAGTGAGCCACTGCCAATCTGGCTGAGGGTCGTCTCGATAGCCACCCGGTACGTTGCACCCAGCGCAGCTTCGAAGGCCGGGCGCAGGGATTCGGCAAGGGTATGGATTTCATGCTCATCCCGCATAATCAGGCGCAGCGTAGGTAGGGCCTTTTGCAGACCCTCGGGATGTCGGTACAGCTTCAGGGTCTCTGCCAGTGCCGCCAGCGTCATCTTATCCATTCGCAGGGCGCGTTTGAGAGGGTTGGCCTTAAGCTGGGCGATGAGTTCGGCCCGCCCAGCCACCAGGCCAGCCTGGGGGCCGCCCAGCAGTTTGTCCCCGCTGAAAGTGACGAGATCGGCACCGTTGCTGATGGCATCGGCCACCGTGGGTTCGTGGGGTAAACCGAGACTCCGGAAGTCGATGAGATTGCCACTGCCAAGGTCAATCATAAAGGGGATGCCCCGGTTGGAGGCGACCTGCGCCAGCTCGCTCTCGGCAGGGCAGGTGGTGAAGCCCTCGATACGATAATTGCTCGTATGCACTTTCATAATCAGCGCTGCGTCATCGCCCCCGGCCTCATAATCTGTCCGGTGGGTTCGGTTGGTGGTTCCCACTTCGATCAGTGAGCAACCCGCACGGGCCATAATGTCGGGTATTCGAAAAGAGCCACCGATTTCAACGAGTTCACCCCTGGAGACCAGCACCTTACGACCCATTGCCAGGCTATTCAGTGCGAGCAGCACGGCGGCTGCGTTGTTGTTCACCGCCGTAGCGGCCTCAGCGCCGGTTAGCTCGCAGATCATGGCTTCAATATGCGATTCCCGATCACCCCGCTTACCCGTAGCCAGATCGAATTCAAGGTTGCTGGCCCCGGAGGCGACGTCAGCCACGGCGGCAACGGCGTCGGGTGACAGGTTGGCCCTGCCCAGGTTGCTGTGCAGAACAATCCCCGAGAGATTGAAAACCCGGATTAAGGAAGCCGAAGCGCGCCGGTTGAGTGTCTGCAGCACGGCGGCCCGGATGTCTCCGGCCGCCATATCGGGACGGTCACCCGCGAGGATGTGCTGCCGTAAGGCCGCCAGATGGTCGCGCAAAGCCCTCGTCACCTCGGCGTGGCCCCAGCTCGCCACGTCCGAGGCCATGGTTTCGAGGAGGGTGCTGATGCCGGGCAGCTGGCGCAACAGCGTCTGGTGTTGATTTTGTTCCGTCAAATTTTACTTCTACCTGTGTTCGGCGAGCGCGCTGTATTGTCTGGAGGCAACGACAATCCGCCGCCCTGCCATCGCCGCAATGTACACATAATAACCCGCTTGACTCCAGCGAGGTCGTGGTCGTCTCGTGCGTGATTTGCCACACGATCCTGAGCTGGGGAAGAGCTTGCCTGGCGGGCCGAATACCCACCACTTCAGTCACTATGTGAGATAAGCTCCAGTCGTAATAGCATAAGGTCGGACACTGCGATGAGCTGGGAAGTAGAAACCGAGGAAATCCAGCGTCGTCGGGAACTTGCCCTGGGTCAGGGTGGTGCCGACGCGATAGCCAAACAGCACAGTCAGAACCGTCTCACGGTTCGCGAGCGCATTGAGCACCTCTTGGATCCGGATAGCTTTGAGGAGGTGGGTCCCGCGGCAGGGGCGCCCCACCATGACGCTGACGGCAATCTGGTTGGCTTTGATCCAGCGAACTTTGTTTTGGGGTTTGGCAAGGTAGCTGGTCGCAGGATTGTTGTGGGCGGCGAAGATTTCACCCTGCGCGGTGGTTCACCCTCGCCTGCGGGACTGCGCAAAAGTGTGTATGCCGAGGAATTGGCAGTGCAGTACCGATTGCCTCTGGTGCGCCTGCACGAGGGGTCCGGCGGCAGTGTGGGCGGTACCGGAGGCAAGGGCGCCAGCCTGCCCGGCCCGGTCAATACGCCGGCCCGGTTTCGTTCTGTGGCCCGGGCCCTGGCGACCGTGCCGGTGGCGAGTGCCGCACTGGGCGCCGTGGCCGGATTGCCCGCGGGGCGGCTGGTGGCATCCCATTTCTCCGTCATGTCCAAGCGCACTGCCCAGATCCTGACCGCCGGTCCCGCCGTCGTAGAGCGGGCGATGGGCGAGAAGAAGACCAAAGACGAGCTTGGAGGCTGGCGGGTTCACACCAAGAATGGCACCGTTGATAACGGGGCTGAGGATGAAGCGGCGTGCATCGCCGAGATTCGACGCTTTCTCGCTTATATGCCGGGCAATATTTACGAGCTTGCGCCGGTCCAAAGCTGTTCCGACCCCGCGGATCGGTGCGACCAAAACCTGCTTGAAGTCGTGCCACGCAACCGCCGGCAAGCTTTTGAAATGCGGTCGATCATTGCTTCGGTGCTTGATACCGACAGTTTTTTTGAAATGGGTCGTGGTTATGGTCGCTCACAAATTACGGGCCTCGCCCGCCTCAATGGACAGACGGTCGGTGTCTGGGCCAATGACTGCAAGTTTCTGGCCGGGTCTATGACCGCTGACGGGGCCCAAAAAGCCCGTCGCTTCATGGAATTATGCGAGACCTTCAGCTTGCCGATCGTCAGTCTTGTTGATGAGCCGGGCTTCATGATCGGCAGCCAGGCGGAGCGGGAGGCGACTATCCGTCACGGTGCTGCCGCGGTCCTCACGGCAGCCATGACCACAGTGCCCTGGGCATCGGTGATGATTCGTCGCTCTTTTGGCGTGGCTCAGGCTGCGCACTACGGGCCGGAGGGCTATGTGCTTGCCTGGCCATCAGCTGAAAGTGGCCCGCTGCCTGTGGAGGGCGGTGTCGCCGTGGCATTCCGCAGGGAAATCGAGGCGGCCCCTGACCCGGACGCACGCCGCCGCGAGCTCGAAGAACAGCTGGCGGCCAAGCAGTCGCCCTTCCCTCGGGCTGAGGCCTTGGGCGTGCATGACCTGATCGACCCCCGTCAGACACGACCCGAGCTGTGTCGCTGGTTGGATCGCGTGCAGCCGCTCCTGCCATCGCTGTTGGGACCGTCGGGTTTTTCGGTCCGGCCATGAACGTGAGACAGGAGAGCGCCGATGACGCGAGTTGAACTGGAGACCGGCGGATCAGTCTGGAAGCTGCTGGTCAGGGCGGGAGATCCTGTCGAGCAGGGTGATACGCTCTTTATTCTGGAAGTGATGAAGATGGAGGTGCCTTATGTGGCGCCCCGGTCGGGACAGGTAGCAGCCGTCCATATTGCTGAGGGTGATGCGGTCGAGGAGGACCAGCTGGCGATTGAGATTTCCGGGTGAGAGCCCAGTCCAGGCTGCCCTGGTCGCCTGTCGTCCAGACACCCGCAGGCGCTGGCTGTACAGAGGCTGGGGGACTGGGCAGGGCTGGCCCTGCCGGGAACAGGTCCTGGGATTGGCAATGGAGGTGTCAACCCTGCGTCGTTAAGGATAGGTCGAACCCCAGCGTCAGGGTGGAATCTGGGATGGTCAGTAAGATACGTAAAATAGGATGGTGTTTACTATGAAACAGATTCTGAAAGCGGTTGTTGTGGCGCTGGTGCCCACGGTTTCCGCTGCGGTCATGGCGGCGCCCGCCACGGCGGCCGACCTGATTTTCTTGGGTGGTCATATCTACACTGCTGACCCCTTGGCGCCCCGAGTCGAGGCGCTTGTGGTGGCGGGTGAGAACATTGTTTTTGTGGGCTCTGCCGAGGAGGCCAAGGCGTATCAGACGCCCGATACCCGGGTGATCGACACCACAGGCAAGATGGTCCTGCCGGGATTCCATGATGCACACCTGCATACGTTCATGGGGGGGCGGAGTATCACGGGCTGTGATCTTGCTGCTGCGCCCGATATCTCCGCGGTAGAGGCGATTTTGCAAAGCTGCCAGGCGCAATTGCGGCAGCAGTGGTTGGTGGCAGAGGGCCTAAACCTGGGTCTGTTCGGTCAGGCTGGGCCTACAGTGGACTGGTTGAACAGCATCAGCAGCGATGTGCCCGTGTTACTGCGCGCCTCAGATGGGCACTCCGTCGCCGTCAATTCCCGGGGTTTGCAGCTGGCCCAGATAACCCGGGAGACCGAGGACCCGCCAGCGGGCCTGATTGAGCGGGATGAGGCAGGCGCGCCCAGCGGCACCCTTCGGGAGTCGGCGATGGGGCTGGTTGAGCGGCACATCCCGACGATCACTGAAGAGGACCGCCTGGCGACCATGCGGGCTGCCATTCACGAGATGAACAAATTTGGTCTCACCAGCGTTTTCGATGCCTGGGTGGGCGCTACCGATATCGCCATGTTTCGCGCGTTGGAGGAACAGGGGCTGTTGACGCTTCGAGTGCGTGCCGCGCTCGCCTATGGGCATGGTGAACTGTTCACCCAGGACACGCCTGAGGTTTATGAACGCCACTTGCGGGACCGGGCCAGCCTGAGTTTGGGCCGATTCCAGCTGGCCGCAGTAAAGCTGTTCATAGACGGTGTGCTGGAAGGGGAGACGGCGGCTTTGGTCGCCCCATACCTCACGATTCCCGGATACCGTGGCGAGCTCACCTATACCCAGGAGGAACTCAATCAGATAGTGGCCAATCTGGTTGAGCAGGACGTTCAGGTGTACACCCATGCGCTGGGTGACGGGGGTGTGCGGTCTATATTGGATGCGCTGGAGTTTGCTCAGCAGACCCATGGGCGAAAGGACCTCCGCCACCATGTTTCTCACCTACAACTTATTCATCAGGATGATCATCACCGATTCGCTGAGCTGGGTGCCGTGGCAAATTTTCAGGCGCTGTGGGCCCTGCCCGATGAATGGATTATCAATTTAAACCTGCCCGTCGTTGGCATAGACAGGGTCCATCGTATGTACCCCATCGCCAGCATTGTCGATACGGGCGCCACGGTGGTGGGCGGCAGTGACTGGAGCGTCAGCTCACTTAACCCCCTGGACGCCATCGAAGTGGCCGTACTGCGCCAGGACTGGCAGGCCAATGACGATCTTTCTGAGGATGGGCTGGCCCAGCTCGATGTGTTGAATCATTCGGAGCGGG
This sequence comes from uncultured Luminiphilus sp., assembly GCA_938084055.1. Lineage (GTDB taxonomy): Bacteria > Pseudomonadota > Gammaproteobacteria > Pseudomonadales > Halieaceae > Luminiphilus. The sequence continues at coordinate 7,540 of CALKDK010000030.1, forward strand.
TAAGTCTGGATACCATGCTCAAGGCCTACACCATCAATTCGGCGTGGTCGATGCATCAGGAAAATGTGACCGGCAGCCTGAGCGTCGGCAAGCTGGCGGACCTTGTGATTCTGTCCGAGGATCTCTTTGCCATCCCGCCCCAGCGGATAAGTACCGTGCGCGTTGAGCAGACCTTTGTCGATGGGCAGCAGGTCTACGGGCACCAGGATAATTAAAGTTCGGGCTGCCGCGTCTCGTTTGCGGCAGCCTGTTTCCCTGTGGCCCGCAACCCGTTTGATTGCCTGTTGAAGTGTGTCGTAGGCGCGCTGTGCTGCGGGTTGTCTGGCTTTTATTTTGACGCCACTTAAAAACAATCATTACTGTTTGTAAATATAGAAGAGTTGTGCCAAGCTCAAACGGGATGTCAATGGAGTGTGCTGGACCGCAGAGGATCCGCGCGTTTGCAGAGACAATAATAGTAATAATAGTAGAGAGAAAGCGAATAACAGAAGAGGGGATCTCTCGAGCGCACTGCCTGAAGATATCCCTCTCGAAAACAACAACAAGCGTCAGGTAATCTTAGCCTGACAAAAAAACAAGCCAGAACTCGATGACCACCACAGTGAGGGACCAATCAATGGAGAGCAAATTTCCTGCATTCACCCGAAACATCCTGCTGTCCGCCGTGGCGGCAAGTACTTTGGGCAGCCAAGCCATCTGGGCGCAAGAAGCTAGTTTGGCGCTTGAAGAGGTGGTCGTAACCGCTCGGAAGCGCGCTGAGTCGATTCAGGATGTGCCTGTCGCCGTAACGGCGCTTTCTGGAGGACAGATTGAACGCGGCATTATCAACAGCGTTGTAGATCTCAAGAAATTGGCGCCAAACGTTGAATTGATTGCCCAGCCCTTCGCCGGTGCGGCACTCAGTGCATCAATCCGAGGCGTGGGCTTGGATGATCTGGAGAAGACCTTTGAACCCACCGTCGGGGTGTCCATTGACGGCGTATTTCTCGCGTCTACCGCCGGAGCAAACGTTGATCTTTTCGACATCGAATCTGTCGAGGTGCTCCGTGGACCCCAGGGCACGCTGTTTGGACGGAACACTGTGGGCGGAGTGATTAACATCAATCGCACCAAGCCGACCAAGGAATTTGGGGTCAAGCTGCAGGCCACCTTCGACGAATTCAATCGTCAGGACTTTCAGGCCATGGTCAATATCCCCCTCGGCGAACGTGGCGGCATCAAGATCGCCGGACGCAACCTGCAGAGCGACGCGTTCACGGACAATCTGACTCGTGGGGAGAACCCGGATAACCGAGATCTCAAAAATTCCACGGTGTCCGTGCTTTACGATTTCACCGACAACTTCAGCGCCCAGTTTACCTGGGACAACTACAACGACAATTCCCGGTTGGTGGACCAGCTCAATATCACCAGTATTCCATACAATGGATTCGGGTTTTTTGGTCCCGGCTACCAGGACGTGACCTCGGGGGACCTCTCAGCGGCCACCGATTATTCCACCACGTACTCAGGCGGCAAATTCATGAGCACCATCCAGGGTAACAACTACGCCCTGACGTTGAATGGATCGGTGGGCAACCACGATATCAAGTTCATCACGTCGAGGATGGAAACCAAGGAGCGCATGGATATTTGTTCCTGGGGTGCACCAATAACACCTGAATACGCAGCGTCCAATTTCGTTCTGTTCAACTTCGGAACGGGCACGGCCGACAACCCCAATAATCTGCCCTGCTTCTTCCCGGTGCTGCGTGAACAGGAGTTTGAGCAGGCCACCTCAGAATTGCAGGTTACTTCCAACTTTGACGGCCCCGTCAACTACGTGGCGGGACTGTACTACATGACGTCTGATGCGCCCTTCATATCCGGACCGGTCCAGATCATTGAATCACTGCAGGATCTCGAGGCGCGAGCTGCTTATGGTGAAGTCATCTGGAACATTACGGACCACTGGGGTTTGACGGCGGGTGTTCGATATACCGAGGAGGAAAAAGATTTTTCTGTCACCGCCGGGGCCTTCCCGAACGGCCAGGATTTCTTTTTTGATGATGATGAGTTTACCTACAGATTGGTACTCGACAGAAAGTTCGATTTTGGCATGATCTACGCCTCCTACTCCACGGGCTTCCGCTCCGGCGGCTTCAACTCTCGGGGTACAACCCCCAATACGGTAGGTCCCTACGAATCAGAAACGGTGGACAGCATCGAGCTGGGCCTGAGATCACAATTTCTCGATGATCGGGTAACGCTCAACCTGACCTACTTTGACTCGACCTATGAAGACAAGCAGGAAGCTGTGGTCACCGCCGGTGATGGCAGCTTTATTTACAACGGACAACCCGAAAACTGTGGCGGTCCAACCTGCACGTTCATTTTCAATGCCGGAGAAGTCGACAACAGTGGTATTGAAATAGAAGCGATGGCGCTGGTGACCGATGGTTTGACGCTGCGCGCTGCTATTGGCACCCTGGATTCCGAGTACGCCAAGTTTGACTACGCTGGGGTGGATATCTCAGATATTGCGAACGTTACCTGGGCACCAGAACTTACCGCAGCGCTGGGTGCCGAGTGGTTGCTCAATATTGGTGCTGGACAGTTGGCCCTCAATGCCAACTTCAAGTACACCGATGAGGCCTGGGGTCGCACAGACTGGACTGCCTATGATCCAGCCACTGGTCCGAAGATGCTGGTCGATAGCTACGAAGTGCTTGATCTCTCGGCGACCTACACCCACGATCTGGGTCGCGGCATGCTGACGTTACGGGTTTACGGCACCGATGTGCTGGAGGACGGTGGACGCATAGCGCGGCCCTTTGATGCCGGCGCATTCGCCTTCGCAGACATCGTGCCCCGCAGAACCCTTGGCGCCACGATCGGTTATGAGTTCTGAGCCCATCGGCAAAAAAAGCCACCCTCGGGTGGCTTTTTTTTGCCATTGAGAACACAGGAACCCCGCTGGGCGCGCCCATGACCCCATTCGGTCTTGTCCCGGCAGCACTGATTGAATGAAGCCGTTACGGACGCCCCTGCAAGTGGTCGGGCCGACTTACCACCTTGCGCTGGGCTGGTCACCCGCACGCTGGCGCTGTGACCAAAAACGTGACTAATGCGCTCTAAAAAGCTGCCCTGTCCTGCACTCTCCTGCGTAACACGGTAAACGACAGGGAAAAGGTATGCCTCATGAGTGAGCACAAGTTTGACGTGGTTTTGTACGGAGCATCGGGTTTTACCGGGCAGCTGGTGGCGGAGTACCTTGCTGAGCATTACCCCGACCTGGAGTGGGCGATTGCCGGTCGCAATCGAACCAAACTCGAAACCCTGCGCACGGCGCTTGGCCAGCCGGGGCTTCCGATCCTGGTCGCGGACAGCGACGATGAGGGCGCCCTGACTGATCTGGCACAGCAGGCCCGGGTTGTCATCACCACCGTGGGCCCCTACGCTCGACACGGCTCCCTTTTGCTCGAGACCTGCGCCCGCGAAGGTACCCATTACTGTGATTTGACCGGCGAGGCGCAGTGGATGGCCGAAGTCTTCGAGCGGATCGATCCGATTGCCAAGGCGAGTGGCGCGCGCCTTGTGCACTGCTGTGGTTTCGACTCGATACCCTCAGACCTGTCGGTCTATGTGGTTCAGAAGGCGTTCAGGGACCGGTTTGGCTACTACGCCCCCTCGGTCTCCGGACGTATGGGTCCGTATTCCGGCGGCGTGAGCGGCGGCACGGTGGCCAGTATGATGCTGGTCACCGAACAGATATCAAAGGACCCCAGCATTCGGGAGCGATTGATGAACCCCTATTCCCTGTATCCGCCCGGGCTGGACGCCGGTCAGGACAGGGGCGACCAAATGGGCGCCGCCTGGGACCCAGCTTTCAATTCGTGGACGGGTCCTTTTGTCATGGCGGGTATCAATACCAAAGTTGTGCGCCGCTCCAATGCCCTGGCGGGCCTTCCCTACGGTGCCGATTTCCGCTACGACGAGTCACAACTGGCCAAGGGTCGCTTTTCGGCGCTCTTCGCTGCGCTGGCGACAGGAGGCTTCATGGCAAGTGCCTTCTTCGCGCCGACACGATCAATTCTGAAAAAGTTTTTACCCGACCCGGGTGAAGGCCCCGATGCGGCGACCCGCGAGAACGGTCATTTTGAGTTTTGGGCGCGCGCATCGGGCGGCACCGATAGTCAGGATTGCCTCTACGTGAAAGCCACCGGTAAACGCGATCCGGGATATGGTGCCACCTCACGCATGCTGGCCCAGGCCGGGTTGAGCCTCGCTCAGGATAATCTGGAGGTGGGCGGCGGTATCTGGACGCCTGCCAGTGCTTTCGGTGAAGCGCTGGTCGAGCGGCTTGCACAGGTCGATGTTCACTTTGAGGTTATGGACGAGCGGACCTGAGGGGCCATTGCCTGATTGGGCAAGGTGGACTAGAAGCCCGCCACCCCCGTGGGGTAAGAGGCACCGTCGCCCTCAATGGCGGTGCCGCTGGCCACCCGTCGGATCGCCTCTTCCATGATGCCAAGCCCCTCTCGCAGAGTATCTTCACTCATATTCAGGGCGGGATAGAGGCGAATGGTGTCCTCGTGGTCGGATATTGCCCAGACCCCGCGTTCCAGCATTTCGCCGCGGACCGCCCGGGCGGCCCACCAGTTCTCCGCCTCTTGGTGAAGTTGGTTGTTGGCGTGAAAGCTGACACCCATAAGTAGACCGGTACCCCGTACCTGCCTGACGATTTCATAGTGTTCCCACTTGGCCATAATGTCCCGCGCAACCCGCCCGAGGTGGTCTGCGTGGGCGACAATGCCATCCCGTTCGTAAATCTCAAGCGTTTTGATCGCCGCAGCGCAGCCCGCAGGCGACCCCGCGAAAGTGGAGCCGGAATTGAACCGGGCGTTATTCCCAAGGATGTCGTCCCGAGCGGAAATGCCGGCGAGTGGCGCAATGCCCCCCGATAGATTTTTGCCATAAATGAGAATATCGGGGGTCACATCGTAGTGGTCGATGCCCCACATGCGGCCAGTGCGGCCGACGCCGGTAAGCACTTCATCGCTGATCATCAGCCAATCGTGGCGGTCGCAGATATGGCGTATGCCTTTTACAAAACGTTCGGAGGGGATCCAGTTACCGCCTTCCGCGAGACCTGGCTCTATGAGTACTGCGGCGATGTTATCCGCGCTGGCGACCGTTTGCGGGATCTCGCTTTCCAGATACCAAAGACAAAAGTCCACGTACTGCTCGGGGGTCATCCCGGCCGGTATCTGATCGCTGAAAGGGTAGGGGGCGCGAATGACGCCACCACCCCAGCCCTCGAGATACTGGCTCGACTCACCGCTTACGCCGCTGAGGATCTTCCCCGCCAGGGAGTTGCCATGGTAGGAGGCGCCGAAGGTTACAACATAACGTCGTCGGGTATGGGTCAGGGCCAAATGGACGGCGGCTTCGGCTGCTTCGGTGCCCGACACCTCGTAGTTGGTTCGTGGTAATGCCTGCCCCGGCATGATCCCGGCCAGGCGTTCTGCCAGGTCGTAGCGAAGGGGGTGATCGAAGTGAAAGCCGTAGCGCCGGTTTGCGGCTTCCACCACGTCCAATATTTCGGGATGGCAATTGCCCAGTGGATTGGTGGCCCAGCCATTCTGAAAATCGATGTAGCGTCTTCCGTCCAAATCCCAGACGTAGTCACCGACGGCCTTGTCGATGACGATCTGCCGCACGCTGCGAAAGCCCCGGGATCCCGCTTTCTGCAGCTCCTGTTCAAAGCGCAGTCCATTTTTGAACAGCGGAATACCACGTACCAGCTCCGCCTTGGTTTTGGGTCCGGGAAATTGCTCCGACAACTGACACCGCCCTACAGTTTTTAGTTCTGCTAACGGAGGTTAAACCCGCCCGGTGCGCTTATCCAGCCCCCTTCGACTCCAGGCAAGGCCGTGTTTCCCTCGCGGGGCTCATCACCCCGTGCCCGGGCGACAATTTCCTTGGCCAGCAGATCCGTGCTGTCAAACACTGGGACGGGCAGTTGTGCGAGTGTGTCAGCCAGAAGCGATAACTCGGTGCAGGCGACCATCAGGCATTCCGCGCCTTGCGCGATCAGACTGTGGGCACAGTCGAGCAACTCGGCAGTGTTTGCCCCGGCCCGCTTACCCTTGATCATCATAATCAGTTGCATCAATCGCGCTTGACTTGACGCTTCCGGAAATACCAGGGTTTTGCCAAGGCCCGAAAACGCGCTGTCGTAAAGGGATGTTATTTGCACTGCCGTGGATGCCAGCAGGCCGACACGATGCGCATCTGGCGTTGCGTCGTGGACCCTGAGTGCCGCGTTGTCCAGCATATTGACAACAGGAACGGCGGTCGCGGCTGCGATCTCCCCAATGTAATGGTGAGCCGTATTGCAGGGTATGGCGAGAAAATCGGCGCCTTGCTGCACCAATCCCTGTGCCATTGCAATAAGCGCAGGGGCAGGGCTGGGCCCGGATCCCTCAATAATGGCTTTAATCCGGGAGGGCACTGAGGGGTCACAGTCGATCACCATGCGAATGTGGTCTTCATCGTGCCGGGCTGGTGTCAGGTCGATCACCCGTTGCAGCAGATCCACGGTGGCTTCGGGGCCCATGCCACCTAAAATGCCCGCGCTCAGTTTGGCCGGCTTGATCTCAGCAGCCATCATCGTCTCCTGATGGGAAGGCTTTATCCATTATTGCCTTGATGAGCACGGCGACTACGAAGGCCCAGTCCGGCTTATCGAAGGCTGGGGAAATCACAGGATCCACCTGCTTCTCTGGCTACTGTCCAATTCCGCCTCCGTCATGCTTGTGGTGCTTCGGTGGGGTAGGCATCAAATCCAAAGGCCTGTCGATAACCAAACAGTGCCTGCGCACCACCGGTGTGGACAAACACGATATTCATGGCCCTATCAAAATCCCCTCGGCGGATGCCGTCGATGAGCCCGGCGGCACCCTTGCCAGAATACACGGGATCCAGCAGCAGCCCCTCATAACGCGCAAACAGCGATATGGCTTCGAGCGTGTCCTCCCCGGGTATACCGTACCCTTCTCCGACATAATCGCAGTTAGCGACCACCTGGTCCTCGTCCACAGCGTCAGGGCAGCCCATTAGGTTCGCTGTCGCACAGGCAAGCTTGTAAACATTGGCCTCCTGTTGCGCGCGCGGTGCCCGAACACCGTAGCCCAATACGGGCACATGAGACCGGGTGGTGGCAAATCCTGCGACCAGGCCGGCCTGGGTTCCCGCGCTACCGGTGGCGTGCGTTACCAGATCAATCTTCAGACCGCTGCTATTGGCCTGGTAAAGCAGTTCCAGTGCGCAATGTGCATACCCAAGGGCGCCGATGGGATTCGAGCCTCCGCCCGGGATGATGTAGGGTTTGGCACCGCTGTTTTCCAGCATGGCGGCAAGATCGGTAAGGGCGGCGTTCATGTCGGTACCGCCGGGCACCTGACGCAATGATGCCCCCATCATCTGATCGAGCAAGACGTTGCCGTTATAGTTGTAGTCGGGGTCGTGACTACCCGTACGATCCTCCAGCAAGATCTCGCAGGCGAGGCCCAGTTTGGTCGCTATCGCGGCACTTTGGCGCACGTGATTTGACTGTGTGGCGCCCTGTGTGACGATAGTGTCCGCACCCTGCGCCAGCGCGTCTGCCAGTAAAAACTCGAGCTTGCGCGTCTTGTTGCCGCCCCCTGCCAGGCCCGTGCAGTCATCGCGTTTCACCCAGAGCTGGGGGCCGCCCAGGGCTTTGGACAGGCTTTCCATGGGCTCCAGTGGGGTGGGTAAGTGGGCAAAGTGAAGTCTGGGGAAACGTGACAGCAGCATGGGTTGGAACCTTTGTTTGGCTGAGGACCAAGGACCAGCTTAAACCCAGCCGCGGTAACAACCCAAGCACCGCAAAGCCAGGCTCCGCAGGCAGACCCTTTGCGGCGTGTGCATTTGCAGTCTTGACGCCCATGCCCTGCAGGAGCGCGAGGCTTTTTCTCTGTGGTATCGATAGGCAGGGAGGGCAAGTTAAAGTCTTGTGGCCCCGTTCCCCGGCTGTGAAACATACGCCGGGCTGTGTGTCCGTTTCGAGCTGACTCGCCGTAGCGGAGACTGCGCCGGGGCTCTGGGTTCAGTCAGGTAATTGAAAGATATCTTCGACCGAGCAGTTGAGGGTCCTCGCGATTTTCAGTGCCAGGACCGCCGAGGGGATGTACACGCCATTTTCGATGGCATTGATACTTTTCCTTGATACTCCCGCGCATTCGGAGAGGTCCTGTTGCGTGAGTTTCGTCGCCTTCCTGATTCCCTCCAGGTGATTGAGTAGTTTCTCGTGGTGCCTACCCATGTTTATCCTTCTTCAAACTTCTCGACGGCTTTACTGAGGTGAATGCTGTCATTGGGAAACAGGTACCCGGCGATGAGGGTGCCAATGCCGATAGCTGCTACGAGTAGCCCAACACCTTTGAAAATGAAGCCGAGAAACGTGGTGCCCATGAGGAACAGGCCAATGCCCACAAACAGCGTAATCACGCCACCACGTCGGTAGTCGATGGGCTCTTTTGGCCGCTCATCGAGTAGGCTCATCAGTTCATCCAATCGTTTTGGATCACCGAGGCTTTTGGAGATTTCAATAATGGTTTCCCGCTTGTGCTTGGCGTCATGGTAAAGCCAGAAAAACACCCCGAGAGGGATGACGATTCCAGTGAGAATCGCAAACAACTTGATGACGTCTTCCATAATGAGTCTCTAAGCCCTCCCGTAAAATGTAACGTAAACTTATCACATCGGAAGGAGAAGTAAAGGTTACATAAAATACCGCAATGCCCGGGAGGAACAGGCTTGTAGAGCACGGCACGGGTGACCGCCCGGCTGCCCGGTGCCGGTGTAGGTCAAATGGGGGCTCAAGCCCGTTCGCGGGCTGTCCGGTCAGGTATTGCCAGCTGGGGGTGCCAATCCGACCCGGTTCCGGCCATAGCTGAAAGACACTATTCGGCTGAGTTCGGACAGGCTCCTGCCGCTCTGGGAGCGCAGGTCATTGAAGAAGCCCTGTGCGGCACGGAGCGCGCGTTGGCTCGTGATGCCTGAGTCAACAATGCCGTGGTGCCGCAGGAATCCTTCCACATCGGCGGTGAGGAGAAACGTATCAACTCCGAGGGTGCGCAGGGCATAGGGACCCGTGTTGCCCCCCAGCCGGCTACCTTCCTTTTTCAGGTACAGCCACAAGCCAATGATATCGTCTGTCGGCCAGCTGGCTATAAATGCGCCAAATGACTGGTCCCTGCGCCGCTCGGTTTCGGCAATCATCGCAGCGTTTTCGCGGATGGTCTGCACTTTACCGTGATTGCGGATAATGGCGGGGTCGGCGGCTTTTCGGTCGAGCATGTCGTCAGGCATCATCAACAGCCGCTTGATATCGAAGTCCCAGAAAACTGTTTCGAAATCAGGCCACTTTTTGTCGACAACGCGCCAGACAAAGCCGGACTGGAAGATCTTGCGGGTGAACTCGGCGAGGTAACGATCTGAGCCCAATGTTTTCAGTTTTTTCGGGCTGGCTACACCGGGGAGCATGGCCTCGACGGCCGCTTCGCCCCCTTTGCGCTCGCAGGCCTGATCGTAAACTGTGCTGTAGTCGGGATGGCTCATGGAGCTGATTGTACTGCGAACCGGCACGGGTAGGGGTGGGGTGGAACCCCATGCTTGGTAGCGGTGCCCGGCGTCAGCACTGCATGCTGTGGCCTTGTTCTGGACAGGGCGGCCCGGGCCTGAAAAACAGCACGCATGCGCGCGGTCTCCGTTAAACTACGCCCATGGACCTGATGATGATGGCATTACCCCTCTTTGCGCTGCTGATGCTGGCTGAGGCCACCCTGACCAGCCTGCGCGGTCGGAATGTATATGCGCTCAAGGACTTCGGTGGCTCAATGTCGCAGTTGGGGATTAACATCGGTGTGCGGCTGGCCATCGGCGGCGCCCTGATAGGCCTGCACGTTTTTCTCTATCAGTTTCGAATTTTTGAGGTGCCCGCGGGCCCCTGGGGCTGGTTGCTGACGTTCATCGTCATCGACTTTGTTTTCTACTGGTATCACCGGGCCTCGCACCGGGTGCGCTTTTTTTGGTGTGCCCACGTGGTCCACCATTCGAGTAAACACATGAACCTGGGCACCGCACTGCGCCAATCGCCCACCGGGCCGTTCACCAAGGCGCTTTTCTACTGGCCACTACCCCTGCTGGGCTTCGACCCCTTCGTGATTGCCAGTGCCGGGGCGCTGGCGACCCTCTACGGGTTCTGGACCCATACCGAGGTTGTGACGAAACTCTGGGCACCCCTGGAGTGGCTGTTTGTTACACCTTCCCACCACCGGTCTCACCACGGCTCAAACCCGGAATACGTGGATAAAAATTATGGGAATTTCCTCATTATCTGGGACCGGCTGTTTGGCACCTTTGAGCCGGAACGTGCGCCGGTACGTTACGGGCTCATCAGTAATATTCATACTTACAACCCATTGAAAATCGCCTTTGCCGAGTGGGCCAGACTATTGCGTGACTCCTGGCATGCGCACTCCGTCAATAATCTCTGGAAGCTCTGGCTGATGCCGCCCCGGGCCCAGCCAGAGACACTTGTCCAGCCTGAGTCCAACCCCAACTGAATCACCCCATAGGCTGGCCACGGCCGCTGTCCCTTGTGCAGGCGCAGCACTGGCCTGATACCTGAAGGTGCTGAGCCGAGACAGACTGTGGGCGATGGACGTTCTCAACTCGCGGCCAGAACTGTGTTTTGGCCAGTTCCGGTTACCCGGCTGTCGGAGTGACCTGGGGCTTCCCGGTCTGATTCCCCGGCAGGCCGGCGTCCTGATTGTGGGCCCTCTGCTGATACCCGTGTGTCGGCGTTCGCCCCTTACTTTTTGGCGACGGCGTTTTCCTGTGGCGCATCGGCATCACCGCGCGCAACCGCGTCCCAGGCCTGCTTGACCACGTAGGCCCGAATGGCGTCCGTATCATCCTTGCTGAGCCGATCGGCAACCCCCATCATGCCCTGGGCACTGAGGGCACCCTCACGCACCACCGCGTCCCAGCCGGTGTCCGTTGCTGTAACAGCCGACCAGCGGAGGTCGGGCAGCACTCCCGAGCTGATGGCGAAGGCGCCGTGGCACCATTGGCAATTGGCTGCGTACATGGAGAGGCCGTGAAGTTGCAGGGCCTCATCACCCAGCAGCGGGCTCTTGGGCGTCCTTGCGATACCCATATCCAGGGGCTTGGGTAATGTGCCGGTGCCCCCAAGCTTGAAGGCGATAACCCGGCCCAGTTCCGGCGTCACGGCATCTTCAAAAAACAGCCCGAAGCCCATGGCGATGGTGCTGCCCCAGCCGGAGAGGATGGCCATGAACTGTTCGCCGTTGACCTCGTAGGTCACGGGGGCCGCACCGGGCCCGCCGACCAGCCCATGGGACCAGACCCGTGCGCCGGTCTCGGCGTCGTAGGCCACCAGTTCGCCGCCCTTGTTGGCCTGGAATACCAGACCGCTCGCCAGGGACAGGGTGCCGCCGTTGAACGGTACCGGAAACGGCACCGCCCAGCGCGGCTCAGCTTTGACCGGATCCCAGGCCAGCAGGGCACCGCCGGCAGAGCTGCGCAGTTCACCCAGCATTTCGCTGGGCATGGTCAGGGGCCAACCCGCATCCTCACGGAAATTGATATTCCAGTTGCTCTCCAGGGTGTCTTCCCCATCGGGGCGACTGAACAGGCCGGGCAGGACGTTGGTGGGAATATAGACCAGTCCGGTATCGGGGTTGTAAGACATGGGGTGCCAGTTATGGGCGCCCGTGGGCCCCGGTATCATGACGAAGTCTTCTTCCAGACTGCGGGCTTCCGGTACCTCTACAGGCCTGCCGTTTTCATCGATGCCGGTGGCCCAGCTCATCTCCGTAAACGGCGTGGCGGAAACCAGTTCGCCATCGGCCGCATCAAGGATGTAGAAGAATCCGTTTTTGGGTGCCTGCATGACCACGCGACGGTCGGCACCATCCGGTCCCAGGGGCAGATCCGCAAGCACCATGGGTTGGGTCGCCGTGTAGTCCCAGGTGTCTCTGGGAGTGGTTTGGTAATGCCAGCGGTAGGCGCCGGTATCGGCGTCCACGGCGACTATCGAAGCCAGAAACAGGTTGTCGCCGTTACTGTCCGGGTCTCGGATCTGAGCATTCCACGGCGAGCCATTGCCTACGCCCAGTAACACCTGGTCGTTGGCGACGTCATAGACAATGGCGTCCCACACCGTGCCGCCGCCACCTTCGGTGGTCCAGGCCCCGGTATTGCCCCAGGTATCGTTGGCGAGCTGTGCAAAAATGGCGTCTGATGCCGCACCGTCGGGCTCTTTATTCGGGTTGGGCACCGTGTAAAATCGCCACACCTGCTCGCCGGTTGTTGCATCATAGGCCGTTACATAGCCGCGAACCCCCAGTTCGGCCCCGCCGTTACCGATGATGACTTTATCTTTGAAGACCCTGGGCGCACCGGTAATGGTATAGGGCAGGGATTGGTCAACCGTGACCTGGCTCCACACAACGTCCCCGGTGCTGGCGTCCAGCGCCTCCAGACGGCCATCGAACACGCCCACATACACTTTGCCGTCGTAAACAGCGACACCGCGATTGACCACATCACAGCAGCCCTTGGCAGCGGCCTCGCCGGAAACCTCGGGATCATAAACCCAGAGCTCTTTTCCCGTGCGTGCATCCAGCGCATAGACCACCGACCACGCGCCGCTGACGTACATAATGCCATCCACGATAAGGGGTGTAGCCTCTACCCCTCGGGGTTTCTTCATGTCATAAACCCACCCAATCCCCAAATCAGGTAGCGTGTCGCGATTGATTTTTGTCAGTTTGGAGTGGCGGATTTCATCGTAAGAGCCGCCGTAAGTCAGCCACTGCTCTGGCTCGCCCGCTGCATTGGTCAACCGTTCCTTGTTTACATCGGCGAACCCGTTGCTCGTCTCAACGTCTTTGCTGTCTGCCTGCTCGGTCGTACGTGCATCCGTCTGATCCTGGCCACAGGCGCCCAGGAGAGCAAACAGACCCAGTAGTGCAATCCCGGCAAGTAGATTTTTCATAACGAACCCCTGTGAATGTTTTTAGAGTTTGATCCGATGTGTTCGAAATTTGGCATGATCGCCAACCCTTGACAACTTTTAAGCTGTCGCTGCAACTCGATTCAGCCAGCGGTTAGCCGCGTGGTTGAGGGTTTTTGACGGCCGGGGATCAGGCAGGGTCAGAGGCTGTCGGCCACGGTCGGGCTGACATGAACTGCGGCAGTAACTTCCGGTGGCCCAGCAGCTGGACGAACTCTGTCATGCGCGCCTCGCGATAGGCCGAGGTGTCTATATCACGGTAATCAAAGAACCCCTCGCCCTCCCGGACACCGTTGCGCCCGGTCCGCATGTTCTCAGCTACGATTTCGGGCGGGCCGTAGCGCGGACCCAGAGTCTCGGCGAGGTAATTGGAGGCGTAATACAAAATGTCACCACCGCCCCAGTCAATAAATTCCAGCAGACCCAACACAGCGTAGCGGGGGCCAAAGCCGTTGCGCACTGCTTTGTCTATGTCTTCGGCACTCGCGACGCCATCGGCCACGAGGCGGGCGGCTTCATTGAGCGCCAGTGACTGGATCCTTGGCACGATATAGCCCGGAGATGCGGAGCAGACTACCGTCACCTTGCCTATTGATTTCAGGGATTCCTGGAGCAAATTCAAAGCCTGGGTATCTACCGATTCCTCGCAGCTGAGTTCCACGAGGGGCATGAGGTGGGCAGGATTGAGCCAGTGGGCATTGATGCATCGCCGGGGCTGATCAAGGAGTTCGGCCAAATCCGACACCAGGAAGGTCGACGTAGTTGAGGCGACAACCGCATCTTTCCGAGCGGCTTCAGAGGCAAACTCGAAGGCCCGCTCTTTGGCGTCCCTGCGTTCCGGGACGGCCTCGTAAACAATATCGCAGCGGCGGAGTTCAGTGGCGCCCTCGGCCATCGAAAGGTAGGTTACGAGGTCCATCACGCCAGGTATCTCCTGGTCATTAAGTAGTTCAACATCGGCAAGGAAGCTGAGGTCCTTTCTCAGCTCGCTGTCAGCCTCAGAGAACAGCCGTTCCCGTTCGTCATCACTGCGGTCTTTCGCATCTACAAGCAACACCGGCACGCCGGCAAAAGCGTAGGCAAGTGCGATGCCTCGCCCCATTCGGCCGGCGCCGATGATGCCGATCGGCGCGCTTGAGTCTTTTTTCGAAGGTGTTGAAAAGCCATCGCTCAATAACCCGGCGAGCTGGTCTCGAGTCAGTCGGGCGAGGCCCAGGGATTCAAGCGTGCGACCATTGGCATAGAGATCCTGTTCTGCGACGGGGCAGGCAATATTCAACAAGCCCTCAGTAACGGGCATCGGGACCCCGGCCCACTTACCTACCGAGACCAGCAGTGAAAGTCCTAGCCGGGTGTCTTCCACCATGTACCGGTGACCTTGCAGATCTATGTCTTCCCGCCAGTCGCCACTGTCGGTCAACCGTTCGTGTGCGGCGCGACCGTACATCCATTCATCGGCTTCGGGAGAGGTGTCGTAATGATCCCGCAGGGGGAAATGGGGTGCGGCATACCCGAGCGCTTGCCGCAGAGCCACACGTTCTGCATCAAGGGCATTGGTGACTCTCCGAATGGCTGGTTGGGTTCCCTCATTGTGGATGTCCCAGGCCTCAAAGTGTTCAAGTGGGCCGGCGTTCATCAGTATCAGTGGCGGGTGGATGATCGGTCCCGCATTCATCAAGGCGCCACTCAGAGCATCTTCACAGCGCTCCACCGGATAGGCCTCGGAAATGACGCCCAGCGCTCTATCGGTGTCCCGGGCAGGCCACACACCGGTGGGCAACCGCGTCGCGTAGCCACTGATGACCACACGGTCCTCGGCATGCTTGCGCGCCAGGTAAGGCAGTGTCCCGGTCTCCGCGAAACTGACAGCCGCTGTGTTGCCCGATCTGTGTAATGCCTGCGCGAACAGGAAACTGCCAAAGGTGCCCGGCGGTAGAAAAACAACCTGTCCATCTTCAAGATGGGGAGCGACCTGCTCCGATAGCGATTCATGGGTAGTGGAAGGCAGCGGAAGGACAATAAGCTTCGCCCCCGAAATCGCCTCTCCAAGGTCGGTGGTAGGGCAGGCAATAGTCACCTCGCGCTCACCCCGAAAATCTTTGACTACGATCACCTTCCGGTTCAGCACTGGCTCAAATGCACTGCTATCGCGACGCCACAGTCGGACAGTATGCCCCTGCTCAGTCAGGTGGGCCGCCGCCGCATAGCAGCCGTGACCACCCCCTAAAACTGCTATTTGCATGGTAAATCTCCCGATAATGGGGTTATGCAGGAAACGCCTGCCTCTATGTGCTCGGCAATAGCGAGGCAGTCCAGGTCGTGAAAAGGTGCGCCGATCACCTGCACTGCTTGTGGCAATCCGCCGGAGACACCAACCGGAACGACGGCCGATGGTAGCCCCAGCGCATTGACAGGCACCACCATACGCATGGTGTCAATCAAGGCTCGGGTGGTATCCGGGGAAACCAGGTCGTAATCGACGGTCTGTGGTGGCTCCGTGCTTACTGGGGCAATAATGGCCGCATAGCGGGTGAAAAATGCCTGCCACTCCCGTAATAACGTACAGCGTTCGGATAAGGCGCGTCGGTAATTTTCTGGCGACAGGTCGGGTTCTGACCACTCATAGTGTGCCAGCGCCGTGCTCAGGCCAGTGCCACAAATCGGCGCAACATCAGGCTTCAATCCGGTGAGGAGTTCATAAAGGCAGATGAGGCGCCAGATACGAAAGGCGTCTTCCAGCCGAGGTGGTTCCACTTCCTCAACGGCAAAGCCACTTTCCGCAAGAATTGTCGCTGCGGTCCTGACGCCTGATTCCACCTGGGGATGGACTCCGCGACCCATCGGGTTAACAACCAGCGCCACGGGTAACCCCTGTTCAGCTTCCTGGACCAGTGCGCGTTGCACACTCCACGGGTCCAATGGACTGTGGGTAACCATGCACTCAAGACCGAGTCTGACGTCCGCAATACAGCGGGCCATGGGACCGTCAGTATTCATCAATTGTACGCCGATGGGAGGTTCGGGCTGTGTTTGGATCCAGTCGGGTACCCGGCCAAGGGTTGGCCTCAGGGAGGCCACACCACAGCATTGTGCGGGGTGCCGTAAAGATCCCCCCAGGTCCGTTCCGTGGCCCAGGGCCACCATGCCTGCCGCAAGCGCTGCGGCCGTGCCACCGCTGGATCCACCGGGTGTCAGCACAGCATTCCAGGGATTGAGGGTTTGTCCGTATACACTGTTGTTGGTCTCCCATCGACAGCAAAACTCAGGTGTATTTGAGCGTGCTACCACTATCGCGCCGGCGTCCAGCCAGTTCTGCACGCAGGGAGAAGACTGGGGCGCAATATTTTCCAGCAGGGCTGCACAGCCATTAACGGTCGCCCACCCCTCAACATCGACGTTACCTTTAATTATGGTTGGCAGACCGTGCAGCGGGCCCAGCGATTCACCGCGGGAAACTCGCCCGTCGGCCTGTTTGGCGGCAGCGAGAGCCTCGTCGGGCCGAAGTTCCGTCACGGCATGCAAAGACGCATTGGTCTGGTCGATTCGCTCGATTGAGGCGAGGACAACCTCCTCGCTGCTAAATGCCCGGGTCTTTATCCCATGCACGATTTCCGTCGCGCCAAGACCCCACAATTCACGGCTTGTCATTTAGATACCTGTTGTCGCACGCCTCGATATTTCCCCTAGCGCCATTGCTTTATACTGACGCCGAAGTGCGACCCAGTACAAGAATAAAATAATGGTGGAAACCCAGCTATGGATATAACAGCCGCTGTTGTTAGTCAGCCTGGCGGAGCTTTTGAGCTCGAGCAACTGGAGCTGGCAGCACCCCGAGACAACGAGGTCCTGGTGCGAATTGTTGGTGTCGGGCTTTGTCATACCGACCTGATTTGCAGGGACCAACTCTATCCAGTACCCCTGCCTGCGGTTTTGGGCCACGAGGGGTCGGGCGTGGTAGAGGCCGTGGGTGCTGCTGTCAGGGACTTAACGCCGGGTGACCACGTGGTCTTAAGTTTTCATGCCTGTGGGGCGTGTAAAAATTGCGTCCGGGGCCTTCCAAGCCGCTGCATCAATTTGTTCGAGAGCAATTTTGCGGGCGCCCGGGCAGATGGATCCTGCGCCCTAAGCCGTGGCGATAAAGCCATACACGGTCATTTTTTTGCACAATCGTCTTTTGCAACCTATGCCCTGGCCAGTAGCAGCAATACGGTAAAAGTAGATCGTGACGTGCCGCTGGAAATGCTTGGCCCGCTTGGCTGCGGCGTGCAGACCGGAGCTGGGGCGGTGATCAACACCCTCAAGCCCCAGGCAGGGAGCAGCGTTGCCATATTTGGCTGCGGGTCTGTGGGTTTGGCCGCTGTCATGGCCGCTTCCCTCGCGGGCTGCGCAACTATCATTGCGGTAGAACCACACGGTGCCAGACGCAGGCTGGCATTGGAGCTGGGTGCTACCCACGCCCTGGACCCGGCTGAGGTTGAGCCCGTTCAGGCCATTCTGGATCTGACGGAAGGGGGCAGTGATTATTCGCTGGAGTGCACGGCAAATCCGTCGGTTCTCAGGCAGGCGGTGGACGCCCTCACGGTTACGGGAACCTGTGCACTGATTGGCGCGGCGCCTATGGGCACAGAAGTTTCTCTCGACATGAACAGCATCATGTTTGGTCGTACGGTTACCGGGGTGATTGAGGGCGACAGTATCCCGGCTCAGTTTATCCCCAAGCTGGTTGCCCTTTATAAGCAGGGACGATTTCCATTGGACAAGTTGATCACTTTTTACCCGCTGGAGGACATTGAACAGGCGGTGCAGGATTCAGAAAGTGGTCGGGTGGTGAAAGCGGTATTGCGACCGGGCGCCTAGGGAGCGCGAGCGAACTGTAAAAGCCAAGCAACGAAAGGTGGTTCCTCGCCCCGGCCCCGGGGTCGCCAATAGCTGCGCGATGGGCAGCTGCTTCCAAACCACTTTATCTCGCAGTGAGGTCGCGGTAGCTATGTCTGGTCATTCGGTGCGCTGCAAACCGAGTGCGCTGCCATAATCGCCAGGACGGTTGGTCTCGCATGGGACACAGCCTGATAGATAGCGCCGACCCTGTTGATCCCGATTCAGTGCCCATGCGCTACGCCACTTTTTTCATTGGCGTAATTGCGCCGGAGGTGTTCATCGTCCAGCCGGGCTTTGTGCAGGGCACGGTCGAATGCCTCCAGTTCACGGACGCCTGGGCAGGCTATGCGGTGTCTGCAGAGATGTCCGGTCTGTGCTTGTAATTTTGCTTGTAACGGGGCGCACCCATTCTTGCTGTCAGCGATGGCTGACTTTGATCGCAGGGGACGACTAATCGTTTAAGCTGTTGCTGTGTAAAGCGTCGGGTTGGCATTTGGTCCGGGCCTGGCCGTGTCTTTGCTCGGTGACGGAAGTGTTGTCGACGTGAACAGGCTGGGTGCTGCATTTCTTGTAGACAGTGCGTTACTGATTCTGCGTCCATTGCTGGCCCCGAGAAGGGCGCCTCGGTAACTATTGAACCCAAAAGGAGTTTATATGATTGGAGATCTGACTAACAAAGTGGCGATAGTCACGGGCGCTGGCCAGGGTATTGGATCGGCGATCGCGCAGGTTTTTGCCCGTGCAGGCGCAAGGGTGATGATTGCGACACGCACCCGTAGCCATGGTGAGGAGACCCTGCAGGCCATTTTGGATAAGGGTGGCAGTGCTGAGCTGATGGCCGTTGACATTGGCAGCCCTGAAACTGTTGAGAGCATTGTGGAAAGAACTGCAGCACTCTGGGGAGGCCTCGATATCATGGTACACAACGCGGCCTCGTTTCTGGGCGGTCCTGTCGAGGCTTACTCGGAAGACGATCTGGAAACCGTGCTGTCGGTTAACCTGAAATCCTGCTTTCGTTTTAGTAAGGCCTGCATACCGCACCTGCGCCGACGTGGCGGTGGTCGCCTGCTGTTCACATCTTCTGTTACGGGCCCTCGTGTCGCTATGCCAAACACAGCTTATTACGCCGCGTCCAAGGGGGGAATGAATGCGTTTATCCGAACTGCTGCCCTCGAGCTGGCCCGGGATGCGATTACCGTAAACGGTATTGAGCCCGGGTATATACGGACCAAGGCCATGGAACTGTTGGCAGACGAGGAGGGGCTTGCGGCCATGGCACGTTACATTCCAACGGGGAGTATGGGTGTTCCCGAGGACATCGCCCATTGCATGCTGTTTCTCGCCTCCGATCAGGCTGGCTACCTCACAGGTCAAACCATCTGCATTGACGGTGGGTCAACCCTGCCTGAAAGCCCGGTATTTCTTGAAGAACTCGAGGGAATAAGAGAACTCGGCGGGACCCAGGCCTGATCTGCCGGTGACCGCCTTAAGGGATCTCGACAGCACGCCCTGTGACACCCCCTCCCGTCAGGAAAGGTTCATGTGCTCGGCTGTCAGCATGCAAACATCACAATGTTAAAAATCTTTATCTAGTGTTGTCTGTGTTTGACGATACACTCAAAGATACTTTAGGCTTAAAACATTCCCAACAGGGTCACCTGAGTGCCTTTGTGCAATGCACTTCAGTCTCATCGAGCCAAGAAACATAAGAGAGGACTTGAAATGAATCCCACCCAGCAGGCGAAGAAACACAACGTACGTACAACAAAGAATTTGCTCGGTTCATTGGGCTCGATACCATTTTTGCTGCTTCCGGCGGCCGTCACTGCGCAGCAGTCCGATGGGGTAAGCGCGCTGATGGAGGAGGTGGTTGTCACAGCACGGAAACGCGAAGAAGGCCTTCAGGAAACCCCGATCGCGGTCTCTGCCTTCAGCGGCGACAGCCTTCAGGCGCGCGGCATTCAGCGGGTCGACCAGATTGCCAACATCGTTCCCAACATGACCTTCGACAATATCAACACTAACGGTGGCGGCGGTAACAGCGCAGCGATCTTCCTGCGCGGGGTGGGGCAGCGGGACTTTATCCCCTCTGCGGATCCCGGTGTCGGCCTCTACGTTGACGGGGTGTACTACGCCAGGAGTGTGGGCTCCGTTCTGGATCTAATCGACATTGAGCGTGTTGAGGTGCTCCGGGGTCCCCAGGGCACACTTTTCGGGCGCAATACGACGGGTGGCGCCATCTCAATCACGACCAAAAAGCCCACCGAAGAGTTTGAAGGTATGGCACGTATGCGTGTGGGCACCGACAGCCGCCTCGACTTCCTTGGTCGTGTCAGTGGCGGACTGTCTGACAACCTGTTTGCCAGTGCCACGGTGGGACGCTTCACCCAGGACGGTTTCATCGTGAATCCGATCAACGGTCTGGATACCGGCGATGATGACACCTTGGCTTTCCGCGGCGCAATTCGTTGGGTTGCCAGCGACGATGTTGAGATCAACCTCAACGCTGATTACTCCAGGGACCGAGAAAATGGACAGGCGCGCGTCATATCACGCGATCCAGGCCGAGCGATAAACTTCATCCCGCCCGACCCGAACAATCCGGCGTCCACGGGTAACGGCCCCACGCAACACAACTTCTTTCTGGGCAACGACGGTGCGATCGCCGCATCCTTTCCCTTCCCATTGATCAATATACCCAGTTTGCGACAAACCAACAGTTGTAACGCAATCGCACCTGTGCCGGGCTTGGTTGAGGGCACCGACCCAGGTTGTGTGAACGCTAACAACGTGGCGCTGGGACAGAATACAGGCACGGATCCGACCTTTTCCGATAGTGACATCTGGGGCGTATCGGCAACCCTCGACTGGTCTCTATCTGACAGTATTGAATTGAAGTCCATCACCGCTTACCGCGACGTGGACAGTTCCTTCGCCCACGACGGAGATAACACGCCTTATTTCCTGTCCTGGGTTCGTGATGAAATCTATGAGCAGAGCCAGTTCTCCCAGGAGATTCAGCTGCTGGGTACGGCCTTCAACGAACGGCTGCAGTGGATTGTCGGCGGATTTTATTTCACCGAGGACGGTAACAACTTCAATCCGGTGGATTTTGCCGCGGTTGATATCGAGAGTGGCGGACGCTTTGACCATGAGAGTATCGCCGGATTCTTCCAGGGCACCTATGACGTTACTGAGAGACTGCATGTCACCGCAGGTATCCGCTACACCGAAGATACCAAGGACTTTATCGTCGATCCTGGTATCCAGACCGCAAAACCAATACTCGCGCCTCCGGCACCTTCCATGGGCGTGGTCCTGATCGACCCGGGCACGACAACGCTGGAGGCGTCGGACACCACGCCCATGCTGAACCTGTCCTACGACGTCAGTGATGGTCTGATGGTCTACGGTACCTATTCCGAGGGCTTCAAGAGCGGTGGCGTCCAGCAGCGTAACGCCGGTCGTTTTGGCCCCAACGCCCCGACCTACGATCCGGAGTATGTCGAGTCATTTGAAATCGGCTTCAAGTACCGCAGCGAAGACGGCAGCTTTGTCCTGAACGGCGCCGCTTTCATGGCCGACTACGAGGATATCCAGCTCGAGACCCTTGCTCCCGAGGGTATTGCCCCGCAGCTTGATAATGCGGGCACGGGTGAAATCGAGGGTATTGAGTTGGAGAGCCGATGGTCTCCGGCGGACACCTGGTTCTTCGAAGCGTCGTTTGGTTATCTCGATGCGGTGATTACCGAGGCGGATCCTTCAGTAACCAACTCGGGCGGGCCGGCTACGGGAGACCAGTTGCCCCAGGTGCCCGAGATAACGGCATCGCTGTCGGCGATTAAGGAATTTAATATTGGCAGTGCCGGCATGATGTCAGCGCGGATCGATTATTCCTACCGTGACAAGGTCTATTTTGCAGGGGACAACGACCCCTTCAGCGTGATGCCGGGTTACAGTCTGCTGAACGCCAGCGTCGCATGGAACAGCGCCAGTGACCGCTATGGGGTCACACTGCATGCCATGAACATAACCGACGAGCGCATCATCCTGTACACCGAGGCCTCGGGCTCCTCCGGTACCCAGAATGACATTCTGGCCCGGGATTTTGCCTGGTACCTCACCGGAGAGATTCGTTTCTGAGGATTCATTTCCCGGGCTTCAGCCGGGACGTGTTGCACTTGCTAACGGGCGCCCAGGCGCCCGTTTTTGCTGTTGGGGCCGATAAACCGCCAAACCTCGGCCGTCAATAAGCCTCGGCAGCATCGATCCATGGATGGGATCCGAGGTCTGGCTCACCAAAGCCTCAGGGGGTTGTCCTCGGGCGCCTCAAACTGGCCCCGGTATTTTGTCTGTGGGGTTGGTGTCAAGGTTCCGGCTGCTCGATGTGCGCTGGCAATCACCGCAGCGTCAGCGGCGGCTTGGCCCGCCAGGGGTCTTCGAACAGGCCAATAAAGGCGATAAAGGTATCGGGATCTCCGGTCAGCTGCGCTCGGCCCGTGCTGACGGCGCTGATAAAACTGTCCTTGCCGGTCACGATGTCATTGACAACAGCCCTGTCCAGGACCAGTTGCAGGTCGTGGGCGGTCGGTCTGCCGTCGATAAACCGGCAAACACCGCGATGAATTTCAAGGCCGAACACTTTTGGGCCCCCATCCAGGATTTCAATAGCGAGGGTTTGCCTGAGGTCGAGAGCGTCCTCTGCTTTTAGCCGGCTGGTCATACTCTGCACGATAGCGGCGGCTGGCAGTGCCGCGACAATATCTGGCGGTAGAAATACCGCCCGCATGTCCACGGCGGCCACCCGCTCGTCGAGGGCGCCGTCCAGCTCCATCGCCGAGGTGAGGTACCAATTGCGCCAGTTGATGTTAATACTGGCGTACCCCATTTTCCGGAAGGCCGCCGCCTTGATGCCACGCGCTCCTGCGTCGGCGTCGTCCGTCCTGAGGAGCAGCGTTGCCAATTCTGCTGCCCACTGGAAATCCTTGTCTTCATAAGCCCTGCGAGCGGCCTGGCCCACGGCCTCTGGCCCCCCCATGAGCTGCACGAGACGGCTGCTGCGTTCCCTGCGCGGCACCGGGTTCAGGGCGACGGGATCCCCTTCAAACCAGCCCAACTGGCCCACGTAGATCTCCCGTACCGCTTGCTGCACGGTGCCGTAGTAGGGTCGCAGGTAGGGGGCATAGCTTTCCAGATGGGGCGGAAGTTTGATCTGTTCCGCCAGCTCGTCCGGGGTATAGCCCCGGTTCATCCAGCGAATGCTCTGGTCCAGCAGGTACTGGATGCCGTCGCGGGTCATGGTGAGTACTTCATCGACTTTCTCGGCGCCCGAGACCGGGCGGCCGTGAGTGGGAACCAGGTGCTCGGCGTTGAGCGCCCGCAGCCGGTCAATGCTCTGCACCCAGACGGCCGGGTCCCGGAATTTGGTGCCCCTTAGGGTGTAGACATTGGGGAAGGTGGGGCCCTGCAGTACCTCGGTGTCAATCAGGATCTTGTCTTCGGGCAGGTAGACGGCTAACTCATCAGGCGCCTCGCTGGGCACATGAATGATATCCAGTGCGACCCCGGCCACCTCGGTTTGCAGACGATTTCCAACCACTTCATTGGGGGCGATGAACGAGCCGGGACGCCCGCTCTCGGGGAGCGGCCCGATACCGGCATTCATACCCTGCCGGTCTGCAGGGTTCAGCATGAAACCGAAGGTGTAGCCTCCCCTGAGGGCCAGGATCGGGCCCAACAGCTGGCTTTCATCGGTCAGGTTGTCGAGCAGGCTCTCATGAGCGATGAGCCGGATACCTTCTTTGGCAATTTGCTCTTCGCTGACAAGGCCCCGGATGCCATCAATGTGATCGTGGTGGAAATGGCTGTAGATAATGGCTTTTATCGGTTTGTCGGTAATTTTGCGAAACTCGGCCAACACCTCGCGACTTGAGGAAGGGCTCAATCCCGCATCGACCAGGATAATGCCGTCGTCCCCCTCAACCATGACGATGTTGGAGATGTTCCAACCGACGGCACTGTAAACCCGCTTGCCAACCCGATAGATCCTGGGTTCGAAGTGCCTGGTATGGGCGCCGATCTCGTCAGCTATGCTGGGCGGCACTTCTATATCCGGTGTGTCAGCCGAGGCGCTGACAAACTGAAATGCGGCAATTAGGTTCATCAGGGCAAAGGCGAAACTTCTGAACCGGTTCATGCTAACCCTTCATTTTTTGCGGCGCTCTCCCCGCTAGTTTATCTGCGTCGCCTGATAAGGCCAGATGCGGCCCCGTACTACAGGTGACGCGATTCCAAAAAGGGGTAAGCTAATGGGCGGCTACCATCGCTCCATACGGAGCCCATGATGTCACACCACCAGAGGGAGGCGGTCTCTAGGATGCCAAAGTGCTATCGACCCCAACTACGTCGTCCCGGGACGACGGCGCGTGTGGTTTGCTGGGGTAGGGCCTGGATTTCATGCCTGTTGCTTTGGGTATCGGTGATCCTGAGTGGAGCGCTGAGTGCGGACACCCAGCAACACAATGTCCTGTTCATACTGACCGACAACCAGCCGGCGTCGATCCTCGGTGCCTATGGGAATCCCGACGTACGCACCCCGCACATTGATGCGCTGGCACTGGCGGGCGTGCGTTTTACCCGAGCTTACGCGGTCAATGGCATGTGTTCACCCACCCGTGCAACGCTGATGACCGGTCTCTTACCGTCCCAACACGGTATCCACAGCTGGTTGGACGATGCCCTGCTGAGCCAGTGGCCGGAGGGGTGGTCGGCCGTGGCAGAGTTCCGCAGTTTGCCCCTGACCCTCAAAAATCGCGGTTACCGGACCGCCATGATTGGTAAGTGGCACCTGGGCAAGCCCGATCGAGCCTCCCTGGGCTTCCAGCACTGGGTGACCTTTACCGACGGCCATACGGTCGATTTCTGGGACAACACGGTCATCGACAATGGCAGGCAATATCCGATCCGTGGACAGCATCTGGTGGATTTCTTTACCGACAAGGCCGTTGAGTACCTGAAGTCCGCAACGGGCGACCAACCCTTTTACCTGCAACTCAATTACGACGGTCCCTACCTGAATCCGCCGACCAACCTCGGACCGGCCCGGAACCGGTTTTATCAAGACTATGTGGGGCAGCGGTTCGATTCATTTCCGAGAGTGGCGTTCAACCAGAATCAGGTTGATCAACTCATGGATCCAAACAACAACAATGCCTTTATCAAGGGGAAATTGCTGCAGTCCCTGCAGATGCACAACGACCCCGAGACCATGGCCAATGTGGCCTCCCAAAATACGCTGGTGGATGATGGTGTCGGACGGGTTCTGGCCGCCCTCGATGAGCTGGGGCTTGCCGACAGTACCCTGGTGATTTTCTCTTCCGACCAGGGCAATTTTTATGGTCAGCATGGGCTCTGGCAGCACACGGTGGTCACTAAACCCTCAAGCCCCTATGAAACACCCATGAACATCCCACTGATCATCCGGACGCCCGGGGGCGAGCAGGCTGGTAAAGTCAGTCCATTGCTGATCGGGCAGTACGATATCGCCACGACTATCCTGGAGCTTCTGGGCTTTGACGATGTCACCTTTGCCAACAGTCCGGGAAAAAGCTTTGGCTTTGCGCTCAAAGGCACACAGAGCTTGCCCTGGCCAGAGGCGGTTTTCTTTGAGCAGGAGGAAACCCGGGTGATCAGGACCGATCGTTACAGCTACTGGAAACGCCTGCCGACCACAGGTGAGGCCATGCTGTTCGACACGTGGCAGGACCCGGGTCAGCACCGGAATCTTGCGGGTGATCCGGCTTACCAAGCCGTTGTGGCGACACTCGATCGCCGCCTGACAGCCTTTTTCGAACGCTACGCCGATCCCCAGTACGATCTCTGGCAAGGCGGATTTGCCAAAGGGTCGGTGGACCGCCCTGAAGTTTATCGCGCACTGTATGGCGAGGATTGGCGGCCCACCACGCCGCTACTGCCTGCATTCGAGGAGTAGGGGGCAAGGTTCTGCGCACGAGCCAGCGGCGCCTGGCTGCGGGTGTCCGGCAGCGTTGCTGGCTCGATCAGACCATCAGTGCATTAGCGGGAATGACATGTAAACCCAGCGACTGAAAGCCAGCCTCCGATCGGTCTCCAAGCTTCAGTCCAGCTGGATAGTAATCCACTTCCATTTGGTCATGATATCGAGGTCAGCTTCGGTGCCTTCCCGCCCGAAACCGCTCAGTCCGTTGCCGCCAAAGGGCACGTGGGGCTCGTCCTGAATCGACATGGCGTTGATATGGACCATCCCGGAGTTGGCTTCCCGGGCCGCTTTCATGGCCGCGTTGATGTTGGAGGTAAAGATCGAGTAGCTGAGCCCGTACTGGGTGTCGTTCGCCAGTGCCAGTGCCTCGTCGAGGGTATCCACGGTGTAGAGGGAGGTCACTGGACCAAAGGTTTCCTCACGGAAGACGGTCATCCCCTCTGCAACTCCGGTCAGGATGGTCGGTGGACAGCATTGACCCTGCCACTCGTTACCACCGTGCAGCACGCTGGCGCCTTTCTCGACGGCATCATCGATGTGGGATCGGATTCGGTTCATCTGGCGTTCACTGATGATCGGCCCCAGCGCGGTTTCAGGATCGGATAAGTCGCCCACTTTTATATTGCGGGCTATGTCGACAAATTGTTCAGTAAAGGCCTCTGCAATCCCCCGCTGGAGAAAAATCCGACTGGAGGCCATGCAGGCCTGGCCCTGAAAAAAGAAGATGCCGATGGTCGCCGCTTCCAGCGCCTTGCCGAGGTCTGCATCATCAAGCACGATCAACGGACTTTTGCCACCAAGTTCGAGGGTGATGGGTTTGAGGTCCTTGGCTGCTATTTCAGCGACGTGCCTGCCAATTACCGGAGAGCCGCAAAAGTTGACCGCTGCGATACCCGGATGTGACGTCAGCACGTCGCCAATATCAAAGGGGTTCCCCGTGACGTAATTGAAAACGCCCGGAGGCAGTCCCGCCTCATGCAAGGTTTCGGCAAAGCGAACAGTGACCTGGCTGGCAAACTCTGAAGGAAGCAGTACCGAGGTGTTTCCAGTCGCCACCGCCATGGCAATCTGCTTCACGTTCTTCAGCAGGGGCACATTGAACGGTGTAATGCAGGCAATCACTCCAACGGGTTCACGCACAGACATGCCGAATGCACCGGGTCGATCTAGGGGCATGGTTTCACCGGTCAAGCGGCGGGGTACTCCAGCAGCAGCGCGGAAGGCATTGATGCAATATTCCACCTCGAACTGCGCCTTCATCATCGGTGAGCCGACTTCCTCAATGAGCAGGCCCAGGTATTCATCTTGGTCACGCTCGACCAGCGCCGCGGCATCGCAGAGAATTTTCTCGCGTTCCTTGGCCTGGGTACGGCTAAACGCGGGAAAGGCCTCTTGAGCGGCAGCAACCGCCCGGTCAATATCTGCTGCAGTACCGCTGGCCACCCTGGCGATGACCGACTGGTCGGATGGGTTAATATCGTCGAAATACAGCCCGCCAGTGGGCACCACGTGCTCTCCGCCGATCCAAAGCTCCGATTGCTTCATGGGATTTATCCTTAGTCGATTTCTGGGGTTTACTATTTTTCCGTTTGCCTTGGTGTGGGCTGCAAACTACAGGTCCCGCGCCGACGCAGCACGTTGACTTTGCGACCGTTAAAGTTCTCCCCGTTTCACCCGATCGGCAATATGCTCTGCTTGACGCAATGCCAGCGCGACAATCGTCAGGGTCGGGTTTTCGCAACCTGCGCTGGTAAACAGACTGCCGTCAGAGACAAACAAGTTGTCGATATCGTGAGTTTGTCCCCACCGGTTGCATACGCTGGTATTCCGATCGCTGCCCATTCTCGCCGTGCCCATATTGTGAGTGGCCGGAAAGACGTTGACCATATCGTAAATATCCTCAGCCCCAAGCGCTTCATAGACCGACCTGCCTCGGGTCAGGGCGTAATCCCGCAACCTGGCAGTGTTGGGATGCTCCTCGTAATGCACTACCGGGATGGGTAGGCCGTAGGCATCTGTAGTCTGGGCGTGAAGGGTTATTCGATTGCTCGCCTGGGGCAGATCTTCCCCATGGATCAACATCGCAGCAAGATGATTGTAGTGCGCCAGCAGATCGGCGTATTCGGGTCCCCAACCCGTGGGTTGCAGGAATTTGGCAAAAATCTCCGGCGCAAAGGGTACGGTCAGCATGAGGATGCCTCCGACAAACCCACGGCTGGGGTCGTAGCCGCGCTCATCCTTGATTATCCCGGCCTGGTGCGCGCCGCGGTGGATGTTGACCTCGCCGGGCATGCGTCCCACCACGCCAGCGATCATGTGCCGCATGTAATTACGACCGACTTGATCCGAGCTGTTGGCTAGACCGGAAGGGAACCTGTCGCTGCTTGAATTCAGCAACAGCCGGGCGGTCTCAATGGCATTGCCTGCCACGCATATGAACCTGGCTTTCTGTTCGCGCAGTTCACCGCTGGCGTCGAGGTACTGGACCGCGTTAACCCGACCTGCGTCATCGTGCGCTATTCGGGTGACCATACACTCCGGGCGCAACTCAAAATGCCCTGTTTGTTCGGCTTTGGGTATCTCGGTGTACAGCGTTGACCATTTTGCCTGCACAACACAGCCGCTGGTACAGAATCCCGTCTGCAGGCAGGCACCACGACCATCCCGCGGCACCGGGTTGATTGCCACATTATTGGTATCGATCTGGCGGTAACCGACCTTCCGGGCGCCGGCCTCCAGCACTTTATAGTTGTTGTTGCCCGGCAACCGCTCAATGCCGTGGGTGCCGGTTACGCCCATCAATTGCTCTGCCGCCGAATAGTAGGGGGCGATGTCATCGAACTCCAGGGGCCAGTCTTCCAGGGTGGTGTCGGCTATGGGCCCGTAGGTGGAGCGGGCTTTGAATTCATGGGCCTGCATACGGGGACAGGACGCGGTCCAGTGCAGGGTGGTGCCACCGACGGTTTTACAGGTCCAGGCGGGGAAGCCGGGAATGGTCTGGCCACTGCTCTCACGCGGATCAAGCCAGGTGAATTTGCCAAACATCGTAGCTTCATCATTGATGATTTCAGACATGGCGAGACGCCGCCCGGCCTCCAGGCAAACGACGTCGATACCACGTTGCGCCAATGCGTTCGCCAGAACCCCGCCGCCCGCCCCTGAGCCAATGACGACAACCACCGCTTGTTCTGTACTAAACCGCTTTTCGCTCATGGATCCAACCAGTCAATGTCATCAAAGCCGCGGTTGATATAGCCGCCGTGCTCAATGGAGGAGCCCTCATAGCCCACCAATCGCCAAACTTCAGTATTGCGATACAGGCTCTCGATGGTTCGATTTCGGAGATAAAAAAACGCCTCGCTACCTTCGATGCTCTCAATCGCGCTGATCTGCTCAGGTACCGACGCGGCCAGCCAATCCCCCCCGACCTGCTCTGCAAGTGCCGTCGCGCTGTCCCGAAGAAGGCCCCCCAGTGCCGGACGACGTGCCATGTCACTATCGATATCCTGCACTACCTGAAAATACACCGAGTCTTTGAGTTCGGGATGTGGGAACAGCAATCGGGCGACACTGGCCAGTATCAGCCCCAACTCGGCATCGACAAAACCCAGGTCCCAATCATTCGACTCTGCGGCACCCAATGAGATAGGCCGCAGCACGAACGCGGCAGATCCGGTCGCGGCAAAGCCCAGTAACTTCAGGAACTCACGGCGCTCAGCCGGAAGCTGATCGGCCTCGCTCAAAGGGAAAGGCGGCCCTCCGCCATCTGCTGTCATAGCCGTAAACCTTTATTGTTGTCAGGGAACCGAACTCAAAGCATCTTTGCCGCGATCACGCCACCCAGCGCAGATGGCGGGCACGCGCTGCTACCGACCCTTATTGCCTATGAGTAGCACATCAAGTCCCAAATGCAAACCGTTGGTCATTGACCCAAATGATTGCCAGGGTCAGTTTACGGCCATGGGCAATGCGGCGTCGCTGGAGTCCTGTTGCCAGCCGGGCTATCGGTATCGATGCTGCCGGGGTGGAGTGAGTCTGGATTGCGATTCCGTAGTCAGCTGTCGGTGCCTGTCTCCCCCTGTGCGGGTATCGTCGCGATGCCGCTGCGGGTAAGGCTGATAGCGGCAAAGGCGGCCAGGAACATTGGCAGGCTCATCGCCAGATAGAGGGCGAGGCGCTCCCACCCCACCTGGATCATCAGACCCGCAAGATTTGGACCCAACACAGCACCCAGACGCCCAATCCCCAGTGCCCAGCCGAGGGCCGTGTTACGAATTTGCACCGGGTACATATCCGGGACCGCCGCATAGAGGCTGATCATAGAGCCGGACAGGAAAATGCCGATGATGAATGTCATAACGAGCATGGGGGTTATGGCGACCGGCAGGCTCCCAAATACGGCCATGCTGGCTATTGACCCCAGCATGACAAATGCCCCCACTTTCAAGACATAAATCCGGGAGGCTACCCAACCTACCGCGATGCCCCCCAGTACGCCGCCAATGCTCAGAATCACGCCGCCCGACAGGGAGGTGTCTCG
Source organism: uncultured Luminiphilus sp. (assembly GCA_938084055.1). Taxonomy (GTDB): domain Bacteria; phylum Pseudomonadota; class Gammaproteobacteria; order Pseudomonadales; family Halieaceae; genus Luminiphilus. The sequence goes on from CALKDK010000030.1 coordinate 38,086, forward strand.
CGACAAACCGGCATCTACCAGAATTTTTGGGGTCCAGTTGGCAACGAAGTACCAGGTAGACATCACGGCCACAAAGGCCAGCCAGATCAATACCGTGCGAACCCGATATTCCGGTGTAAAGACGTCGAAGAATCCGCCACCCTGACCGCTGGTGTTCTCAACCTGCGGCAATTGATCAAGCGGCTTCATCTGCATACCCGCGAGCAGCACATTGGTGCGTGCGAGGGCGTCATCAGGGCGCCGGCTGAGGATGAAGGCCAGGGACTCCGGCAGCCGCCACCAAACGATCAGGAGCATCGAGAAGGACAGGGCGCCGCCTACGATAAAAATCGAGCGCCACCCCATTGCGCTGACCAGCGCCACCGAGACAAAACCGGCGATAATGGCGCCAACGGGGTAACCCGACTGCAGTATGGCAACGGCCAGTTTCTGGCGTTTGGCGTTACTGTATTCCGATACCATCGTGGTCAGGCTGGATAACATCCCGCCCACACCAAGACCGGTGATGAGGCGTGTGATAACCAGGGTCGTTACGTCTTGGGCCAGCGCTGAGGTGAACATCCCCACGGAAATGATGACGAGACCGGTCAGAATCAGGGTCCGCCGGCCGTAGCGGTCCGCCAGCGGGGATAGGAACAGAGCGCCGACGACCATGCCGGCCAGCCCTGCACTGAAAACCACACCCAGCATCGCAGGCTCAAGGGCCCACTCCCGGGCTATTTCGGGCGCCGCAAACGCAATGGCCAGAACGTCGAAGCCATCTATGAAGTTGATAATAATACAGATCAGTACAGCCCTCGTCTGGAACGAGGTCATCGGCTTTGCACGTATTTCGTTAATCAACTGCATGTCTAACCTCTAGCGCTGGGTGATGCTCTGGCCTGCTGTTGTTATTCCGGGTTGCAGAGCATCGACGCTTCGCCTGATATCGGTTACCTATGCTCCCTGGTCCGGGATGTTACACCCTCGAGCAAAAATGGGCATATTGCGTGGTGTTAGGCCCGGATAGCCGGCGCGGCGCGGTAGCGCTAGCAGTGGTTTGCAGCGTCGGAGTATTTTCTCCCACCGACTGGCGATAGTAAGGAAAGGAGTGCCCGAAATCCCGCCGAAAAAAGTGACGACAGAGCAGGATGGTATCTGTCGCTGCGCGCACAGGTTTGTCACCTTGCCCCAATTGTCATAGAGTCAGGGCGCAGTACATACAAGTGGCGACTCACCAAAGCCAGCGGCAGCGCAGGCCTACGGTGCCCAGTGCATAGGACAGAGAATAATGACTCAGGCAGCTGTACCCGTGGTCGACATCGACGGCTTGGTTCGTGACGATGAGGTGCACCGTGACTGCTATGTCAGCCCCGCGGTTTTTGATCTGGAAATGGAGCGTATTTTTGGTCAGGCATGGGTATATGTGGGCCACGATTCACAGATTCCCGAGGCGGGAGACTACTGGACTACCCTGATAGGGCGTGAGTCCGTCGTCATGACAAGGGACAAGAAAGGGGACGTCCATGTCCTGTATAACCGTTGTCCCCACAAGGGCGCTCGGATCGCCCCCGAGGGCTGTGGCCATGTAAAGGGCCTCTTTCGCTGCCCCTACCACGCCTGGACTTTCAACATGGATGGCAAGCTTCGCGGCGTTCCCTATCGGGAAGGCTATGAAGGAACGGCTTTTGATATTGAGGACCCCCGATTTTCCATGCGCAAGGTTGGCCGTGTCGCCAACTACCGCGGGTTTGTCTTTGCCTCGCTGGCGGAAGAGGGGACCAGCTTCGAGTCATTCATTGCCGGAGTGAAAAGCTCCCTGGACAATTTTTGCGACCGGGCTCCAAACGGCACCGTATCGGTCGCTGGTGGTGTTTTTCGTGTCATGCAACGGTCGAACTGGAAGGTGTTTTTTGAAAACCTGAATGACACCGGCCATCCGATTGCCACCCACGAGTCCTCCTATCGAGCGGCCCGTCAGTATTCCAATGAAAAACTGGGCGGGGAGATGCCCTTCCAGCTGCATATCATCGATGGTAACGGCGCACCGCCCAAGTTTTGGTCCGATCTGGATTTACACGCTTTTGACCATGGTCACAGCTACATGACAGCCATCTTCAAGGCACCGGACGATCCCCTGTCACAGGCCTATTTCCAGAGCCTCGCCGAGGCGAAGGGTGAGGAGGCTGCGAAGCAAATCCTGTCGGTCAACCGTCACAACACCATTATTTACCCATCCTGCTCGCCCCACACGTCTTTTCAGCAGTGGCGGGTGATTCGACCCATCTCCCCCAATCGTACTCTGGTTGAAATTTTTACGTTCCGCCTCGATGGCGCACCCGAGGAATTGCTGCAGAGAACCTTCATCTATTCCAACGTTGTGAACTCGCCCTCCTCAATCGTTATGACCGATGACGTCCATGTCTACGCCGAGTGTCAGAAAGGCCTGGAAACGCAGGGTGGCGACTGGGTAAGCCAGCACCGCAATGCGGGTCAGGATCAGCCCTTTGATGGCGCGGACGGAGGCATCATCGGCGTCGGCTCCAGTGAGTTGCCCATACGCAATCAGTTTCGTGCCTGGCATCAATATATGTCGGAATCGGAGCGTCCAGGCGACGGGGACGCCGGCTCGTGACAACCCCTGTGTCTGGAACGTGTCCCTTCGTCTATGACGAAATCCGTGACTTCCTGAATCTCGAGGCGCGCCTGCTCGACCAGCGCAGGTTTGATGAATGGAATGCCCTGTTCACTCCCGAGGGCATGTATTGGGTTCCCCTCGCCGATCAGCAGGTCGATCCGGTTAACCATCTTTCCCTCGTTTATGAAGACGCCATGATGCGGGAGGTGCGCATCAACCGTTTGCGCCATGATCGAGCATGGTCCCAGCAGCCCCGTTCGCGGACGGCCCACAGCGTCAGTTGCATTGTTATCGAGGCACGTGATCCCGATGAAGGGCGCGTTGTTGTGGGCTCTTCATTTATGATGAACGAGTGGCGCAGTTTTGGTCTGCGTACCCTTGCCGGGCTGTATACCCACGACCTTCTGCTGTCAGAGGATGGCTATCGAATTGCGCAAAAACGGGTCGACCTCATCGATTCGGAGGGTGTTTTTGAGCCCATCGAAGTGTTCATCTGACTATGGGTAAGGCGGGCGCGACGGTGGTCTTGCCGCTACACCTCCAGAATGAAGTTATCCATCCTGAAGGAGGCATCCACGCCGGTTTCGGCGGACCCGGGGCTGATCGGGAACCCTTCATGGCGGCGGCGCAGGCGGTGTTGCACTGTTCGCGCAGGGCGGGTGTTCCCATCGTGTATATCCGGATGGCCTTTCAGCCCGGCGGCATTGATTTGCCCGAAAACTGTGAACTGTATCGAACCGTTAAGCATAATGAGGTGATGCGGGAGGGCAGCTGGGGGGTCGAGTTCATGGCCGGGTTGGAACCGAAGCAACCCGCTGACCAGGTGATCTCCCACAATCGGGTCAATGCGTTCTTTGGCACCAACCTGGAAAACACACTCGGTAGCCTTAAATGTGCTGATGTCGTTTTGTTTGGGGTGGCCACTCACTCTGTCGTTGAACACACAGCCCGGCATGCGGCGGACATGGGGCTGAGTGTGACTATCGTGGAGGATGCCTGCAGCGCTTACCCCCGTGAACGCCACGAGGCGAGTCTTGCCGCAATTGATAATCTGGTCACCCGGGTGACGGCCGACAACCTGAATTTCAAAAATGACGCCGATTAATGGGGGAAATACCGTGCCCTGTACCTACATCGTCAGTGGAGGCGCCAGCCGGTTGGGCGCGGCGGTCGTGCGCCGATTGCACAGTGCCGGCCACAATATTGTGGTGGGCGACCTTGATGAGGGGGCTGCACTGGCCCTGTCTGAAGAATTGGGCGAGCGGTGCTTTGGCGCGGCTTGCGATGTGGGTGAGGACCTTCATCTGGAGCAGCTTGTTCGCGTCGCCAGAGACCGTTTCGAAGGACTGGACGGGATCGTCAATAATGCTGTGACCTATATCGACAACGGTATTTTTTCGTCGAGAGAGGAGTGGCACAGGGCTTTCAACGTCAACGTCTTTGGTGGGGCGCGGTTGGTGGCTGAAGCCGTTCCCCTCTTGGCCCGGAGCCTGAATCCCGCGGTGGTCAATGTCGCCAGCATTGCTGCAAAGATGGCCCAAAAGGGGCGGGCGCTTTACCCGGTGGCCAAGGCTGCCATTATGCATCTGACGAGAATGCAGGCTGTGGAATTGGCGGAACACAAAATTCGGGTTAACTCGGTGTCTCCCGCCTGGACCTGGTCCCGTCCGATTGAACAGGCGTCTGGCGGCGATCGTCAGCATGCGGACGAAGTTGGCGCGACGCTACACCCATTGGGCCGCATTGCCGATGCCGAGGAAGTCGCTGATGCCGTGGTCTTTCTATTGTCACCCCAGGCTTCGTTCATCACCGGTACCGACCTCGGGGTGGACGGCGGGCACGCCATACTCGGGCCTGATGCGGGTATCCCCCGACAGGGCGCGCTGGCCAAGCCCCCCAGTGACGACTGACGCGACGTCAGGGATCGCCAGCTGGAAAGCCCAAGGCGTCAGTGCCGGGCTGCATGTCGGTCACGAGCCCGCCAACGCTACGTGATTTCAGGTGCAGCGCTGCGACACGTTAGCGCACCGGATTAAAGTTTGCCCACGAGCGTTGCGTCCAAATAGGAGACATCGGGTCCCTGCGCCATCAACCCCAGAAACTCGGGTACCAACTGGGCCATGGCGTCGCTTTCAAAATGTACATCATGGGCTGCCTTGGACTGCCACTCTTCAAACAGAAAGAACGCGCAATCAGATTCCGGTGAGCTGTAAAACGCATACTGGTTGATGCCCTCTTCAGAGCGTCCTAGCTTGACGATTTCCGCCATCAATTCAACGGCTCGATCCCGGCCTCCGGGGGTGCAAACGAAATGACCTGTTACCAAATACATCTGCTGTCTCCTTTTTGACTTTTGATAAAATTCCAAGCTACCCGGCAATTCTGGCCAGTGCGTCGCGTCTGAGCGTAACAAGCCGTGATCGCCAACCGCCAGTGGGTTGCCGCCCGACACGCATCAGGCGATGCCCAGATGTCCCGGGCCGCCAATTACATGACTCCAAATGAGTGGCGTCTACTGCTGCAACAAGAGGTCTACCTGCGCGTCCATCCTCCTGAGCCGCTTATTCATGGGCTCCCTGACCAGAATGAATTGCTCACCCAAAGCATAGCGGTAGAGCAACTGCGCTCTGAGATTGGCGCTGTCTGTAGAGAAGCCTGCGGCCCTGAAGAGGTCGCGCAGAAACTCGAAACGAATCTTGTCGATCCTGGCAACGACCCTGGTTTTCTGGCGGTCATACTGGGTCCAGGATCGAATGTGCGGATCCATGTTGGCGAGATTACGGCGCACGATATCTTCTGCAACGGCCCTGATTCTTTCAACAGGATCGTCTGGATAGCTCAGATTTCCTATGACCGTTTGCGTGCTTTGCTCAGCCCAGTAATTGAGCACTTCGTCCAAAAATTGCTCCCGGTCTTTGAAATGCCAGTAGAAGCTGCCCTTGGTCACCCCCAGGTCCCGAGCAAGCCATTCCACCCGGACCTGATCAATTCCGCCCTCCGCGAGCGCCTGTAGCGCGGCATTGAGCCAGGACTTCCCTGACTGTTTTTCAGGCATCGACTGTTTGGGTTGCTTGCTGTCCCGCGTTGACATCGACGGTGAGACCTCCTAACTTCCATACGCAGGCGTATGGAAAGGCGACGGCGCAGGCTCGCCATCCGAACTCTAGTCGCCAACGTTAGTTTGTTTGCCTTGCGTGGCCATGTTAACAGAGGACCTATCCGGGGGTTATAAATGCGTATTGGTATCATTGGTGCCGGAATTTCCGGTATCGCAGCTGCGCACTCCCTGCGTAAAGCCGGCCATGACGTGCAGGTCTATGAAAAGTCTGACCGGATTGGCGGTGTTTGGAGGCTCGGCTACCCAGGTGTTCGATTACAGAATACCCGGGATCACTATCGCCTCATGGATGTTCCCTGGAGTACGCGACCCGACAGGCATCCAACCAGCGCACAAGTTCAACAGCATCTCAATGAGGCCGTCGAAAAACTGGATTTGCCGATCAAACTGAGCCATGAGGTAACGAAACTGGAGGAGACGGAGCAAGGCTGGCGGCTTTGCTATCAAAATAGTGAAGGCTCAGGTGAGCAGGACTTTGACTTCGTGATTCCCTCGATTGGCCAGTATTCGGGTGGCAAGGATCTGCCGGAGTTCTCCGGTCAGCAGAATTTTTGCGGAGAGGTGATTACCGAGCGTGAAATTAATGACCTTGGTGTCTTTGCTGGGAAAAAGGTGCTGGTGGTGGGCTTTGGCAAAAGCGCCCTGGATATGGCGACTTTTGCTGTTGAGCAGGCCAGTGAGGTACACCACCTGTTCCGCAAGCCACGCTGGATGATTCCCTTTCACATCATGGGTATCCACTACTCCCGCCTCCTGTTCTGTCGTATGGGTACTGTTCTGATGCCCAGCTGGGTGCAGCCCAACGCCGTCGAGGCCTTCATTCACCGCAAACTCAGCTTTCTGGTCCGCGCCAATTGGTATCTGGTAAAGAGCATCGCCAGAGTTCAGAAGTACCTGCTGGGCGTAGGTAAGGGCAGAGCCGTGCGGGACCGGTTGGCCTCCCTCACGCCGCAGCATGATCTTGTCGGTGACTTCCGTTCCGCTGCGGCGATGCAACCCCAGATGTATACGAAGTACGTAGCCGATGAGCGGCTCCTTCCCCACCAGGGGGAGTTGGATAGCTTCACGGAGAGCGGGGTGGTACTCAAAGACGGTAGAACCATTGATTGTGACCTGGTGGTGCTGAGCCTTGGCTCGGGGTCGCCAATATTTCCCTTTATGCCCGAGAAATATCGCAGTGTGCTGGAGAGCGAAACTGATGGTGTTCAGCTCTACAGGCATTTGATACATCCGGGTATACCCCGGATGGCCTTTGCGGGCTTCAACCACGGTTTCATGCACGTGCCTGCGGTGGAGGTCGGTATGTTGTGGCTGTCCGCCCTTCTGGATGGGGCCCTGACCCTGCCCAGTGCCGAGGAAATGGAGCAGAGTATGGCCAAGGTGCAGCAGTGGAAGCGCGACCACGTTAATTTTGAGCCGTCACGCTCCTGCGCGGTGAACACGCGGTTTCAGCAATACCTGGACGTATTGCTGCAGGATCTGGGACTTAACCCCTACCGCAAAATGCCTAATGTTCTGGCGGAACTGTTCAGCCAGTACGGCCCGGACGACTATGTGGGAATTTACGAGGAATATAGGGCGCGGCGGACACAAGGCGGCCTGCCCATGCGTGCACTCGCGTTGGATACCTGAATGTCTGCAGGATCTTGACTGCCCTCCGCAGGGGAACCGCTCCTTGCAACAGTAGCGATCAGCTGCCAAAGCCTATAGCGTGGTGGGGCTTCTCTGGGGGAACCCGGGGTGACACCATAGACGCCAAAGCGGAGTCAGCCAGTGCAAAGTGAAGTCCGGGAATTAAATTCAGGAATCGACCGGGGCGCGTCAGCCCTTTTTTGGGCTGGCGTGATACAGAAGGCCGCGTACTCTATGGCCAAGCCTAATTCTCCCTCCGTCGCGCGGGGCAAGCGCCCGGGTGGTGCCGACTGATGGATCTGCACCCGCCCCATTTGCTGTTCCTCGGCGACGTTGTCAACCCATTGGATGCCAAAACCGCCATGGGCGTTTTCGACTGGCGGCCTGAGCAGTGCGTGGGGCAATTCCGGTTACCGGGATGCACCGTCGATCTTGGGCTGCCCGACCTCACGCCCCGGGCGGCCTTTGAGCGGGGGGCTCGGAGTCTGTTGGTGGGCGTTGCTCCCCTGGGTGGCGCATTGGCCCCCTCTTGGGTTGATTCGATCCGGCTTGCCCTGGAGAGCGGGCTCTCGGTGGTGAGTGGTCTGCACCTGAGACTGTGTGAGGTGCCGGCGCTGCGGACGTTAGCCGCAGCCACTGGCGCGATGTTGATTGACGTCCGGGTACCACCAGCGCGCCTCAGTGTGGCCTCGGGCAGGAAGCGTACCGGCAAGCGGCTCCTGACAGTGGGCACTGACTGCTGTGTGGGTAAGAAATACACCGCCCTGGCGATGACCAGGGCGCTGACTGAAGGGGGTGTCGATGCCACCTTCCGTGCCACGGGACAAACCGGCATCATGATTGCTGGGAGCGGCATTCCAGTGGATGCCATCGTCGCTGACTTCCTGTCCGGCGCCTGTGAGCAACTGACACCCGATGCCGTGGAGAATCACTGGGACGTGATCGAGGGGCAGGGCTCGCTTTTTCACCCGGCCTACGCCGCGGTCACCCTGGGACTGGTGCACGGCAGTCAGCCTGACGCCATGATCCTGTGCCATGACCCGAGCCGGGTCACGATCGACGAGTTTGACGACTTCGGCATTCCAGACCTTGTGACTTGTATCAGACGTTACGAGACGGGAGCCCGATTGACCAATCCGGCGGCGCGGGTCGTGGGTGTCAGCCTGATGACAGGGCACCTCGATGACAGGGAATCAGGCGCGGTTTGCGCTGAGACGGGCCGTCAAACCGGATTGCCGTGTTTCGATCCCCTGCGTCATTCCCTCGACGCCGTGCTGTCGGCACTGATGAGCTAGGGCTGGCGTCTTGGAACTCAGCGTCAGACCCTGGCGGTGGCAACTCAAGGCGCCTTTTGTTACCGCTGGCGAGGTGGTCACGGCTATTGACGTACTGCGGGTGACGTTGTCCCACGCCGGCCTGTCGGGACATGCCGAGACCATGGGCGTCGACTATCTCGGTGAGACCGTCGAGTCAATGACCGCAGAGCTGGCGGCCCTCAGTGCCCGGGAGGTTAACCAGCTGGTCAGCGAGCCCGGCGTGATCCCGCTTGCTGCCGGTGGCAGTCGTAACGGCATCGACTGCGCACTGTGGGACCTGCGTGCGAAACAGGCAGGCGGGTTTGAGCATTTGACAGGTTGGGGGCTGGCACCCGTAACAACATTGTTCACCATCGGCCTGGACAGGCCAGATAAAATGGCCGAACAGGCCCTCGCCGTGCCTAACCTCCGGCAGCTCAAGCTCAAGCTCAATGATCGGGATACGCTGTCGTGTCTGGAAGCCGTGCGGGAGGCTCGACCCGATGCCCGGTTGGTAATCGATGCTAACGGCAGCTGGAGTGTCGGTTTGCTGGAGCAGCTGGCTGATGCCTTGGCCCGGTTGGATGTCGCGCTCCTGGAGCAGCCCTTACCCGCCGATGCAGACCATGTACTGGAAGGTCTGCGTTACCCCGTGCCTGTCTGCGCTGATGAATCTTGCCAGGATTTCGCTGATCTGGAGCGAAGTGCCGGTCGCTACGATGCCATCAATATTAAGCTGGATAAGTGCGGAGGTCTTACCGAGGCATTGCAGATGGCGGCGTGGTGCAGGCAGCACCGCAAGCAGGTCATGGTCGGCAACATGCTGGGCTCTTCTTTGGCGATGGCCCCGGCAATGGTCATTGCCCAGCAGGCCGACTTTGTGGACCTGGATGGTCCTCTATGGCAGGTGGAGGATGTGGACTTCCCTCTGGACATCAGGAATGGGTGTGTCGAGCCGCCCCATACGCGGCTGTGGGGATGATAAACGGGGTGGCGTCGCAGGCTGTCAGTCCTGTTGCAAACGTACTTCCTGGACCGGGACGACCAGCGGTACACCTGTCTCCTGCAGTTGCCGGTGTAGCCCCTTCAGGATGGCGTACTTGTAGTGGAAGTACTTTTTGGTGGGAACCCAGACCCTGCCAGAAATCTCCAGCCCCTCCCCCGACAGTTTGTTGACGCCGAACAGGGCACTGGTCTCGCTATCCAGACCTTCGGTGGCGTGCACTGTTGCAAGCGCCGTTTCCAGGAGCTGTGGGATATCGGCGTCCGGGGCGACTTTGAAGTCTATTTCCACCAACGAGACGGACCCCGAGTTGTGGATGATCTCTCCGACAATATGTTTGTTGGGGATGGTGATACGCACGTCATCCTCGTCGATCAATATGGTGGTGGCCAGACTGACCTCACTGACCACGCCAGTCACCCCCTGGACGTGGATGGTGTCTCCCACGACGAAGGGCCGGGTGACGATGATATTAAGTCCAGCGCCGTAGTTGGAGAGCAGTCCCTGCAGGGCGAGGCCGGCACCCAGTGACAAAGCACCAATGGCGGCTACAAAGGGTGTGACGCTGATTCCGATATTGCCCAGTGCGATGATCCCGATCATCAGGATGAACAGCAGTTTCACCACACTGGCAATGAACCGACTGAGGGTAATATCGAGATTCTTCGATTGGCAGAAAGCGAACAGCCAGTTGGAAATTTTTCCCGCAATGAAGATGCCGACCACCAGAATCAGGATGGCCCCCAGTATCTGGAAGCTGTAGTTCACCAGAAAGGTGACCACCAGATCGTAAATTTCTGATGCCTGTCCCAGTTGTTCCTGCACGGTAATCCCTCCCTGGCTGACGCGCACAAATGCGACCATCTTTTGAATCGCGAGCTTTCAGCTGCCTGCAGTTGCCCCTGCATGCCCTGCCATCAGCAGTAGCCCCCCCAGTATAGATGAGAAATTGGCGGCCACCAGCGGTCGTGCTGCGGTTTCATTCCGGGCTGGGTGGTTTATTCTGGGGTCTTGTGCCTAACAGGTAACCCACCATGGTATTTGAAACACTGTCCGTCGAGTTCAACGGTGCTATTGGCCGGCTGACGCTGAACAGGCCCGAGAAACTCAATCCGCTGTCCCGGGGGGCGCTGGGCGAGATCGCCGACGCTGCCCGGTGGTTCGACAGCCAGTCCGGGGTCAAGGTCGTTATTGTAAGCGGTGCCGGCAGGGCCTTCTCAGCGGGAGCAGACCTCAGCAGCTTTCAGGGGCAGACCGAGGTCGATCTTCGTGCTGCGGCGGACCAGGGGCGACTTATGGCTGAGGCGGTGGAATCGATGCGAGCGGTCAGCGTTGCTTCGATCCAGGGCTGGTGTGTGGGTGGCGGATTGGTGCTGGCAGCGGCTTGCGACCTGCGGCTGGCCGCGGAGTCTGCAAAGTTTTCCATCCCCGAGGTGGATATCGGTATTCCCCTGGCCTGGGGTGGTATACCCCGCCTGGTCCGCGAGATAGGCCCGGCGCGCACCAAGGAACTGGTCATGACCTGCCGGCCGTTTGGGGCTCCCGAGGCTTACTCGGTTGGCTTCCTCAACCGGGTCGTACCCGAAGAATCTCTCGAAGAGGCCGTTGCTGAGCTCGCAGCATCCCTCGCTGGTAAAGCCGCCCATGCCTTGTTTTCAACCAAACGGCACGTCAACGCGGTAACCGAACAGATGGTCGGCACCATGCGCAGCTGGTCTGACGCCGACGGCCTTGTGGTCGGCCTCGGCGATGCTGAATGCATCGCCGCCCGGGAAGCCTATCTGAGGGGTCAGAAGCGTTAGGGCGCTTTCGTCGCAACGCCTGACGGGGTCTTTGATGATCTCAGATGGGTAAGCGGCGCTGCGGCCTGTCACATTATTGCAACACAAAATTCTGTAAAGGCTGTGAAATCAAACGGTCATTGACGGGTCGCAGTATATGCTCTGATGCAGCAATTATTCACTCGCGACAGTCAATCAGAGGTCCGTATGCGCCTTCTCTGTCGGTGAACTGACCCTGGACCTCAACAGTCGTCGGGTGACGATCGGCGCTATGGAATTGACAATCGGCCCAACAGAATTCGAGCTGATGAAATTTTTCATGACGCACCCTGACCGTGCCCTGAGCCGCGGTCAATGGGTACATGGCGTTTGTAGCGACGGTGTCTCCGTGGAGGCGCGCACGGTAGATGTGCATGTTCGTCGTTTAAGATCGGCGCTGCAGGCCAAGGACAGGCGATACAGTGACTTGATCCAGACGGTTCATGGCACCGGTTACCGATTTTCTCCCGGGATTCTGGAGGAGCGATAACCGCCACCTCCAGCTCAACCGTCTGGAAGCCCCGAACAGCAGCCTGCCCTGGCTTGATGCGCAGAGGGCCGTTTGAAGTTAAGGTGACGATTCATACGCGCCTGTTCTAAAGAGGGTATATGTTAGGGAGTTTCCTGCGTTGGTAGCCCTCTGGTTCGTCACGCAAGGGGCAGTAGTCTCGGATGACTACTGACCGAAAGACCGAGATCTTGCGATCAGCCATTGAGCTTATCGCTGACGAGGGTTATGGCAGCCTCAGTATGCGAGCCCTGGCTCGCGCCAGCGGCATGAAGCTGGGTGCACTCCAGTACCACTTTCAGACTTGGGATGCGTTGCTGGTCGCGTTGGTTGCCTACATCGAATCACAAATCATCTCGGCTTTTGAGTCGGGAGTGGGCGAGTTGGGGCAGGCAAGTGTCAGGGAAATGATTGAGTTTATGCTCGACGAGCACGTTGGCACTGCAGATGGGTTGTTCAGTGACCGCCTGTGGGTTCAGTTGTGGGCAATGGAGCAAGTCGAGCCATTGGTTTCTGACCTTTTGGAGGACATTTACGCCAAATTTCTTGCTGAGCTTGAGATAAAGCTTGCCGACGCGGGTGCGGCTCTGCCCAGAGGGGAGGCGCTGGCGCTGCTGGGTATGCTCGAGGGGGAGTCGCTGTTTTCGGGTAGCGGTCGGCGTTGGGAAAAGGACCGGCGGTCTGTAAGGAAGAGTATTCTCAACTGGATTGATGAGCGCTACGGGGCATTTTAGGTCGCCCATTTCCCCAGTTGTGAAGTTTGTTTTTCTAACGCCCAATAGGCGGTCAAGTGCAGCAGTGAGCAGCGCCACTACTCTGCAGGCGGCAATAAAAGCGGCCATGCGGGCCGTCAATGTGGTGCTGGCATGATCGAATCAATAGGTCATACCGGCCACAGCCGTGAGGCGTTTTGGCGATAAGACGGTGCTCATTTGCCCTGATCGCTCGCGGTCGTTCAACGAATTGGATGCATGCGCCCTTTATCTGCAAGGTCGCTCTAATGTAGGCTGTCTGCGCATTATTTCTTCGGTACGTCGCCGTTTGTCAACCGGCAGTAGGCGTGACACCTTGCATCGGGCTGCCCTTTTGGCTGGCGTGGGCCGCGAGCCATAGCGTCGGGGGCGTAGCTTTTTGGGAGCACCGGTATGATGACACCAGAACACATACAGACCCTGCGTCAGCTGATGGAATTTGAGGCAGCGCGCACTGAACCGCCGATCGGGTTTCCCGCGCTCCCTGATATTCCCGCAGGCCGCTACGTGGATCCCCGTTTTTTCAAGCTGGAACAGACCCATTTGTGGCGCAAGTCCTGGCTGTTGGCGGGGCATATCGATGAGATACCCGAGCCCGGTTGCTACATGCTCTGGGAGAATGCGGGGCAGCCTGTCGTTCTGGTCCATGCGGAAAGCGGTTCGGTAAATGCGTTTTTTAATACCTGCAGCCACCGGGGCGCGCCCGTTGTTAGCGAGGAGCGGGGTAAAGCCCGCCGCCTGACCTGCCAGTACCACGGTTGGAGTTACGACCACGAGGGTGCGTTGCGCGGCATGCGTGACCCACAGGACTTTCGCGACTTTGACATGTCCTGCCGGGGCCTGAAAAAAGTGCGTTGTGAGCTTTACGGCAACCTGATTTTCGTTAATTTCGATTCCGAAGCGCCTGATCTTTTGGCATGGCTGGGGCCCATTGCTGAAGAATGGGAGGAATTTCAGTTTGGTCACTGCAGGTTGGCGTCGCGGCAGATATTCGACCTTGATTGCAACTGGAAAGTGGCCATGGAGGCCAATACCGAGGTCTACCATGTGCGCAGTATCCATCCCACGACAGTGGCTCCGATCCTCGATGATCGGCGCAATGTCAATACGCTGTACGCCCATGGCCACGGGCGCATGGTTGCTCCCACGCCACGGGGTAAAACCAACCTGGATGCCGTGCCGGTACCCAGCAAAATGACCGAAATAGCGACCGCTGGGGAGATCGCCCGCACCTGTACCCAGTCGTACAACCTGTTTCCCAACTGGGTCTCGCCCCTGAGCCAGTTTGCCATTCCGCCGCTGCTGTTCTGGCCCAATGGTATCGATCGATGCCGACTGGAAACCTGGACCATGGCGCCCCAGTGGTCGGAGGGTATGAAGCCGGATCTTTGGACCGTCAATGAGGGCCGCGAGCTTTGTCAGGTGTTGATGGAGGACATCAGGTTTGGCGCAAAAATACAGCGTTCAATGGGCTCCTACGCCTTCAGCGGTGTGCCACTAAGTTACCAGGAGGCGCGTATCTACCACTGGAACCAGGCCGCGGATAAATTAATCGGCATCGACAATATTCCCGAAGAGTTGCGTGTGCAGCAGGTGATAGGTAGCGAGTGGGTCTACCCGAACGACCCCCGGATCAAGCAAATGGCTCATGCGGGTGACGCACCCTGATGACCGGGTGGTAGTTGAATGCGGCGGGTCAAACAAGTGACGTTACGGTGATCGAGGTGCGGCTTCAGCGAGCCGGGCAAGGGTTCATCATGTAAAAAAAAGGGCGTTTCGGTCAGAGCCCGAGCAACCTCGATAGGATCGAACTGCTGATGTCTGTGCGATGTCGATCGAGCCAGGATGTGTTGCAGTGAACCGATGCTGGAAGACATGTCCTGTCGGCTGACGCAATAAGGCTTACACCAGTCGCCCAGCCAATAATCCGAGAGGGGTTGCCTGATCGAACCAGCTCTTTGTATCGGCTGGTGAACTGTCGGCGTCCGACGCTGCGGTTGTGGGTTAATTCCTGCAGAGTCGGGAGCTGGCGCTTAATTGGACCGCCTGTTGTCGAGTTGCTCCTGAATCGACTCCAGCATCTGCATCAGGTCACGGTTGCTGGGGTTTTTCTGCTTGAAGGCCTCTGGATTCGACTGGCTATGGCCAAGCATGAGTGACAGCAGGTTGGTCACAATGCTGCGGTCGTAGCTGCGCCCGCGAAGCTTGAGCGTCCGGGCGGAAAACTCCAGTGTGCCGAAGAAGACGTCACGCAGCTGATCAATCGGCGTATCCTCTGGAAGTTCACCGCGGTCCAGCCCCTGTTGCATGATGCGGTCAAATACCCCGACATATTCGCGCACCTGATCAAGGTCCTGTTCCTGTTGGGGGCGGGCGCGGTAGCTAAGCGATACGACCTCAAACTGATCCAGTATCGACTGCATGTGGTAGCTCGCAAGCTGCTCGAGTTGATGCGCCGTGTCGGCTTTGGGATCGATCGCGGCTTCGGCGCCCTGTGTGAGTTGGCTCCAAAATCGGCCCACTACACCCGTCAGCAGGTCCTGCTTGTTTTTGTAGTAAAGGTAGACAGTACCCTCGGCAACGGAGGCCGCTCGGGCAATATCCGAGATCTTGGCGCCGTCGAAGCCCGCCCCCGAAAAAATGTGCTCTGCCGCATCAAGAATCGTCGACGCTTTGGCCTCAATGCGTTCTCTGGAGGTGTTGCGGGGTGTTGCTGGCATGGTTTGCTACCCGTATAATGAGGCAAATTCATTTTAAATGAATCAAAATCATTTTGATACCCGTGGACTGGGCTAATACCCGCACGGCGCAACCGGGGCCGGATGACATGATTCGCATTGGTGGTGCAACGGGCTACTGGGGAGAGACCGACCTGGCGCTTCCCCAGTTTCTGGCCGAAGGAAATCTCGATTTTATCGTGTTCGATTACCTTGCCGAGATCACGATGTCGATCATGGCACGGGCCAAAGCCACAGATCCTGAAAAGGGCTATGCCACCGACTTTGTGACCAACGTTGTGGCACCCCATCTTGAAGCCATTGCCGAGTCAGGCGTCAAACTGATCAGTAATGCGGGCGGGGTGAACCCCGAGGCCTGTGGTAACGCCCTGCGGCAATTGGTGGAAGATGCGGGTCTGTCGCTGAGTGTAGCGGTGGTTACCGGTGACGACCTGATGCCAAAGCTCGATACCTTTCTCAAGGGGCAAACCCGTGAGATGTTCACCGGCGAGGATCCGCCGCCCCGGGACGCCATTGCCAGTGCCAACGCCTACCTCGGAGCTTTTCCCATAGCTGAAGCCCTGAATCAAGGCGCCGACATTGTGGTCACGGGGCGCTGTGTCGACAGCGCCGTAACCCTGGGCGCCTGTATCCATCGCTTTGGTTGGCAGCAGGACGATTTGGACCTTTTGGCAGCGGGCTCTCTCGCCGGCCATCTGATCGAGTGCGGGCCCCAGGTCACGGGCGGCAATTTCACCGACTGGCATGAGGTCGCCGACACGCTTCATGAGGTGGGCTACCCGATAGCGGAGATCCAAGCGGACGGTGCGGTTGTCATTACCAAGCCCGAGGGGACTGGGGGCTGCGTGAACAGGGGGTCGGTGGGCGAGCAGCTTCTCTATGAAATCGGTGACCCCGCGAACTACCCGCTACCCGATGTCATCTGCGATTTCACCCAGGTCACCCTGGAGCAGGCCGATGTTGATCGTGTTCGGGTTGTGGGCGCCAAAGGTCGGGGCGTGCCCGCACAGTACAAGACCTCCATCACCTGGGCAGATGGCTGGCGAGCCGGCATGATCGGTTTCTATGTGGGCGCCCGGGCCGCGGAGAAGGCAAGGATATTTGCCGACGAGGCGATTCAGCGCGCTCGGCGTAAGCTTACGAAAATGGGTGCCACGGACTATGTCGATGTCTGTGTGGAAGTCGTGGGCGATGAGAGTCACTGGGGTGATTCGGCGCGCTATGTCAGAAGTCGTGAGGTCGCGGTCAAGATAGCCTGTCGCCACGCTGATCGCCGTGCTACCGATTTGTTGATGAGGGAGTTGGCTGGGGTTGGGCTGGGCGCGCCCGCCGGCTTTTGTGCCTTTGCGGGTACCCGACCAAAATCCTCTCCGGTCATCCGGCTGTTCTCGGTACTGGTCGACCGTACACTGACAGATATAAAGATTCACACTGCAAACGGATCGATAGCTTTTAATGAGGCTGCCCGTGGATCGGATGCGCCCGCTGAACGACCGACGCAAGTGAGTGATCCTTCCCTGCCACACGGCGCTGAAGATGAAGAGCGCGTTGAAGTTCCCCTTGAGCGCCTGGCCTGGGGACGTTCGGGAGATAAAGGTGACAAAGCCAATATCGGTATCATGGCGCGTAAACCCGAGTACTTGCCCTGGATAGCAGCGGCGGTGACCGCACCTTATGTTGCCAGTCGTTTTCAGCACTTTATGGCCAGCCCCGAGATAGACCGGTTCCTGTTGCCCGGGCTGCCGGCGCTCAATTTTGTTCTGCACCACGTGCTGGGTGGCGGTGGGGTGGCAAGTCTGCGCAATGACCCCCAGGCCAAGGGTTATGCCCAGATTTTATTGGATACGCCGGTAGCTATACCGGCATCACTATTGGAGGACTGAGATGGCGGCAGTGACATCCCAGATCGATGCACATTCGGAGGCCTTCGCGGCCAATCGATCGAGCATGCTGAAATTCGTGGAACGGTTAAGGTCCCTGGAGGCCCGCACCCAGGCCGCCTCTGACAAACGCCGCGCCACCTTTGAAAAACGCGGCCAGTTGTTACCCTCAGATCGCCTGCACCGGCTTCTTGATCCCGGCATGCCCTTTCTGCGCTTGCACACGCTGGCCAACTTTGCGGTGGATAATCCGGATCAGGAAACCAGCATCCCGGGAGCCTCGGCCATGGTGGGTATCGGCTTTGTCGGGGGTGTGCGTTGCATGGTATGGGTCGACGACTCGGGAATCTCGGCGGGGGCGATGACCACAAAAACTGGCGAGGTTGCACTGTCACTGCAGGAGATCTGCAAGCGTCAAAAGCTACCCCTGATTCATCTTGTTGAGAGCGCGGGCGCCAACCTACTGCAATACAAAACAGAACTGTGGTCGGTTTTTGGTGGGATCTTCAGGAATCTCGCGCAAATGTCGGCAATGGGCTTGCCCACCCTGGTTGTTCTCCATGGCGGGTCCACGGCGGGCGGCGCCTATATGCCCGGCATGTCTGATTACGTGATTGGTGTAAAAGAGAACGGCATGGCCGCTCTGGGTGGCGCGGCCCTGGTGCGTGCTGCTACCGGTGAAATTGCCAACGACCGGGAGCTGGGGGGCACCGAGATGCACGCCAGTGTTTCGGGTGTGGTGGAATATCTGGTGGAGGATGACGCCCACGGCCTGCTCAAGGCGCGCGAGGTTTTCGAGCGGCTGGACTGGAACCGGCGAACGCAACCGTTACCACGTCGCGCCTATCAACCGCCTCGCTATGGCGCGGAGGAACTCGCCGGTGCCGTTCCCACAGACCCCAAGATTCCTTACGACTGCCGCGAGGTGCTGGCGCGGGTGGTGGATGGCTCTGAGATCGAGGAATTCAAGCCCCGCTATGGCGTTTCGACGCTGTGTGCGCACGCCAGTATCACTGGTATAGCCTGCGCTGTGATTGGTAACAACGGGCCCATAGACCCTAACGGTGCCACCAAGGTGGCACAATTTATCCAGCTTTGTGACCAGGCTGACCTGCCCATTATTTTTTTCCAGAATACGACCGGCTACATGGTGGGTACGGAATACGAACAGGCGGGGATGATCAAACATGGATCAAAAATGATTCAGGCGGTTAGCACCACGCGTGTGCCAAAAATCAGCCTGTATATCGGCGCGAGTTTCGGTGCAGGTAATTATGGAATGTGCGGTTGGTCCTATGAGCCTGACTTCCTGTTTGCCTGGCCCAGTGCGCGTACCGGAGTGATGGCGGGACAGAGTGCCGCCAAAACCATGAGTGAAGTAGCCAGGGCAGGTGCAGCGCGCAAAGGTATTGAAATCCCGGAGGAGCAGCTCGCCCAGCAGGAGGCTGCCATACAGGCGCACTTTGATGCCCAGGAAGATGCCTTCTACACCTCGGGGCGGGTGCTGGATCACGGCGTTATCGATCCCCGGGATACCCGCAAAGTATTGGCGTTTTGCCTTGAGACTGTTTTGGAGGGGCGTCAGCGTATTGTCACCCCCAACAGTTTCGGCGTGGCGAGGATGTGAACATGACAACACTACCGGCGACAGATTCAGTTGAATGTGAGATGGACAACGGGTGGCTCACGGTGTGGTTCAACCAGCCCGAACGCCGCAACCCACTGAGCGATGAGATGGTTGCTGACCTCCAGCGTATCTGTGATGCCCTGCAGGATGATCGATCCGTGCGGGGTCTCACCCTTCGTGGTAGAGGTGGCTTTTTCTGCGCCGGCGGCGACCTGAAAGGATTCAAGGCTTTGGCGACGGCTCCGAATGAGGACGTGATCGCCATGAGCGAAACCGTCGGTCGTCTGCTTTATTCGCTCGACCGCCTACCGATGGTGACCGTTGCGGTGATTGAGGGTGCGGCGATGGCGGGCGGCCTGGGTGTGGCCTGCTGCTGCGATGTCACAATAGGTACCGCCGATGCGCGGTTTGCATTTTCCGAGACTCGGATCGGTATTTCCCCGGCCCAGATAGCGCGCTATGTGATGCAGAAGTGCGGTTACGCTACGGGCCGGCGGCTGATGCTGAGCGCAGCACGCTTCAAAGGGGAGGAGGCCGCTGATCTGGGTATTCTCAATATTGTTGTACCCGACACCGAGGGTCTGGCGACAGCCGAGGCACGGATTCGTTCCGATGTCCTTGCCTGCGCACCCGGTGCCGTGGCAGCCACAAAAACGCTGATCAGAACGCTCCCGACCCTGCCCGAGGAACAAAAAATGAGGTTCGCTGCGGATAACTTTACGGCTTGCCTCAGGAGTGAGGAGGGTGTCGAGGGCGTCGCGTCATTTCTCGAGAAGCGTAAACCCAATTGGCATCAGGAGGTCTAGGCGATGAAGTCCATTGAGACGGTACTGGTGGCCAATCGCGGTGAGATCGCCGTCCGTGTAATGCGCACCGCCAAGGCCATGGGGCTGAAAACGGTAGCCGTGTATTCCGATGCCGATGCGCAGGCATTACACGTGCGGGTCGCCGATGTGGCGGTACCTTTGGGTGGCAACACTGCCACGGAGTCATACCTCGCAAGCGATGCGATTTTGATGGCAGCTCGTGATACGGGGGCCGATGCCATTCACCCTGGGTATGGTTTTCTCTCCGAAAACACGGCTTTCGCGGCGGCCTGTGCCGAAGCCGGTGTTGTCTTTATTGGTCCACCCGCGGGCGCGGTTGAAATCATGGGCGACAAGGCGCTTGCCAAGCGGGCAATGCTCGAAGCCGGGGTGCCCTGTATCCCCGGTTATCAGGATGATGATCAGTCTGATGAGACCCTGTGTCGCGAGGCCAATGCCATGGGCATGCCGGTCATGATCAAGGCTGCCGCCGGTGGCGGTGGCCGGGGCATGCGCCGCGTGGCTGACCCGGATCAGTTACTGCAGTCGATTGCCCTGGCCCGCGCCGAGGCGCAGGGTGCCTTTGGAAATGGGGACCTGATTCTTGAGCGACTGGTTGAAGGAGCTCGCCATGTGGAGGTGCAGGTCTTCGCCGACACACAGGGCAACGTCATACATCTTGGCGAGCGGGACTGCTCGCTGCAGCGGCGCCACCAAAAGGTCGTTGAGGAATCACCCTGCCCAATCATGACGCCGGAGCTGCGCCATGCCATGGGGACTGCGGCCGTGGAAGCTGCCCGGGCTGTGAGCTATGTCGGTGCTGGAACGGTCGAATTTCTCCTTGATCCCAGCGGCGAATTTTATTTCCTGGAAATGAACACCCGGTTGCAGGTTGAGCATCCGGTCACTGAATGTGTCACGGGATTTGACCTGGTGCAGTGGCAGATCCGGATCGCCCAGGGTGAGCCCCTGCCCGTCCGGCAGGAGGACGTGAATCTGGTCGGTCATGCCATCGAGGTACGTCTCTGCGCCGAAGACCCCGCTGCCGCATTCCTGCCCAGCGCCGGCCCGGTAACGTGGTTTACCGTGCCGGCAAATGAAGGCCTGCGGATCGATTCGGGTATTGAGACAGGCGATGCCATATCGCCTTTTTACGACTCCATGGTAGCCAAGGTCATAGCCTGGGGTGAAACTCGTGAAACGGCCAGATTACGACTGCGCTCAGCACTTCGTAACACGACCTTGACGGGGGTGACCCACAACAGGGCCTTCTTGCTCGAGCTTCTGGATACCGAGGCATTCATCGGTGGCGAGGCGACTACAGATTTTGTGGACCAAAAGTATCCGGAGGGCTTTACCCCCGAGGTTGGCGTCAGCACCACGCTGGCCGCCGCTATTGCGCTACAGCAGGAACTTGCAGCCCAACACTATTTTGCTTCTGCCCTCTCGGTAAACGACGAGCTACGTGGGTGGGTGTCTACGGGCAGGGTGACGCGCCATCACCGCTATAACGTGGGGGAGGACGCGTTCAACGCCAGCATCGCTTCAGAGTCGGCGGGGCACTACCAGGTGGAGCTGCTTGAGGCCAGTCACACAGTCGTGCTGCAGGGGCTTGAACAGGGCAGGGCGACCCTGCTGGTTGATGGGCAGCGGGAAGTGCTGGGCTTCCATTCAGCAAACGAGTCTGCGCTGGATATCGCCAGCCATCGGTTCGAATTTACTCTGGTGAACAGCGATCTTGTCCCGCCGGAGGCCCAGGAGGATGTCCAGGGTGGCAGAGTCGTGGCGCCCATGCACGGGCAGTTGGTCGCCCTGCTGGTGGAGTCCAATCAATCGGTGGACAAGGACCAGCGGCTTGCTGTGTTTGAGGCGATGAAGATGCAACATGAAATCCTGGCTCCGGTGGGTGGTGTGATCACTGATCTCAAGGGGCAGGTCGGCCAGCAGATGGCGGCGGGGGATGTCATGATGGTGATTGAGGAATCCGGCGAGGCCTGAATTGGCGCGCTGGCTGGATTTGTTCACCGTATGGGTTGATAACAGGAGAGTACATGCAACAGGCAAGCGATTTTCTTGCAGAGTCCGAGGCGCTGGAGCGACTGGTCGCACCCCTCGGCGAGGCTGACTTCAGCAGGTCGACTGGTTTCAAGTCATGGACGTTTGAGACCATTCTCAGGCACCTGCATTTCTGGAATCACATGGCGCACCTCTCCCTGACCGCTCCCGAGGATTTCCAGGTAGCCTTCAAGCCGGTGATGGAGGCGATGCTGTCAGGTAAGGCCCTGCCTGAGATCGAAATGGCCCGATTCCCGGCGACGGGCTTGACCTTGCTTGCCCGTTGGCAGACTGGCTTTCGACAGGTGTTTGATGCCTTCAGTCACGCCGATCCGTCGGCACGCGTGGCCTGGGCGGGTCCCAGCATGAGTGCACGCTCCTCCGTGACAGCACGGCAGATGGAGACCTGGGCCCACGGCCAGGCCATTGCCGATGAGTTGGGCGTAGAGCGCAAAGAGGACGATCGCATTCGCAATATAGTGGTCCTGGGGGTCAACACCTTTGGCTGGACGTTCAAGGTACGGGGACTGCCGGTGCCCGAGGAACAGCCATTTCTTGCACTGACCTCCCCTTCCGGGGAGAGTTGGGCGTTCGGTTCCCCCGACGGTGCCCAGCGGATTGTGGGCGACGCCCACGAGTTTGCCCAGGTGGTAACCCAGACCCGCAACATTGCCGACACCCAACTGGTTTGCGAAGGGGAGGTGGCCAAACTGTGGATGCGCAATGCCCAGTGTTTCGCTGGCGGTCCCGCCGAACCGCCGCCACCGGGAGAGCGACGTATCAGGCGCCAGTCATAGACCGGTAGGCCCTTGAGTCGTTTTCGGAGGCTGGTTACCTTGTGTAACGGAGCCGGGTTACGCTGTCACAGGTGACGAAAGCTTGAGGCAGCCTGCAATCATCTCTTGTATTCTCGCGGGAGCCTGATGAGCCAACCAGTGATCCACCCCAGAGGGGGTTGCTCATGGGGCGTAGTGAGTCGGACCTCTAAACTCGCGCGGGGTGGGCCGACGGCTTAAATGACAAGTCCGGAAAAAACTGGGAGGTAAGCACCATGTGGCCGTTGTCTGGAGTGATGTGCGTCAGTTTGATTTTTCACGTGGGCTCGGTGTTCGCCTCCGACTTACAGGTCGATCAGGGCTATTCTGATCCGACGGCCGTGGTCGAAAATGCCGTTGGGGACGGTAAACTGGCCTTTGTGGTCGCGGCCGTTGGCAATGCGACGGGTGAGCTGTGGTCCCATGCGGCAGGGACCCGGGATGCACGCCGGAGCCTGGCGGCAAGCCCAGATAACATCATCCAGATAGCCTCCATGACCAAGCTGATTACCACCATCGCTGCCCTGCAACTGGTCGAGGCGGGGTTGCTGGAGCTTGATACACCCATTGATGCCTACGTGCCTGAGCTCGCTGAACTACAGGTACTCACCGGTTTTGACAGCAGCGACGTACCCCAGTTTGAGAAGGCGTTACGCGCGCCTACCATCCGGGAATTGATGACCCATTCCGCGGGCTATGTCTACGAGATCTGGAATGCCGACGCCCAGAAAGCCGTTAACCTGGGGGTCACCGAAAGCGCCTTCGCGGGTGGCAATTTTCTGGCCAGCCCGCTGGCTTTCCAGCCTGGCACGGCGTGGGAGTATGGTATCAACACCGACTGGCTCGGGGTTCTGGTGGAGAAGCGTTCAGGAATCCGCCTCGCGACCTATTTCGAAAATAATATTTTTAAACCCCTGGGCATGGAGGACTCCGGCTACGAGTTGCCCGAGGCCAAACTGGATCGAACCGTCACCGTGATGGCGCGAGTGGATGGCTCCCTGTCCCCTGCGCCAGTGCTCCAGCCCCAGCCCATGACCAAGGGCAGCATGGCCTTCTATTCCGGAGGGGGCGGCCTCTACTCTACCGTGTCCGATTACGGGCGCATTCTGCAGATGTTACTCAACGGTGGCTCTATGAGCGGCGCGACGCTGCTCAAGCCCGAAACGGTTGATGTTATGTTCGGGAACAATATCGGCGAGATTCAGCCCGGCGCGCTCACGACGCGGATGCCCACCCTCAGCAATACCGCGGACATGAGCTTTGGTGTGCCAGCGACCTTTGGCCTGGGACTTTTGATTCACCCCTCCGGGATTGCCGGGGGTCGGCGGGCGGATACCGGATCCTGGGCCGGACTGTTCAATTCCTATTACTGGGTGGATAGGGTATCCGGTCTGTATGGCATTTTTGGCACGCAGATCCTGCCTTTTTATGATGCTGATGCCATAGAGACATTGTTGGACTTTGAACAGGCGGTGTATGCAAAAAGCCCCTGAGTGCATTGCATCCAGGTTTGGCCGCCGCGACCTGCGTATCGGTAATGACCCCCCTGCGGGTTGCACCATGACGTACCCCCGTCGGGCACCCGCGCACCCGGGCCCCAAGGCGCCCCCTGTTCCCGCCCGCCAGCACAATTACATTGTGGTGTGGTCTGGTTTAAACCACGGTAGGTGAGGGCATTTGCTGGATGGAAAATAGGCGTTTGCGGAGGTCACGGGATTTTATGGTGGCGATTCGATGGTCTGCATTGGGGTGGAATGGCGCGGGTCATCGCAGCTTGGCCTGGGTCATGCTCCTTTGCCTGCTGGCTGGGTCGGGCCTCTTGCATGGACAGCAACTGGACTCGGCGCAAACTCCCTACCTGATCGGGCGCGGCATGGTGGATATTACCGGCCCTGAATTGGGCATGCCACTGTGGGGCTTTGGTCGGCC
This sequence comes from uncultured Luminiphilus sp., assembly GCA_938084055.1. Taxonomy (GTDB): domain Bacteria; phylum Pseudomonadota; class Gammaproteobacteria; order Pseudomonadales; family Halieaceae; genus Luminiphilus. The sequence continues at coordinate 62,681 of CALKDK010000030.1, forward strand.
CGACCAGATTGCGGAGGGTATCCATATTCGCCTGCGGTCACGCGCGTTCATAATGGTACAGGCGGACGACACCGAACAACGTCTCGTATTTGTCAGCGCCGACCTCGGAAGTATTGATCATCACATTACCCTTGAGGTTGTAGAGCGCCTGCAGCAGCGCTTTGGCGATACCTATACCTTGGATAATGTCATTATTAGTGCCACACATACCCATGCAGGGCCCAGCGGCTACTGGCAGTCCCGGACCGAAACCGGCCTCGATGGGGGGCACTATCCCGCGCACTTTGAAGCGATTGTTGTGGGCATTACCGCCTCCGTTGTACAAGCCCATGAGGACCTCCAGCCCGGCAGTATTTTGATCAATACAGGCCGTGTGGCAGACGCCGGGGTAAATCGATCGGTGATTGCCTATTTAGAAAATCCTCAACACGAGCGTGACCGCTACAGCGAAGACACCAATACCGCCATGACACTGCTCAAGTTTGTGGGTGAAGATGGCGCGCTGGGCATGATTAACTGGTACGCCTTGCACCCCACGGCGATGAACTACTACAACCGCCTCATCTCAGGTGACCACAAGGGCTATGCCTCGCTGCAAATGGAAAAGCGCCAGGGCAGCCGCTATGCGTCAAGCAACGATTTTGTTGCAGCATTTGCCCAGTCTGACCCCGGTGATGTCACACCCAATACCAACCTGGATAATACAGGGCCTGGCAAAACAGACGTCGATACGACGCGAATTATGGGCCAACGTCAGCTGGTGGTTGCCCAGAATTTGTTCGATGACGCCAGGGAAGCACTTTCGGGGGAGATCGATTCGCGTCGCATTTATGTTGACTTGAGCCACTATGCCGTCGATGGTGAATTTACCGGTATGGGCACCCAGCACACCTGTGCCTCGGCTTACGGTTATTCCTTTGCGGGAGGCTCAACGGAAGACGGGGGAGGGCACTTCCTTTTCAGAGAGGGTATGACCGAACAGAGCACGTGGCGGGACTGGCTGATTCGACTCATCATTGGGGCGCCCAAGTGGACTGAGCCGGTGCAAAGCTGTCAAAAACCCAAGGCTATTCTGCTGGAGACCGGCACAGGCGCGCCGCCGCTGCAGTCCCAGATACGCTCAATCACCGTGGCACGCGTTGGCCAACTGGTGATACTCGCCTTGCCGGCAGAGGTGACCACCATGGCGGGCAGACGTTTGCGTGACAGTGTCATGGCCGAGCTGGGCGACTGGGCAAAGTACATTGTGCTGGCGGGTTACTCCAATGGCTACGCCGGCTATATCACGACCCCCGAGGAATATATGTTGCAGCAGTATGAGGGCGGACATACGTTGCATGGGCGCTGGAGCTTGCCCGCGTATCAGCAAATTGTCAGTCAACTGGCCGCCGCTCTGGAAGCCCGAGAACCGATTGCTACTGACATCATCTACGACGATTGGCGTGGAAAATCGCTGGGCCTGCCTTTACCGACAGGCGCCGAAAATCTGCTGCCAGGGGGTACGCAGCCCGGTGATGCACTTACGCCGCTTCACGAAAGATACCGTCAGGGAGAAGTCGTCACGGCACGTTTTTGGTCAGCGAATCCAACAGCGAATTTCCCTAAGGGAGAAAACTACCTGCTGGTAGAGCGCAAAACTGCTGGGGGCTGGCAGCGGGTCGTTGACGACGGCGATTGGAGCACACGGGTGCGCTGGCAGCTTCAGGCCAGCGCGTACATCGCCGAATTAAGCTGGGAGGTACCGCAGCAGATGCCAACCGGCGAGTACCGCTTCTCACACTTTGGCTTTGATGCCACCGGTTCGGCGTTTAGTGGCATTTCCTCCGCGTTTGAAATTACCGGGGCAGAAGGCGGGCAGTAGGCTTGGTGCCGGGCTCGATAGGCTCGGTTTGGCGGCCTCAAGACGATTTAGCTACCGACTCCCTGCCTGTTCGGACGGGGCATCCTGTGTTGCGTCAAGTATCATGTGTGAATTCACAGAGCTGGCGCTGAATTGCCAGAATTAGCCAGCGTTTGCCTTTGACCAACCCTCTGTTATAAAACTGGGGACAATAAAAAGACATTGATGATGAAAAATTTAGACCAAAGCTACTACTGCGGCGCTTCCACCACACAAATCATTTATGAAACGATCGGGGTTTACTTCGATCGCATTTGCGATCAATACCCCAACCAGCATGCGCTGGTTGTTGGTCATCAGGACGTACGGTGGACTTACCGAGAGCTCCAGGAACAGGTTGATAAATTGGCCACGGGTTTTCTGGCGCTGGGGATAGAACCCGGTGATCGCGTGGGTATCTGGGGGCCGAACAGCTATGAATGGGTCATGGTGCAGCTGGCGACAGCGAAGATCGGCGCCATTATGGTCTGCATCAATCCGGCTTACCGGCTTTACGAACTCGAATTTGCCCTGAACAAAGTGGAGTGCAAGGTGGTCGTTGCAGCGGAAGCCTTTAAGACCAGCGACTATTTAGGCATGTTAAGTGCCCTGGCGCCTGAACTGGCTGCGTCGGACCCGGGCAAGCTCAAGGCTGGGAAATTACCGCACCTCAGGACCGTTGTTCGCATGGGAGCTGAAAAGACCGAAGGCATGCTAAATTTTGGGGCGGTGTGCCGGTTAGGGGGTGAAGACGAGGCTCGCCGACTTCAGGCGCTGCAGGTTGTCTTGAAGCCTGACGACGCGATTAATATCCAGTTTACCAGTGGCACTACGGGCAACCCGAAGGGTGCGACTCTAACCCACTGCAATATTTTAAATAATGGTTATCTTGCAGGTGAGGCCATGAAGCTTACCGAGGCCGACCGGCTGTGTATTCCTGTGCCGCTTTATCACTGTTTCGGTATGGTGCTGGCTGTGTTGGCTTGCGTCTCTCACGGTTCTGCTATGGTTTTTCCCGGGGAGGCTTTCGATCCTCTGGAGACACTGCGCACCGTTGAGGCTGAAAGGTGTACGGCCTTACATGGTGTGCCCACCATGTTCATTACAGAGCTTGATCACCCCCAGTTTGGCGAGTTTGACCTGTCGTCCCTGAGAACCGGGATTATGGCTGGGGCGCCCTGTCCGGTGGAGATTATGAAGCGCGTCATTTCCCAGATGCACATGGAAAATATTTTAATTGGCTATGGTCAGACTGAGGTGAGTCCGCTCAACCATATGACATTGCCCAATGACTCCCTTGAACGTCGCACTGAGACTGTTGGGCGGGCTGTACCCTGGGTTGAGATCAAGGTTGTCGACGAATCAAATCGTGTGGTACCCGTTGGTGAAAAAGGAGAAATATGCACCCGCGGTTATTCGGTCATGCGCGAGTACTGGAACGATCCCGAGCGCACGGCGGAGACGATAGATGAGGCAGGGTGGCTCCATTCCGGTGACTTGGCCACCATGGATGAAGAGGGTTACGTTCGTATTGTCGGCCGCATCAAAGATATGATTATTCGAGGCGGCGAGAATATTTATCCCCGTGAGGTTGAGGAATTTTTGTATCAGCATCCCGCTATTTCAGAGGTTCAGGTATTTGGTATCCCCGATGAGAAGATGGGGGAAGAGGTGTGCGCCTGGGTACAGCTCAACGAGGGTCAATCAATGACCGAGGATGAGCTCAAGGCCTTTTGTAAGGATCAAATCACGCACTTTAAAATTCCTCGCCACGTGCGCTTTGTCACCGAATACCCCATGACGGTCACGGGCAAAATCCAGAAGTTTGTGATGCGTGATCAGATGGTCGAAGCGTTGGCTAGATAGGCTCGCTGCGTCTGCAGAGGCAGCGAGCCGGTGTAACGTTTGACTGAGGATTGGTAGCCACCCCAGATACCGAAAACATGTTTTGGGCGCATCGCAACCACACCCACTGCGATAAAAGGCGCCGACAAGTTCAGCAACCGACCAGGGCACTCTCCACCTCGTTGCTACTGACCGCTTTACCCGTCTCAGGTGTTGCAGGGGACCCTCAGCGATTCATAACCGATCGCTGTGAGTTAGCTGCCGGCTAAAAGAAGCCTAAGGGGCTATCGCCATAGCTGACGAGCAAATTTTTCTTTTGCTGGTAGTGCTCAAGGGTAACCTTGTGGCCCTCCCGCCCGATTCCCGATTTCTTGTAACCTCCAAAGGCGGCATGGGTGGGATACGCGTGGTAACAATTCATCCATATGCGTCCGGCCTGAATGCCGCGTGCCATGCGATAGGCCCGATTGGTATCACGGGTCCAAACACCTGCGCCCAAACCGTATTCCGTATCATTGGCAATAGCCAACGCCTCTTCTTCGGTTTTGAAGGTGGTGACGCCAATGACGGGACCGAAGATCTCCTCCTGAAATACACGCATTTCGTTAGTACCCTTGAAGAGCGTTGGCTGAATGTAAAAGCCACCGCCAAGCCCTTCCAATTGCTCCATGTCGCCGCCAATGAGAATTTCAGCGCCTTCGTCACGACCTACCTGCAAGTAGCTCAAGATCTTATCGAACTGTTCCTGAGAAGCCTGCGCGCCTACCATTGTGTTGATATCCAGAGGGTTGCCTCGGGTGATCTGTTTTGTCCGCTCGATCACCATCGCCATGAAGGGCTCATAAATATCTTCGTGGATGAGCGCTCGTGAGGGGCAGGTGCAAACCTCTCCCTGATTCAGGAAGCCCAGTACCATGCCTTCTACAGCCTTGCTGATGAAATCATCGCTCTGATCCATGACATCGGCGAAAAAGATATTCGGTGACTTGCCGCCAAGCTCCACAGTCGAGGGAATCAGCGTGTCAGCGGCGCAGCGCAAAATGTGATGCCCAATAGCGGTGGACCCCGTAAACGCGATTTTTGCAATTCGCGTACTGGTGGCCAACGCCTGACCGGCCTCGGTGCCGTAACCGTTGACTACATTCACCACACCAGCGGGTAGCAGGTCGCCAATGAGTTCCATGAGAACGCAGATAGAGGCGGGGGTTTGTTCAGCCGGTTTCAGCACGGTGCAGTTACCTGCAGCCAGGGCGGGAGCAAGCTTCCAGCAGGCCATTAACAGTGGGAAGTTCCAGGGGATTATTTGACCCACGACACCCAAGGGCTCGTGAACGTGGTAGGACACTGTTGTGGGGTCTATCTCTGCCATTGAGCCTTCCTGGGCGCGGATGCACCCGGCGAAGTAGCGGAAATGGTCCACACATAAAGGTAGGTCTGCTGCGAGGGTCTCGCGCACGGCCTTGCCGTTGTCCCAGGTTTCCGCCACGGCGAGCATTTCAAGATTGGCTTCAATACGGTCGGCTATTTTCAGCAGTATGTTGGAGCGCTCGGTCGCCGGAGTGGCGCCCCAGGCATCTTTTGCGGCGTGTGCGGCATCCAGTGCCAGATTGATATCGGCCGCTGTGGATCGTGGAATCTTACAAAACTCCTCACCATTGATCGGGGAGGCATTGCCAAAATAAGCACCCTCTACCGGTGCAACCCACTGGCCACCAATATAGTTCTCATACTGGGGTTTGAATTGAACAACGGCTCCTTCGGAGCCTGGGTTTGCGTAGACCATGATGACCTCTTTGTCATTAAAATTTGTAGCTTCGATCTAAAACGATAACCCCTCTCAAGGGCTTTGTAAAAGACACGATGGCCTTGGATTGCAACAGTGATAACGCAAGAGACGAAAAGGTCGGTGCGGCGATAGTCACCAGAGTTGAGCGGGTGCTGAATGGCCCCTTTGGTTGGCCGGTGGCCGCGACAACCTTCGGAGCGCCTTAGCCAAGCAGATTGTACGCGTGGGGCGCGTGCTCCCATCACGCTGGTGCGAAGCGTTGATGTGGATCTTTTTGTGGCGAAAAGGTCTATAGTAAAACCTGAATCGAGTAGCTTATTCGCGCACAGAAATCTTCACTAAGCCAGGCTATTTGATTGACCGGAAGGCTGATTTATCATGGAACTTCGCTATTTTTGTGGCTGCAGCACCTTGTAGTCCCCATCCCACGCTTACCGCGTTCACCCCCTTTTTTTCGAGTATAGGAAAAGTATATGTTGAGCAGCATTTTGCCCATGACAGTTGCCGTTGCAGTGGTAGTCACGCTGTTACCCACACAATCTGTATTCGCTGATGAGACCGGGTGTCCGCCGCCCGCGGTGCGTATTGAAGCTGAAGATGTTACGCCGCTGACTGCGGATAACTACGCGACTGCCGAGACCCAATCAATTTTTGCGGGTGCGTACATTCAGAAGATCGCGACGGCGACTTGTTCGGGTGGCATGGGGGTACTGATGCATGAACGGGTTCCCTCCGACCCAAACCACAAGGCCTTTGCCCGGGTTAACTTCGATACGCTTTATTCTTGGATCCTCCTCGACCTCAACTCACCGGCAACGATTACCCTGCCGGAAACGGGCGGCCGCTATCAGTCGGCCCAGGTGCTCAACGAAGGCCACTGGATGCCTTTTGTAGTAACGGAGGCGGGTAGTTTCACGCTGACGCGTGAGAATTCGGGAAGCCGCTACGTGCTGGTGGGTATCCGAACCCAGATGAACATGCAGGACCCTGCAGACATAAAAAAGGCAAACGAACTTCAGGACTTGGTTCGAGTGGAGCAGGCTGATCCGGGTGAATTGGTATTCACAGATCTTTGGAACAAAGAAGCCATTATGGCCATGCGCAAGGAACTTCAGATTCTTCGGGATGAAAAGGGTTATAAGTCGGAGGATATGTTTGGCAAGCAGGGTGAGATTGATCACGCGATGAATAATGTCGGTGTGGCTATTGGTTGGGGCGGGCAGCCCAAAGAGGGTGCGGTCTATCTTTTCTACACGCCGGACTCGGCAGAACATCAGACCCTAACCCTCAACAACGTGCCCCACGCCGATAATGCGTTTTGGTCAATCACCGTGTACGACGCTGACGGCTTTGTCGCATCGGAACCCTTCAACATGAATAGCTCGTTTGCCAAGGCGAACGCGAGTGGTGAAACCGTCCTCAATTTTGGCGGCGATCCCTCTGCAGATAATTACGTACCGGTTTACCCGGGCTGGAATGCCACACTGCGCATTTATACCCCTCAGGCCGAATACTTTGACGGTTCATGGGTGAGGCCAGAGCTTAAGCTCGCAGACTAAACTTCGGGCCTTTTTGCGATGACCGGGAATCGTCAGGCCGTGTTGCTTTGCGAGGGACTCCCGGTCGCCTCCGTCACCGAGGCGCAGCGCCTGGTGTTTCCCAGGTCGGAAGACCTCGATCAGGCCTGGGCTCTGGGCATCTTTTACTTAAAGATTCCCGATGGTCTGCACCTCGAGGGTGCTCGGCAATTTGGCCGTGGGTTACTCGAGGTTGACAGCCCTTATCGCAAAATTCCCAAGTATGGCGACCTTGAGGGTTTTATCGCCCTGGAGAACAACCAGCAAACCAAACTGGCCCTGTGCCGCCATCACTGGGAGCAGCACTATCCTGCAGACATTACACAGTTTGGCCGGGAACTCGATCGAGTTGGTATTGCCATTATTCGCGAGGTGTTGCACCAGGCGGGCATTCCTGAGCTCCTATGGGAGCGTGCTACAGGGGGCTACTCATCGGGGGCGGGCACGGCGTTTCTGAATTTTGTTCACTACGACACCCGTCATCCAGATCTGGGATTGCGTCCCCACACAGACTATGGTTTTGTCACGATCCTCGATGCCACCACCCCGGGGCTTCAGATCAACGTTAATGGCCAGTTCGAGGATGTGCCTGTCCTACCCGGTCATCTCGTGGTCAACTTTGGCGAAGCGCTGCACTTTGTTACGGCCCATTCAGAGCGCTCTGTTGGTGCGGTGGTACACCGAGTTCTGAGCCAGAAATATTCAGACCCGGTGCGCCATGGCATCGTGTATTTTGCCAACCCCGACCTTGAGGGCATGCTTTGGCAATTCGATGTCAAAGGACAGGTCAAGGGCAGCTCGTCGGTACAGGACCTTTTTACACTTCTCGAGACAAACCTCACCGAGTATCGCTAGCTTCCCGCGAGCCCATCCTAGGTCAACGGATGTGGGGCGAGGTCTGGGGCCGGTGCAGTCATGAGCAAGTTACACTGGGGAATGGGCAGCGCCTAAGAGTCGTCAGGCGCGAGTCGTATACCCTCGGGCTCAATAGTGATTTTTCGCGCTTTATACAGCGAACCAATCGCCTGCTTGAACACTTTTTTACTGACACCAAAAGCCGCGTAAATAGCAGGCGGAGGGCTCTTGTCGGTAAGTGCTAAAAACCCTGAGTTTTCGTCTAAATGAGACATTATTTTTTGCACAACGCTGTCTATTTTAGACTCATTGAAGCCCGGCTGACTGAGTGATAAGTCAATTTTTCCATCGTCGCGAATGCGCTGAATATAACCATCGACTTCTTGCCCTCTGCGAATTCTTCGGTACAGCTCATTGCTGTACAGCAATCCCCAAAACTGATGGTTGATAATGGCCTTGAACCCCAGCTCAGTTTGCTCGGCAATGAGCAAGGACACTTTTTCACCCACCTTGAGATCGGTTGCGGTATCTTCAATCCAGTGATCAATGCGCGTTGAGCCGGCAGGTCGACCCTGGTTATCAAGGTAGACCTTCACAATGGTGAAGTTACCCGGCTTCAAAGGGTGGTGCTGCTCAGCAAAAGGAATAAACAGGTCTTTGCTCAGCCCCCAGTCCACAAACGCACCAAGATGATTGACCTCGACGACCTTTAGCCAAGCGACTTGCCCAATGGCGATTTCTGCCGGTGTATTCGCTTCTATTTTTTCCTTAATGATAAGTACCTATGTAGAGCTGTGAAAAACTTAACGGTGGCTCTCAGCGGTTTGCCAAGTGGGTCGACGTTACCGCATGGCCTCTGCCTAACCGTGCCGCTTCGCTCTGGCGTGCTGGACGCTGCCGAGGTTCCACCTTGTTATGCCAATTGGCTGTTTCTTGAAACCCAAATTGACAAAGCCAATAAGATCTTAAAAGCCCTCACCGCGATAGCGTGGGATGCGGTTGGCAACGCCCTCGATTTTGTCACTGAGGGCCGATTTATTGCTTGAACTGCTTAGCGCCAAACATATTGTTATAGGTTTCTTCGGTGGGGTTGCCCACCTTCATATCTTCAGCCATGACCGCGATGCCGCGTTGTACTGCGGGCCGCATGGCCACGGCCTCAGACCAGCGTTTGACGTTGGGATACTGCGTAATATCAATACGGTGCATTTCCTGTTGCCTGGGCATGGTCCAGGGGAAAGTGGCCACGTCGGCGATTGAGTAATTCGAGCCGGCTAAGTATTCCGATGCGCCCAGACGACGGTCCATGACACCGTACAGTTGCTTACACACATTGTGATAGCGTTCCTTGGCCAGCGGCACGTCCTCCGGACAATAACCCTGAAAGTACCCGTTCTGGCCGAACATGGGGCCAACATTGCCCATCTGAAACATCAGCCATTGGATAACGTCGTAGCGTTCCACCGTGTCTTGTGGCCATAACTTGCCGGTTTTTTCCGCCAGGTACATCAGAATGGCGCCCGACTCGAACACCGTATAGGGCTCACCCTGCGGACCATCAGTATCGACAATAGCCGGTATCCGGTTATTGGGGCTGATGGCAATAAACGCCGGATCAAACTGATCGCCTTTCAAAATATTAATGGTGCAGACCTCATACTCCAGCTCTACTTCCTCGAGCATGATGGCGGTCTTGTGGCCGTTGGGCGTTGGCCAGTAATAATGCGTGATCACTTTATAGCACTCTGGGCCGCCAGCACCTCCTGAACATTCTTCTGTAAAAATGCTGCCGAGTCATCGCCCTCAAAGTCGTGATTGTAGTGGCTCACTACCGAAGGCCGTTGGATGGATTCCTCCCACCAGGCTTTCAGGTTTGGGCGCCCATCAAAACAATCGAAATCCGGGTACAGGGGATCTTTGGCGTCGTAAAAATTGACCCTGAAATCCATGTAACTAATAGCGTGAAGCATGGAAGCTTGGCCAATATCGAAGCCGTCAAAGCCCTGTTTGCAGGCGGCTTCCAGCGAGTCACAGCCGCGAATAATCTTCGGCCAGATCCACTCGAAAAACTCAATGCGCTGGGTTTCTTCGGGATTCCAACCTTCCATGACCAGCATGACCGTGGTCTCGAACATGGTATCTGCCAGAGCGAGACGGGTAATTGCGTCCCAGCGAGCCGGACCCGCGGGCGGGTACAGATGCTTTCCGGATTGACTCATGCTGTCAATGCATTCAACAACGGCCTGACTGCCGTAAACCACTTGGCCGCTATCCAGCGCGAGGGTTGGTACTTTATTCAGCGGGTTTAGTGCAGCGATCGAGTAGGCATCGCCCTGATCTTCGCCCTGGCGATTTTTAAAGGGGTAGGTGGGCACGAAGGTGACGTCATTCCAAAGACCCGCTTCATGAATTGTGACGAGAACCTTGTGGATGAACGTATGAAAAGGTGAATAAAATAATTTCACGGGGCTTAACCTCCAGGTGGCTGCTCTTAAACCAACCTTCAGCATAGCAGCTATCCTTACAGTTGCAGACGTGATCTTTCGCTGTATGGCAACGCCGCCATGGCCAGAGCTGATGTTGTGCTCTGACGACGGACATAAATCTACCAACACAACTACGTAGATTTCTGACAAAGTAGTGGGCGGTATAAAGCAACCGGGGTCTTACATGATGATATTTCTGCTCAGGAATGCGGTCCTTGCGACGCTGTTTATGTCGCTGGGATCAGAATTGGCGCTGGCCCAACGGGCGGGTCTCGCAGACCCCAGCGCTGAAATGCCATTGGTTGTTGGCGGCACCGGGTCAAATTGCTTGGCCGATCCGGACTGCATAAACCGTTTCCACCCTGATATCCCCATGAGGATAATGGCGCGCCCAGGGCAAGCACTAACGTTCAAGACTCGGGACGCAATGGATGTCCTGGGCACCGTCGACCAGCAGAAAAACGCTGCCGAGGATCTTGACTCCAAGCGCTTCATGACGCTCAAGAGCAGCTTCGGTAGGGTGCACCCCATGGCTGGCCCGGTTCATATTGCCGGGGCCGATGTTGGTGACACCCTGAAGGTAACTATTACCGGTATCGATATAGGCCAGTACGGTTATACCTTTGCCGGTGACAGTGGCTTTATGAGCGATCTGGTCGAAGGGGGCTTTGTTGCGGTGTGGAGGCTTTCGGAGCAGTTTGCCAGCAGCGCCGATATTCCGGGTATACAAATACCCAATGGCAGCTTCCCCGGGATTGTCGCCACGCTGCCGGGGGAGGATCAGCTAGAGGCCATTTTGACCAGGGAGCGCCAGCTTCATGATGTGGGCGGCACGGTTTTCTTGCCGAATACCGAGGACGCTGCGCCCGCAGCGCTGTGCGGTGCGGATGGCAGCGCTCCTGAAGCGTGCCTTCGAACCATTCCGCCCCGTGAGCATGGCGGCAACATGGATATACGTCACCTCGGTAAGGGAGTCACTGTTTACCTGCCCTGTCAGGTCGCAGGTTGTGGCTTGATGGTAGGTGATCTGCACTACGCTCAGGGAGACGGTGAGGTGTCGGGCACAGCCATTGAGATGTCTGCGGATGTGACGGTAATCACTGAAGTTATCAAGGGCTATGCGGGGCTGAAAACCGGGCCTCATTATGAAGGCGCCGCATCTTTATTGCAGATCCCCTCAAAACGCTTCTATGCCGTTACGGGCCTGCCCCTGAAACACCCGGGCACAATCTACCCCAACATGCGCTACCTGGGCAGCGACGTCGCGAATGACCTGAGCAACCTTTCCAACGATATTCAATTGGCTGCGAGAAATGCGCTCGATGGGATGATTGAGCATATCGTCGCGACGTATGGCTACTCGAGAAACCAGGCTTATGTGATCGCGAGCGTCGCCGTTGACCTGCGTATCACCCAGCTGGTTGACGCACCCAATGTCGGTGTGACGGCCATCCTGCCCCTGGATATTTTTGTGCAGGAAACCCAATAAAATTTACAGCCTGAAGTTGGCGACGTGCCGCTATCTGCCACACTAAAAAAAGTGTATGATAGCGGCCGCGCCGTCACGCCTTAACTGGGTCAAGAGCGACACGCCGTTATCCCCATTAACCTCGACCGTATTGCGCTATCAAGCACATAGGGTCTGTTCATCGTGCTCACGATCTACGATTCTCATTTTTAATGAGGGCCGCCACTTTTTAGTATCGATCTGTTCTATCGAGCAGAGGATAGCGGCACATCTTCGATAACGTAGCTTGGGTGCGCCTTTAAGTGGTAGTTGGTAACTTTAGGATCACAATGGCCCCAGGCAAAGAAGAATCCCTCGAATTACAACCCGCCATAATTTCATATGTTAAAGACCTGCCTAACGTTTGCTCGCTGGCCGGCCTGGCTTGCACGATATTAGCCATTTACTTCAGTATTCTGGGCGTTTACGACGCGGCAATGATCGGCATGATCTGGGCCGTTGCGTTCGACTGGGCAGATGGACTGATTGCTCGAAAAATGAAGGGTCGTATAGATAGCGATCGACTATTTGGCGGCCAACTCGATCTGTTAATAGACATTGTGAGCTACGGCGCCTCTCCGGCAATTCTTTTGCTGAGCTATGGTGATTTAGACCCTATTCTTCTGCCGGTGGCGTTCATAATGCTATCTGCCGCAGCAATACGGTTAAGTTACTTCAGTACCTTTGGCTTGTCTGACGAATCTCAATACACGGGGTTGGCACTGGACAATAACAACATCGTATTGGTGTTCATATTCCTTTTCGAAAGCGTTGTTCCGCACGAAGTGTTTGCTGTAGTCCTATATATCAGCGCCCTCGGACTTGCTGCGCTAAACGTGTCTCAGATCAAAACACCAAAATTTTCCGGCGTGCCCCGCAATGTCTATCTGCTTGCATTTTATACACTTGGAATAACGGGCATGTATGGCTGGAAACTTTTATAGAGGAAATTAAACCCACGGCCCCCAATGGTGCCGACACTTACTTTTTCAAGAGGAGCAAACGGAACATGCTTGTATATACACTCGGTACTTTTGATTTGTTGCATGTAGGGCATCTTGCGTTGCTGGAATATTGTAAGTCGCTAGGAAGCGCTCTAGCGGTTGGCGTTGCGTCAGATAGAGTCGTTAGTTCATATAAGCCCAACGTGCCAGTTATTCCCCTCGAGGAGCGAATGGAAATGCTCAGGGCCTTGAGCTGCGTTGATATTGTTCGCCCTTATTACAAGCTTGAATACGTCACTGGTTGCAAAGCATTGAACGCTGATATTTTTGTAGTTGGTGAAGATTGGGGAAGCAAACCCCACAACATCGCCGTGGAGTCTTATTTGAACACTGCAGGGAAGCAGATCAAACGGGTTCTATATAATCCCCGAACCTCGTCAACCAGAATAAAGCAAGCTGTCAAAGCTCAAAAAGGTAACCGACCCAATTTTAAATCAGAAGCCTCCTATGGGACAGAACGGCCGCTGAATCAGTCGAGCTCTATTTCTGGCTAGGAGCCGCTGCTTCTCCATCACGTTCTATAGGATGGCAGTCGATCCGATGTCCGTTCTTTCTGGATGCTGACAATCAAGTGATCGGCGCCATGTTGATCACCACGTTCGCGAATCATGCCCAGGCTGAGAGTTTCTGCGCCGCCGATCCCTATGTCCTTGCGGGGTTGTTCGACACTATGCAAATGCGGCCCTGTCGGACGGTGCTCACCGCCTAAATCCAGCCATGGCCGGACCGGGAGGGGGGTCTTAGCCATAAACACGTGTGGCTATTAGCTGGGCAAACCGGCGGGTCATGCGCGGAGCCTCGTGAACCCTCCGTATCAGCAGCGTCCAAACCATGCGCTTTGCTGGGCGCATTAATCATGCGTTCTTTGTGGGTCAACCACTACAACCACGAGCGGTATGACGAGTCACTGGACAACGTGACGCAGGCTGATGTGTGCGAAGGCAGGAGGAACGCCATTCTGAATCAACCGGCGATTATCAAATCCCGCACGCTGAGCCGGCGAAAATTACACAACCTGCGACCAGCAGGCTAGACTGGAGAAGCAACTGGCAGAAAGGTGTCTCTTAGAAATCGGGACTAATGGTCCCAGGGTAGCTGACGACGAACAGGCCGCACTAATGCCAGCATTTGCACGTTATTTATAGTGCGACACCTTTTTAGAACCAGGCTTTTCAGCACAACACTTGTCAGCACAAAACTGCGGGAAGCAGATGTTATGAAAAACTCCGTTCATGTCGACTATGTCATTGTGGGTGCAGGCTCTGCGGGCTGCGTGCTCGCAAATCGTCTGACTGAAACGGGTTCTGACACGGTAGCGGTCCTCGAGGCAGGCCCCATGGATCGTAATCTTATGATCCATATTCCTGCGGGCGTTTACAGCGTTTATCGTGATCCAAAACTCAACTGGAACTACGTGACCGAGACCGAGCCTGAGCTCCATGATCGACGTGTCGATATGCCCCGAGGGAAAGTCGTGGGTGGGTCATCCTCCATTAATTCCATGGTTTATATGCGGGGCCACCCCCACGACTACGACAGCTGGGCAGCAGACTTCGGCCTCGATCAATGGAGCTTTGATCAATGCCTACCGTATTTTCGCCGCAGCGAGTCCAGCGAGCGGGGTGATAGCGAATGGCATGGAGCAGAAGGCCCGCTCTCGGTGTCCCGGGCGAGTCTGAAAAATCCGCTACTCGACGTCTTTCTGGAAGCGGGACAACAGGCGGGCCAGGGACACACCGATGATCCCAACGGGTATAACCCCGAGGGCGTGGCGCGCCTCGACAGCACCAAGCGCAACGGCCGGCGCTGCAGTGCAGCGGTGGCGTACTTGCGGCCAGCCTTAGGGCGTTCAAATTTAACCCTGGTGACCCATGCCTTTGCGCAACGCATTTTATTTGATGGCGATCGCGCGATTGGCGTGGAGTACAGCCACAAAGGCAAGACCCAATGCGTCATGGCAGACAAGGAAGTCATACTGTCGGGGGGCGCCATAAATTCGCCCCAGCTGCTTATGCTATCTGGCGTCGGGCCGGCAGATCAGTTGCGCGATCTCGGTATTGATCTGCAGCTCGACTTGCCGGGTGTTGGGCAAAATCTGCAAGATCATCCGTGTTTTATTATGAAATACCAGTGCACCAAGCCCGTCACGATTCACAGGGCAACGCGCCCGATTAATAAGCTGTTGGTGGGAACGCAGTGGCTGCTCAATCAAACGGGGCTGGCGGCCTCAAATATTTATGAGGCCGGCGGCTGTATTCGAGGTAACGAGGGCGTCGCGTACGGTAACCTGCAGTATCATTTCGCACCCTTTGGTGCCGAGTACCATGGGAATACCATAAAACTCGATCAGGCCTTTTCCATTCATGTTGATTTGCTGAGACCCGAGAGTGTTGGCCATCTGCAGCTGACGTCAGGTTCGATAACAGATAAACCACTCACGCACTTCAACTACCTCGCTACCACAGGCGATCAGCAGCAGATGATCGAGGCGGTTCGTAAAGTGCGTGAGCTTGTTGAGCAAACGGCATTTGATGAGTTTCGGGGTCGCGCCCTAACTCCCGTGAACAAGGTGCACAGTGACGCTGAGATTTTAGATTGGCTGCGCGGCAGTATTGAAACCGACTACCACCCCTGCGGCACCTGTCGCATGGGCAACGACGCGCTGGCCGTTGTCGATGGCGAGATGCGGGTACATGGGCTTGAGGGGCTGCGCGTTGTTGACGCATCGGTATTGCCAAAGATAGTCAGTGGCAACCTCAACGCACCGACACAAATGATTGGTGAGCGCGCTGCAGATTTCATTCGCG
>CALKDK010000031.1 GCA_938084055.1 uncultured Luminiphilus sp.
TCTTCCCCGGTCTCGTTCCAGCTGATATCGCTGAGGTGAACCAGGCCATCGATGTTGCCGTCGAGACCGATGAAAATACCAAAGTCAGTGATTGATTTTATCGTACCCGAGATACGATCACCCTTGGCGTGATCCGATGCAAAACCATCCCATGGGTTTTGTGTGCACTGCTTAATACCCAACGAAATTCGACGACGCTCTTCATCGATATCGAGAACCATCACCTCCACCTCATCACCGAGCTGTACGATTTTCGAGGGGTGTACATTCTTGTTGGTCCAATCCATCTCGGAGACGTGCACAAGCCCTTCTACACCCTCCTCGATCTCAGCAAAGCAACCGTAATCGGTCAGATTGGTGACGCGTGCATTGACCCGGCTACCTTCTGGATACCGGTTGGTAATTTCAACCCAGGGATCTTCACCAAGTTGCTTGAGTCCCAGCGAAACACGATTTCTCTCGCGGTCGAACTTGAGGATTTTGACATCCATTTCCTGTCCAACCTCGACGATCTCGCTGGGATGCTTGATACGCTTCCAGGCCATATCCGTGATGTGGAGAAGTCCGTCCACGCCACCGAGATCAACAAATGCACCATAGTCGGTGAGATTCTTGACCACCCCTTTGACCGACATGCCCTCCTGCAGGTTCTGCAGCAGTTCTTCGCGTTCCTGGCTGTTGGCCGCCTCCATGACCGCGCGTCGTGACACGACCACATTGTTGCGCTTTTGATCCAGCTTGATCACCTTGAAGTCCAGCTCCTTACCTTCAAGATGGGTCGTCTCACGGACCGGGCGCACATCAATCAGTGAGCCGGGAAGGAATGCACGAATCGATTCAATATCAACCGTGAAACCGCCCTTCACCTTGCCATTGATGATGCCCATTACAACTTCATCGGCAACATGGGCCGCTTCCAGCCGCTTCCACGCCTCAGCGCGCTTGGCTTTTTCCCTGGAGAGCTTGGTCTCACCAAACCCATCCTCGACGGTCTCCAGGGCAACCTGGACTTCGTCACCAATGTTGAGCGTGCACTCACCGTTGGCATTGGTAAATTGGTCGAGGGGAATAACGCCCTCTGACTTCAGGCCAGCATGGACTGTGACCCATTCATTATCTATATCGATGACGACACCGGTGACAATGGATCCGGGCTCCATATCGACGGTCTTGAGACTTTCTTCAAATAGCTCGGCGAAGGATTCGCTCATGAGATGTTCCTGTTGTTGCGGCAGTCGAGCTGCCTAAACCAACCTCCAGATCAGGCTGGGTCTGCTTATGTTTGCGGTCTCCGTGGAGTCTGGCCTTTACATCGGTTCCCGCGGTTTAAAACCCTTCTCAGCAACACAATGCAACACACGATGGAAGACGGCGCCGGCAGACAGTGTTGAACTGTCGATATGGACTGCGTCCTCCGCGGCAACAAGGGGCGAGACTGAACGACCGGAGTCGCGCTGGTCCCGCTCATTAATGGCTTCAAGAAGGCGCGGCAGGCTAACACTTTCGCCTCTGTCCATCAACTGCGCCTGCCGCCGCCGCGCACGGGCATCCACCGATGCTGTCAGGAAAATTTTCAGGGGAGCTTCAGGAAAGACGACGGTCCCCATATCTCGCCCATCAGCAACCAGACCGGGCGGTTTGGCGAGGGACCGTTGCCTGTCCAGCAGTGCAATTCTCACACCGGGCAACGTCGCCACTGCGGAGGCTCCAAGGCTGCCCTGCTCGGAGCGTATCTCTCGGCTGACCTCTTGCCCATCAAGCCACACTGCCACGCCATCGCCAGCGGGATCGAACCGCACATCCAGACCCCGGGTTGTTTTCACAACCGCGGCCTCATCCTGCCAATCAACACCCTGAATTGAACAGGCATGGCCAATGACCCGGTATAGCGCACCACTGTCCAGCAAATGCCAGCCAAGATACTCCGCCACCCGGAGACTCAATGTGCCCTTACCCGCACCGCTAGGACCGTCGATGCAAATAACCGGCGCCCCGCTCACGGGTAGGCGACCAGCTTCAAACCCGCACGGGCTGCCAGTTCAGCAAACCCCGGAAAGGACGTCGCCACATGATCGCAGTCCAGAATTTCTATGGTCTGGGTAGCGCAGAGTCCCGCCATGGCAAAGGCCATGGCGATGCGATGGTCA
This sequence comes from uncultured Luminiphilus sp., assembly GCA_938084055.1. Classification (GTDB taxonomy): domain Bacteria; phylum Pseudomonadota; class Gammaproteobacteria; order Pseudomonadales; family Halieaceae; genus Luminiphilus. The sequence continues at coordinate 2,148 of CALKDK010000031.1, forward strand.
TGATAGGTATTAACAGCGCCTCCACCCAGGCGCCCTCCCTCAATGATAATGCCGTCTGGGGTCGGTTGGTTATCAATACCCAATGTATTCAGACCCTCCGCCATCGCAGCAATGCGGTCGCTTTCCTTGACCCGTAACTCACTGGCGCCCCGCAGGGTTGTCGTCCCCTCCGCACAGGCCGCAGCTATAAACAGGGCGGGAAATTCATCTATCGCCAGCGGCACCTCATCCTCTGGAATATCAATGCCCCGCAAGCCCGCGTAGCGAATGCGCAGGTCGGCCACGGGCTCCCCACCCACATCACGGGGTTCAAGTACGGTGATATCAGCACCCATAAGTGTCAGTATATTGATCACCCCAACGCGGGTCGGGTTCATCCCGACATGCCGCAGGACGACATCGGAGCCAGGTGCAATACTCGCGCCGACCATCAAAAACGCTGCAGACGAAACGTCCGCGGGAATATCGATTTGTGTTCCGGTCAGTTCGCCACCACCATCAAGGCCAATCACGCCATTGACGTGGTCGACCGTGTAACCGAACCCCCGCAACATCCGCTCAGTGTGGTCCCGCGTCGGCGCAGGTTCGGTGACTGACGTTCTGCCCCGGGCGTAGAGCCCCGCCAATAAAACACAGGATTTCACCTGCGCACTCGCCATCGGCAGATCGTAATGGACACCTCGCAGGGGCTGCCCGCCTTTTATCAGCAAGGGCGGCGTTCCACCGGATTCTGCGGCGATCACAGCACCCATTTTTGTGAGCGGCTCAATCACGCGACCCATGGGGCGCTTCATCAATGACACGTCACCCACTAATTCGGAGTCGAAGGGTTGCCCCGCCAAAATTCCCGCAAACAAGCGCATACCGGTGCCTGCATTGCCCAAATCAACAGGCCCCGAGGGGGGCGTCAATCCGCTCAAGCCCACCCCGGAAACAGTGAGTTGGCCATCGACAGGACCCTCGATGGGCACACCCATACTGCGAAAAGCAGCAATGGTCGCCAGGGCATCTTCCCCCTCAAGGAAACCCGACACCTCCGTGGTGCCTTGAGCAAGTGCTCCCAGCATCACGGCTCTGTGGGACATCGACTTATCACCGGGAACCCGATGATCACCCGACAGCCGCCCTCCCGGCTCGATGACATACTTCATGAGGACTCCTGCCCTTCCCCTGTACCGGTTGCTGCGCTGATTACCGACGATTCACTCGACTCAAACAGTGGATTCAAAACCGCGTCGTGGGCACGGCGAACCGAACGGCACTTTTCAAAATAACGCTCAAGAGGGGGACCGTCACCCCGTGCAATCAATTCCCTGAGATTGGCAAGTTCCTGCTCAACCGATTCGAGTGCCGAGACCAAAGCAGCGCGATTGGTGAGAGCCACATCCCGCCACATAATAGGATCAGATGCGGCAATGCGTGTCATGTCCCGCAGGGCGCCACCCCCGTGCTGCATTGGCGCAAGAGGATCATCGGCCAACACCATCGTCAGGGCGTAGGCCATCATATGGGGTGAATGGCTGCTGGCAGCCAGCGCAGCGTCGTGATCTGCCACGCTCATGGTCGTCACGCGCGAACCAACCCGTTGCCACATCGATGTCACCCAGGCAACGGCGTTGGTATCGGTAAACGCCTCCGGCGTTAAAATAGCTTCCCGGCCATCAAACAAATCAGCTCTTGCAGCCGTAACACCACTGTTCTCCGACCCCGCGATGGGGTGTCCGGGAACAAAACGGGAGTAACGGGGAAGGGCGCGATCCACTATCCAACCCTTCATGCTCGCCAAATCAGTCACGATCGGCTGCTCACCCGACCGCTGCAGCAGATCAAGAACCACACCCAGAAGTTCGGCAGTCGCCATTGGGGGGGCACCAATGACCAGCGCCTCCGCTCCTTGGATGGCACGACCGAGATCCAGGTCGTAGCGATCAATAACCCCCATTTTCAAACCCTGCTCCAGGCTGGGTTCACGGGGCCCCCAAGCCGAGAGTTCCCCCTGCCAGCCACTGCGCCGCAGCGCCATGGCGAGGGAGCCGGAAATCAGACCCAGCCCCAGGAAAACAACGTTGGCGGTGTTCAGAGCCGGCACGTCAGGATACCTGGCTACAGCGGGGCACAGGGATAGGAGCCCAGTCTTTTCAGCATGATCGACTGCTCCTCAAGCTCAGTCATGATCCTGCCAACCGCCTGATCCTCAAGATGTCCCTCAAATTCGATGTAAAAAACATAGGTCCATTTTTCGGTCTTTGAGGGCCGAGAATCAATTCTCGTCAGGCTGATACCCGCCTCTTCGAAGGGTCTGAGCAAATTCAGTAACGCCCCGGGGCGGTTACGGCTGGCAATCATGACCGACGTCTTGTCCTTGCCACTCGGGGGCACATAATCACGGCCAAGAATCAGGAAGCGTGTGGTGTTGCTGGCATAATCCTGTATGGAAGCCTCTCGCTTCAGTAGCGAATAGGTTTCAGCCGCAATATCACCCGCAATGGCGGCCACACCCGACTCATCCTGAGCACGCTGGGCGGCTTCGCCGTTACTGGCGACCTGTTCCAGCGTTGCATGGGGCAGGTTTGTATCGAGCCACGCCCGGCACTGGCCGAGTGCCTGGGGATGGCCATAGACCTTGGTGATGTTGGCAGCCCCAGTGGCCTCACCTACAAACAAGTGGTGGACCACTGGCAACTCAACTTCACCCACAATATGAAGCGGAGACTCCAGAAAACAGTCCAGGGTTTGTCCCACCATCCCTTCCGTGGAGTTTTCCACTGGGACGACACCGAAATCACATCGTCTTTCCTCCACCTCCCTGAACACCGCCTGAATCGAAGCCTGGGCCTGGGGCAGTGCAGACTGCCCGAAATGTTTCCTCGCCGCAGCCTGGGTGTAGGTACCAAAAGGACCGAGAAAGGCGACCGCAAGAGGTTGCTCGAGGGCGAGGCAACTGGACATGATTTCCCTGAATATACGCGCCAGGTAATCGTCGGGAAGGGGGCCTGGATTGCGCTCCTGAATGGCTCTCAGAACCTGGGCCTCTCGCTCGGGGCGATAAAACAGCACCGAGCCTTCTGTTTCCGCCTGAACGGCTGCCAATTTAATCGCCGCGACTTCTTGGGCACAGCGAGCGCGATCGCTGATCAGGTTCATCAACTTGGCGTCGATGGCGTCAATGCGTGCGCGAATGGAGGCAAGCTCTTCGTCAGTCGCCATACCCTAGCCGTAACGTCGCTCGAATTGGTCCATAAATTGGCACAGCGCCTCCACAGCACCCTCTGGTACAGCATTGTAGATGCTGGCGCGCATTCCGCCTACAGATCGATGGCCCTTGAGATTCATGAGTCCAGCCGATTCAGCCTCCTGTAAAAATGTTGCGTCCAGCCCGCTATCGGCCAGGGTAAAGGGAACATTCATCAGGGAACGGGCGGATCTGGCCACGGGGTTGTGATAGAACGCGGAGGCATCAAGCAGATCATACAGGCGAGAGGCTTTACGCTGGTTGATGGCAGCCATGGCACTCAGTCCGCCCAGCGCCTCCAACCACTCAAAAACCAAGCCCGCGAGGTAAATGGCAAAAGTGGGCGGTGTGTTATACATCGAACCATTGGCCGCAGCCTTTTCCCAGTTCAACATGGCCGGACAGGCATCCCTCGCCCGACCCAATAACTCTCGTCGTACAATGACCAGTGCCAGCCCCGCAGGTCCAATGTTCTTCTGGGCGCCAGCGTAGATAACACCGAAGCGGGAAACGTCTATCGGACGGGACAACAGAGTGGACGACATATCCGCAACCAGCGGGGCGTCTGGTTCGGGCACATGGCCAAACTCGAGTCCGCCAATCGTCTCGTTGGGACAGTAGTGGAAATACTGACCGCCCTTTACTGACCAACACTCCGTTTCAGGTATCGACATGTAATTGTCGTCCTGCCCATCGGCAACGAGATTGGCTTCGACGAACCTTGCACCCTCAGCGAGCGCCTTCTTGGACCACTGCCCGGTAACGAGATAATCTGCGGCATCCCCGTCGGTGGCGAGGTTTAGAGGGACGGCGGCAAACTGCTGGCTGGCACCCCCTTGTTGAAAAAGCACTGCGTAATCGTCGGTAATGCCCAGCAAACGCCTTAATGACGCTTCAGCCGATGATGCCACCGCCTCAAAAGCCGGGCTGCGGTGGCTGACCTCCATAACCGAGGCACCCTGGCCCTGCCAATCGAGAAGTTCATCCCGCGCTCGGGCCAGCACGACTTCCGGGAGTGCGGCAGGGCCAGCACAGAAATTATGGACGCGACCCACTAATCATGACTCCCCGGAGTTACTGGGTCCCGGTGCGATAACAGCCTCTGGGCCCTCATCGTCATCTTCGGCAATGCGGCTGAGACGCACCAATTTCTCGTCTTCGCGAGTCTTGATGACCCGCACGCCCTGGGTATTACGCCCGAGAACCGAAATCTCATCGACCCGCGTTCGCACAGCGGTACCCTGATCTGAAATCAGCATAATCTCATCGCCATCCGAGACCTGCACGGCACCCACCAAGGGACCATTTTTATCCGTGGTTGCCATCGCGATAACACCCTTGGTACCTCGACCTTTGGTGGGGAATTCCGGCGTCTGGGTGCGTTTGCCATATCCCTTGGCACTCACGGTCAGGATAGCGCTGTCGTCTTTTGGCACGATCAACGAAATCAAACGTTGCCCCTCACCCAGACTGATACCCCGCACACCCCGGGCTGTGCGACCCATTGCGCGCACGGCGTTTTCCTGAAAACGAACCGCTTTGCCCGCGCTGGACAACAACATGACATCGCACTGGCCATCGGTCACTGCAGTGCCGACCAACCAGTCTCCCTCCTCAAGATCAAGGGCACGCAGGCCAACACTGCGTTGGCGCGCAAACTGGCGCATATCCGTCTTCTTTACGAATCCACGGGCTGTCGCCATAAAGATATAGTGCCCCTCCTCGTAGGCATCGATTGGGAGGATGGATGTAATCCGCTCACCCTCATCGAGGGGGAGCAGGTTGACCATGGGCCGCCCCCTGGAATTCCGGCTGGCGAGGGGAATATGGAAAACCCTCAGCCAGTAAACTTTGCCCAGATCAGAAAAACAAAGAATGGTGGCGTGCGTGCTTGCAATGAGGAGATGCTCAACAAAATCCTCATCCTTAACCGCCGTTGCGGATCGACCGGTACCCCCACGACGCTGGGCCTGATAGTCCGAAAGCGACTGCGTTTTGGCGTAGCCGCCGTGGGAAATAGTCACTACCCGATCTTCCTCTGTGATCAGGTCCTCAACCGTGAGATCGTGGGTAGAGTCGGTGATCTCCGTTAGCCGGTCATCGCCAAATTCTTCCACCAGTTCCCTCAACTCTTCACGAATCACCTGCCGCAGTCGTTCAGGCTCACCAAGAATTTCGAGATAATCGGAAATCTCGACAAGTTTATCCGAGTATTCCTGGAGCAATTTCTCGTGCTCGAGGCCCGTCAGACGGTGCAGTCGCAAATCGAGTATCGCCTGGGCCTGGGCTGGTGAAAGGTGGTATTCGCCGTCCCGGAGACCAAACTCTGGCGGCAGGTCGTCCGGCCGGCAGGCATCGTCACCTGCACGTTCAAGCATGGCGTTTACATCGCCCGGCTGCCAGGGACTGGCGACCAGCGCCGCTTTGGCGTCCGCCGGTGTCGGTGAGGTTTTGATCAGCTCGATCACAGCATCGATATTGACCAACGCAATCGCGAGGCCTTCAAGAACGTGACCGCGCTCGCGGGCCTTCCGCAATAGGTAGACCGTGCGTCTGGTCACCACCTCCCGACGATGCCTGACAAAGGCCTCGATCATCTCCAACAAGTTGAGCGTGCGCGGCTGACCATCCACGAGGGCCACCATGTTGATACCCACAACCGACTGGAGCTGCGTCTGGGCATACAGGTTATTCAACACAACCTCACCCATCTCGCCCCGGCGTAACTCTATGACAACACGCATACCATCTTTGTCCGACTCGTCACGCAGCTCGGTGATGCCCTCGAGCTTCTTTTCCTTGACGAGTTCGGCTATTTTTTCTATCAGCCGCGCCTTGTTGACCTGGTACGGTATTTCATGGATGAGAATCGTATCCTTGCCACGGGCCTCGTCAGTGATGACCTCGGCCCGGGCTCGGACATAGATGCGTCCCCGTCCCGTACGATACGCCTGCACAATACCCGCGCGGCCATTGATAATGGCGCCGGTTGGAAAGTCTGGTCCGGGGATATACTCCATCAAGCCATCGACGGTAATTTCCGGGTTGTCAATCAGGGCCAGGCAGCCTGCGACCACCTCCCTGAGGTTGTGGGGTGGAATATTGGTGGCCATACCGACGGCAATACCCGAAGAACCGTTGACCAGAAGGTTAGGCACACGCGTGGGCAAAACAACGGGGATGCGCTCGGTGCCGTCGTAGTTGTCGACAAAGTCAACGGTTTCCTTATCCAGGTCTGCGAGCAATGCATGGGCCAGCTTGCTCATACGAATCTCGGTGTAGCGCATGGCCGCGGCGGAATCGCCATCTACGGAGCCGAAATTACCCTGTCCATCTACGAGGGTATAACGCAGGGAGAAATCCTGGGCCATGCGGACAATGGTGTCGTAGACCGCTGAATCGCCATGGGGATGGTACTTACCAATGACATCTCCCACCACGCGGGCGGATTTCTTATAAGGCTTATTCCAGTCGTTGTTGAGTTCATTCATGGCGAACAAAACGCGCCGATGGACCGGTTTCAGCCCATCGCGGACATCGGGCAGGGCACGCCCGACAATCACGCTCATGGCATAGTCCATGTACGACTGCTTGAGTTCGTCTTCGATGTTTACGGGAAGCACTTCCCGTGCGATTTCCTTGGGTGTCTCTGCCATTAAAGCTGCTTTATCTTTGCGGAGGGATGGTCGGCATCGCCGATGGGAGGATCATACCAAATCCGGTCCCTTTGGGCCATCATACCTGTGTCCGAAGGACAGTATCGCGGTGCAACAGGTATACTTCGTCAATGACGCTTCCGGAAACCAGTTCACCCGCCCAACTGATCGTTCATCCAGCGTGGATCCTACCTATTATCCCGCGGGGTGAGGTGCTTTCTGAGCACAGCCTGGTGGTCCGTGACGGCTGTATTTCTGCGCTGCTGCCCACCAAAGAAGCGCTGCAACTTGCCGCAGACCAACATGTTCACCTGCCATCCCAGGTTTTGATGCCGGGGTTGGTTAACGCTCATGGCCACAGTGCGATGTCGCTACTACGCGGAGTGGCCGATGACGCCCCGCTCCTGAGCTGGCTGCGCGATCACATATGGCCACTGGAGGCTGAGTTTGTCTCGGAGCAGTTTGTGGCAGACGGCACCGAACTTGCCCTCGCCGAGCTGCTGCTGGGGGGGGCAACAACCCTGAGTGATATGTACTTTTACCCTGATGTGACTGCCCAGTGCGTCCAGGCAGCGGGTATGAGGGCACAGCTGGTATTCCCCATTATCGACGTCGCAACCGCCTGGGCGCGGGACAGCGACGGCTGTCTGGCAAAGGGTCTGGCCCTGCGTGATGACTATCGGGATCACGACCTGATCACTATCGGCTTTGGCATACACGCCACCTACAGTGTCAGTGAGCCAACCCTGCGAAAAATTGCGACGCTCACCAATGAGCTGGACGCACCCATGCAAATTCATCTGCACGAAACCCGGGGCGAAGTGCAATCGGCGCTGGAAGCCACTGGAGAGCGCCCACTGGAGCTGCTTGCCCGCCTGGGTTTACTCGGTCCAAGGAGCCAGTGCGTCCACATGACATCGCTGTCGAGGGAGGACATCCAACAGCTTGTCGACAGCAACAGCCACGTGGTGCACTGCCCGCGCTCCAACATGAAGCTGGCTTCCGGTATTTGTCCGGTACACCGCCTGCATGAGGCCGGCGTCAATGTGGCGCTGGGTACCGATGGCGCTGCAAGCAACAACAGGCTGAACATGTTGGCAGAACTCCAGACTGCAGCACTTTTGGCTAAACTCGAGCGCCATGAGGCGACGGCTTTGCCGGCCGAATCAGCGCTTGAGATGGCAACACTGGGTGGCGCGCGGGCGCTGGGGTTGGAGGACAAAACAGGCTCTTTGGAGGTGGGTAAGGCAGCGGATATGATTGCGCTGGATCTCGGCAGGCTGCAGACACAGCCCATCAACAACATCGTGTCCCAGATTGTGTACGCGACATCGGGGACGGAACTCACCCACAGTTGGGTGGCAGGACAATGCCTCGTCGCTGACGGTCACCCCGTTACCCTCAACCCCGCAGAGATCGCCGAGCGGGCAGCTGAATGGCCCGAGAAGTTCAGGGCCCATCAGGAATACAACTAGTATCGATTCCGGACACCGATCACATGGCTACTACTGAAAATGTTGACCCTGCTGAAATTGCCAAATTTGAAGCGCTGGCAGCGCGCTGGTGGGATCCCAACAGTGAATTCAAACCGCTTCACGAAATAAACCCACTCCGCGCCAACTGGATAGATGGCCATACGGGCGTTTCTGGCAAAAAATTGCTGGATGTCGGCTGCGGGGGTGGACTCCTGACCGAGGCTATGGCCTGGCGAGGTGCAGAGGTCATGGGCATCGACATGGGTGAAGCCCCATTGGGCGTGGCGCGGCTCCATCAGCTGGAGAGCGGGCTGGATATCGACTATCAAAAAATCACTGCTGAGCAGTTGGCGGTGGAAATGCCCGGTGAATTTGACGTCCTCACCTGCCTCGAAATGCTTGAACACGTCCCCGACCCCGGCGCAGTTATCTCGGCTTGTGCAACGCTGGCAAAGCCCGGGGCCGACCTGTATTTTTCGACGATCAACAGAAATCCAAAGGCCTTTGCCTTCGCGATTGTGGGTGCTGAATACGTCCTGAATTTGCTGCCCAGGGGAACCCACGAGTACAACAAATTCATCAAGCCATCAGAACTTGCGGGCTGGATCAGGGAAGCAGGCCTCGTCATGACGGATGTATCCGGACTCACTTACAACCCCATTACAAGGCACTATCGTCTGCACCCGAGGGATTTGTCCGTCAACTACATGGTCCGTGCAGTCAAGCCAAAGACAGGCTGACAACATGACCGCGCTACCCACCAACCCCGATGCCGTGCTGTTTGACCTTGACGGAACGCTGGTCGATACCGCGGACGAGTTCGCCGCAATCGTACAGGCCATGCGTGTCGATCGGGGTCTTGCCCACCTCGACAGGACACTGATTCGGGGCGTGGTCAGCAATGGCGCGGGTGCACTGGTCACGCTGGCCTTGGGGTGCGAGGTTGATGACCCGGCCCATGAGGCGCTGCGCCAGGAATTTCTGGACCGTTATGAGACGCAACTCGGGCAGGTAGCACAGCCCTTTCCCGAACTGAGGGAATTGATTGCTGCCCTTGGGGAGGCAAAGATACCTTGGGGCGTTGTAACCAATAAGTTTCGGCGGTTCGCTGAACCGCTCATGGCGGCGCTTGAATTCAACCCTGCAGCCAGCGTTCTGATAACACCCTGCGATGTTACGACCCCCAAACCTGACCCAGAGGCGATTCTGCTGGGGTGTAGGCAGGTGGCGGCCCGTCCAGAAAAAAGTGTTTATATTGGCGACCACCAGCGTGACATTGAAGCGGGTAATCGGGCTGGCTGCGTAACAATTGCGGCGGCATACGGCTATCTGCAAGACAACGACGACTCGGACACCTGGGGCGCAGACCTGATCGTACATTCGAGCCAGGAACTCGCTGCAAAGCTCAGACAGGTATTGGCATGACATTTATTCCCAAGGATTGGCGTCCTCGCGATGGTGAGCTTGGTGACAAATGCATACTGGTCACCGGGGCAGGTGACGGGATCGGGCGGGCCGCCGCCCTGGCCTTTGCCAAATACGGGGCCGAAGTACTGCTCTTGGGGCGCACCGAGGCCAAGCTGGAAGCTGTGTACGATGAGATACTGGCCCAGGGGGGGACTCGCCCCGCAATCGTACCCGCAGACTTGGCTAAAACCGGCCATGACGAGCTGCAGGCGCTTGCGGGGGAACTGTCCCACTCGCTACCCAAGCTGGATGGCCTCCTCCACAATGCCAGCATACTCGGCGACCGCAAACCGCTTGCACAAACCAGTGCTGCAAAGTGGCATGAGACTATGCAGGTGAACGTCAATGCAGCCTTCATGCTGACCCAGGCAATGCTCCCCCTGCTGGAGCAAGCACCCAGTGCATCCATAGTTTTTACCAGCTCCGGTGTGGGACGGCGCGGCCGTGCTTACTGGGGCGGCTACGCGGTTTCAAAATTCGCGACTGAAGGTTTGATGCAGGTGCTGGCTGACGAATTGGGCGGCATCAGTGCTATTCGGGTCAACAGTCTCAATCCGGGTGCCGTAAACACGGCCATGCGCCGCACGGCCTATCCAGCCGAGCCACCCCACACCAACCCGGATCCCAGTGAACTGATGGCGTCCTGGGTTTTCCTGATGAGCGATTCCAGTAGCCAGGTGCACGGGCAGGCGCTGAACGCCCAGGACTGAGTCCCTATTTTTTACGTCCCTGGAACTTGGACTTGCCACTGGCGAGACGTCGGTTTGTCTCTTTGCCCGATTTCTTGGCCAGGCGCTCAAGTTTGTTCCGGGCCTTGTCGCCCAGAGGTTTGATGGGCTTCGGATCAAGCCCCGCCATGCCGTAGAGAACCCGTACATCTTTCCCGGGCAATTCCATCCACTCGCCCTGCTTCAGCTTGGAAGGCATGAAAACCTCACCATAGCGAACCCGCTTCAAGCGCGAAACAGTCAGTCCCTGGGATTCCCACAGCCGCCGTACCTCTCGGTTACGCCCCTCCATGAGTACCACATAAAACCAGCGATTGATGCCCTCTCCACCCCCATCCACAATATCAGTGAACCGCGCCGGACCATCGTCGAGAATGACACCCTCGCGCAGGGTGGCAAGCGTATCGTCACCGACGTGCCCCATCACGCGAACGAGGTATTCACGCTCCACCGCACTGCTGGGGTGCATCAGGCTGTGCGCCAACTCCCCATCGGTCGTAAACAGCAGCAGCCCTGAGGTGGTAAAATCAAGGCGCCCGACCGCAATCCACCGCCCCCCCACCACGTCGGGTAGTGAATCAAAAACCGTTCTTCTACCCTCTGGGTCTTTTCGGGAGCACACTTCACCGACTGGCTTGTGATACAGCAGGCATCTGACCTGCTCCACAGCGTCAAGTTCAAGTGGCTTGCCGTCGAGGGTGACACGCTCGCCAGGTAATAATCGGTCACCCAACTGGGCCTTTCGGCCGCCAATGGTGAAGCGGCCCTGCTCAATCCAGCGCTCCATTTCCCGGCGCGAGCCCAATCCTGCTCTGGCCAGGGATTTTTGCAGCTTTTCGCCGTTGTCAGGCCCGCTGGAAGAACGGTTCCGGGGCTCAGTCTGCGGAGACGGAATCTTGCGCAAAACGCGGCTCCTCATCAGCGGTTCCGGTAGCAGGTTGCGCATGGACGGAAAGCTCCGAGGGGACTCCCGGGGCCTCTGGCACCGCTGGCTCATCGGCCTCGCCCGGCAACTCCAGTGGCAAATCGCCGGAGAGGTTGTCGAGATCCTTAATCTCGGCTAGCGGGGGCAGGTCTTCGAGGGACTTGAGGTTGAAGTAGTCCAGAAACTGGCGCGTCGTCGCATACATTGCGGGCCGTCCCGGCACGTCGCGATGCCCCACAATCCTCACCCAGTCCCGCTCCTGAAGCGTCTTGATAATGTTTGTGCTTACTGCAACGCCACGAATTTCCTCAATGTCACCACGGGTAATCGGTTGGCGATAGGCTATCAGGGAAAGGGTCTCCAGAAGCGCTCTGGAATAACGGGGCGGACGCTCCTGCCATAATCTGCCCACCCAGGTCGAGAGGCTCTGCCGAACCTGAAAGCGGTAGCCACCGGCCACATGGACCAATTCATACCCCCGGCCTTCACACCGCCGCCCTACTTCCTCAAGTGCCTCACGCAGATCTGCGTTGTCGGGACGGTCAAACTCGTCAAACAACTGACTCAGGCGCTGCAGAGAGAGTGCCTCCCCCGCCGCCATAAGCGCACCTTCAAGGATCTGGACCAACCCTGTTTCGCCCATCAATCAACCCTCGCTTTTACATGGATTGGGCCAAAACCCTCGGTCTGAACAACTTCCACCAGGGATTCCTTTATTAATTCCATAATGGCCAGAAAGGTGACTACTACACCAAGGCGACCTTCCTCTGCTTTGAACAGGGACACGAAAGGCACGAACTTACTGGACCGCAGCACCTCCAGCACGTCAGACATCCGCTCCCGGGTAGACAGGGACTCGCGTTGTATTTGATGACTCTCGTACATATCGGCACGCCTTAACACTTCTCCCAGCGCAACCAGGAGCTCTCGCATATCGAGGTCGGGCAGCGGCCGATCGCGCTTCAGGTCGGGTGGCTCGACCTTCGCCACCCAGGTGTCCCTCTCGACACGAGGCAGGGCGTCAATCTCTTCGGCAGCCTGTTTAAAGCGCTCGTATTCCTGCAGCCGGCGTATCAGGTTAGCCCGGGGATCCTCTTCATCCTCCTCGATCTCTGATGACCTTGGCAGCAGCATGCGTGACTTGATCTCCGCCAGCATCGCCGCCATCAGCAGATACTCGGCCGCCAATTCAAACTGCATGGCATCCATGAGTTCGACGTACTGCATGTACTGGCTGGTGATTTCTGCAACACCGATATCCAGGATATCGAGATTTTGGCGTCGAATGAGATACAGCAATAAGTCCAGAGGGCCCTCGAAGGCCTCGAGAATGACCTCCAGAGCCTGTGGCGGAATGTAGAGGTCTTTGGGCAGTTCGGTCATCTCCTGCCCCATGACAATGGCAAAGGGCATCTCACCCTGCTGGGGACTGCCGAGAAGTCGCTCTACACGCTCTGCTGGGCGGAGTGCGGGGGGTTCTGGGGATTCGGGGGGCGAGGTCATTTTCACCCCATCAGTATAGCGCATGAACCCAGAGCTCGTCTGCCATAACCGGCCTGTCAGTCAGCCGGAAAATCGTGTGAGGTCACCCAGACCCTCGCGCAGCACCCTCGGTTCATCGGCCGATAAATCGACTACGCTGGTCGGCTCTAAACCACAAAATCCACCGTCAATAACCAGGTCCACCTCGTGCTCAAGGGTATCCCGTATGTCGTAGGGATCGGTCAGGGGGTACTCTTCCCCGGGCAGGATCAAGGTAACGCTCATAATGGGCTCGGAGAGTTCCGCAAGCAAAGACTGGGCTATCCGGTTATCGGGGACGCGAACTCCCACGGTTTTCCTGCGGGGGTGTAGCAGTCGCCGTGGGACCTCCCCCGTGGCTTCAAGAATGAAGGTATAGGGGCCCGGCGTCGTATTGCGTATCAGTCGGTAAGCCGCATTGCTGACACGGGCATAGGTTCCCAAAACCGAAAGATCCGGGCAGACCAGCGTAAAATTATGCCCGTCGTCCAGTTTCCGGATACGTCGAATACCTTCCAGGGAGTGCTTGTCACCGAGACGACAGCCCAGCGCATAGGCGGAGTCCGTCGGGTAAGCGATGATCCCCCCGTTCTGGAGGATCTCCACCGCCTGTCTTACCAGCCGCGGCTGGGGATTGTCCGGGTGAATTGCAAAAAACTGGCTCAAAACAGTAGCTCCCAAACCGTTGGCAGATCCCCAGCGACGGCGGTATCGACACCCAGATCGGCGCCATGGGCCCATTCGCGATGAAAATCACTGCCAATCGATACGGCCAGGCCCATATCCTCCGCCAATCGCTTTAGGAGCGCGATATCACTGCCGGCCTGTCGACCATTAACAATTTCAATGGCGGCTCCACCAACGAGCGCAAACTCACTGCAGAGGGCCCGCAACTTGGTGCGAGTGAAGCGATAATTGAGGGGATGTGCCAGCACCGCGACGCCCTTCGCGTCGGTGATGGCGGCAACAGCAACCTGCAGTGCAGGCCATTGCGTCTTAACGTCTGCGGACTTACCGTTGCCCAGCCATTTATCAAAAGCCTTGGCCACCCTGTCTACATGTCCCTCGGCCACCAGCCAGTTGGCAAAATGGGGCCTGCAGATCGGTCCCGCACCGGCAAGCCTCTGCGCCCCCTCAAGTGCTCCCGGCATCCCCAAACGCGCCAGCTTCAGGGCAATTCTTTCAGCACGTTCCCGACGCAGCCGGTCCAGGCTCACCAGCAGGTGCTGAAGGGCAACGTCATCAATTTTCATCCCCAAGCCAACAATGTGTATAGTCGCCCCTCCCCAGTGGCAGGATAATTCAACTCCCGGCACCAGGGTCAGGCCGGCGATGGGGTGCTCCAGGGCTTCCCTGCAACCGGCTACCGTATCGTGGTCAGTGAGCGCCAGCGCCTCCACCCCCCTGCGCTGCGCCCGTGCCAACAGCTCTGCCGGGGGTAGTAAGCCATCGGAGGCGGTACTGTGCGTGTGGAAGTCGATCAACAAGGTCTCTACACTCAAAAACTCAGTGCGCAGAGATTAACAGAGATCTGCGGTGGGCAAGTCCCGCCGCGTACCGATCCCGGGTAAAAGAGTCGTCCATGAAGCAACTAATAGAATTTCTTCCCATCATTGTGTTTTTCGGGATCTATCAAATGGATGGCTCAACGCTTGACTTTGCGGGATGGTCCCACACGGTCAACGGCATCTATAGCGCCACGCAGGCATTGATGCTGGCAACCCTCCTCATGCTGCCGGTGCTCTGGTTACTGACCGGCGAGTTGGAAAAGCGACTGCTCTGGACCAGCGCCGCGGTATTTATCTTCGGTGGTGCGACCCTGTTTTTCAAAAATCAGCTTTTCATCCAGTGGAAACCGACGGTCTTCAACTGGGGGATGGCTGCGGCCTTTGCAGTCTCTCAATTCTGGGGGTCGCGAAACCTCCTGGAACGCTTAATGGGCGCCCAGCTACCGATACCGCGCCCCGCGTGGCGTAAAATATGCTGGGTGTGGGTGGCATACTTCTCATTGGTGGGCGTGCTGAATCTTGTTGTGGCCTACCAATTCTCGGAGGCCACCTGGGTCGCCTACAAACTCTGGTCTGGAATTGGCTTCACAATTGTCATCATGGTAATCACCGCCATCCTGATGAGCCCCTGGCTCAAGGCTGATACCACAACGAGTGGGGAGGGCTCCCCATGAAAATTCCCGGCACGGCACTGTCGGCTAACTGTGCTTCGTAGCGAAATCCTGGAGGACGAAAAAAAAATGACAAAACACACCTGGCGCGGGACTGCCTGTCAATCGCTTCTGCTAGTGCTTGTGAGTTTGCTGGCACTGCCCGCTGGAGCACAGGAGCGCCGCTACATTACCGACAAAATTCTAGTGCCGGTCCGCAGCGGAGCGGGTGGCGAGTATCGAATTGTCAACAAGGGCTTATCATCAGGAACCCCCATCACCCAATACAGCCTGTCGGAGGACGGTATTTGGGCAGAGGTAGAAACCCGCGGCGGCACACGCGGATGGCTGCGGGCCCAATATATCCAAACTGAGGTTCCCACCAAAGTGTTGTTGGAAGAAGCTGGGGTACGCTATCGGGAATTGGAAGCTGATCGCGATAAATTGCTGTCCATGCTCGATGATACGCAGTCCGATGCCTATGCCGCAGATGGTGAGTTGGAGGAACTGCGCAAGACGCTGGCGGCAACCGATGCCGAGCTACTGGAGATAAAACGCGTCTCAGGCGCCGCCATCGAACTCGATTCCAGGAACCAGAGCCTGGCAAGGGAACTTGAGGGCAAGCGCTCTGAAGCAGAACTTCTCAAGCTAGAAAACGTGCGCCTGCAGGAAAGAATCGACAATAATCTGATCATCGATGGCGCCCTCGCCGTCCTACTGGGCGTCATCATTGCAGCGCTGGCCCCCCGACTGATGCCAAAAAAACGGCGCAACGACGGCTGGTCCTGACATCCATAGTGTTCTAAACGGAGCCCAACAGTATGAAAAACCTCTATCGAATTATATTTTGTCTCGGACTGCTCCTGCCGTCGGCCATCCTCCCTGCTGAGGAGGCAGCCCCGAACCCCATGGTCAAATTGGTCACCTCAGCCGGGGACATCACCATTCAATTGCTGCCACAAAAATCGCCCGTAACGGTTGAAAATTTTCTCAGCTACGTAGACAGCGGATTTTACAACGGCACCATTTTTCACCGGGTCATCAACAAATTCATGATCCAGGGCGGGGGCTTCTCAGCCGATATGGCAGAAAAAGAATCGGGAGAACCCATCGTCAATGAAAGTCGCAATAAGCTGCACAATATCCGTGGGTCCATCGCCATGGCCCGCACCAGTGATCCCGATTCGGCAACCGCGCAATTTTTTATTAACCAGCGCAGCAACCTACAGCTCGACTGGGCGCCGGGCAAACAGGGTTACACGGTCTTCGGTGAAGTCGTGGATGGTATGGGAGTGGTGGATTTCATCGCCACCGCCGAGACCGACACGGCATTGATGAAAACCCGGCAGGGAGAGCGACCTTTTCAAGATGTTCCCGTGACCGCCATCGTCATCAAAGAAGTGAAGCGGATAAAGGACAAATGACTGACCTGAGCATCAATCTCAATAAAATTGCACTCATCCGCAACTCAAGGATTACCCGCATTCCCGATGTCGTTGCCCACGCTACGACCTGCATAGCCGCCGGCGCCAATGGCATTACGGTGCATCCGCGCCCCGACCAGCGTCACATCCGCGCACAGGATTGCTTTGATCTGAAACTGGCGCTGGACGTCGAGCTCAACATAGAAGGTAATCCATTCACAGTCGCAACACCCAGCGAACGTCCCGATGTGGGCGATTACCCGGGCTTTATGGCGCTTGTTAAAGACGTGCAGCCGGCGCAGGTCACACTCGTACCGGATAACAATGAACAGCTCACCTCAGATCACGGTTTTGATATTGCGCTGGATGCGGGGCGGCTTGAGCCCGTTATCAAGGCGCTGAAAGATGCGGGATGCCGAGTCAGTCTGTTTATGGACCCAGAGCCAGCGGCCATGGCTACGGTTGCCAGTCTGGGCGCGGATAGAATAGAGCTGTACACCGAAACCTATGCGCGAGCCCACGAGACCGGCACCTTCCACGATGTGCTCCATGCTTTTCAGGAGACCGCCCTGGCTGCGGCTGCGGCGGGTCTGGGTGTCAACGCCGGGCATGACCTCAATCTCCTGAACCTACCCGATTTCCAGATTCCAGACCTGGCTGAGGTATCAATTGGGCATGCGTTCACTGTCGATGCACTCGAGTGGGGCATACGCGAGACAGTCCGCCGATACCAGCGAGCGCTGGGCAAGCCGCTCTGAGGTCCGTAGAACTTGGACAACCAGCCCGCGATCGAGCTGCCGCCCTATCTGGTGCCACACAGCAGGGAAGGGATTCGGATTCTCTATGCCGACCAGGCGCTACTTATCGTCGACAAACCCCACCTGCTACTCAGCGTGCCCGGCAGGCACCCACTCAACCGAGATAGCCTCATTAGTCGGCTGGAGAGGGACTTTCCCGGCGTAGCCGCCGCCCATCGCCTCGATCTCGATACCAGTGGCTTACTGGTCGTGCCGCGTAATAAGCCAGCACTTGCAAATGTAAACAGGCAATTCCAGCAACGCACCGTCAAAAAAACCTATCGTGCATTGGTTTTTGGCAGGGTCAAAGAAGATGAGGGCGAGGTAAATCTGCCTCTGACTGCCGACTGGATAAACCGACCCAAACAAAAAATTTGCCGTCGGGGTGGTAAACCCTCCCTGACCCGGTTCAGGGTGATTGCCCGTCACCCAGCACAAACCCTACTGGAACTGCATCCAATTACGGGCCGCTCCCATCAACTCCGGGTGCATATGATGGCTGTGGGGCATCCTATATTGGGTTGCGACATGTACGCACACCCCAGGGCCCTGGCCGCGGCTCCGCGCCTGCTGCTACACGCTTGCCAACTGAGCCTACGACACCCAATATCAGGGGGGGAACTCACTGCCCACTCTCCCGCCCCTTTCACCGTAGCGGGGCTCTCCGGACAGCGGCCGGGCTAGTTCGGTTACTGGGTTACCAACGTCACTACACCGTACCTGCCGGGGACAATCGCCGTGGTCAGCAGCTCAAAAAAACAGCACGCTCAGATCATCATCGCAAAACCCAATCACTCCTCCTCATGGCGGAATAATCTCTGGCTACTTGCTGCGGTCGCAGTGCCGTCACTTGGTGCCGCGGTTGCTTTTGCACTGATGGGAGCGTGGCCGATCCTGCCATTTGCCGGCATCGAACTGGGGGCATTGGCGGCGGCGCTCTATTATGTAAACTGGAAACTGCAATACCGGCACGTCATCACGCTCGATGACGAAATAATCCGTATTGACAAGGGGCACTACGCGCCTAAACGAAGCTGGGAGCTCAGGCGGGCAGAGTCCAAACTTGCAGTGACACCGGAACAACATCCCTGGGATGGCCCTGCACTGACAGTTCATGACCGTCAGCAGACCGTAGCGGTGGGTGACTTCCTCAATCGGGAAGATAGCCTGGTACTGCTCTCGCTACTGCAGGAGGAACTCCGAACAGGCACTCACAGCCAAACAGATTCGAGGCGACTTTGAGTCGTGGCCACCATGACAGGTACACTGCGCCGTCTCTCTTCTGGCGGCCGGTTCGAGCATGACCACAAACTCTGAAAAAGTGGGCTTCATTTCCCTGGGGTGCCCCAAGGCGCTGGTGGATTCTGAGCGCATCCTCACCCAGTTACGCTCCGATGGCTATGACATAACGGCCAGTTATGACGATGCCGCTGTTGTTATTGTCAACACCTGCGGGTTCATCGACAGCGCCAAAGCAGAATCGCTGGAGGCCATTGGTGAGGCCATGCAAGAAAATGGGCAGGTTCTTGTGACCGGCTGCATGGGAAAGGGCGATGACGCCGCGCGCATACAGTCCTTGCATCCCAATATTCTAGGCATCACCGGTCCCGCCGCCTACGAGGACGTGGTGGGTGCCGTTCACAAGGCAATACCCCTGAATCGTCGGCCCGACCCATTGGTGGATTTGGTGCCTGCACAGGGCATCAAGCTCACACCGCGGCACTACGCCTATCTAAAAATATCCGAGGGCTGCAACCATCGGTGCCGCTTCTGCATCATCCCGAGTATGCGGGGTGATCTGGTCAGTCGGCCCATTGGCGATATCATGCGCGAAGCCGAGGGGCTGGTAAATGCAGGGGTGCGCGAGTTGCTGGTAATTTCACAGGACACCAGCGCCTACGGCGTGGATCTGAAATACCGGACTGACTTTTGGCAGGGCAGACCCCTGAAGTCAAATCTCCTGACACTGGCTGAGACCCTTGCCGAGTTTGGCATCTGGGTACGGCTGCACTACGTTTATCCCTACCCCAATGTCGACGCACTCATACCGCTAATGGCTGAGGGAAAAATCCTGCCCTATCTCGATATTCCCCTGCAACACGGCAGCCCATCGGTTCTGCAACGCATGAAGCGGCCCGCTGCCGCGGAAAAGACTCTGGAGCGTATCGAGCGCTGGCGCGCTGTATGTCCGGATATCACGCTGCGATCGACCTTCATTGTCGGTTTCCCCGGCGAAACTGACGCTGAATTCCAGGAACTGCTGGAATTTATAGACAACGCACAGTTGGATCGTGTTGGCTGCTTCCAATATTCAGCCGTCAAGGGCGCTGCAGCCAACGCACTGCCCGATCCGGTACCGGAGGCCATCAAACAGGAGCGGTGGAATACCTTTATGGCAAAGCAGCAGGTGATCAGCGCCGCAAAACTGCAGAAAAAGGTGGGTTCAACACTGCAGGTATTAATCGATGAGGTGGAGGGTGACCGAGCTGTTGGCCGTAGCATCGCAGATGCTCCCGAAATTGATGGTGTCGTCCACCTTGATGCCCTCCCCGGCCTGCAGCCGGGTGACTGGGTTGAGGGGCAGGTAACCGGTGCCGACGATTATGATCTCTGGATGACCTGACCTGAAGCGACCGTGAATATCATTCTCTTTGAGGCATCCGAGATCTCGGACGCGGGGACCCTGATCCTCGCCGGAGCACGTTTTGAGCACCTCCGCGATGTGCTCAAGGTGGGTGAGGGTGACCAGGTACGGGTAGGAATGATCGATGGGGACAGGGGAAGCGGCGAGGTAAGAGCTCTGTCTGCAGTGGAGGTCGAGCTGCAGGTTGTCTTGAATTTGCCCCCGCTGCCCCGTCACCCGACCACGCTAGTGCTCGCCCTGCCGCGCCCAAAGATGCTTCGACGTGTTCTCCGCAGCTGTGCCGAGTTCGGGGTGCAGGACATACACCTTATCAACAGCTATCGGGTGGAAAAAAGCTTCTGGCAAAGCCCGCTCCTTCGACCCCAGCGACTCCGCCAGGCACTGCTTGCCGGTCTCGAACGCGCTGGCGACACACGACTGCCCCGGGTGCA
This sequence comes from uncultured Luminiphilus sp., assembly GCA_938084055.1. Taxonomy (GTDB): domain Bacteria; phylum Pseudomonadota; class Gammaproteobacteria; order Pseudomonadales; family Halieaceae; genus Luminiphilus. The sequence continues at coordinate 22,606 of CALKDK010000031.1, forward strand.
GTGCCATCAAAGATTCAAACCTTTTATTGAAGACGAACTCAAAAGTCTCCTTGGGGCAGAGCCTTTCTACATTGCCCACCCGGGGCCATACCCTATGCTCGACCCATCCAGTGCCAGCCGCCACTGGGTAGCTATCGGCCCCGAGGGCGGGTTTATACCCTTTGAGATTGACCTGATGAGCCAGCAAGGCGGGCAACTCTGCTCGCTCGGGGAGCATATTTTGAGCGTGGATACGACCGTGCCCGCTGTTCTGGGCCGAGCCCTGCGCTAGGCCACTGTTTCTGCGATACCGACAGGACAGGCAACACCCGTACCCCCCAAGCCACAGTACCCGGCGGGGTTTTTGTGTAAATACTGCTGGTGGTAGTCCTCGGCATAATAAAAAGTGGGCGCAGCCATTATTTCGGTAGTGATGTCACCGTATCCAGACGCTTTGAGGCCCTGTTGGTACTGATCTCTGGATCGGATAGCGGCAGCGCGCTGCGGCTCATCGAAATAGTAAATGCCACTCCGATACTGGGTCCCCACATCATTGCCCTGACGCATTCCCTGCGTGGGGTCATGCCCTTCCCAGAACAGTTTCAGCAGGGCCTCATAGGCAATGGCTTCAGGATCAAATACAACCAGCACAACCTCATTGTGCCCAGTCTGGGCTGAACACACTTCCTTGTAGGTAGGATTGGGCGTCAGGCCGCCAGCGTAGCCCACAGCAGTGGTATAGACGCCCTCCTGCTGCCAAAACTTACGCTCCACACCCCAAAAGCAGCCCATTCCAAACACGGCCTGCTGCAGATTCTCCGGCATGGGCGGACAGATAGGCCGGCCATGAACCGCATGCTGGTTGGTGACAGCCATTGGGGTAGCCCTTCCCGGAAGCGCCGTGGCCTCGGACGGCAGGGCATGCTTGCGACGAATATCAAAGAGTTTCATGACTCATTCCGGTTTGGCTCGAGAGGGCAGAGTTTAACGAACCCTGAACACCCATAACAAATTGCTGATGGCAACAGCCACCTCGTCAGGCATGAAGCCACCCGTAACCGGGCCTGTCCCCAATGCCATCGTAACCGGCCTACGACTGGTGCGGGAATCCGTTCACCCTCCCCATGGCGGCAATGCCTACCCCGACACCCCTTGACCCCGTAAGCCGATCGCGGTCTCATCAGGGGTAAGAAAACCAGCGATGACATCCCATTAGCAACGAAATCAGCAAGAAATTCGGGCGCTCAGAGATTGCAGCCTTCGTGAACAAGGCCCGTGCCATCCGCACGGTCAGTCAACGTCAGGCGCGGCTGCTCTTCGCCCTCGATGCCACAGCGAGCCGTGAGGCAACCTGGTCGACGGCCCGTCGCCTGCACCGAGCACTCTATGAGGCGGCAGCTGACACCGCTGGCCTCGCCATTCAACTTTGCTACTACCGCGGTTTTAATGAATTTTCGGCGAGTAACTGGCTCACGACAGGAGACGAATTGCGTGCCCACATGGATGCTGTTTCCTGTTTGGGCGGTCCAACCCAGATCGGTCGGTTACTGCATCACTATCTCGACGCCGGAACGTCTGCAACTCCGGTACGCGCGCTGGTATTCATAGGTGATGCGGTGGAAGAGCCGAGCGATACCCTGATGCAGCTCGCGGGACAATGCCGCCTGAAGCGGCAACCGGTCTTCGCATTTCAAGAGGGTCGGGACCCTCATGCAACAGCCGTGCTGTCTGAGTTGGCGCGGGTCAGTGGTGGCGCCCACGCCACATTTGATGAACAGAGCGCGGAGTTCCTGCGTGTTTTGCTGGGGGCTGTGGCGCGCTACGCATCCGGCGGACGAAAAGCACTCACTCAATCAAACACCGAGGGTGATAAACTGCTGCTTGCGCAGCTGCCAGACTAAGCTTCGGTGGCCGCCTCACTAAAGGAATTCTGAGACTGTGCCAAGAGTCATACTGCTATTAGCCATTGTTATTGCTCTGGTCCTGCTCGTTCGTCGGGTCAAGGCCATGCCCCCCCATAAGCGCCGCTCGGGCTACGTGCAACTGATACTCGGTATTGCCGCTCTAGCGGCCATCCTGCTCACTGCAATGGGTAAAATGCACTGGATCGGGGCCGCGCTGACGGGAGTTCTTGTTGCGGCGAGACAGCTATTGCCGCTACTGGTGCGCGCCTTTCCATTACTTCAAAAATGGTCCCAGCAGAGCTCCCGACCCTCGGGGCAGCAGTCAGAGGTAAAAACCGAATTGTTGCGCATGACCCTGGACCACGGCACCGGTGAGCTGCAGGGAGAGGTGCTTTCGGGGCCCTTCAAGGATTGGTTATTGTCGGAAATGAACCTTGAACAACTCAAGAACCTGTTCGACTTTTGCCAAGCCCAGGACCCCGACTCCGAGCAGTTGCTAATAAGTTACCTCGAACAGCGCTTTCCCGATGGCTGGCAGAACGAGGATGGCGGCCAGTCCGACCGGGCGACACCGCAGAACGGCGGCATGAGCCGTAGTGAGGCATTGGCTGTGCTGGGTGTAGATGAGGACGCTTCCGAGGACGCTATTATCGCCGCACACCGGAGCCTCATCCAAAAGCTACATCCCGACAGGGGTGGTAATGACTATTTGGCCGCCAAGATCAACGAGGCCAAGGATTTTCTGCTGAAAACAAAAGGAACTTCCTAACCGCTTGCATAAACACGGACAGGTAAAATAATCACCATGGCTACTTTGTACATTATCCGCAACCAGCAGGGTCACTACTGGGGCCGCGGCAAACGCTGGGTAGACGGACGGGACACGAGCCGCGTCCTCGCCTTATCTCATCGTGATGAGGCGGCCAACACCGTGTTTGAAATAAGTTCGCGGGACATACACCTACGCTGTGAGTTGCTCAAATTAGACGGCATCGACGATAAACTGCCCAAGCTGGAAATTTCAGAGCATCCCCTCCCCGAACCAGAAGAGGATATGGGTCAGGCGGCAGAAAATTTATCCCGCCCGTCCCCCCTTGAAAATACACAATCAGTTCCTATCTCTACAGTTGAGCCACACTAAACAGGAGAGACTAGAGGGTGCGCATACTACTGTTTCTTGCTACCAACCTCGCTGTGCTGGTACTGGTCAGCATCGTATTCAATCTACTCGGCTTCGAGAGCATTCTGCAGGCCAATGGCGTTGATCTAAACCCCTCTGCGCTGCTGGTATTCTGCGCACTCTTTGGATTCGGTGGTTCCTTTATTTCACTCCTGCTCAGCAAATGGCTAGCGAAGCGCAGCACCGGTGCCTACATTATCGAGCAACCCCGCAACAAGGATGAGCAATGGCTCGTTGACACAGTGGCGAATCTCGCAAGCAATGCGGGGATCAAAATGCCCGAAGTGGCCATCTTTCCCTCGGAGTCATCCAATGCATTTGCCACCGGCTGGAACCGCAACGATGCCCTTGTCGCAGTCAGTGCCGGCTTGCTGAAGCGTTTCCAGCCCAATGAGATTCGCGCGGTGCTCGCCCACGAGATTGGTCATGTTGCCAATGGGGATATGGTGACCCTGAGCCTGATACAGGGTGTAGTGAATACCTTCGTTATGTTCCTGGCCCGAATCATCGGCCACACCGTTGATCGCGTCGTATTCAAAACCGAGCGGGGCTACGGCATTGGTTATTTTGTTGTGACGATCGTGGCAGAAATCGTCCTCGGATTCCTGGCCAGCATGCTGGTCATGGCGTTCTCAAGGTGGCGCGAGTACCGCGCGGACGCCGCCGGTGCCGGGCTTACCACAAACGGCGACATGGTGGCCGCGCTGCAACGACTGCAAATGGAGCAGGGACAGCCCAGTGAACTGCCCGGAGAATTGACAGCCTTTGGTATTCGGCCGGGAAAATCAGGTTTGGCGGATTTGTTTCGGTCGCACCCTCCTCTGGAGGATCGCATAAGGGCCTTACAAAACACATGACGGTACTGCCATCAAGGAGGCTCGGCCCGTGGCTAATGGCGCTTCTTCTCACGCTGTGTGCAGCAGGTCAAACAGCGAAACCCGAGGCACAGCCCGATACTGATTACCTTTCCTTTGCCACAGACGACGAGGCAAATACCACTGAAATTTTTCGGGGCGCGAGCCCGGCCGTGGTTTCTGTAACCAGTAGCGCCCTGCGCCGCACCATGTTTTCGAGAAATATCTTCGAAGTTCCCAGCGGCACCGGATCGGGCTTTATCTGGAGTGAGGATGGTTTGGTGGTCACCAACTTCCATGTAATTTCGGGCGCCGATAAACTCACAGTAACGATTGCCGACAACGATTTCCCCGCGGAAGTCGTTGGTGTTGCCCCCGAGCGTGATCTCGCTGTGCTACGACTTTCAGAACCACCCCAAGATCTCGTGGTCCTGCCGCTTGGTGACTCGGCAGAACTATCGGTTGGGCGAAAAGTCCTTGCCATTGGCAATCCTTTCGGGCTCGACACCACCTTAACAGTTGGCATCGTGAGCGCTCTTGACCGAGAAATTCGCTCCCCAAGCAATCGACTGATTCGCGGTGTCATCCAGACGGATGCCGCCATCAACCCCGGCAATTCAGGAGGGCCCCTCCTCAATTCCCTGGGTCAACTGATCGGTGTCAACACCGCCATATACTCCCCCAGTGGGGGTAGTGCGGGGATCGGTTTTGCGATCCCGGTTAATATGGTTCGCGAAGTGGTACCCCAACTGATTGCCTACGGTAAGATCTTGCGCCCCATCCTGGGAGTCGAACTCGCCAGTGATCGATGGACGCGCCGCTACGGTGTCAAGGGGGTCGCGATTGTTCGCGTCTTGCGCGGGCTCCCCGCCGCAGAAGCCGGGATGGAAGGAGCCCGCAGCGTGGGTCGCGGCGAGATCAGCCTCGGCGACGTCATCACGAGTATTGAAGGGCAGCCTATCCGCAACCAGGACGACTACCTGTCCGCGCTTGAAAAATACAAGGTGGGCGACTCCATCCGCATCGATACCCGGCGGGGCGACGACACCATGACTTTCAACGTCACGCTGTCAGAGACCCGGTGATGCCCTGACAGGCTCAATCGCTGTCAAGGGGACCGGCCACGATTAATCGGGTTGAGACTGCTCAGCTCCCCGCCAGCTCTCGGGATCAAGGTCAATGCCGGGCAACTTTGAGGGATCAAATACGGGCTCGTTAGATGAAATACGAGCGTGCTCAAAATCGCGGAGCAACGCCAGTGCCACGGGAAACAGCGCCCACAGCGCGGCAAGATTAACCACTGCCAGCAAACCCATTGTGAGATCCGAGAAACTGAACACGGTTGCCAAATCCTGAACCGATGCCCAGGCGATCAGTGCCAAAACAGCGATGCGGAACGCCATGATGGTGACGCGCGGCGCAACGTCGAAGTAAGCAATACTGTTCTCGCCTAGGTAGCAGTTATAGGCGATGGTACTCACGGCGAAAAGGACCAGAGCAATACTCACCAGGGGCTCGCCAATGGGTCCTATATGGGCTGCCAGAGCCCGCTGGGTAAGCGCTATACCTTCAATACTCTCGGCCCCCGGTTGGTAAATGGGGGACATCAGAATAATCATCGCCGTGCAGGTGCACAGCACGATGGTATCTATGAAAACGCTCAGGCCCTGAATCAAACCCTGGGAGATGGGGTGGCGAACGTCGGCAACAGCAGCCACATTGGGAGCCGTGCCCAGTCCCGCTTCATTGGAAAATAAACCTCTGCGTGCCCCCTGCATCACCGCTGCCGCCACGCCGCCCCCGACCACCTCCTGAAGACCAAAGGCTGATTTGATGATTAATGCGAGCGCCTGTGGAATCTGTTCGAAGTTAAGAATCAGGACGGTGACCGCGAGCAGGAAATATCCCAGCACCATGACGGGCACCACGATTTCCGAGAAAACTGCGATGCGACGTATACCACCAAAAATGACCAGACCCATAACGACTGTCAGGGCAATGCCAGACTGCCAGGATGGGATGCCGAAAGCAGATTCAACCGAGTTGGTGACCGCATAGGCCTGCACCGCATTAAAGCCAACGCCCAGCGTTAACAGCAACAGCAGCGAGTAAACCACCGGCATGATCCGCCACCCGAGACCGTGACGCATGTAATAAGCGGGACCGCCACGGAATACTTCACCGACATGCCTCCGCTTGAACAACTGCGCGAGCGCGCACTCGAAGATACTGGTTGCCATGCCCAGCAGCGCAATCAGCCACATCCAGAACAGTGCGCCCGGCCCCCCCAGCGTAATGGCAACCGCTACCCCGGCGATATTCCCGCCACCGACACGCCCGGCGACACTGACAACCAAGGCCTGGAATCCAGAGATACCCCGCGCAGTTCCGCTGAGCCGACTGGCTCGCAATTGGGAAAACATGGCAACAAAAAGCCGCAGCTGTGCAAACCGGGATGCCAGGGTAAACCGCAACCCAACCATCAGGAGCGCGGCGATCAAGACATAGGTCCAGAGCCAGTCAGAAATTGTTGCCAACATACAGGTAACTCAGATCAGGCCGGAGACAAGGATAAAGGCAATCGCAGGCACGGCGAGATACCGCACCAGAACCCGCCACACCGTATATACAACGCTGTCGGTCCGCAGCTCATCTTCACTGTGACTGCGCAGCATGAACCATCCGGCAAAAGCCGCAATCAGGAGGCCGCCCAGGGGCAGCAGGATCTGTTCAGGAATGGCAGCTATCTCGTTAAAATTCTTCCCGGCGACCCGGTAGTCAGCCCACGTACTATACGACAGAACGCTGGCCACACTGCAGAGAGTGACCGCCGCAACAACGACGGCCGAACTCATATGTCTGTTTAAGCTGAACCGTTCACCGAACCAGGCTGTGGCCGACTCCAGCAAGCCCACCATGCTGGTAATTCCTGCGACGGACAGCATGACAAAAAATAATACACCAAATAAGTGCCCACCCGGCATCTGTGCAAAGGCGACGGGCAGGGTTTGAAAAATCAGACCCGAGCCACTGGCAATATCCAAGCCGTAATGGAATACCGCAGGAAACACGACAAATCCAGCCAGAAGGGCCACCAGGGTGTCAGCAAAAACCACAACGGTTGCGGCGCGTGTGATTGAGAAATCATTGGGCAAATAGGCGCCATAAGTCATCATGCCTCCCATGGCGACGCCAATGGAGAAAAAGGCCTGGCTAATTGCCGCCAACAGGGTATCGGGTCCGACCTTGCTAAAGTCCGGCTTAAACAACCACTCCAGCGTTTCCATAAAACCGCCGGTAAACATGTTGTAGATACTCAACCCAACAAGCAGGGTAAACATCAATGGCATCATGATGTTGACGGCCCGCTCGATACCGCCCTTGACCCCGGAAAAGATAATCGCACCCACCAGAACGTTGCCAACCAACGTCCAAAACATCATGCCACCGCTGTCTGTTAGCAGCGCATCGAAAGCCTGGGACGAACTGGAGGCGTCCACACCAACAAACCCAGTCATCAGCGCTTTCGCCAGATACGACAAGACCCAACCCACCACTACTGCGTAGGTGATGGCTATCGCAAATGCGGTGAAAACGCCCATACCACCCACGACTCGCCATCGCTGGGAGAGTCCCGACTCCTCGGCAACCCGCGCCATGGATTCAGGAGGGCTGTGTTGACCACGACGACCGATCATTAACTCTGACACGAGGCAGGGAACACCTATGCAAAAAGCACAGAACAGGTAAATCAGAACAAAGGCAGAGCCCCCGTTCTCACCGGTGACATAGGGAAACCTCCAGATATTTCCCAGCCCCACGGCGAAGCCCACCGAGGCCATGATAAAAGTGAAACGGCTGGACCAATGCGCACTACCCCCCATTGCCACCATAACTCAGGGCTCTCCCTTTTCCAGTTCCCGGGCGAGTTCCCGGGCGGCGTTCAACTTCGCCAAAAAGTGCGGTGACGCTGCGGCAGACGCATCCGGCTGGCTGGAGTACCAAACCATTACTGTATCTGATGCTCTGTTGACATAAATGACCTGCCCGTGAATCCCAACAGCACAGAACTCTCCTGCATCCGCATCCAACACCCACCACATATTTTTATAAGCTGACCAGGGCATTCTCGCATAAACCGTATTGGCGGACATATTCGCACGATCGGCTTCTGACACCGACAACATAGCATCAAGCCAGTCAGCGGGAAGCAACCGCCTGCCATCAAAAACACCCCCATCCCGAACCATGAGGGCAAAACGCGCAGCATCCCGGAGCGTGGCATTGAAGCCACCCGTCGCCACGGGCATGTAAGCACGATCAACCGCAACAAAAGCATCGTGCTCTGTACCGAGGTGACGCCAAAGATAGTCGCTCAGTGCTTCATTCAAGGGTTTGCTCAAAAGCTGCACTACCAGCCAGCCCAAGACGTCTGCATTAGCCGAGTTGTACTCGAAGGCGGTGCCCGGTTGGACCGTCGTGTCGGGCTTTACGAAATCAGTCAAAAAGTCATAAACCCCATAAATCCCACTATCGTGGGGCGTGGCGTTAGGCGCATCGGGCTGGTGGATCATACCCAGCGCGGGAGCGTAGTGCCGGAAGAAGTCACTGTCGGCGTCGGTATAATTTTCTTTGAAGTCCAGTGCCGTGGTGTGGTCAAGAACCTGCTGGACAGTCACCCGCTCGAAAGCTGAACCCTTCAGTTCGGGGATATACTGCGCGGGTGAGTTTTCAAGGGCTACGACGCCCGACTCAGTGAGCATTCCGAAGAGAGCGCTGACCAGTGACTTGGTCATGGAGAACCAAAGGTGCTGATCGCTGGCGTCAAATTCTCCGAAATAGTGCTCGCTAAGGATGGTTTCTCCCTTCACAGCCAAAAAGGCATCAGCGTAATTCGCTTCAAAAAGACCGGGCAGGCTCATTCCCCCTGAAGTCCGGTAGTCCGCCAGTAAGGCGTTATTGCGCCGGAAGTGCCATATATCACCACCACGGGGCACCATCACCACATGTAAGGGTGCACCGGCATTACGAAAAGCCCATCGATTGTAGGGAGTCGCCAGATAGTTAGCCTTGGTGACCTGGCTATCGGCTGTGGGTGGAAAGCCGTCCATAACGGCCTCGGTACCCAGGCACAGGTGGCTCGCGCCCAACATTAGAAAAAGTAAAGTTGAACACGGCAGGCTCACTTGGCGCAAAATCATCGAGTCAATCTCTCTACTTTTAGAATTTTTTTAACTTTTCGTGGGTACTGTGGTGCCAGTCACAGTTCACCGGACAGGACCATAGCAAATCCTGTGGCCGAAGGCTGTGCCAGCAGTCGAAGGGCATCCCCGAGAGCCCGGTTTGCCGTTGCGGGACCAGACAAGGCCAAGTCGATACTGTAACGGTTAGCCATAAGCTTCAGATCGCCGCTCACTTGCAGCGGCCCCGACACCGTTTCAACACGGCCACTCAGTTCGCCCGCATGACCGGAAAGCGCGACACTGTAGTGCCCCAGGGGTACATCGCCACTGTTCGCTGTCCAGACTGCATCACGCCATTGCACTCTGCCATCACCCGACTGGACCCTACCTCCCTCCAGCGTGAGGTGGGAAAAATCGAGATTGATGCGACCGCCGACGTATAGCGGTAGCATTTTCCTTATAAAGGCTATCTCAAATTGAGCCTGCAATGGTTCGATGTTGAGGCGACCGGGCCCATTGAATGACACGGCCGACCGCAGGCGTTGACCACCCCATTCGCTGGTCACCTCAACCGATGGCTGCAGGATGAAGAGAGACCAGGGTGAAACGCGCCACGTAACCCGACCCAGGCCCAGGGCCTGGGCATCAACCCACAGGGTCCCACGGGCGGCTGCCCCCTGCCATAGTGTTCCCGACAGGGCCTCGAGTTGCAGGCCCTGGGGCAGTAAAAATGCCGCAAGTCGTGCCGGCGCCTGCATCAACATACAGGCCACCAGCAACAGCGCTGCCAGGGAAAAAACACGAAAGGTCAATGCATCAACCCGGATCGGCTACCCGCAGGGTCGCATTGACCCCGCCGCTCCGACCTGCCTGGGCTATGGATGCGTCGATGACCGCAAGCCCCTCGGTAACCTCCAATCTATGTAGCCAACGGACCAAATTATCGTAGTCAACGCTTTCGAAGCGTACCTGTACCTCACCCCGGGAATTGGGTTGCAACCGCCTGACGGGCAGACCCTCGAGTTCGCTCACACGGCTGATGGCAGAAGTCAGGCTGCCCCGGTTACCTTGGCTTTGCTCGGAACGTAGTTGGACCAACCGGGACGCCTTGCTATCGACCCGGGTCAGTAACTCGGCAGCGGCAATATTATTGGCTGCCATTGATTTTTTCGCGTCGCTTGCGGGTATGACAACAAGTTGTAGCAGTAACCAGAGACATACAGCTCCGGTCATACCTAGAAGGTAGAGTTGCTCCCTTCGTGTCCGTAAATGGAACCAGTTGAGCATAATCAAGCCTCCACCCGAAGACGGGCACGCACCCGGCCGTCGCGCTGGGATGAAGTCTCCAGGGTGGTTTTCAACGCTTCATCAGCAAGATGCTGGCGCAGTGCTTCCACCTCTTCATAGCTCGGGGCCAACAGATCGAGTCGCATCTCGCCCGCACTGGCACTGAAATTGATACTGCTCAGCGACATGCCTCCTCGCTCGGCAATGATGCGAGTGACCCGATCAAGGAAGGGGGTGAAGGCCATGCTTGATGCACCCCCCGTGTATTCCGCAATCTGACGGTCGAGCTGCTTTTCTGCATCGACAATCGCCCCGCGCGGATTGGCACTTCGATAGCTCTCCTGTATCGCACGACGAAGGGCGTCATTTTCCCTGCTCAGCTGTGTGTATTGCCAAACATCGCTCCCCACCTGTACGCCCAGACCAATGAGCAGTGCGAAGACAATGACCCTTGAGGCCTGCCACCAGCGGGCAAAGGGTAATCGCGGTGCATACCTACCCTGGCGTAAATCAAGGGTTTCATCGCCCCGTGCCGTGACCATCAGGGCGGAAGAAAAGTCCCCCTGCCGCCACTGGACATTATTCAGCAGGGCGGCGGGCAGCAATTTGACGTCGTCGTCTTGATGGTGACCGTACACAATGACGGCTTCAGGCGAGTTAGGCAGAGCCACCAAAAGTGTGGCGAGCAACCCGTGTTCAACACGAAAACCCTGCCATCTGGCCGTTCGGACCAGGACCGACGTTTCCTCAATGAGTACGCAGATTTCACCGGGCTGCCAGGGTAAAAGGAGTGCCTCATGGACGAAGGAACCCTCAAAGTCAGCGCCCATTCGCTCAACCCAGGCGTTCATGTCGTCGCATGACGTCACGGCCGTAATATATTTTTCACCGTCTACCGGCCTGTAGGAAAAGTGCAGGGATTCAACCGGATCAATGACGTCCTCTTCCATTATGAAGGGAAGGGATTGCCGTAAATGCCGGCGCTCATCCTCTCGCACAGCCACCTCGGCCAACCTTACGCGGTCGGCAGGTACCGCGAGGGGCATTGCCCTCATATTCTCAAGGGCATCACCGTCAACCGGCACGGGTAGTTGCCCCGCCTGCCATAGCTCCAGCTCCGCGCCGCGGAAACGCAGGGCACTTGGATTTTCAGGCGCGGCCATCGGTTGACCATCCTTGGGCCGGTCGTATCGGCTTAACAGGCCAGTGGCCATGAAGAACCCCTCTCACCCGCTTGCTGTATCTACGTCCGATCACAACTCCCCCATACTGCGATAACGGGGCAAGATTTCCTGCCCGTCACGCTCCAGAACACTGTACAAGCGCATTTCCCTGTCGGCAATCTCCACAGTCGCCGTCAGCAAAAACCAACTGCTGCGTTCTGCCAACACAGCCCTGACCCTGTCGGTATCACCAGAAGAAAAAGCGATATCCTCCAGCAACTCGTCCACAGAGGTAATGACCCCCAGCGCCCTTGCTTCGGCCAGTCGCTGCCCCTCCTCCCTGGACAGCGGCTCCAGGCCATCTCCCCCACCCAGGCTCCGCAAGACAGCTTCGGGGGCAGTCAACACATTGAGTGTTCCACCCTCTTTGGGCCAAACCGTCACGTAGGGTACCAGCGCCCGGTATATCTCAGGAGAAATCCCGGCGATGCTGCGGAGCTCACTCACGCTAGCCAGCGCCTGTCCCGCGGTTCGGTACGCAGGCTGGGTATTACGGTAGGTCTCGTTTTCAGCCCCTGTGGGGCGTTTCTGCACGTCTTGATCAATATAGTCCGCTACAGCCTCCATAATGCTGATCGCTTCATCAGGGCTTAAATCGAAACCCTCCAGAGCACGGAGCAGTCTTACAAACTGTTTTTGTGGCTCGCTATAACGGGGCGCTCCCGATCCATTGGCAAATTTTTCACGCTCGTCAGCACCCTCCACCCCGGACACAGACTCCGACGACCCGGTATCGCGACCTTCCAACTCGACGAGAAGATTGAGATTGAAACGCCCCTGCAAATCCTCAAGCCCACCCAGCAGCCAGCCACCCTCAGTCAGGGGATAACGATTTGCATCTCCCGCCCAGACTTCACCAAGGTGATCGCGCTGCACAGGCGCACGGGAATCGGTCTCGTTATCAAGGCGAAGTGCCGCGACACCGAGCGCCTCTGCACCCAACAGATAGGACCACCCCTGCTCTCCCACCAGATAGTTGCTGCCGCGCTGCATCTGCAGCGCGAATTCCCGCTGCAGACCCACCAGTAAAGCTGAAGCTATTGCAAAGACCAGCAAGGCCACGATCAAGGCTGCACCCTGCTGCTGATTAGAGCGGCGGCAGAACATACAAGCGCTCGACCTCGCCCCAGCCTTCGAGTTCCAACCGTATCACCAGTGCGGCGGGTAGCCCGATCACAGAGCCGGGCTGGGATACATCTGCAATCCAGTTGTCCGCCCACAGCCGTCGATCCAACTCAATGCCCCGGTCAATCCGTAACTGACCCACGTCCTGCAAAAACTGCACATCAAAAGCCTCAACATCCCGGAGTAACGTGACCTCCCGGGGCTCAGCTGAGCCTGCCCGATCCAGTACAGCCCAACTGGCACGAATAAGCTGCTCATCCTCAAGGTAGTAGGCGACCCGCTGCAGGGTCGACCTGGGAAGATCGACCGTGTTGTGCCAGCCGGCCCGGGTAAATGCGAGTGTTTGTCTGGCCAGTGGCCCCCCTTCCAGCGCTGACTCAAGGCCATCGAACTCGTCACGAATGGAGCGCTCCACCACCTGCCGCAAATCTCTGGATAACACCTGAAAAGCCCGGTTGAGTTGATGGGTTTGAGAGGCCTCCCGGCGCACGGCGTCAACCGATGTGATTACCGTGTTGAGGCTGCTGTAGGCCAACAGGGCTATAACCCCGGTAATCGCCATGGCAATCAGTACCTCAATCAGCGTAAAGCCACTGCGCATCGGGATCATGGCTGGCCACCGACGGACAAAAATGCGGTCAGGGTATGGAGGGCTTCTTCGGTATCGGCCTCGGTAGCCACATTGATATCAATACGGATAAATCCCGGCAGCTCTGTGCTCTCCTGATCAATCCACCAGTACCAGTCACGCTGCGCCATTTGTGTTTCGCCCGATAGCTGCCCCCCGGGCAGTTCACCCTGCTTTGCCATGACCAGCTTGAGTTCATTGAGTCGATTGGCGGCAACCCAACTCGCCATACTGCGGTCGCGCAGATATTCAGTACCGTCAATTTGCTGGAAGAGGGTGAGCAGCAGGGCGGGAACAGCAACTGCCACTACGGCCAGCGCGACCATGACTTCAACAAGGGTGAACCCTGAAACGTGAGGTCTTGTGTGCCTAGAGACCATCGGGCTCAAGTCCGCGTGGCAGCAGATCAATTTGACCAAAGAAATTCCAGCGTATCCTGACCACTAAATCTCCGGTCTCTCGGATTACCCAGTCCAACTCCCCTTCGGTTACTTCGCCGCTGGCAAAGAAAACAATCTGTGGAGATGGTCTGAGTTCAGGATCCCGTTCCATAATCTCTACATCGGGGTCGTCGGACAAATTCAACCAGAGTTCAATATCCTGCTCGAGAACCATAGGGGCCAACAGGTCTGCACTTCCGCGGGGGTCCGCCCACCCCTGATCGTAACGGCGCAGCCAGTGTGCCTCAAAGTGTGGCTCTCCCCTGTTGCTTCGCTGCAGATAGAGGCCGTGATCAGCGCCAGACATCTCGGCCTCAGACTGGACATAGGCCATAAGATCCGCCAGATGCCGTGCCATATTCTCGCTTTCGGCGCGCTGTCCTCCGTCACCCACACTCAGACTGACAAGCGATGTCAGCAAGACGATGACAAGAAGGGTTATCAGCAGCTCTATCAGGCTGAATCCGCCCGCAAACCCCAACCGACGACCAAGCATGCTGTAGTGAGGCCGGACTGGCCTAATCGTTTTCACGACTCCAGTTACCAAGATCCGTATTCTGTCCCTCGCCACCGGGTAATCCATCTGCACCGTAGCTGAAAATATCGACCTCACCGTTCTCCCCGGGAGAAAGGTAAAGGTACTCCCGACCCCACGGGTCCATGGGCATCTCCTGCAGATACCCCCCATCCTTAAAATTTCTGGGCTCAGGCTCCAGCGTGGAAGGTTCAATGAGGGCAACTAAACCCTGTTCGGTACTTGGGTAAACAAAGTTATCCAGGCGATATATTTTCAGCGCTGTCTCAATGGACTTAAAGTCTGCCTGAACCTTCTGGACACGGGCATCGTCAGCGCTGTTGAGCACGGTGGGCGCGACCACACTGATCAAAAGACCCATGATTACCAAAACCACCAAAATCTCAATCAACGAAAAGCCCCGTTGGTGTTTCATCGACTCACCTCACCATCGTATTCAAATCAAAGATGGGTAACAGTATCGCCAGAACAATAAGCAACACCAGTCCGCCCATGACAACCACCATCAGCGGCTCAAAAAGGCCCATCGCGGTACCCAGCGTCATTTCAAGCTCACGCTCCTGATTGGCAGCCGAGCGGCCAAGCATGGACTCCAACTCCCCCGACGCTTCACCTGAAGCCACCATGTGTACCATCATCGGGGGAAAAATATCACCCTGCGCAAGAGCTTTGTTAAGGCTCGTCCCCTCCTGAACCCGGGATGCCACCTCATGGGCAGCGCGCCGCAGATGACGGTTTACCATCACAGACTCCGCTATGCGCAGGGCATCGAGGAGCGGTACACCACTGGCCATCAGGATACTCAGAGTGGAAGCAAATCGCGCTGTATCCATCCCCACCAGAATGCCACCGAGTCCGGGTATGCGCAGAACAAGGCGGTGCCATGGCAGCTGCCTGGCAGGATCTTTCAATGCCCGGCGCGCGACAATGACGAACAAAATAGATCCCAGCAGCAGATAACCGCCCCACTCCCTCAGAAAATTACTGGTGGCAATCAGTGCCACGGTCAGGGGGGGCAGGGCTTTTTTGGTATGGGCAAAAATACCGACCAATTCAGGTACCACAAACACCATTAGGGCCGCCACTACCGCAATAGCGACCGCCACCAGCACAAAAGGATAAATCAAGGCCATTTGGAGTTTTTGTGCCGTGTGTTGGCGGTTCTCCGTGTAATCAGCCAATTGCTCGAGGACCGGAGCCAGTTGCCCCGCCTGCTCTCCGGCATGCACCATGGCTCTGTACATATCTCCAAAGGCCTGGGGGAACTGGGCCATTCCATTGGCCAGGGTATAACCCTCGGCGACTTTTGAACGAACCTGCAACAGGATAGCTTTAACTTTGGCTTTTCGAGTCTGTTCCGCCGCAGCCTGAAGGCATTCATCGAGCGGCAGGGCAGAAGCCACCAGCGTCGCTATCTGTCGGGTCAGCAAGGCAAGCTCCCCCGTGGAAAGCCCGGGTTTAAACAGCGTAAATCGGGAGCCACCCTGACTCCCTGCGCTGAAACCGGTTCCGGTAGTAATGACTTCGATGGGGCGCAGATTCTGCCCACGCAACTGGATGCGGAGCTGACGCTCAGAGTCGGCCTCAAGCACGCCCCTGACCACACGACCATCTGCATTCAAAGCCTTATAACGATAGGCGCTCATGTCAGGATGCAGCTTTCACTGGATGGAGGTCACCCGGAGCACCTCCTCGATGCTCGTTTCTCCAGCGAGTACCCGTCGCCTGCCGTCGGCGTCGATTCCGGGATAGTGCTTGCGGGCCTCAGACAGCATGACCTGCTCACTGGCTCCCCCATGGATCAGCTCGCGAAGGTCGTTATCAACCTCAATCAACTCATAAATTCCGGTTCGTCCCCGATAGCCACTCTCGTTGCAGGCAGGGCAACCCACTGCGCGATAGAGCATAACGTCGTTACCTCTGCCCAAGCTCAGCGTATCGAGCTCACTGGCCGTGGGCTGGTAGTGTTCTCGGCAGTGCCGGCAGAGCAAGCGCACAAGTCGCTGGGCCATGACTCCCAACAGCGAGGAGGACAGGAGAAACGGCTCTACACCCATATCCTGTAAGCGCGTAACAGCGCCAATTGCCGTATTGGTATGCAGCGTTGAGAGTACCAGATGCCCGGTCAATGACGCCTGAACCGCGATCTCTGCAGTCTCCAGATCCCTGATTTCACCTACCATGACAACATCGGGATCCTGTCTCAGGATAGCCCTGAGTCCGCGAGCAAAGGTCATATCCACCTTGGTGTTGACCTGGGTTTGTCCCACCCCCGGCAACATGTATTCGATAGGATCCTCAATGGTGAGAATATTGCGCGAACTCTGGTTGATGCTCGAGAGCCCCGCGTAGAGCGTTGTTGTTTTGCCTGACCCGGTCGGCCCGGTCACCAGAATAATACCGTGGGGACGTGCGAGGCCGCGCCGATATGCGGATACAACCTGTTCATTCATGTTGAGCTGCGCCAACTCAAGCTTACCCGCCTGCTTGTCCAGTAACCTCAGCACAACCCGTTCACCGTGGGCCGAGGGAATGGTCGACATTCGAATATCCACCGCATGCCCTGCTATACGGATGGAGATTCTGCCATCCTGGGGTATTCGCTTTTCAGCAATATCCAGTTTCGCCATGACCTTAAGGCGGGAAACCAGCAGCGGCGCCAACATACGCTTGGGTGAAAGGATCTCTTTCAGTACCCCATCAACGCGATAGCGAACGCTCAGCCGATCCTCGAATGTCTCGACGTGGATATCAGAAGCCTGGTCCTTCACGGCTTGCGACAGCACCGCATTGATCAGGCGGATAATCGGCGCATCGTCCTCTGCGTCCATGAGATCGCCAAGATCAGGCATCTCATCAACCAGCTGGGACAGATCGACATCGGTACTGATGTCCTCAGCCATTTGCGCCGCTTCGTTATGCGTACGCTGGTAGGCGCCTGTGAGGCGACGCTGAAACCCATCCTCATCAATAGCCTCAGGGGTAAATTCCTTCCCGAGGAAGCGACGGACTTCCAAAAGCACGTCAAAGTTGAGGGTCCCACAGTACAACAATCGAAAGCTCTCACCATCCGGTACCAGGAGCACACCCTTGGCTTTGGCATAGCCAAATGGAAGCGCACCCACCGCCCCCCTCGGGATCGACAGCGTGTCCACTCCGGGCAGCTCTGCTACTTCGCCGTCGCTCGTATTACCCGGGTGAGTTTCCATCACTGGCCATCATCTTCAGCTTCGACCGGCACATCCGGCAACTGCTGTATCTGGGCTTCCCATTCCGGCAGAACCGGGAGGTTTCCGCTGTCCAGAAACATGAGGCCCCGGGCCCTGCGCTCGGATTGCTGATCGCGGATGTAGCGGTATTTTTCCGCCGTCGCGCCGCGTAGATCCGCATCGTCCCGGACGATCGTGGGACGAATAAATACCAGCAGATTCTGCTTGGTTACTGACACGACATCGTTCCGGAACAGCCGCCCCAACAAGGGTATGTCCTGTAATATTGGCACCCCCTGCTGGCTATCCTGGACATCGTCTTTAACCAATCCACCCAGCACCACAATATCGCCGTCCTGAGCCAGCACCTTGGTTTCAATTTTTCGCTCCTGGGTAATGACGTCCGCCGCCACCAGTAATTGCTGACTGATACTGGAGACCTCCTGCACGATATCCAACACGACGGAGTCACCCTCATTAACCTGTGGCGTCACCCTCAGGGTTATGCCCACATTTTCGCGCTCTATGGTTTGGAAGGGATTCTGGACATTCCCTGTGCCTCCGGTATTGGAATACGAACCGGTTACAAACGGCACATTCTGGCCAACCGTTATGTAAGCTTCCTGGTTGTCCAGGGTAAGTATGCTCGGGGTCGACAGAATGTTGGCGTTCCCCCTGGTTTCAAGCGCATTAAGAATCACCGTCATAGACAGACTGTCATCCACCGTGCCCCATCCCAGCGTCGTCCCCGACACCTGCGACAGTGCGCCGGCGAGGTCACGAACGCCAACATCGCTATTACTGTTGTCGTCACCCAGGATTGCGTTGCCTATAGCAGCGTTGCGCTGTTGTTGTGCCGTACTGGTGCTTACGTTGCTGCCAAAGGCTCCGCTGTCGTCCGCGAACAACCATTGCAAACCCAACTCCTGACCTTCGGTCACCTCCAGCTCGACAATGATGGCCTCCACCAGCACCTGCGCTCTTCGAATATCCAGTCTGGCGATGACCGACTCTACAGCCGCCATTTCATCCGCATCGGCCGTGATGATCAGCGCATTCGTGCCTTCATCCGCTTCGATTGTGGAAGTGGATGTCGAACTGCGCTTGCGGTCCCCACCCTCGTCCAGACGTGTAATGTTTTGCATGACCCGCGTGAGTACTTCGGCTACTTCGACAGCATCTGCATACTCAAGGTAAATCACCCTCACGTTGCCGCTCTGCTCCAGCGGCGTATCAAGATAGTTGATCAATTCCTCGATGCGCTGTGCGTTTAGCTCATCGGCCGTCACCACGACACTATTAGTACGCTTGTCAGCCACCAGCGTGACCTCTTCATCGCCGTCCGCTCCGTCACCCTGGGTTTTTTTCTCCAGGGCCTGCAGCATCTGGACAACATCTTCAGCCACTGCATAACGGAGCTTGATCACCTGCGTACTCTGGATCGCAGAGCGATCCATACGGTCGATGATTTCGACGATTCGATTAATATTGGACCAAATGTCGGAAATGATAATGGCGTTGCTGGGGGCGTAAGCTGCCATATGGGCCTGCTGGGGCACCAGGGGTCTCAGAACCGGAATCAACTTCGCAGCAGAAATATTCTCAAGGCGAATAACCTGTGTTACGTACTCATCGCTGTTGCCCTCCGCATCGGCCGGCGGCACGCCCACGGGCGAGGAACGCGCATCCTTATTGGGAATAACCCGGATGACATTGCCCGTGCGAACCGCCGTATAGCCGTGCACATCCAATATCGATAGGAACAGGTCATACAGTTCGCCCTGGCTGACGGGCTGTGATGACACAACCTTAATTTTTCCCTTAACGGTGGGATCAACAACGATGGTAGAGCCCGTCACATCCGCTACGAATTTGATCAGCTCCTGTATGTCCGTATCCTTTAGATTGACCGTGTACTCCTGACCCCAAGCCGACTGAGTGACCGGCGACAAAGGAAGCGCCGAGCCAAGTAACGCCAACGCGAGAAACAAAGCGGCCCTGAATACCCGGCCCTCCGGAAGTTTTACTGAGACAGCACCCGCTGCAAACCTGCCAAGTTTCAAAATTTTCATCGCTCCTGCAGCTCGGGCTGAAGGCCCACCGATAACGTCAACTCAGCGCCGTTACGCTCAATGGTAAACCGTGCCTCCGGCGCCTCACGCATAAGCCCGTAAAGCCGGACACCATTAGCCGGATCGGACAAGGGCAGATCATTGACTGCAGTGATCACATCGCCCGCCTCAAAACCCAACGCCTCAAACTCCTTCGCATCTTTTCCCGGAGACACACGATAACCCCGGAGTCCCGACGGCCCCTGAACCGCCTGCACCTGTACCAGGTCGGCCAGCGCCTCTGGGTTTTCATATAGTTGCTGTCGATAAGTGGCGGCAATCTGCTCGCCCCGACCGAAGGTCACCGGGCGACCCGGTCGCGCCCCGGCGGAGTTGCTTTTTGGAAACGTTGGAGACCCGCTCCTATCCACTCGAAATGTGGCCCCGCTGTCATCGAACAGTCTCAACAGTTCGTAGGTGCCGTTATTGTCCAACACAACGCGCTCAGGCAACACTTTCGCCAAACTGACTGACCCATTGACAGGCAGATCATCCCCGACTCTGAAGGGCCTCTGTAACCCCTTGATCTCGATGACAGCAGTGCCCAAGTCACTCCCCGATTCGGCAAGGGTGCCGACCAGTATCAAGTCTAATCGAGTTTCCCGGGCTTCAGCTTCGATCCCCTCCGGCAACGCAGCGTTGGGTTCAGCGACGGGTACCGAATCGAGAGCACCCAGAGGCTCTCCAAACAGCCCTCGACCCATCATAGCATCCAGATCGACCTCCATTTTTTCCGTCCCGGAAACTTGGGCGACCGGTGGGTTGACTACATTTTGGGTTTGCGCAGCAAACGGAGCGGCGGGCCACAAGGTCCATAACAGTGCGGCCATGTTGAGGCTGGCCCAAATGGCAACGGCTATCAGTATGACCCTTTCGAGCAGCTTGAACTGGTCTACCCTACGGGTGTGACGCAGGGGCCATTTAAAAACATCAATGACCTGCTCCATCAGATACGTAGATGTAATCGGCTTTCTCAATGGTGCTCCAGGGCTCCAGACGCGCTTCAAATTCATTACCCGAATGCGACGGGGATACCAGTCGTCAGGGCCTATGGTACAGGCGTATCACATCCCTTGCAGCGCCCCGGTATCACAACGAGTTGACACTCCAGCCAACTGCGGCAGATTATTCGCTGTCATGGCGCCAAGGACCGCTATTTAGGGTCTCCACGGGCAATGAAAACCTCTCCGGACTTGTTACAGGTGCTGGCCGAAAGCACGGCGTTCAGCATCATATCGGAGAGCTCCGAAACGGCTCGACCCGGGTGGTTGTGGGGATCAACAGACACCCAACTGACGTTGGGCAGAATCTCAATCGATCCGCCGGCTCCATCGTCAAGGAGATCACCCCTGAGCTCCCTCTGGTATCGCTCGCAGATAGCCTCAATACTTTCAGGGGGAGCATCAGTAACCAGTACGCCGAAACACATGGCGTCAATGCGACCCACCGCATCAGTAGCACGCAAGCCCGCAGCCACTTTATGCGCCACCGCGCTCAGCAGCCTCGACTGAATATGCTGTTGTGAGAGATTCGCCATACCGTCGAGCCCACAGAGTCGGATACCCACCAAACCA
>CALKDK010000032.1 GCA_938084055.1 uncultured Luminiphilus sp.
GAGTCCGGCGCATTCCGCATGGATTTGTTCTATCGCCTGAATGTTTTCCCCATCGACGTGCCGCCGCTTCGCGACCGGCCCGAAGATATTCCACTACTGGCCCAGCGCTTTATCAATCTGCAGCTTGAGCAGACCGGGGACATGATCACATTGTCACGTGAGGCGCTCGGCCAACTCTGCCAGTGTGAATGGCCCGGCAATATTCGTGAACTCGGCAACCTCGTAGAACGGCTGACCATTCTATACCCCGGCGAAACCATTGGCATCGGGCAGCTACCGAATCGCTACAATCCCGATTCCGTGGAGGAAAATCGCTCCCCGCGTCACGACCCGGAAACCGTCGCACGATTCATCGATGAGTTGTTCAAGGGCCTGGACGACACCTCCCAGAAAAAGGTGACGCCGCTGCCAGTGGTCATGGGTGACGACCGCGAGGACCTGTCAGCACTCTTTGCCGCCGCCGATCAGCTGCCGCCCATCACCCCCCACGTGGTCGATTTCCAGGTGGGCGACATCGACCTAAAGGAACACCTCGCCCGCATTGAGAAAGATCTCATTTTTGCCGCGCTCGAGCATTCAGACTGGGTCAACGCCCAGGCCGCCAAGCGCCTCAATCTGCAGCGCACCACACTGGTTGAAAAAATGCGCAAGTACGACATCAAGCGCGCCTAGCCCGGACTACAGCACAAACGACCCCAGCCTACACAGGTTCAGGCCCATTACCGTTAGGGTGGCGTCTGGCCGGTCTGATACACGGCGGAGAGACGCACAGTGCTACTCGCGGCGACACCGATGTGGAACGGGCTCTGCTGGACACACGACAGCAGGTTGGACTGGCGGGTTGTCAACAATCTGACACAGCGTCTTCTGGCGAAGATAAGCCACTGTTTTAAAACACTTTATACCCCACGGCATAGCCATTGCTTCTATCAGAAAAACGGCGATCCAGCGGCAACAACTTGCCGCAGCTAAACGCCGACACCGGTTAATGCACCGATAGAGGGCATAGAGCACAATGGCAGCAGTAGAGACGTCTTGTCATAACACGGCATTGAGTCCCGGGATGATGCCCCCGGACCGGGCGGCACTCATTCGGGCCGAGCAGGCCCTGGGGACTACCCACGCCGCGATGGCTGGCCAGATAGCGCGGCTCACAGCTGAACTTGAGGCCGCCCGTCTTGCCCGACGTGAAGAACATGCAGAGCGGGGTCGTTTACTGACCCGTCTGGCTTCCCTGTTGGATGCCCTGCCCGGCGGGGTGGTCATCATCGATGCCACAGGGCGAATCACGGAGGCCAATCCCCAGGCGGCGCGCTTGCTGGGTGAACCCCTCGAGGGAGAAAGTTGGTCTGCCGTGGAGGGTCGGGGCCATTATCCAGAGGATGACACCCTGGAGATTCACGGCCGGCGATTGTCTGTCGACGCAACGCAACTGGGCAAGGACGGCGAGACGGTTATTCTTCTAAGCGACATTACCCGTCAGCATACCCTTCAGGACGAGGCCTCTCGGCGGCAGCGCCTTGCTGCGCTGGGGGAAATGGCGGCGCGCCTCGCCCACCAGATAAGAACACCGTTATCGTCTACCTTGTTGTACCTGACCCTGATGGAGTCGGACCTGCCCCGGGAACAAAGGGGGGCAATCTGTGGTGAAGTGCGAGAGCAACTCCAGCACATGGAGGCCCTCATTACCTCGATGCTGGGTTTTGTGAAGGGCGGTGGCAAAGTTACGGGCCCCGTGGGTGTTGAGGCTGCAATTGCTGACGCACTGGGTGCCTGTACAGCACATATCGAAAGTCGATACGCCTTGATCGATATTCAGTCCTGCGGTCCCGAGCCCCATTTAGAGGGCTGTCACGATGATCTGGTCGCGGCGTTCAGCAACCTTATAACCAATGCGCTGGACGCTTCAGGACAAAAACCGCATATCAGCATCCACAGCCGTATTCGTAACAACCGCCTGGTGGTTATTCAGGTCGCTGACCGGGGTCGCGGTATCCCAGGGGATGCCCTGGAACGGATATTTGATCCCTTCTTTACGACCCGCGCTTCGGGCAATGGCCTGGGCCTGGCCGTCGTGGCCAGCACAATAACCCAGCACGGCGGCACGATCCGCGCAGCCAACCGGCCGGGTGGGGGCGCCGAATTCACTATCCTTCTGCCCATAAAACCAATGCCCGCGGTCGACAGGGAGGCCTCATGAACGCACCCCAGGTTTTGATCGTTGAGGACGATGCCGCGCTGCGCGGTGCCCTCTGCCAGACCATGGAATTTGGCGGCTACCACGTACTCAAGGCGCGCAATGGCAAAGACGCTCTGGCGGTCATGGACCGTGAAACGGTCGATATTGTGATCAGCGATGTACAAATGGATGAGATGGACGGTACCGAATTACTGCAGGTGGTGCGGCGACGCGAGCCGACTATGCCCTTTGTTATGATGACCGCGTTCGGCTCGGTGGAGCACGCGGTACAGTCCATGCGCGACGGCGCCACGGATTACCTGCAGAAGCCCTTCGAGGCGAACGTACTGCTGGACATGGTGTCGCGCATGGAAAGCCAGCTACCCACGCCTTCCTCGGCCATGGTGGCAGAAGATGCGGCCACCCAGCAGATCGTAGATCTTGCCCTGCGGGTTGCCCTGACCGATGCGTCAGTTCTGATCAGCGGCGAATCGGGCACCGGAAAAGAGGTGTTGGCCCGGGCAGTTCATGAGGGTTCGGAGCGTAGCGACGGTCCATTTGTGGCGCTGAATTGCGCAGCGATTCCGGAAAATATGCTTGAGGCGATTCTTTTCGGTTACGAAAAGGGAGCCTTCACGGGCGCCCACAAGGCGCGTCCGGGAAAATTTGAACAGGCCAATGGGGGCACCCTGCTGCTCGATGAAATAACCGAGATGCCCATTGAACTGCAGGCCAAGTTACTGCGCGTACTGCAGGAGCGGGAAGTTGAACGTCTGGGCAGCGCGGGCCTTATTGACCTTGATGTGCGGGTCATTGCGACGACCAACCGCGTGCTGACCGAAGAGGTGGCCGCAGGTCGGTTTCGTGAGGACCTCTTTTACCGATTGAATGTTTTTCCCCTGGAGCTACCGCCCCTGCGCTCGCGCAGGGACGACATTGAGCCACTTGTACAGCGCTTTCTGGTCAACCACGGGCAGGACCGAGCATTGGCCGTCACCGATTCTGCTATCCAGAAACTCTTGTCACACCCCTGGCACGGCAATATTCGAGAGCTGGACAACTGTATCCAGCGGGCGGTGATTCTGGCCAATGGTAACGAGATCGGCCCGGCAGAGATTGTCTTCGACACGCTTCACGAGTTGAGTGCTGGCGATGCACCCGCTGCGCCCGCGCTGGATGGTGATCTCAAGGCTCGTGAGCGGGAGCTGATTTTTTCAGCGCTGCGCACCGTGAAAGGCAGTCGCAAAAAAGCCTGTGCACGGCTGGGCATTAGCGAGCGCACGCTGCGCTACAAGTTGGCTCGTTTCCGCGAGGAGGGCTTTGCCCTGCCCGAGGGTATTGCGTGATGGCCGGAGCAACAAATGAGGAACAATGGATATGAGTGACATAGCAATCAACCAGGTTCTGGCGCAGATGCGCAGCATGGCCAGTCAGGCCGCCGCCGAACCCAAAATGGGGACCGAGGCTGCGGATGGCGCCGGGTTTTCATCCCTGATGTCCCAGTCCATCAACGAAGTTAATGAATCGGTCCAGGCCTCCAAGGTGCTGGCAAGACAGTTTGAATCTGGCGACCCTTCGGTGTCTCTCGCCGAAGTGATGGTGACTGCGCAGAAAGCGAGTCTACAATTTACGGGCATGGCCGAGGTACGCAACAAACTGTTGAATGCGTACCAGGAAGTCATGAACATGCAGGTCTAAGGGGCTGAACCATGGCAGATAATCCTATTCTCAATCGGGTCAGCGGTTTTGCCGCACAACCCGTCACCCGGCAGATGGCCCTGCTGATCGGCATGGCAGCCAGTGTGGCTCTAGGCGTGGGGGTCATCCAGTGGGCAATGAAACCCGATTTCCAGCCGCTCTATGGCGCCATGTCACCTGCTGACAATGCAACTGCCGTCAGCCTTCTCCAGGCCAATGGCATCCCCTACACCATGGACGGTGCCGCCGGACTTTTGAGTGTGCCCAGTGACAAAATTCCCCAGGCTCGTATGGCGCTTGCCAGCGAGGGCTTTCCCCGGGGTGGCGGCGTGGGTTTCGAGTCGCTCTATCAGGAGCAAGAAATGGGCCTGTCGAGCTTTATGGAGCAGGCGCGTTACAACCGTGCCGTGGAAGCGGAGCTGGCGCGAACCATTTCAGCCATGGACAGTGTTAAAGGCGCGCGGGTGCACGTTGCCGCCAGCAAACAGTCGGCGTTCATCCGTCGGGGTCAGGAGCCCTCGGCGTCTGTTATGGTCAGCCTCTATCCCGGACGCGGTCTCAGCGAGCGCCAGTTAGCGGGCATTATCCACCTTGTCGCTTCCAGTATTCCCGAGCTGGAGGCCTCCAAGGTATCCGTGGTTGACCAGGGGGGCAAACTCTTGTCTAACCAGGGAGGGGAAGATAATGATTTCGGCTATACCGCCGAGCAGTTCCGAATTGCCCAACAACTGGAAGACTCACTGAACGGGCGTATTGAAAGTATTCTGGAACCCATTCTCGGTGCGGGTGCGGTGCGCGCCCAGGTCACCGCCGACCTTGATTTTACCCGGGTGGAGAGCACCAGCGAACAGTACTCACCCGAGACCATCATGCGCAGCGAGCAGACCACAGAGGACCTTACCCTGGCTGCCAATGCTGCGGAGGGCGTGCCCGGCGCGCTCACCGATCAAGCGCCGGGGGCTGCGGTCATAACCGATGAGCCTCCCGAAGAAGAGGGCGCTGATGCGGCCGTTGCCTCGCCCACTCGGGAAAGTCGCAAATCCACAAGAAATTTTGAAATGGACAAGACCATCAGCCATACACGCGAGGTTCCCGGAAAGTTATTGCGACTCTCTGTTGCCGTGGTCGTTGACTACGTCGCCGACGAGGAGGGCAACCGCGCAGCACTGGATCCGGAGCGCCTAGATGAAGTCACGGCCCTCGTTCGAGAGGCCGTGGGTTTCGATGCGTCCCGGGGCGACACGGTCAGCGTGATCAATTCACCTTTCGTTATTCCGGCGCCCCCAGAGGAAATACCCGAACCTGGTCTGTTGGAGCAGGACTGGATTTGGCAGGCAGGTCGTGCGGCATTGGCATTGATAGCGCTGTTGGCGCTGGTCTTTACGGTGATCCGGCCGCTGATACGTTATTCCACAAGCTATACGCCGCCACCACCACCCTCCAGTGGACTGCCTCAGCTGGCGGGTCCGGGTGCCCGGGGCGATGATGTGAACGATGATACGGTGGCCCTGAGCAGTCCTGCCCAGGCCGCGCTGCCCGGCGCGACAACCCCGGCTTATCACCAGAGTATTGCAATGGCGCGTAACGTGGCTAATGAACAGCCCGCTCGAGCGGCTTACGTAGTGAAGAACTGGATGGCGACCGATGGCTGAACTCGATGATTTAAGCGGCGCCGAGCGCGCCGCGATTTTTCTCCTGGGAGTAGGTGAGGAAACCGCCACCCAAATCATGCGCCACCTCAGCGCCAAGGAAGTGCAGCAGGTGGGGGAGGCCATGGCAGGTATCTCTGGCCTTACCAATAATGATGTCAGTGGTGTTCTGGCCAAGTTCTGTACCGAGGCTTCTGAGATCAATCCGCTGGCGGTGACGGCACCGGAGTTTACCAAGCGGGTCATGACCTCAGCTCTGGGCGAAGGGCGCGCCAAGAGTATTCTATCCCGCGTCTTGGAAAAACCTGAGGAGCACTCCGGAGTCGATGCACTGCACTGGATGGCGGCTGAAGCCATTGCCGAGGTGCTGGTCGAAGAACACCCCCAGATTGCCGCAACCGTACTGACCCAACTGGAAGACGACCATGCTGCAGAGGTGCTGGCACTATTTCCCGAGGCATTACAGAAAGACCTGATCCTTCGTATTGCGCGGATGCAGGAGCTTGATCCCAGGGCTATGGAAGAACTCGATCGAGTGATGTCCAGTCAACTGGGCAAGCTGCAAAAATCGCCACCGCGCAAAGTAGAAGGCATCAACAATGCTGCGGCCATTCTCAATGCCACTTCGTCCTCCCTCGAAAAAGTGCTTTTGGAGTCCCTGCAGAGCACAGATCAGGATCTGGGGGACGAGGTAAAGGAAAAGATGTTTGTCTTCGATAACCTCATGTCACTCGACGATCGTGGTTTCCAGCGACTTATTCGGGAAATTGCCACCGAGAGTCTGGTCGTGGCGCTCAAGGGTGTCGATGCGGTGCTGCAGCAGCGGTTTTTTGACAACATGTCCGAGCGGGCAGCCGATATCCTCAAAGACGATATGGATGCCAAAGGACCGGTCAAAGTGTCTGAGGTAGAAGCCGCGCAGAAGCAGATTCTAATCACGGCACAAACACTCGCCGATGAAGGTGAGCTCATGTTGGGTCGGGCGAGTGGTGACTATGTCTGAGTTGGCTGGCGCCGCGACCTGGCAGCCACCGGCACTGCGGGTCATTGCGCCCGGAGATGCCGAAGCTGAACAGGCCCAGCGACTTGAAGAGGCTCGTGAGCGAGGTTATCAAGAGGGCCTGCAGCGTGGTCAGGAGGCCGGTCGCCAACAAGCCCAGACCCTGCTCGCCGAAATGACCGCGCTCTGGGATGCCATGCAGCAGCCCTTCGCCGATATGGAGGGGGATGTTCACAGCCATCTGCTGGCACTGTCCGTGGCAATCAGCGAGGCAGTCTTGCGTCGCGAGCTGACAACCGACCGTAACGCCATTGGTCGGGCGCTTGATGGGGCCCTGGCCGCTCTGGGGCGCGTCGAGCAGGTAGTCGAGGTAACGGTCAGCCCTTTGGACGGCGAGCTTATCGCTGGCTTGCTGGAGGGAGCGGGTATTGATAGCCGGTTGAAAACCGATCCCAACATGTTGCGCGGTGGCTGCCTGCTCAGGGCAGGCCAGGCGCTTGTCGATGCGCGCATCGAGACCCTAATTCATGAAGCGTTGCTGACGATTAGCGGCGAGACACGACAGGTGGATAACGACGGCAGGGAAACGGTAGCCGCGCTCTCGGTTGATGAGATCGAGTCCATCGCCGATCGCTTTAACAGCCCCGGGATACCGCGACGGGAAACTAAAGGATCTGGAGTCGATGATGACTGATGCCGCCTCGCTAAGACGGGCCCAATTTGGTCGCTTCAGTAGACGACTGGACGGTGTGGCGGCGAAACTTACCACGCCGCCGCCCGTAGAGACGGGGCAGCTGGTACACCTGTCCGGGCTCCGGCTCGAGGTGGCGGGCCTGCGTTCACCCATTGGATCGCGCTGTCGTATCGAAGCAAAAGTGCCGGTGGATGCCGAGGTTATAGGGTTTCAGGGTGACCGACTGGTCCTCATGTGTGAGGGAGGAGCCGAGGGACTAAGACCCGGTGCCCCTGTCCACCCGTTGCAGGGCAGCGACCGGGTACCCGTCGGCAATGAATTGCTTGGCCGTGTGATTGATGGTGCCGGTCGACCCCTCGATGGCCTCACAGTGTCCCCCGGAGCCGTCTCTGTTCCTCTGCGTGGGGAGCCTCTCAATCCGATGAGTCGCGGCGCCCTTACGGAGCCCCTGGACGTGGGTATTCGCGCCATCAACAGTCTGTTGACCGTGGCGCGCGGTCAGCGCCTGGGGTTGTTTGCCGGTAGTGGTGTGGGTAAAAGCACGCTGCTGGGCATGATGACCCGTTTTACCGAGGCCGATGTGGTGGTGGTGGGTCTGGTGGGTGAGCGTGGCCGGGAGGTCCGGGAGTTTGTTGAGGACAGTTTGGGTCCGGAAGGTTTGAAAAAAGCGGTCGTCGTCGCCACGCCGGCAGACACATCACCACTGATGCGTGTTGCGGGTTGCTGGCGTGCGACGGCCATCGCCGAGTACTTTCGTGCACAGGGGCTCAATGTGTTATTGCTGGTCGACTCGCTGACCCGGTTTGCCCAGGCGCAACGGGAAATCGGTCTGGCGGCGGGGGAGCCGCCTGTGTCCCGGGGTTATACACCCTCAGTATTTTCGGTCATGCCCAACCTTATTGAACGGGCCGGCAATCTTGGACGCGGTTCGATCACGGCCATCTACACCGTGCTGACGGAGGGCGATGATCTTCAGGATCCCATAGCAGATTCAGCCCGGGCAATTCTCGACGGCCATGTGGTGTTGTCACGTCAAATGGCTGACAGCGGGCTCTTTCCGGCGATTGATATTGAAGCGTCTATCAGTAGGGCAATGTTACAGGTCACCGAGCCAGCCCAGGGCGATCAGGTCAGGCGGGTTCGGGATATCTATGCCACTTACCAGGCAAACCGTGACTTGATTGCCATGGGCGCCTACCGAGCCGGCACAGATCCAAAAATTGATCTCGCCATTCGTCACAGGGATGCCATCGCAAAATTGATTGAGCAGCCTCTGGATGAATCGGCCGACTTTGCCACCAGCCTGACGGCCCTTGCAGGGGTTGCCGGGGCGATGGAGCAGGACATGGCCCAGTTGCCACCTGGCGATACCAATGGACAGGGTTTACCGGTAAGCCAGGCGCCGGCAGTCCGCTGAGGTTAGGAGAATGCAGCTCAGGCAGCTCAGTTTGGTCATACGTCTGGCGGGGGAGCAACGTGAAGAGGCGAGCCAGAGGCTGGGTACCGGTAAGCAGCAGTGGCAGGCTGCAACCCAGCAGCTGGAGCAGTTGCAGAGCTATCAGGCCCAATATATTGGTCAGGCACAACAGGCATCCCAACAGGGCATTCCAGTACAGGCGTTGGCAGAGGGTCGGCGCTTCATCGCCGAGCTGGAGGGACTTATCGCAACGCAACAGCAAAGTGTGAATCAGCAGTCAGCGAACCTGCAGGCACTGACCGAGCAATGGATAGAAGCCACGCGGTATCTCAATGCGGTAAACAGACTCAAGGACAAGCGTGTCGCGGAGCAGCAATGGTCTCTGGAGCGTCGAGAGCAGCAGTTGGTTGACGACCTGTATTCGGTGCAGCAAAAAATGCAGGCTGCCAGGAAATCATAAAGTTGGCATGTGATTTGCAAACTCATGGGAAAGCGCAGGCGCCCTGCCATGGACTTTCCAGGCTCGGCCTTTTGCGATTGCTATGGACCCGGGTTGGCGTACCCTTGGGGTTGCGGATGCGGGGACGCGTCTGGATTGGAGACGATATGTGATGAAGACGACAGGACTGGATGCTGTTTTAAGCGCTTTGCGGGGTGATTCCGGGCTGCCTGGCGCGGAAAAGGCTGAGTCGGGCGGCAACCCAGAGTTTACCGCAGCCTTTGACGCTGCAGCCCGATCCGCGGAGCAACCCGCACCTGCCGCCAGCGCCGGGAAGGGCAAGAACCAGGCCACCCCCTCGGGGCGGCAGGTCGCTGCGGGCGGCAAGTCTTTGCCCGAGAGCGGCAGTGATGTGCCTGCTGACCCGCGGTCGGGAACTGGGCAACAAGTAGCCGGCGAGGCCGACAATAAGGCGGTAGATGTCGTCGCTGTAACCCCTGCGCTCACAGCATCCCCCTTCGTTAAGGACGCGCTGGAAAAGGTCACTTCGGGAAGGTTGGTTGCGGAAAAAACTGGCACCGATGCAGTTCGGTCGGTGCCAACCGCGCCCACCCCGGCCATGCCTTCGCCTCCCGCCCAGACAATTCGGCCCCCACAGCCGGGCCAGACCGGTACGGCACCGGGTGTTGTCTCAGACGCAGGAAGCCGTGCCCTGCAGGGACAGCCGCCGGTCACAACTACACCGGGGGAGTCCGCAAGCTTTACCTCTGCGGTGCGAACGGCAGTGGCAATGCCGCGGGCCGATGCCGCGGTGGGCCGCCAGCCCGAAACTCCCTTGGCCGGGGGCCAAATGTCCACAAACGAGCAGCGTCCGTCGACGGGTGTGCCGATACAGTCTCAAGAGGGGGCTCAGCAAAGCCCACGCGAGGCGCCCAAGCCCCTTGAGGGTGTAGCACCCCGGTCCCCAAAGGCACCCGCAGGGCAGGCGCTGCCATTGGAATCTAGAGCGCCACGGGCAGCCGCGTCACCTGTTGGCGCCGATAGTGTCGGGCGGTCGCCCGTTGCTGACCCTGCCGGTCGGTCACCCGTTTTTGATGCTGCGGTCCGTTCCCCTGTTGCTGACACTGTCGGTCGGTCACCGGCCATCGATACTGCGGGTCGCTCGCCTTTTGCTGAAGCTACCGGTCGGTCACCTGTTGCCGAACCCGCCGGTGGATCGTCCGGTCCCGGCATGAGTGGACGATCATCCCTACCGGATACGGGTAATCCATCCCGTGCTGGCAGTGAGTCCGCAGCCCCTCTGCCGACAGGCCAACGTGGTGCATCTCTGCAGGCGCAGGGTGCTATTGGTATGGCGCCAGCTGGCGCGGGGGCGCGTTTGTCTCAAGAGGGAAGGCCTGTGGATAGGCCATCCCAGCCGTCGGGCCCGGCTGATGAGAATCCGGCGCCACGTGCAGCGCGACTCCCGACAGGTCTGCGTCCAGCAACCGCTGGCGAGGCAGGGCCTTTAGCTGGTGACGCGGGTTCGACCACCGACCCCCTGAAAACACCTGGCCTCGCTGTTCAGGCGCCTGTGCCCGGGCGTCATATGCTGTCAGTGGAGGCGAGATCAACCGGCCCCATCCCTGATTTGGGCACACCACCTGAGGCGGTATCCCGGGCTCCTGAAGCCCCGAATGTGCAGGCAACAGGCCTGACGCCTGCACCGTCACGGGCTGCCGATTCCGCACCTAGCCAACCGATCATCCAGTTACCCGATATCAGGCAAGCCCCCCAGGCTACTGATTTCCCGCAGGAGATACTTGCCAGGGTACGCATGATACAGAGCCAAAACGGCACAGAAGCCCGACTTAATCTGCATCCGGCCGAACTGGGCAGGCTGCAGATAGCCATATCAAGCGAGGGTGAGGCGACTCGGGTGGCCTTCGTCGTGGATAACGCCCAGGCCAAAGAGGCTCTTGAGCAGGCCATGCCGCGCTTGCGGGAGTTCCTGCAACAAGCAGGTCTTCAGCTTACCGACAGCTCGGTTGCCCAGCAGGGTTCCCAGGGAAATTCGGGCTTCAAGGGTGATGACGAGGGGCTGTCCGACAGTGGAATATCATCAGGCCACGAAAACGAGGGCGAGGAACGGCCATCAGGACCTCCCGGCACTGATCCCAACAGAATCGTGGACGCCTACGCCTGACCGGTTGCCAATAATCCCGGATTCAGTCGTGTAGCTCCGCGACTGACCGCTCCAGTTCTGTCTTTCCAACGCCCTACCTTTAGGGCTAGGCTAGCTTTGGCCTGTTTAGCTGTGCCGTCAAAACACTGACGGCTTGCTAAAAATGACCTATAACTAACTGTTTTTTAACATTAAGTTCCGCATGGCACTTGGGTTGCTTTATCCGTTCTATTGGATAGTCGCGCCCCTGTTGCCAGGTGGATATCGACAAAGGAAAGCGAGATATGGCGGACGAGACACCCCCCAAAAAGAACAAGAAGCTGCTGAAAAAAACCGGCGGCGAAGACCGTGCTGCCAGGGACTCGGAGGAACTGGAGGAGACCGGTGGTGGCAAGCGCAAGCTACTGATTTTCGCAGGGATCGCCGTCCTTATGTTGGGCATGGGTAGTGGCATTGGTTTTTTTGTCGGCGGCATGATGAATGGGGATGCCGACATCGCAGATGGCGCAGACGCAAAGGAAGTCCAAAAGGCAGCGCCGGAAAAGAAGGAGAAGCGACACAATATTTACGTAACGGTCGGCAAATTGCTCGCCGCCGTGGAATACAAGGGCGCTACGCGGTACATCCAGGCTGAAGTTGACCTGGTGGGCTATGAAAAAGAGGTGATGGAAGATGCCCAGCACAATGTTCCCGCCCTGCGCAATCGCCTGCTGCTGCTGTTTTCGTCCCAGGATTTTGAGGAAGTCCGGACCATTGCTGGCCGGGAGCGACTGAGACTTCAATCCCTAAAGGCCGTCAATGATGTCCTTGATTTGGACTCCAGGGGCGATCGGGTTGAAGACGTTTATTTCACAGCATTTGTCATTCAATAGGTTTTGATGTGCCTGAGCCCGACGACAACCAACCCGTACTGACCGAAGAGGAAATAG
>CALKDK010000033.1 GCA_938084055.1 uncultured Luminiphilus sp.
ACGTCGGCAAGCATGCGGCGATCAGCAATTTCGCGCTGCCTCTGACGAACCTTACCCTTGACTTCAGGATTGCCGTCAGTCTCCTTCATCTCGTCCTTGACCTCTTGCTTGGTCATACGAAGCTTGCGATTGTGGTCCCACAACTGGAACGGCACGTCGACCGCAACCACCAGGATGAGGCTAGCCGACAGTAAAATGAGGGTGAGCATTATCATGCGCCCCGCCTGGGCAATGCCCTCGCCCACAGGCAGCGAAATCAGCCCCATGACCTCCCGCTCAAAGGACAGCAGCACTAGCACAGCAACACCCGACACCAGGAAAAATTTCATCAGGCTTTTGACAAGTTCGACCAGGGATTTTCTGGAAAAGATACGCCCCAATCCTTTGATAGGGTCGAGCTTGTCGAGTCCCGGCGTCATGGACTGCAAAGAAAAGATCAGCCCACCCATCGAGGCAGGTCCCAGCAGGGCTACAACGACCGTTAACGCAAGAAACGGCACGATCATTTCAAGGCCGGAAAGCAGACCGTAGCCCAGGAAAGCACCTACCTCCGCCGTCGCTTTCATGGTGGTGGCCGGAGGGGTGAGAGCGCCGGTAAACAGTCGGGTCACGGCGTCCATGGCCATCTCACCGGTTACCCACAGGGCAACCGCACAGGGCAGGAGCATGAGCAGTGTATTGAGTTCCCGCGAACGCGCGACCTGCCCTTTATCCCGGGCCTGCTGGAGTCGGCGGGTAGTGGGCTCTTCAGTGCGCTCCTGTCCTGTCTGTTCTTCAGCCATAGCGCCCCCCTACTGGAATACCGCCGGCGCCTGCATCAGCGCCTGGTCCAGAAACTGGGACAGGGCTGCTATCAGGTTGGGCATGTTGATGAAGAGCACGAAGAAGCCGCCGAGCAGGGTCATTGGAAAACCTACGGCGAAAATATTGAGCTGTGGCGCGGTGCGGGTAATCACACCAAAGGTCACGTTGACCATCAGCAGCGCCGCCATGGCGGGCAATGCCAGCGAAATCCCGCTGGCAAAGACCTTACTGCCAAGAGCGGCTACTGCGCCAAGACTGCTGACTGGAATGCCCGACAGGTTTGCAGGGAGGAGCTGATAGCTGTCGATTACCATGGCGATCAAAATAAGGTGACCGTTCAGGCTCAGAAAAAGCAGCGTCGCAAGAATCACGTACATCTGGGATAAGACGGGCACCTGCACACCGTTTTGGGGATCAACAGCCATGGCAAAACCAAGGCCCATCGTCATCGAAACCGCCTGGCCCGCGTAAACGACAGCGCCGAAAACCAGCTGCAGCACAAAACCGATGGCAAAACCAATGCCCACTTCGCGAATAGCCATTAGCAATCCATTGGCGCTGAAGAGGTTGGTTGTGGGGGGCTCCGACATCAGTGGCGCCGCCAATGCGGCGATCAAGACGGCCAGTAGGACACGGATACGGACCGACACACCCGAAGCGCTGAACACGGGCGCAATAAGAAGCATGGCCGATACCCGCAGAAACGGGGCCGCCCAGAGCACCATTTTTTCAAGTATGAGTTCGGCAGGAATCGGTAGCATCACTCAGCCCACCAGCCCCGGTATGTCCATGAATAAACGCTGTGCAAAGGTAGTAAGGATACGCAGCATCCAGGGGCCTATTACGAACAGAGTGACCACCAGGGCAAGAAGCTTTGGAATGAAACTCAACGTCATTTCCTGAATTTGCGTGGCGGCCTGGATGACACCAATAACCAGTCCCACCGCCAGAGCCGCGCCCAGCAGTGGTCCTGCCAGCAGCACCGCCAACCAGAGGGCATCGCGGCCCAGATCAAGAACGGTTTCAGGTCCCATACTCGGTCACCTCAGCCCGCGAAACTTCTGACCAGCGTACTGGTGACCAGCGACCAGCCATCGATCAGCACAAAAAGCATCAGCTTGAATGGCAGGGAGATAATGATAGGTGACAGCATCATCATGCCCATCGCCATAAGAATGGCAGCCACCACAAGGTCGATCACAAGAAACGGCACGAACAGTAGAAAGCCTATCTGGAAGGCAGTTTTTAATTCGCTGACCAGAAAAGACGGCAGCAGGACAAACATGGGCACGTCATCTTGGCTGGCAAACGCACCATAGCCACCCATTTCAGCAAACATGGTGAGGTCTGCATTACGGGTTTGCGTAAACATAAAATCCCGGAAGGGAATTTTCGCGGCATTAATCGCGCCTTCAAAATCGACCCCGCCATCCAAAAAGGGCTTGAGGGCGGTGGTCCAGGCCACATCAAACACCGGCGCCATAATGAACAGGGAGAGAAACAGGGACAGTCCAAGGATGATCTGGTTGGAGGGTGTCTGGGCCGTTCCCATCGCCTGACGCAAAATAGCGAGAACAATGAGCACCCGCGTAAAGGAGGTCATCGTAATCAGCATGGCCGGGAGCAGGGTCAGAACCGTCATCACCAACAGAATTTGTATGCCGAGGGCGTAATCGCTGCCACCATTGGCATTGGGTGTCGTCGTAACCAGGGGAATGGTGGCCTGCTGCGCCATGCCGGCCTCGGGTAAGAGGAAGAACAGGACAGCCGCCAGGGGGATGAGCCATCTCATGACGATGCGCCTTTTTTTCCCATGACGTTGCTCCAGACCTCAGAAAATGAAACCGGTGGCGTCGGGGGTGCCTCGTCGGCGACCGGGGGCTGCTCGAAGACATGGAGAGTAGCGACACGTCCCGGCGCTACCCCTAGAAGAAGATGCTGGCCTCCTACATTGACCAGCACGGCCCGCTCTCGCTGACCGAGCCCCATACTGGAAACCACGCGCATTTGGCCGCTCCCGGCCTGACCAACACCGTTTAGCCGCCGGATAACCCACATGGCGCCCACCAACAGGCCAATGACCAAGGCCAGGGAGAGGGCAACCTGCCCCAAATAGGCAAGGGAAAAAAGATCCTCGGTCCGCGGCAAGGTCTCACCGGCTTCCGTCTGGCCAAAGGCGAGGACCGGCAGGCATAACAACGGTGCTAAAAGACGAACCATCATCAGCCACCCAACTGCTGCAGGCGTTCTTTGGGACTGACAACATCGACGAGCCTGAGGCCAAATTGACCCTCTGCGGAGACCACCTCACCGCGCGCAACCAGCGTGCCATTAACCATGATATCCATAGGTTCCGTCACGCTGCGATCGAAGGAGACAACGCTGCCCGAGTTCAGGGCCAGTAGCTCCTTGATGGTCATGCGCTTGCGACCGACTTCAACTGTCAGGTAAACCGGTACATCCATGAGCAGATCGAGATCGATCTCCCCGGTACCGCCCGATTCAGTTGCTTCGAGTTCAGGCGGCGTTGCCGCCGCCATATCCTGCTGTTCTTCCGTCATGATTTACTCCCGGAAAATTCAGTAATCTGTACTGCCCGACGCCCTTCATGGGCGCCATAAGTGCCCATAGCCAGCGCGCGGCCTTCGACCGCAAGCTGAACAGACTGGGGTTCGTTAATAGGGATGACCGTGCCGACTTTAAGGGCCAGCAGATTCCTCAGGGTGGTCTCGACCAGTGACACCATGCCTGACATTTCCACCTTGATTTCAGGTACCGCGCGTTGCAGGCGTGCTTCCCATTCGGGCTCCACGACCTGTTCCGGCAGCTCTTTTTTCACTGGCATGAACCGCCGTGCCTGAAGCTCCATCGCGTCATAGGGCAACAGCAAACGGAATTCGCCGCGATAAGCATCGCCACAGGTAATCATGTAGGTCAGTACGACATAGCCCATGTCGGCAGGCAGGAGCGCCAGCCGGTCAGGCGTGATGTCGATATAGAGGTCGCCGGGTTCAAGAGCGAGCCGATCAGCCCAGACTTCTACGAGTGTGCGCAGAATGTCCTTGGCGAACTGCTCCCCAAGACGCTGCTCACTCGGCGTTACTTTGCCCGCCAGCTTCGGCGTGGCAACGGTGCTGCCACCAAAGTACTGGTTGACCAAAAACGACAGGAGTGCGCCGGGAAGCTCAAGGTGGGTTTCTCCCTCAAGGGGGCCCATCTCGGTGGTAATCAATGCGAGTCGTTCAGGCATGGCGGGCAGCAGATCGCCGACCCTGGCGAACAGGGGCGCAAAGGGCTCGACTGAGGCTTTCTGGGCAAAATTGCGCAGCAACACGGCCTCCAGAACCTCGGCGTGCGCGCGCAATAAGGCGTCAAGCTCAGACCACTTGGCGAGTGTCAGCGCCTCACCAGCACCAAAGTCATGGGACTTAAACTGCCCATCGTCAAAGGCCTGGTCTGTTACCGCGTGATCGACGAGGGCTTCTATTTCCTCTTCGGTCAGTACGGGTTGGTTGTCGTCGGGCTCAGGCACATCAAAACCTATTGAATGACAAATGCTGTGAAATAAACGTCTTCAACCCGATCGCCCCTGGAGTCCAAATCAAGGACATCATTGACGGCCTT
>CALKDK010000034.1 GCA_938084055.1 uncultured Luminiphilus sp.
GATAATTGCGCGCAGGCAACCCGCAGCATTTGATCTCAGGCTTATCATTTCCATCGCCAAGGTCACTACAGACCTTGAGCGTATCGGTGATGAGGCTGCAAAAGTTGCGCGCATGGCATTGAAGTCGAGTATAAGAGCGCCCATTCGTGTAGCGGAGACTCAGACCATGGCGATAGCGGCTCATGTCAGCGACAGATTGCGTCGCGCTCTCGATTCTTTTGCCCGACTCAATGTCGATGCTGCCGTTCGGGTCCTGCTCAGTGCGAGGGAAACGGACGCAGCCTACGAGGCCGGTATGGAACTCTTGCAGGCCGCGATTTGCGCTAACCCGGACACATTGAAATCCTGCATGGACCAAATCTGGGCGCTGCGCAGCCTAGATCGTATCGGCGACCATGCCAGCAATGTCGCGGAGCAGATTGTTTACCTGGTGACGGGCATTGATATTCGGCATATGGAGGAGGCAGCGCTGTTAAGACTGCTTGATGCAAGCACTGACACCTGAGGCCCGCCTCGGCTATTCTGCACTTGGACGTCAAACTGGCAATTTCATATGAGCAAATTCTGGAGTTCGGTGCTGCATGACCTAAAACCCTATACCCCGGGGGAGCAGCCCCGGGTGCCCGGGCTTATCAAGCTAAACACCAACGAACACCCACTTCCGCCCTCTGAGCAGGCGGTGGAGGCACTGCAGGGGATAACGGGTGACGCGCTGCGTCGCTATCCGGATCCGGACAGTCTCGGCCTTCGGTCAGCGATAGCCGATGCTGAGGACCTTTCCATTGACCAGGTCTTTGTTGGTAATGGATCCGATGAAGTTCTGGCGCATATATTCAAGGGCCTGCTGACCAGTCAGGAGCGTTTGTTAACCCCGGACATCACCTACAGTTTTTACCCGGTATGGGCAGCGCTCTACGGCTTGCCGCTGGTGGAAATACCCCTGAACCCAGCTTTTGGCATAGATTGGCAGCTTTTTCTGGAGCAGCCAGGCGCTATTCTGATAGCCAATCCAAACGCTCCAACTGGCAGGGCTTTGGCCCTGACTGACATAGTGGATGTGGTGACGTCCAACCCCGAGCGATTGTTTGTCATTGATGAGGCCTATTTTGGCTTCGGCGCTGATTCTGCGGCCCGTCTGGTGCCCTCAACGGACAATCTTGTGGTGACCAGAAGTCTATCCAAATCCCATGCGCTGGCAGGCCTGCGTGTGGGTTATGCACTGGCCTCGCCAGTACTTGTAGAGGGGTTGAGGCGGGTCAAGGACAGTTTTAATAGTTATCCCCTCGATGCCCTCGCCCAGGCAGCGGCTCGCGCGGCTATCCAGGACGGGCAATGGTTCCGCAACGGGAGTGCATTTGTTGTTCGCAACAGGGAGGCCCTGGCAAGCGGTCTGGAGGGTTTGGGTTTTGAGGTCTGCCCCAGTGCGGCCAATTTCGTCTTTGCACGCCACCCGGGCTTTGCAGGTGCTGAACTGTTTGAGCACCTGAGGCAACACCAGATTCTTGTGCGCCGCTGGGACAAACCGCGTATTGCAGACTACCTGCGTATCACCGTTGGCTCAGAGTCAGATTGCAGAGCCCTACTGGACTGCCTGGCAGAAAAAATTGGCGGCGAACCACGGTCAGATTCAGAGAGCCCGTAAAACAACGCTGCCAATTGAGTACCCTGCACCGAAGGAACACAGGACACCCAGGTCATTGCTCTGCAGATCCTTGCGATTCTGGTGGAAGGCAATGATCGAGCCCGCTGAAGAGGTATTGGCATAACTGTCCAGTATAGTGGGGGACTCGGTCGCCAGGGGATCCCTACCCAAAACCCGCTTGGCGATCAGGTCGTTCATATTGCGATTGGCTTGGTGCAACCACAGGCGGCTCAGTTGTTCCGGTGTGATGCCCAGGTCCGACAATTGCTGGCATATTTGCTCGGCGACGGCCGGACAGACTTCCTTGAAGACCTTGCGACCTTCCTGGACGAACAGTTTGTCAATGCGGCCTATGCCGCGTTCGTCTGTTCGGTTTAAAAAGCCGAAGTTGTTGCGAATATTGTTGGAGAAAAGGGTTTGTAAACGGGTGTCAACAATCTCGTAGCTCCCGGCACAGTTGGCGCTGTCTTGAGCCTCAATCACGACGGCCGTTGCCACGTCGCCAAAAATAAAGTGTGAATCGCGATCGCGAAAATTCAAATGCGCGGTGCAAATCTCGGGATTGACCATGAGTACCCGTCGAGCTGAGCCCGACCGGATCGCGTCACGGGCCTGCTGGATGCCGAAGGTCGCGGATGAGCAGGCCACATTCATGTCGAATGCGTAGCCTGGCGCGCCCAATGCGTCCTGAACCTCAACCGCCATTGCGGGGTAGGCTCGCTGCATGTTGGACGCCGCGACAATGACTGCATCAAGATCTGAGCCCTCGATACCGGCCATGTTCAAAGCTTCCTTCGCTGCTTTGACACCAATTTCCGCCATTACCGAGAGTTCGGTATTTGGGCGTTCAGCAATAGATGGGGTCATTCTTGTCGGGTCGAGAATGCCGGTTTTATCGAGTACGAATCGAGACCTGATGCCCGAGGCTTTTTCAATAAATTCTGCCGAGGAATGGGTTTTGGCTTCCACTTCGCCCAGGGCTATTGCCTCTGAGTTCTCTGCATTGAACAGATCGACCCAGCTGTTGAAAGCGGTAACCAATTCCTCATTACTGACCGACTCCTCTGGTGTGTAGAGCCCGGTACCACTGATAACTGCGCGTGTCTGAGTCATGGCTTGTCGCACCCCCTGCCGCGTTATTGTCGTACTCGAGCCTCAGCGCCGATCAAGCGGAACGTAATCTCGCTGTGGGTACCCGGTGTATAGCTGTCTCGGTCGGCCAATGCGGTAGCTTCCCGAAATCATCTCGTTCCAGTGTGCGATCCAGCCCACCGTTCTGCCAATGGCAAATATTACAGTGAACATTGAAGTGGGTATGCCCAACGCCTTGAGAATGATGCCCGAATAAAAATCGACGTTGGGGTACAGTTTTTTCTCTATAAAGTAGGGGTCCTGCAGGGCTATTTCCTCAAGTCGCTTTGCGATTTCAAGCATTTCGTCATGGATGCCCAGTTCGCCCAGTACCTCGTCCGCGGCTTGCTTCATTACTTTGGCGCGGGGATCGAAGTTTTTATACACCCTGTGACCGAACCCCATGAGTCGGAATGGATCATCTTTGTCCTTTGCCCGTGCGATGAACTTGTCGATATTGTCGACCGTGCCAATCTCTTCCAGCATTTTGACCACGGCTTCGTTGGCCCCGCCATGTGACGGTCCCCATAGTGCGGCAATACCTGCAGCGATACAGGCGAAGGGGTTGGCCTGGGACGATCCGGCAAGGCGAACCGTTGACGTTGACGCATTCTGCTCATGGTCTGCGTGCAGGAGGAAGATGCGGTCAATGGCTCGGGCGATGGTGGGCGAAATCTTGCTGGGCTCGCAGGGCACACCGAACATCATGTGCAGGAAATTGGTTGCGTAGTCCATGCTGTTGTCGGGATACATAAAAGGTTGACCGATGC
Source organism: uncultured Luminiphilus sp. (assembly GCA_938084055.1). Lineage (GTDB taxonomy): Bacteria > Pseudomonadota > Gammaproteobacteria > Pseudomonadales > Halieaceae > Luminiphilus. The sequence continues at coordinate 3,544 of CALKDK010000034.1, forward strand.
TGAACTTATAACTCATCGCCGCTATGGTCGGCATTTTGGCGATGAGTCGGTAGGCCGCCACCGTCCGGTGATTGGGATCCGAAATATCTGTGGAGTCGTGGTAAAAAGCTGATAGTGCCCCAACCACACCGCACATGATGGCCATCGGGTGTGCATCACGTCGAAAACCGTTGAAAAAGATACGGATCTGCTCGTGAACCATGGTGTGCTTGTGCACCGTGGAGACAAATTCGTCTTTTTCCAGGGCCGACGGCAACTCACCGTAAAGCAGGAGATAGCAGGTTTCCAGGTAGTCGCTTTCCTTTGCCAACTGCTCGATGGGGTAGCCCCGGTGCAGAAGAATGCCTTTCTCACCATCGATAAACGTGATTTTTGATTCACACGACGCCGTTGATGTAAATCCGGGGTCGTAGGTGAACAGTCCATTGGCCGTGAGGCTGGCGACGCCCACAACGTCTGGACCCATTTCGGCCTCCAATACCGGCAGGTCAATGGTATTAACGGAGCCGTTTCCGTGATCTATGGACAGCGTGGCTTTTTTCTTACTCATCAAAAGTTCCTGGAACTGCAGTGGCGGGAAGCGCCAAACTATAGGTGGACTCCCGAGAATGTCAATTTACATTGTCAGGAATGCGTTGGGGGTGCGGCCCGCTAAGGTGAAAATTGTCAGGGCTGCGACGGCAGCTTATACTCCGCCGCTGCAAATTACCGCCTCCGCCTGCTTGCGCAAGGAACCAGCCCGTGAAACCCATGGTCAGTAAAGATAAGCGCCCGGTCAATCTGGATATTGGGTCCATGCAGTTGCCCATAACGGCATACGTATCGATATCCCACCGCCTTTCGGGTGTCATTCTCTTTCTCGCCAGCGGCTTGATGGTCTGGGCCCTCGATACCAGCTTGAGTTCTGAGGAGGGTTTTAACACCATTAAAGCGACCCTCACTCACCCCATCACCAAGGTGATTGTGTGGACGATTGCGAGTGCGCTGAGCTACCACGCGCTGTCCGGTCTCAAGCACATTGTAATGGACTTCGGCATAGGCGAGTCGATGCGGGGCGGCATTATCGGAGCGCGGCTGGTTATCGGTCTCGCCGTTGTAACAACTATATTTTGGGGTGTGGTTCTATGGTAACGCAGGTCACAAGCTTCAGTCGTTCAGGGCTCTCAGACTGGCTTATACAGCGCGTCACGAGTGTGATCCTGCTGGGTTATTTTCTGTGCCTGGCTGGAACCCTTCTCGGAGGTCCGGACTACCAGAGCTGGAAGGCCATGCACCAGACCACGGGTATGCAAATCTTTACGCTGCTCGCAGCACTTTCACTGGCGGCTCACGCGTGGATTGGCCTGTGGGCGGTCTATACCGACTATTTGACGGAGCGAATGCTCGGTCCACGTGGCAACACGCTGCGGCGTATATGCCAGTTGGGTACCGTACTGGCGCTGATTATCTATGTACTCTGGGTTATCCAGATTCTCTGGGGCTGAGGGATCCTGCTTGGATTTCGGTGAATTTGCGCTATAACCCCCGCCTGATCGCGTGATTGGAGGCAACAATGCGAACCATTTCTTTTGACGGAGTAATTGTCGGCGGCGGCGGGGCCGGTATGCGCGCCGCGCTGCAGCTCGCCCAGTCGGGGTACAAGACGGCCGTCATCTCCAAGGTTTTCCCCACGCGTTCTCACACGGTTTCCGCCCAGGGCGGGATTACCTGTGCAATTGCCAGCTCGGATCCCCAGGATGACTGGCGCTGGCATATGTATGACACCGTCAAAGGGTCTGATTACATTGGCGATCAGGATGCTATTGAGTACATGTGCTCAGTCGGCCCTGAGGCGATTTTTGAACTGGAACACATGGGACTGCCATTTTCCAGGACGGAAGAGGGACGCATATACCAACGCCCCTTTGGCGGGCAGTCGAAAAATTATGGGGAAGGTGGCCAGGCGGCCCGAACCTGCGCGGCGGCGGATAGAACAGGGCATGCCCTGCTGCACACCCTGTACCAGAACAACGTCAAGAACGAAACAGTCTTTTTCAATGAGTGGTTCGCTGTGGACCTCGTCAAGAATCAGGATGGGGCTGTCACGGGTGTCATAGCGATCTGCATTGAGACCGGTGAGACGGTTTTTGTGAAGTCCAAGGCCACGGTATTCGCCACCGGTGGTGCGGGGCGCATTTATGCTTCGACCACCAACGCACATATCAATACGGGCGACGGAATCGGTATGGGGCTGCGAGCGGGGGTCCCGGTACAGGATATGGAGATGTGGCAGTTTCATCCCACGGGCATCTACGGAGCAGGAACACTTGTTACCGAGGGGTGCCGTGGCGAAGGGGGCTATCTGATTAACAAGGATGGCGAGCGCTTTATGGAGCGTTATGCGCCAAATGCCAAAGACCTTGCGGGGCGCGATGTGGTGGCTCGATCCATGGTGTTGGAGATCCTCGAGGGCAGGGGATGCGGGGAGGAGGGTGATCATGTCAAGCTCAAGCTCGATCATCTGGGTGAGGAGGTGCTTGAATCGCGGCTGCCCGGCATTTGTGAGCTGAGTCGAACCTTTGCCCACGTCGATCCGGTCAAGGAGCCCATTCCTGTTGTTCCCACCTGCCATTACATGATGGGCGGCATTCCCACGAATATTCACGGGCAGGCGATCACTGTCGATGGCCAGGGTAATGACCAGGTGATCCCCGGTCTCTATGCCTGTGGCGAGGTGGCCTGTGTGTCCGTGCACGGCGCAAACAGACTGGGTGGTAACTCCCTGCTGGATCTCGTCGTATTCGGTCGAGCTTCGGGACTTTTTATAGAAAGCGCGCTGCGTGATGGCATTGAACTAAGGGACTCTGGGCGGACTGATATTGAAGCAGCAGGAGATCGGTTGCGTGCCCTTAACGAACGGCAGGGGGGCGAAAATGTCGCTGACCTGCGCCGGGAGTTGCAGAATGTGATGCAGAACCATTTTGGTGTGTTCCGGCGCGGTGATTTCATGCGGGACGGCATTGCCAAATTGGCTGAGCTCCGGGGGCGTGTTGACAATGTGGTCCTTGAGGACAAGTCAGATGCTTTCAATACGGCACGCATTGAGGCGCTGGAGCTGCAGAATCTCTTTGAAGTTGCAGAGGCGACGGCTGTGGTGGCGGAGGCCCGGGACGAGAGTCGCGGTGCCCATGCCAGGGAAGACTTTACTGAGCGTGATGACGAGAACTGGCTGTGTCATTCGCTCTACCATAGTTCTGGCAAGCAGGTGAGCAAACGCTCAGTCAATTTCTCGCCCAATACTGTAGACACGTTCCAACCCAAAATCCGTACTTATTGAGTGACTTGGGAGAGTTAGCCATGTTGCAAGTCAGTATTTATCGCTACAACCCCGAGGTGGATGCTGCCCCTCATATGCAGGACTTCGATTTTGATACCGAGGGCAAGGACTTGATGGTGCTCGATGTCCTTGAGGCCATCAAGGCAAAGGTGGATGCCAGCGTCACTTACCGGCGTAGCTGCCGGGAAGGGGTCTGCGGGTCAGACGGCTTGAACATCAACGGTAAGAATGGACTCGCCTGCATTACGCCACTCTCGGAAACCGTCAAAAACGGCAAGCTGGTGATTAGACCATTGCCTGGCCTGCCGGTTATCCGCGATCTTGTGGTCGACATGAGTCTTTTTTACGCCCAGTACGAAAAAATCCAGCCGTTTCTGCAGAACAGCAGCCCTGCACCGGCCATTGAGCGGCTGCAGACGCCCGAAGACCGGTCCAAGTTGGACGGGCTTTACGAGTGTATCCTGTGTGCCTGCTGCTCGACGAGCTGCCCCTCTTTCTGGTGGAATCCTGACCGGTTTATCGGACCCGCCGGATTGCTCCAGGCCTACCGGTTTCTTGCGGACAGTCGGGATACGGCAACAGAAGAACGCCTTTCAAAGCTCGATGACCCCTTCAGCGTCTTCCGATGTCACGGTATCCAGAACTGTGTAAACGTGTGCCCCAAGGGGCTCAATCCCACCAAGGCTATCGGTCACATTCGTACCATGCTGCTAAATAGGGCTACCTGAATAACTTCTTTGCCTTGTGGTTATAAGGGGCTTTCGCCCCTTTTTTGTGCGCCGAGCCGCATCATTCCCAAGGGTAATGGGTGGAAGTCCCAGCAGGACTAATGTGACAAAAAAACATTAAAATCGCCCTCTGCGTAGGGTGAAAAGCCAGCCATCAACTACACGCTGCCTCTCTGAGGGACTACACTAACGCCGCTTCACGGGGGACTGCTTCCCAAGATTGGGAGTGGCGGGGATCAAAGTGCTTGGTCCCGAGATATCAGCTTGAACATACGGAGTCAGTCATGACGCAACCCTCAGTCCTGCAGGGTATGCTCGAGATGTGGGCGTCTTCCCACATTTCCGGTTCGAATGCTGCCTACATTGAATCACTTTATGAGCAGTATCTTATTGATCCGAACGCTGTTGCCCCGGAATGGCGTGATTACTTCGACCGGCTACCCAAGGTCGCTAGCAGCACGACGGTGCTCCATGATGTACCCCACTCCGTTGTGCGGGAGCAATTTGCGAAAATCAGCAAGCTGCGTGTCAGGACGGAAGCCACCGTAGCTCATGACTCCCAGGCCACCGAGTACGAGCGTAAGCAGGTTCAGGTGGTACAGCTCATTTCCGCGTACCGCCAGCGCGGCCATCAGCGCGCGCAGCTTGATCCCCTGGGTGTTCATCTTAGAGATCCGATCCCGGACCTGGAGCTTGGCTTTCACCAGCTCAGTGAGGCGGATTTTGATACTGTTTTCCAAGTGGGAAGCCTGTACTACGGGGCAAGTGATGCGACGCTGAGGGATATCGTAGACGCGCTTGAGCGCACCTACTGCCATACCATCGGTGCGGAGTTCATGCACATCGTCGATACGGAACAGCGCCATTGGATCATGAGTCGCATGGAATCCGTGCGGTCGGCGCCGGAGTTCACGCGGGAACAAAGGCTGCAGGTGTTGCGTCGACTGATCAAGGCCGAGGGCCTGGAAAAGTCACTGGGCTCCAAGTATCCCGGCACAAAAAGGTTTGGTCTCGAAGGTGGCGAGAGCCTGATTCCTATGATGTCAGAAGCCATTGAGCGGGTGGGCGGTTACGGGGCCAAGGAAATCGTGATCGGCATGGCACACCGCGGCCGATTGAACGTCCTGATCAATATTTTCGGCAAGAACCCCGGCGAGCTGTTTGACGAATTCGAGGGGCGGGCAGAATACAGCGGTTCTGGCGACGTAAAGTATCACCAGGGCTTCTCGTCAAACCTGATGACCAGTGGCGGTGAGGTCCATCTTGCCCTGGCCTTTAATCCCTCGCACCTGGAGATTGTTTCACCCGTGGTTGAGGGTTCTGTCCGGGCTCGACAGGATCGACGTGACGACCCGGAGGGCGATAGTGTTGTACCGATAGTGCTCCACGGTGATGCGGCTTTCGCGGGCCAGGGTGTGGTGATGGAAACCTTCCAGATGTCTCAAACCCGGGCTTACAAGACGGGGGGCACGCTGCATATCGTGCTCAACAATCAGGTAGGGTTTACCACTAATCGTAGGGACGATGCTCGGTCCACCGAATACTGCACCGACGTCGCCAAAATGGTTCAGGCACCCATTTTCCATGTGAATGCCGACGACCCGGAGGCGGTAGTCTTCGTCACCCAGCTGGCGGTCGACTTTCGAAATACCTTTAAGCGCGATGTGGTGATTGACCTCATCTGCTACCGACGGCGTGGCCATAATGAGGCCGATGAGCCCTCCGTGACGCAACCACAGATGTATGCGGCCATCAAGAAACACCCGACTACAAGAGACCTGTACGCCCATCGGCTTATTTCCGATGGCGTGCTCACCGAAGCAGAGGATCGAGCCCTGGTTGATCGCTATCGCGAGTCATTGGAGCGGGGTGAGCCACTGGTCAGTTCCCTGGTGTTGGAGCCAAACAAGTCGCTGTTCGTCGACTGGTCGCCTTATTTGGGCCATGACTGGACAGTAGAATCAGACACGCGCTTTCCAGCCGTACAGATCAAGGCCTTGTCGGAAATTGTTGCCTCTGCGCCAGCTGGATTTGCCGTGCAGCGGCAGGTTGGCAAGTTACTGGAAGATCGTCGCAAAATGGGTGCCGGTGCCCAGGAAATCAATTGGGGATTCGCCGAGATCATGGCGTATGCGACGCTACTGGTTGAAGGGTATCCAGTGCGGATGACGGGACAGGACATTGGACGGGGTACATTTTCCCATCGGCATGCCGTTCTCCACAACCAGAAGGAGGAAGGCCAGCATATCGCTCTGCAGCATCTGAATCCTGAACAGGCTGATTTTCGGATCTACGATTCCCTGCTGTCAGAGGAGGCCGTTCTTGCCTTCGAATACGGGTATGCCACCACATCCCCCAAGGGGCTTGTCATCTGGGAGGCCCAGTTTGGCGATTTTGCCAACGGTGCCCAGGTGGTCATTGACCAGTTCATTACCAGTGGTGAAAACAAATGGACCCGGCTTTGTGGTTTGACCATGTTGCTTCCCCATGGGTATGAGGGGCAGGGGCCGGAACACTCCTCCGCCCGACTGGAGCGCTATCTGCAGCTCTGTGCCGAACATAACGTGCAGGTGTGTATGCCGACCACGCCGGCCCAGGTGTTCCACATGCTGCGGCGACAGGCCATCAGGCCGCTGCGTAAACCCCTCGTGGTTATGTCTCCAAAGAGTCTGCTACGACACAAGGAGGCGGTCTCCAGCCTCGAGGACCTGGCCGACGGACGCTTTGAAGCGGTCCTCGACGAGACCGATGGACTTGATCCTGCCAATGTAAAGCGCGTAATCATGTGTTCAGGGAAGGTTTATTACGATTTACGTGCGGTCCGACGTGAACGGGGTATTCAGGATATTGCTCTGCTGCGAATCGAGCAGTTGTATCCTTTTCCAGAACAGGACCTGGCAAGGGTGATAACGAATTACCCCAATCTTGAGGATGCAATATGGTGTCAGGAAGAGCCCATGAATCAGGGTGCCTGGTACGCCAGCCAGCACAATATGCGTCGGGTGATTCAGCGGCATAAGGTCGATGTGTACCTTCGGTATGCTGGGCGCGAGCCGTCTGCCTCCGTTGCCGCGGGTTACACCGCCCTCCACTTAAAGCAGCAGGAAGCATTTATTGACGAAGCCCTGGGCCCCATGCCCTGGGGAATTTAATCGGTATTCAGGCAGGAACAAACTATGGCAATTGAGATCAAGGCTCCGGCATTTCCCGAGTCAGTGGCCGATGGTGAGGTCGCAACCTGGCACAAGTCAGAGGGTGACGCGGTAGCGCGTGACGAGTTGTTGGTGGAGATAGAAACTGACAAGGTTGTTATGGAAGTGGTTGCGCCAGAGGCGGGCGTGCTGACTTCAATCGTTGCCGGCGAAGGGGAGACGATCCTCAGTGAGGCTCTGCTGGCAGTGCTTGAGCCGGGTGCCGTAGCTGCCCCGGCAGATGAGGCCGTGGTGCCTGTCGAGGCCGCAGGCCCAGGCGAAGGTGAGCCCTCCATGGGCCCGGCAGCCCGGGCGCTGATTGACGAGCACGGTATCGATCCCGGCGTGATCGCGGGTTCGGGGAAGGGCGGACGAATCACCAAGGACGATGTCACCCGGTATCTCAAAGACCAGGAGCAACCCACTCCTGCCAAGGTGGCAGCCGTTTCTGCGGCCATCGCTCCCGTGGCAAATGTTCCTGAGGTGTCAGGTGTGTCAAGCGAGCGTATTGAAAAACGTGTGCCCATGACTCGCATGCGGGCTCGTATTGCTGAACGCCTGTTGGATGCCACCCAGCAAACTGCCATGTTAACCACGTTCAATGAGGTCAACATGGCCCCACTAATGAAACTCCGGGCTCAGTACAAAGACCAGTTTGAGAAAACACATAATGGCACCCGGCTTGGGTTCATGGGATTTTTCGTCAAGGCCTGTTGCGAGGCCCTTAAACGTTACCCTGCGGTCAATGCATCAATTGATGGTAACGATGTGGTCTACCATGGCTATCAGGATATCGGGGTGGCGGTGTCCACCGAAGATGGCCTGGTGGTGCCGGTACTGCGGGATGCGGATTTTATGAGTATCGCTGACGTTGAGGCCGCTATCCGTGATCTGGGTCTCAAGGCTCGAGATAAGAAACTGACCATAGAGGAGATGACGGGAGGCACCTTTACGGTTTCCAATGGGGGCGTTTTCGGATCGCTGCTTTCAACGCCCATTCTCAATCCACCGCAAACCGGCATACTGGGTATGCACACGATTCAGGAACGACCTGTTGCAATTGACGGTGAGGTGGTCATACAACCCATGATGTATCTTGCTCTGTCCTACGACCACCGGCTGATCGACGGTAAGACCGCAGTTCAGTTCCTGGTGACGGTGAAGGGCTTTATTGAAGACCCTGCACGCATCCTGCTTCAACTCTGATGGCCTAGAACTCGGGGAAATCAACATGACAACACATTATGACGTAGTGGTTATTGGTGCCGGCCCGGCGGGTTACGTGTGTGCTATTCGCTGTGCACAGTTGGGAAAAAAAGTGGCTGTGATCGAACAGTGGCTGGACAGTAAGGGCAAGTCGGTTCTCGGTGGGACTTGCCTGAATGTTGGCTGCATCCCCTCCAAGGCTCTGCTGGATAGCTCCCATAAATACCAGGAAGCCACGCAACATTTTGCAGCGCATGGAATCGGCCTGGAGCAGCCCTCGCTTGACATCAGCGTCATGATGAAGCGAAAAGACCAGATTGTCGGCCAACTGACTGGTGGTGTGGCGGGTCTGCTGAAACATAACGGTGTTGAGGTCATACAGGGTCGAGGTAAATTGCTTTCGAACCGGCGCGTACAGGTTGTGTCGGCAGATGACGACGAGTCAATTTATGACGCGGAAAACATTGTACTGGCAGCCGGCTCAGTGCCCATTGATATTCCCGTTGCCCCGGTCGATCAGGTTCATATTGTCGACTCGACCGGTGCGCTGGCATTCGAGGCGGTGCCGGGCAAGCTCGGCGTGATAGGGGCCGGTGTTATTGGACTGGAACTTGGCAGTGTCTGGGGGAGGCTGGGTTCTGACGTGGTCCTGCTGGAAGCGATGGATAGTTTTTTGCCGACCATGGACACTCAAATTGCCAGAGAGAGCCAGAAGCTGTTTAAAAAGCAGGGGCTGGATATCCGACTTGGCGCCCGGGTGACGGGTTCCGAAGTCATCGATGGGAAGGTGCACGTAACCTACGCGGTGGGTGAGGATAGCCACACAGAGATCTTTGACCGGCTCATTGTATCGGTGGGTCGGCGGCCGCAGACCGGCGAGCTTTTCGCAGAGGACTCTGGTGTCACCATGGACGAACGTGGCTCAATCTTCGTGAATGAGGGCTGTGCAACTGAAGCGCCTGGCGTCTGGGCTATTGGTGACATCGTGCGGGGGCCCATGCTGGCGCATAAGGGTTCGGAGGAGGGCGTCATGGTGGCCGAGCAGATTGCCGGCAAACATCACCCCCTTAACTATGAGCTGATTCCGTCCATCATCTATACCCATCCAGAAATCGCAGGTGTTGGCAAAACCGAGCAGGAACTTGAGGCAGAGGGAGTGGCCTGTAAAGTGGGCACTTTTCCTTTTGCCGCCATTGGCCGAGCGCTCGCGGCGGGGGACAGTGATGGTCTGGTCAAAATTATTGCAGATGAGGATACAGATCAGCTGCTTGGAGCCCACTGTGTTGGCCCGTCGGCGGCCGATCTGGTTCAGCAGATGTTGATTGCCATGGAGTTTGGCTCCAGCGTAGAAGATATTCAGATGATGGTATTTGGACATCCCACTCTTTCGGAGGCAGTTCATGAAGCCGCACTGGCTGTGGACGGCAAGGCCATCCACATGGCGAACAGAAAAAAGCGTTAGTTACGGGAGCGCGCAATGGAGATGGGCTCCAGGGCATCTCCGACTTGAAACAACAACAGCGGGATAATGTATGAATCTTCACGAGTATCAGGGGAAGGCACTTTTTGCCGACTACGGTCTGCCAGTCTCAATAGGACATGCCGTTTCCACACCGGATGAGGCGAGAGCCGCTGCTCAGCAAATTGGCGGCGATATGTGGGTTGTCAAAGCCCAGGTGCACGCTGGAGGTCGTGGCAAAGCCGGTGGTGTAAAGCTTGTTGACAGTGCAGATGCCGCAGCCGATTTCGCTGGAAACTGGCTCGGTAAGCGCCTTGTGACTTACCAGACTGATGCGGACGGCCAGCCGGTTACAAAAATACTGGTCGAGGCCTGCACTGATATCGCCAGGGAACTCTATCTCGGTGCAGTTCTCGACAGGGCAAGTCGCCGGATTGTCTTTATGGCCTCAACCGAGGGTGGTGTCGAGATCGAAAAAGTTGCGGAAGAGACGCCGGAAAAAATACTGCGGGCAGAAATCGATCCATTGACGGGACCGATGCCTTATCAGGGCCGAGAGCTGGCGTTTAAGTTGGGGCTCGAAGGGCCCCAGGTAAAACAGTTTGTTGGTATTTTTGTCGGTCTTGCCAAGCTCTTCCAGGATAAGGACCTTGCACTGATCGAGGTGAATCCGCTGGTCATTACCGACGCCGGTAACCTGCACTGCCTCGACGCCAAGATTGTCGCAGATTCAAATGCCCTCTACCGGCACCCTGATTTACAAGCGATGCACGATCCATCCCAGGAAGATGCCCGGGAGGCACAGGCGGCGGAGTGGGATCTCAACTATGTGGCCCTCGACGGCAGTATCGGGTGCATGGTCAATGGTGCTGGATTGGCCATGGGGACCATGGATATTGTGAAGCTGCATGGAGGGGCGCCCGCCAACTTCCTCGACGTCGGGGGTGGCGCAACCAAGGAGCGTGTGACTGAGGCCTTTAAAATCATCCTGTCTGATGAAAACGTTAAGGCAGTGCTGATCAACATTTTTGGTGGCATCGTGCGCTGCGATCTGATAGCTGAAGGTGTTATTGGTGCGGTAGAGGAGGTCGGGGTAACGGTGCCGGTGGTGGTGCGGCTCGAGGGTAACAACGCAGAGCTGGGGCAAAAGGTGTTGGCCGATAGCGGTTTGAATATTAAGGCGGCGACCAGTCTTAGCGATGCCGCGCAGCAGGTGGTAGCAGCGGCCGGAGGTTTGCAGTGAGCGTTTTGATTAATAAAGATACAAGAGTTATCTGCCAGGGATTTACCGGTTCCCAGGGAACCTTTCACTCTGAGCAGGCCATTGCTTATGGCACCCATATGGTTGGTGGCGTGACCCCCGGTAAAGGTGGTCAAACACATCTGGATCTGCCCGTCTTCAATACCGTGGCCGAGGCGGTTTCTGAAACAGGTGCAGACGCTTCTGTGATCTACGTTCCTGCGGCTTTCTGCAAGGATTCTATTCTCGAGGCTGCCCATTCCGGTGTGAAGCTTATCGTTTGCATTACAGAGGGCATTCCGACCCTCGATATGCTTGACTGCAAGGTCAAATGTGACGAATTGGGTGTCCGGCTGATCGGGCCAAATTGCCCTGGTGTCATCACGCCCGGGGAGTGCAAAATCGGCATTATGCCGGGCCATATCCATCTCCCCGGGCGCGTGGGTATCGTTTCAAGGTCTGGCACGCTGACCTACGAGGCGGTCAAGCAAACGACGGACGCCGGCTTTGGGCAATCTACGTGCGTTGGTATCGGTGGAGACCCCATCCCTGGATCCAGTTTCATTGATATCCTGACGCTTTTCGAAGCAGATCCCGCTACGGAAGCAATTGTGATGATCGGCGAGATTGGCGGGACAGCTGAGGAGGAGGCTGCAGCGTTCATAAAGGCCCATGTATCAAAGCCGGTGGTGTCTTACATTGCTGGGGTGACCGCACCCAAAGGTAAACGTATGGGGCATGCGGGAGCGATCATTTCGGGCGGCAAGGGGACCGCTGATGAGAAGTTTGCCGCTCTGGAGGATGCCGGTGTGAAAACCGTTCGATCCCTTGCCGAAATCGGGTCGGCCATGGCGGGCGTGACCGGCTGGTGATAAACCGCCCATCTCCCCCCGCGCTTTCCCGTGGGGTGGCATTCTCCAGGATAAAACGTAGACTGGAGCGGTAGCGTTGGCTTGGAGTAAATCACCCATGCGAGCACCTCTGTTTTGTCTTGCCCCGGCGGTCGTGCTTCAGTGGGCGCTGCTGAGCGGCACGGCGTGGGCGGCCCAGCCTGCGGATGATTCCCTCGCGGCGGCCTTTCTGGCCCAGTGCCAACACACCCAGGCTTGCGCTCTTGCTGAGCTAACGGCAAATCCTGACACAGATCCCGCGCTACTCCAGATGGTTCAGTCGGGTATGGCAGGGCAGTGCGAGGCGCAGTTGGCCAAGGTCAGTCAGTATGAGGGCATGCCCCATGCAGAGGCGATGATCCGCTGTTTTAGAGCGATGGCAGAACTGTCCTGTGAGGTGTTAAGCGAGTCTCCCGACATCCCCGACTGCAACTGAGGCTTCCCTGTATCGAGCCTCCCAAAGGCTGAGCCATGCCGGCCTTTAGGGCTCTGCTTTCCAGAGTTCCACTGTCCAAATGAAGACAGTCGTGGGATTCAGGAGGTTGACACGCCCTGCTACCCGGCTCACCCCGACAGGTGAACTTCAGAAGCTGTCCTTGCCGTGGGAAGGTTCTGGCCGGCCGGCGACTGCGACTGCTGGATTGGGAGAATCCTGTGGGTTCGGCGGACCCCTTGTCTGTACCGGAGACTTTAGCGCTCAAGGGTTGAAATATGCCCGGCCCGACTCCATCTCCGGGAGACAAGGCCAAGCTAGGAGTGTTACTGATGACCGCCAAAGCCAACACTGAGACGATGGGGTTCCAGACTGAGGCAAAAAAGCTGCTTCACCTGATGATCCATTCGCTCTACTCCAACAAGGAGATTTTTCTTCGGGAACTGATTTCTAATGCATCTGACGCAATCGACAAGCACCGTTTTGCTGTTATCGAAGAGCCTGATTTGGCGAGCGGGGTAGCCGAATACAGAATTGAGGTTAGCGTTGATGGTGAGGCCAAAACCGTTACGATTTCAGATAATGGTATTGGCATGACCCGGGATGAGGTGGTGGAACATCTCGGTACCATTGCGAAATCTGGCACGGCGGCTTTTCTTGAAAACCTCAGTGGCGATGACAAAAAGGATTCCCAGTTAATAGGTCAGTTTGGCGTAGGTTTCTACTCATCATTCATTGTTGCTGATCACGTTGAGGTCTTGACCCGAAAAGCGGGAACCCCCGCCGGCGAGGCCACGAAATGGACGTCGGCTGGCGAGGCCGAGTTCTCCGTCGCGCCGGCAGAGCGTGAGGCGCCCGGGACAACGGTTGTCCTGCATCTGAAGGAAGATGCTGATGAATTCGCCTCAGAATGGCGAATCCGCAGCGTTATAAAGAAATATTCTGACCACATATCAGTGCCGGTCGTTATGCCCAAGGCGCCAGAGGTTTCGGAAGACGAGGAAACTGAACCAAAGTCTGACGCGGCTGTAGAGTGGGAGGCCGTTAACGAGGCGAAGGCCCTGTGGACCCGGAGTCGATCGGAAGTCTCAGAGGAGGAATACCAGGCCTTTTACAAACACATTTCTCATGACTTCGAAAACCCAATGACCTGGAGCCACAACAGGGTTGAAGGCAAGCTTGAGTACACGTCGCTGCTCTACATCCCATCAAAGGCGCCTTTCGACCTATGGAATCGTGAGGGGGCTCGTGGATTAAAGCTTTACGTCCAGCGCACATTCATCATGGACGACGCCGAGCAGTTTCTGCCTCTCTACCTCCGGTTTGTGAAAGGGGTGCTTGATTCCAATGATCTGCCGCTTAACGTCTCCCGGGAAATTCTTCAGCAAGACAGTAATGTTGACGCGATGAAAAGTGCCATGTCCAAGCGGATTCTGGATATGCTGCAAAAAATGGCAAATTCCGAACCCGGGGATTACCAGCAATTCTGGGACACTTTCGGGGAGGTACTGAAGGAGGGCCCCGCAGAAGATTTCAGCAATAAGGAAAAGGTGGCCAAGCTCCTCAGGTTCGCTTCAACACAATCTGATGGCGTTGAGCAAAATGTAGGCCTTACGGATTACTGTGAACGTATGGCTGAGGGGCAGGATGCGATTTGGTATGTGGTGGCAGAGAATCATGCGACTGCAAAGAACAGCCCGCACCTCGAGGTGTTTCGCAAGAGGGGAATCGAAGTACTCCTGCTGTCCGATCGGATTGATGAGTGGTTAATGAGTCACCTCATGGAGTTCGACGGTAAGCCGCTTAAGGATGTCGCCCGGGGCAATCTTGAGTTTCAGGGAGACAGCGATGCAGAGAAGCAGGCCCTTGAAACGGCCAGCAAGACCCACGAGGGCCTGCTCGAGCGGATGAAGGATGTTCTTGCGGACCGTGTAGCTGAAGTGCGACCGACCCTTAGACTGACGGAGTCGCCTGCCTGCCTTGTTGTGGGTGAACATGAAATGGGAGCCCAGATGCGGCGTATTATGGAGGCCGCCGGACAGGTCGTGCCCGACACTCCGCCTGCGTTGGAGCTCAACACCGAGCACCCCCTAATCAAGCGGCTGGAGGATGAGCAGGACGAGGCGCGCTTTGCGGATTTGACCCAGATACTTTTTGACCAGGCCATGCTGGCGGAGGGGTCGACACTGGAAGATCCGGCCACCTATGTGAGTCGGCTCAATAAGCTGCTGCTGGAGATGAGCCGTTAGGGTGTGGGTTACTGTATGGCGACACGGTGAGGCGGGGCCGGCCTCACCGGACCGCGCCAGGACATTGACGCCCCGGGGTGAAAGCTCGCTGAAGTCGGCGATCGGGGTATTTGCCCAGACTCTGGAACAGAGCGAGGCACTGCCCGTCGAGCGCATTGTGGCCAGCCCCTGGCGCAGGACTGAACAGACTGCTGCCTTGTTGGGTCGTAAGCTGGGGATCGAGATCGAATTGGACCCCAGGCTTGCCCCCGATAATGGCGTTGCCAGCGCAGCAGAGCTTATTTCTGAGCTCGATGGCCACATCATGTTGGTAGGACATCAGCCCACGGTATCGGACCTGCTGTGGTACTGGCTGGACAACAGTCAGCTGCCCCCACTGTCTCCGGGGGGATGGGCAACCGTGTCGCTGCCTTGCCATGGACGAGGCATGGCAACGCTAAGCGACTACCGGGCGGCTATTTTTTAAGCTGGTCAGAAGTCTTTCGCGACAAGGGCTGTCTGGTCTAGACTGCAGGGATGGAAATAGACAGCAAACCCAAGCGTGTAGCGGTGCTTGATGACCACGCGATCATCGCCGCAGGTATTGGTCAGTTGATTGATGCCGAACCTGAGTTTGAGCTGTCGGGCATTTACGGTGAATTCGCTGGTCTTACCGAGCAGCTAAGGCGCTCGCCGATAGATCTGCTGGTCATGGATTTACAGTTGGGAGGCGAGAGCATTGCCCCCGAGATACGTGAACTGACCTATCAGTTCCCCGCCCTGAGGATACTCGTTTTCAGCTTCCTGGATTCAAAGAACTATGTACACGATGCAGTGGCCTATGGGGCGATGGGCTTTCTATCCAAATCTTCCCCTCACTTGCAGCTTATCGACGCACTGAAGTCGCTGTTGTCGGGCATGCATTTTTTTGGCGTCGACCTGGGAGCCTCGGTGGCCAATGTGGATGACGCAGAAATACCCGTGAAGTTGCTGAGTGGTCGCGAACTGGAAGTCTTAAAGCGCCTCGCACTGGGTTTCAGTCCGAAGGAAATAGGTTTTGAACTTGACCTCTCAGATAAAACCATCCACGCCCACAAAAACAGCATCAGGCAAAAGTTGGGCCTGCGTCGCCAGAGTGATTTGATTCGCGCAGCGTTTTCAGCAGGAATCGTCACTGTCTACGAATTGGTTGGATGATTTCCTGACGGGCCCGAAGCGCGTTTGGGGGCGCGCGGATACCAGGGTCGTTAAGGGCGTCTGAGAAAGACTCGGGGGAAGCCTCCCAGCACAGGGCTGCTTTGGGCCAGCTGCTCTGCTGAATCGACAGCGCTTGGCGCACCGACCCGTCGGGGCAAACCTTGTAGCTGCCGGGGCGAGCCCGGACTACCGGCCGGACTTCAGTTGCAGTAGGGCCAGAAACTCTTCTCTGGTTCGGGCATCCGAACGGAATGTACCTAGCATTGCAGAGGTTTTTGTTACCGAGTTCTGTTTTTCCACGCCCCGCATCATCATACACATGTGCTCGGCCTCGATAATGACCCCGACTCCCTGAGCGCCAGTCACCTCACGGATGCTCTCGGCAATCTGCACAGTGAGTTGCTCTTGAATTTGCAGTCTTCGGGCGAACATATCGACCACACGCGCGACTTTGGACAAGCCCAGCACTTTACCCTCGGGAAGATAGGCGACGTGGCAGCGGCCTACAAAGGGCAGCAGGTGGTGTTCGCACAATGAATAAAGCTCTATGTCCTGAACCAATACCATTTCACTTGAGTCAGATGGAAAGAGGGCATCGTTGACGACTTCGGCAAGCTTTTGTTCGTAGCCACGGGTAAGAAACTTGAACGCTGTGGCGGCTCGCTTGGGAGTATCCAGTAAGCCAGGCCGCGACGTATCCTCCCCGATGTGCTCTATAATACTGCGCCAATGTGCTTCCATATGACCCCCAATTCCAATCGAGGGATGATAGCATGCCCTGCTGTGCTGGCGGTGGAGCCCCCAAGTGATAACGTTCCGGGAAGCCCTCTCAAATACCGAATTAGCGCTGGAGCAGGCGGAAGTGTTTTGTGGTCATGGCTACGCTGACAGCCACGATGAGGCGGTGGCGTTGGTGTTGGCCGCAGCCCAACTGGACCCATGCTCCGGGGCTGAGATTTTGGACCAATACCTGGACCCCGCAAGTTTCGAGAAACTGACGACCTTTACCTATCAGCGAGTACACCAGCGGCTACCCACCGCCTACATCATCGGTCGAGCGACACTTGGCGACTTGACTTTTCGTTGTGATAACCGCGCCCTGGTCCCCAGATCCCCCCTCATGGCCGTCATTTTTGATGACTATCGGCCCTGGTATGCGGGTCGCTCCCCCCCTCGAATCGTCGATGTGTGCTGTGGTGGTGGTAGCCTTGGCTTGCTGGCGGCCCGCCATGGGCCGGAAAGTGAGATTTTGCTCATGGATCTGGACGCGCGGGCGTTGTCACTTGCCCAGTTGAATCTCGATGAACATGGATTTCCGAATGCGAGGTGCGTGCAGGCCGATCTGGTTGCTCCCCTTGCCGCGGACTCAGTGGATATCATTCTCGCAAACCCGCCCTACGTCGATGCAGGCGATATGGCGAGTTTGCCGGAGGAGTATTGGCATGAGCCACGCGTGGCTTTGGCTGCAGGGCAGGATGGGCTCGATTTGGTGCATCAGTTACTGGCGCAGGTGAGGTCCATATTGGCGCCTGGAGGGGTGCTTTTTCTCGAGGTGGGCAACAGTGCGCCGGCACTTGAGTCGGCTTACCCCGAACTGGCCTTCACGTGGCTCGAGTTGGCAAGCGGGGGGCACGGGGTTTGTGTGCTCACGCACGAGGATCTGAGCGCGCTTTAAGCACCCTCTGGCACTCCCATTTCGGGGGTATAATGGCCGGCGGAGGTCCTCTTATGGCTGGCAATACCCTGGGTACACTATTTACTGTCACGACTTTTGGCGAAAGTCATGGCCCGGCTCTGGGCGCTATCGTCGATGGTTGCCCTCCCGGCCTTCCCTTAGAGGCCGCCGACATGCAGGCTGATCTCGATCGCCGCAAACCCGGGCAGTCGAGGTACACCACACAGCGTCGTGAAGGCGATGAAGTTGAAATTCTGTCGGGTGTTTTCGAGGGGATGACCACAGGAACGCCAATAGGTCTCCTCATTAGAAATACTGACCAGCGGAGCAAAGATTACAGCAAAATCAAGGAGACTTTCCGCCCGGCTCACGCCGACTACACCTATCAACAAAAATATGGCCGGCGGGACTATCGCGGAGGGGGCCGTTCATCGGCGCGGGAAACCGCCATGCGCGTGGCGGCGGGCGCGATCGCCAAGAAATGGTTGGCTGGGCAGGGCGTGTCCATTCGCGGTTACCTTGCACAAATGGGGCCTATCACACCGAAGGTTCTAGACTGGGAGGTTGTGGAAAGCAATGCGTTTTTCTGCGGTGACGCTGCTGTTGTTCCTGAGCTGGAGGCTTTCATTCAGTCATTAAACAAGGCCGGTGACTCCATCGGAGCGCGGGTCAATGTGGTGGCTGATGGGGTATTGCCCGGACTTGGAGATCCCGTTTTCGACCGTCTCGATGCTGAGTTGGCAGGTGCCCTGATGGGTATCAACGCTGTTAAAGGCGTGGAAATAGGGGCGGGATTTTCTGTGGTAGAGCAGCGAGGATCAGAGCATCGCGACGCGCTCACTCCGGCTGGTTTTATCGGCAACAATTCCGGAGGCGTGCTCGGTGGCATTTCTTCTGGACAACCCATCATAGCCAGTCTTGCGCTGAAGCCCACCTCCAGTATTCGCATCCCCGGGGACAGCATTGACGTTTCAGGCCAGGCCACTGAAGTTGTCACGACTGGGCGACATGATCCCTGCGTGGGGATCCGCGCGGTACCCATTGCGGAGGCCATGATGGCGCTTGTGTTGATGGACCACACGCTACGCCACCGCGCGCAAAATGCTGATGTGAACAGTCCCACACCGGCGATTCCCGGCGCGGCGCCGTAACCTTGGCACGCCTCTGGCCTGATCGCAGGTTGCGCAGGCGTCTGCGAACCGGCCTTTTGGGCGTGGTCGCCACGGGCGCCCTGTTCTGGGGAGCTGTGCACATTGTTGGTGTGCCCGCAGAAAATCTACTCTGGCTGTTATTGGAAAGTATTCTGGGCCTGGTGGGGGTGGTGTTGTTGGCTGCACTGGCAGGGTGGTTGCTGCATCGCTGGCGGAGCAGGTAGAGCTATCAGCGTGGCTCCACATCAAGGTCAAGGGTCATTTGGTCAGCAATGGGCTCGAGGCACCTTCGCAGCGATGCACTGTCCATGCCCCGGGGCGTCAGGATATCCAGTCGGGCCCTGAACAGCGGCTCACCGGAAAACGGGGCGCTTTCAACAAGGCTCTCCATTTCCACAATCGAGACCGCCACGCTGGCCAGTGCTCCCGAGATTTCACCTACGATGCCGGAGCGATCGGGTCCTACCAGGATGATTTCAAAATTTGCAGCCATCGCCGGCTCGGCGTCACCGCAGGCTTCGATCTGGATGCCCCAGGGACCTCCCAAAATGGCCTGTAGTGCCTCCGCCAGGGCGCCCTCGGTACCTTCGGGCAGGTTGACACTGATGAGCCCCGTAAATTTTCCCTGTAGTCTCGCCAATCGACTTTCTAGCCAATTCCCGCCGAGGCGACTGATTTCACCAGCAATGTCTTCAACGACCCCGGTTCGGTCCGGCCCGATAAATGTGATGACAAAGTGCCTCATTGCCAATCGCCTGCAGCGTCCCAAAGAAGCTATAGTACCGCGCTGGACGAACGGTGGGGCATGGCCCCCGATAATCATGAGGATTAAGTATGAAATTTACTGTTTCCGCACTGTTGTTTGCTTGCATGTTGGGCACAGCAGCTGCCAGCGCAGAGCTCGACTGGAACACGGCACTCTCCGGGGCGCATCGTGGAGAGGGTAATGCGGACCGAAATAGCGCCCGACACCCCCGCGAAACGTTGGAGTTCTTTGGCCTTGAGGGGAAGATGACGGTTCTCGAGGTATCCCCCGGTGGCGGGTGGTATACCGAAGTTCTCGCGGTACTGCTTGGTGGGGAAGGAACCCTGGTGGCCGCACACTATTCACCCAACGGTGGAGCCTATGCTCGACGCTCGCTGGGTGGATTTCTGAGGAAGCTGGGTGAAAACAACGATATTTACGGTGGTGTCGTTGTCGCTGCATTGCAGCCCCCTACAGACATGACGCCCGTTCCACCGAACAGCGTGGACATGGCCGTGGCGTTTCGCAACGTGCATTCCTGGATGCGTATGGATCAGGCCGAGACATTTTTCGGCGCCATTTATGATGCTGTAAAGCCTGGCGGTGTGTTTGGTGTGGTTCAACACAGGGCCAAACCTGGAACTTCAACTGACGTTATGCGCAAGACAGCCTATGTGACCGAGGAGCAGGTGATCGCCTTCGCAGAGCTCGCAGGATTCGAGCTTGAAGCGCGCAGCGAGATTAATGCGAACCCACGCGACACCAAGGATCACCCTGGCGGGGTCTGGACGTTACCGCCGTCACTGAGCGGCGATGAGGCGAATCGCGACAAATATCTCGCCATCGGCGAGAGCGACCGGATGACATTGCGTTTCCGCAAGCCATTGCAGTGAAGGAAAGATCCATTGGAAAAAGCGGTTGAGCCCAAGCTGCTGGAGATTGACGCCCGGGGCCTAAAGTGTCCCGAGCCCGTCATGATGCTGCATGGGGCCATCAGGCGTGTGCCCATCGACGGCGTTGTCAGGCTTGTCGCTACTGACCCGTCGACGCAGCGCGATGTCCCGCAGTTCTGTCGTTTTCTTGGTCATGAGCTCCTTGAGGCTGATCATGGTGAGGCAGAGGCATACTACAGTTACCTGATCCGGAAACGGGGATAGGACCGCAGATGGCCGTCGTTAAATTTACTGTGAAGCCACAGGACCTGGAGGGCATCTTCAATGATGCCGTTGGTGCCCGTTGCAACACGGTGCTTGTGGGTGGCGCCGCGGAACCCCTGTACCAGCCCGCAACCGCTCGCTTGCCAGCGAGAATATTGTATCGTCGCGATTATCTCAGAAGTGCCCTGCATGAAGTGGCGCACTGGTGCCTAGCAGGCCCTCTACGAAGGCAATTGCCTGACTATGGCTATTGGTATTCGGCCGATGGTCGCGATGCCGAGCAGCAAGCGGCTTTTTTCTGTGTTGAAGCCAGGCCCCAGGCATTGGAGAATCTGTTCTGTAATGCACTTGCTGTCCCTTTTTCAATCAGCGTCGATAATCCGGGTGTGGTTTTGGAGCAGGGTGTTCTGGCTCACTTTCAGGATCGCCTGCACATGGAATTGACTCGATTTTCAGCCCAGGGCCTGCCAGGCCGCGCCCTCCGCTTTCTGCGGGCGCTGGACAACCACTGAGCCCGGATGCGCCAACGATGGGTTTTAGGGTGGTCGCTGATGACAACATTGAAATCACACCAGCGCTTGCAGCGATAGCCTCAGAGCTGCATCGGCTGCCCGGCAGGGCCATAGCTCGCGCCAATCTGGGGGAGGCTGACATCTTGCTGGTTCGGTCGGTGACAGAGGTTACCGAAGCGCTGCTGGCGGGTAGTCCCGTTGCTTTTGTTGGCTCCGCGACCGCCGGTCTTGACCATGTTGATCTGGATTACCTGTCAGGAAAAGGGATCAGATTCTCCTCAGCCCCCGGTGCCAATGCGAACGCCGTGGTCGAGTATGTGCTCTCTGTGCTCGCCGAACGGGACAGACTTGCGCAGGTTTTAGGTGGTGGCAGTATCGGTATCGTCGGGTATGGTCACATCGGCAGTCGCTTGGCGTCAATATTGGCCGCGCTGGGCGGGCGGGTTCACGTTTGGGATCCATGGCAGCGGGTCCCTCGTCGATACAGAAGCCCGTCCCTTGAGCAGGTCTTGTCCCAGCCGGTTGTCTCCCTGCACGCGTCATTGCACAGAAAGCTGCCCTGGCCGAGCTACGCCTTGATTGACGCTGAGCAGGTGGCGGCCAGCGTCAAAGGGCAACTTGTCATCAATGCCTCAAGGGGAGGGGTACTGACTGCGGGAGCGCTCAAGGCCTGGTATGAAGCGGGAGCCGAGCTGGTGCTCGATGTTTGGCCGGATGAACCCAGCATCACCGACCGGCAACTCGCTGAGGTGGCGCTGGGTACACCCCATATCGCGGGATACTCTTTGGAGGCCAAGGAAAACGCCACGAACATGCTCGTGGCCGCGGTAACCGGTGAACCCCCTGTAAAGGCTCCCGTTGCGGCAGCGATTGTTGATATGACGGCCTGTGCGAGCCTGAGTCCCTCGGACTGGCTACGTGCCTTGCTCCTACAGCATTACAATCCGGTGGTTGATTACCGCGATCTTTGCCGTAGGTCTGTCGGGGGCATCAGCCCTGAGGCTTTTGAGGCTTTGCGAAGCGGGTACGCCCTGCGTCGGGAGTTACGAGGACTGAGGCTCCGGGTTGGTGAGCAATGTCCTGCAGTTTTACGCGGGCTATGCGACATACTGGGCTTGCGCCCGGAAGACACCTCGACACTTTAATTGAATGCTGGCAACTGGAGAGAACAACCATGTCTAGAGACGAGGAGAAGGTTACAGACGCGCAGTGGCGCGCCCAACTGACACCGGATGAATATACTGTGCTCCGGGAAAAAGGCACCGAACGCGCGTTTAGCGGCGAGTATTGGAATGTATTTGAAGACGGGATCTACCGGTGCCGGGGATGTGGCGAGACACTTTTCGAGTCGGGAAGCAAGTTCGATGCGGGCTGTGGCTGGCCAAGCTTTGATCGTGCCGCAGCGGAAGGCGTGATAGACGAGGCCCGGGATACCACCCATGGCATGCTCCGCACTGAGATCATGTGCCAGAAATGTGGTGGCCATTTGGGGCATGTCTTTCCCGATGGGCCAACGGAAACCGGCCTGCGTTACTGCGTGAACAGTTTATCGGTAAGGCTCGATGAAACGACCAAAGAATGAGTTGGCAGGCCTGGACAGCGGCGGACAGCGCTTTGCTGAGGGTTGGGCGCCACCATTACTGCTGCAACAGCTAACCGGCGGAGAGAATGGAGCGGGTAACGAGGTTCGAACTCGTGACCTCAACCTTGGCAAGGTTGCGCTCTACCAACTGAGCTACACCCGCTAAATTCCTTCCTGAGCCTACAGGACGCTCGCCACTGAATATGCCGAGCGCCTGTGGTTGCCATCAGGCAACAGTTGTGGCGTCCCCTAGGGGGTTCGAACCCCTGTTCCCGCCGTGAAAGGGCGGTGTCCTAGGCCACTAGACGAAGGGGACGCAGGTCCTGCGTTAGCAGAGGCGCGAATGTTAGTGGCGTGAACCGGCTGCGTCAAGCTTATAGCGCGTTCATCTGTCGCCTCGCTGCAAGGCATTCGGTACACTGCGGCTCCGCAGTACCCATCTGCTGATTCGATACGTTGAGCCAACCCAGGTTTCGGGAGTCATATGACTGAGGCATTGAAGATAGAAGGCCTGCAAAAGACCTACGAGAATGGTTTTGAAGCCTTGAAAGGGATCGATCTGGCTGTCGAACCCGGCGATTTCTTTGCACTTTTGGGGCCTAATGGTGCGGGAAAGTCCACCACGATTGGCATTGTCTCATCGCTGGTGGCGAAATCGGCAGGCAAGGTCTGGGTCCATGGGGTAGATATCGATAGGGACTTTCCAGGTGCAAAGCGTTTTTTGGGCATTGTCCCCCAGGAATTCAATTTCAATGTTTTTGAGAAAGTCGAAGACATTCTGACGAACCAGGCCGGGTATTACGGGATACCCCTTCGTGAGGCTATGGCGCGTACCGATGAGGTTCTGGATCGTTTGGGCCTGACTGAAAAACGCCATGTCCGGTCCAGAATGTTATCTGGTGGTATGAAACGCAGGCTTATGATCGCCCGGGCGCTGATACATCAGCCCAGACTGCTTATTCTGGATGAGCCTACCGCCGGAGTTGATATCGAAATGCGTCGCTCGATGTATGATTTCCTGAGAGAAATCAATGCCGCGGGGACCACAATTATTCTCACCACGCATTACCTGGAAGAGGCCGAAGCCTTGTGCCGCAATATCGCGATTATTAATGACGGCAAAATTGTTACCAACCGATCTATCAAAGACCTCCTTCGCGACCTGCACACAGAGGTTTTTATTTTGGATTGTGCGGTTGATGTTCCCCCTGGGCTGGAGATCAGTGGCTTTGACGTTAAGATACTCGATGGCCGCACGGTACAGATTGTGATCGAGAAGGGACAGGATCTTGCCGAGGTCTTTGCTGCGCTGCACAGCCGGGGTATAGCGGTTGTGAGTATGCGCAATGAGGCTAATAGGCTGGAGCAAATGTTTGTTAATTTGCTGGAGCAGTCTGCATGAGTCGATACGAACAATACGTAGCGTTCATGACCATAGTGCGGAAGGAAATACGCCGCTATTTGCGTATTTGGTCCCAGACGCTGTTACCCAGCGCCATTACGATGTCGTTGTATTACGTCATATTTGGCAACCTGATTGGTTCCCGAATAGGAACCATGGGGGGGTATTCCTACATGGAGTTTGTGGTCCCCGGGCTCATTATGATGGCCATTGTCACGAATTCCTACGCCAATGTTGTCGCCTCATTTTTTGGTGCTAAATTCAACAATAGTGTGGAAGAATTGCTCGTGTCGCCAATCCCGGCCTACGTCATTCTCCTGGGATACGTCGCCGGCGGCGTTAGCCGCGGTGTTCTGGTGGCAATCATTGTCACGCTGGTTTCTTTGTTTTTCACCCGGTTACCCATTCACAGTCCCTTGCTGGTAGTGCTGGTTGTCACGCTCACGTCGGTGCTTTTTTCGCTCCTGGGTTTTATCAATGCAGTGTTTGCAAATACCTTTGACGACATCAACATTGTTCCAACATTCGTTTTGACACCCCTCACCTACCTGGGGGGTGTTTTTTACTCGCTGGATCTCCTGCCGGATTTTTGGGCGGCTGTTTCTCAGGTAAATCCCCTTGTCTATGTTGTCAGTGCCTTCCGTTTTGGGATGCTTGGTGTCAGCGATGTCAACATTGCCTTCGCCCTCAGCATGATCCTGTTTTGCGTGGTGGTTGCCTACAGTTACTGTATGCACCTACTGCACACGGGCAAGCGGTTACGGACCTGAGTCAATGGTTTTCGCCCTGGGCAACCGCGTCGCTGCGCCGACACATTACAGTCCGGAGATTTTAGAGCCCATCCAACGGGTTGATACCCAGCCGAACGCTATGCACGGCTACGATTGTTGGCATCTTTATGAGTTGTCGTGGCTCAATACCAGTGGCGTGCCGCAGCACTTTATCGGTGTCCTGTTTGTCGATGTAAACACCCCATCAACAATTGAATCAAAATCGTTAAAACTGTATCTCAACAGTTTGAATTTTCACCATTTTTACACGCAGGAAGAGGCAAAATCGGTAATTTGTTCTGACATAGAGAAATCGATAGGAGCACCCGTTACACTCCAGCTTATCTCGCCCATGGAGATAATAACGATTACCCGTGAGCCCCATGGAATACTGCTTGAACAGGCGCCGACTGAGCCCTTGGCGATGCCCGGTGTATGGGTCAATTCTGACGCTCCGTGGGTTACGGAGACGTTTGTTTCACATCGCCTGCGGTCTTTGTGCCCAGTTACGGCTCAGCCCGATTGGGGGACCTTGGTGGTGAGTTACACAGGCCCCAAAATCAATGGCGATGCCCTCCTTGATCTGGTCGACTCCTTCAGGCAAAAGCAGGACTTTCACGAGCGGTGTGTTGAGCAGTGTTTCGCCTCGATTCATAGCCACGCGCATCCCGACGATCTCTCCATAACAGCGTATTACCAGCGTCGTGGTGGCATCGACATCACGCCCGTGAGAACAAGTAAGCCGACCGCAAAAGAACCATGGCGGATGGGGCGGCAGTGAAGGGCCACGCTTGTCTGCTTTCGATTTTTTTACTGGCAGCAGCGTTGGGTACAAGCGATCTTGCAGCTCAGAGTCCCACCAAGCCAGGCTTTACCGAAGCTGAAATCAAGGCGGCTTTCATCAGCCACCTGCTGGGTTTTATCAGCTGGCAGGATCAGCGCTTACCGTCAATCGTCTGCGTGGTCAGGGCAGATGCAACCTCCAGGGCACTGACGTCGATCTTGGGTGCCAAGAAAGGTCTCAGTGCTGAGCTGCGAGTTGTTGGGTCCAGGGAGAAGTCCCGAGACTGTGATCTGTTGTATCTCAATGAGGGGACAATGGACCTGCCGGATTGGCAACCTCAGGAGAATCTGCTAACCGTAGGTGACACGGCGGGGTTTGCGGAGGGGGGCGGGATGGTCGAGTTCCAGCGTATCGCAAATCGTATTGGTTTGATCATTAATACGAGAGCATTGGATGCTGCTGGGCTAACAGCCAGTAGCCGACTTCTCTCCCTCGCTTCGGTGTTAGCCCCGAGTGCGGCCGCGCCATGACGAAACCGTTAAGCCAGCGTATGTCATTGCAGACCGTCGCGGTTGCAAGCCTGGTTTTGCTTGTGGTCCTGGCCATTAGTCTGACCCTGACGCTCCGCGCTGCGCTTAATGAGACCCGTGAGCTGAAAGTTGTTCAAACGCAAGTGCTTGCCAGCAATTTGACCGCCGCACTCGCCTTCGGTGACGCCGAAGCCTCCGCAGATGTGCTTGGGACCCTCGAGAACGACGGGGATACGGTGTGGGCTCGCACTTTCCTCGCGGATGGAAAGCTTCTTGCGGAATACCGGAGCGCATCGGAGACGTACGTCGACGACTTCGCTTCCCAGAATCCTGAACTGCTACTGGCACTGAGACCGCGTATACAGATCCTTACGGAGGGCATTAACTGGCGCGGGGAGGAACTCGGGTGGTTGGAGGTCTGGATTGATAACCGGACTGCCTACAACCTAGGCCGAACCGTATTGTTAATTGCATTAATTGCAGTTCTCCTTGGCTCTCTGTTGGCTTATGGGCTCGCCTCCCGTCTGGGGACCCTGGTTTTGCAGCCGGTCAGTAAACTGACAGATCTTATGCACGAAATAGCTTCCCGGGAGGACTATACGCGGCGCTTCAGGGCGTCAGATATTAGTGAGATCCAGGCTTTAGGCGAGACGTTCAATAACATGCTGTCCGTTGTTGAGGACCGGGACGTCTCTCTTCACCAGGTCATCGCCCAATTGGAAGAGGCCAGAGATGCGGCGCAACGCGCAGCCGACAGCAAGACGATGTTTCTGGCGAATATGTCCCATGAAATTCGTACACCGATGAACGGTGTGCTGGGCATCGTGTCATTGTTGAAAGAAACCGGGCTCGATGAGCGGCAGCACCTGTATTTCGATACGATCGAGCGATCTGCCAACGACCTGTTGGTTGTTATTGACGATATTCTGGATTTTACCAAGCTCGAAGCGGGTGAACTAAAAATTCGTCGGCAAGCTTTTTCACTGAATGAAACAATGCGAACACTGGAGACCTTCTTCACCGGGCCCGCCATTGAGAAAGGGCTCAAATTCTCTGTCTCCAAAGGTGAAGGGCTTGAGAATTTTGTGCGGGGCGACCCGGGCAGGATTCGGCAAATCCTACTTAATCTAGTGGGCAACGCCATCAAATTCACCGAGGTAGGTCGTGTGAACCTGCACGTTGAAGCCACAGGTTCCGGTGAATTTAAGCGAACCCGGTTTTCAGTTACGGATACTGGTATTGGCATACCCGAGGATAAACAGCCCGGCATCTTCTCCGCTTTTTTTCAGGTCGACTTCACGCATACACGTGAGTACGGTGGCACCGGTCTCGGTCTGGCGATTTGCCGGCAGTTGGCGAACCTTATGGGCGGTGAAATCCAATTTAGCAGTACAGAGGGCGAAGGTTCGTGCTTTTGGCTGGAGCTGCCGCTGCCCGCGGAAATTTTAAATCCATTCTCTGCCCCAACTGAGACCAAGTCTGCCGCGATCGGGAACCCATTTGAGCTGGCCACAACGAAGGCGGCGCAGGGCACGCCACCCAGTGGCGCAGAATCGAGAGCCGATGATCGATCGCTACCGCTAAGAAATCTGCGCATCCTCGTAGCCGAGGACTCTGATATCAATCAATTCATCATCAAAGAACTCCTGGCAACGCTGGGAATCAAGCCCAAGATCGTAGGCAATGGTGAGGAGGCCGTTGCGGTATTCAGTCAACAGACATTTGACCTGGTCTTCATGGACATCCAAATGCCGGTCATGGATGGCCATGAGGCCACTCGCCGTATTCGCGAAATACAGGGGACACAGGGCGTGAACCCTGACTGCTATATCGTGGGCCTCTCGGCGCACGCGATGGCCGGTGACCGGGAGAAAAGTCTTGAATTGGGCATGGACGACTACATGACGAAGCCGATAGATCGTGATCGGCTACAGAAATATTTATTGAGCATTACTAAAAGCGTATCCGCGCACCCTATGTGGAGGTAGAGCGATGTTTTATGAGAAATCCGAGAAGATAAGCAAGGGGTACCCAATTGTTGGCGCTGTCTGTTTTGTTACCGGCCTGGCTAGCGTCGATCTGGCTGCTCAAACGGTGCCTGCGGACCTCGCTGGGATCTCGATTGAAGACCTGTTTGCGAGCAATGTAGTAGCCAATGAAGAGAGAGAGAAGACCGGCAAGCGTTGGCATCTCGCCTATCAGTTTCTACAATCTGACTTTGATGAGTATCGCCTTGGGACCCAACGATTGAGTTATGAGGATGTCCTGTGGTCTGGGCCGTCTGAACAGCGGACAGAAAACAATTATCCCGTGGTACCCACCAAGATTACTCAGAAAGTGCACTCGTTTCTGCTCGCCTATGACTTTTCCGAGAAACTGTCACTCAAGTTGTCGGTCCCTTTTATTGAGCAGAGCACTGATCATATTTCCATCGTGCCAAACTATGATGCCTTTACGATCAGTTCCAATGGCATTGGCGACACGGTGGCGCTTGCGGACTATGAATTATCCCGCAACGTGAACAGTGCATGGCGGCTAATCGGCGGTATCAGTATCCCGACGGGTTCCATCGATGAGGAGGGTGATACCCCCCGCGCACCGGGCAACCAGCAGCTGCCCTATACCATGCAGATCGGTTCGGGCACTTGGGATGTGCCCGTCGCACTCGTCTACGAGAAGTTTAGTCAATTTGCCAGGTGGGGTCTGGACGCTCGAGCGGTTGCCCGCGCAGGGAGCAATGACAGGGATTACCGGTTGGGACACAAGTTCTCTGCAGGAGGCTGGGTAGCATGGAATACTTTAGGCAGTTTCGAGCCGGGCATCCGCTTGAACTATCGATGGCAGGGTGAGATCGACGGCGACGATACCAGCCTGCTGTTGCCCAATCCCAGCTTTCCTTATCCGGCGCCTGTTGTTGACCCTACGGCTTTCGGAGGGCAGCAGATAGACCTGTCACTGTTTGTAAGCGTCGCTGTGAGCCCGGCCTGGACGCTGCGCGCGGAGTATAGTCAACCCGTATGGCTCAACCTGAATGGCCCGCAGTCGGCAGAGAATTACCATTTTAGTATCGGGATAAGTACGGTGTTTTAATCGTCCCTCTTTGTTGCTGCCCTTCTGGTTGTGGTAACCTGCGCGCCGTTTCGGAGAGGTGGCCGAGTGGTCGAAGGCGCACGCCTGGAAAGTGTGTATACGGCAACGTATCGAGGGTTCGAATCCCTCCTTCTCCGCCATACATAAAAATGCCCGCCTTACGCGGGCTTTTTTATTTAGAAATAGACAGCTTGGTGAGAGACCTCCGGTTCGATAAACGCTGCCCGGCGCCTTTTGGGCGCCCCGTGGGAAAGGAGCGTCCGCCGGGTGAGGGCGGCGCAGGCAGCGCCGCTCGAGTCACTCTCTTGTTCTTCGTCAGACAGTCTGCTGCGGAACAACAGCCTTACGCAGTAGACCTATGACTCTTGGCAGCAAAGCTTACTGTGCAAAGAGATGATGCCCAGCGGGTGCTGCGGAAACCATGCGCTTGTAACTTATAAGGGGCTGTGATCGGCTCCAAGCGCCGGCGTTGACCCCATTGGGTCGTCACTTCTACGACGCTTGGTAGCCGCTGGGGCTTTGTTGACGGAGCCGCATCAGTACGACAGTCAGATCCGAAGCATCACGAAGTCATACGTTCCAGGGCAGAGGGACTTTGCGGGTCATCGTAAGCCCAAGCCCGAGTCAGCAGCTCACCATCGGGTACCCCCGCCATCCTCGCTTCATGCATCCTGCCAGGATCAAATACCGGCCCCAGCGGATCCTCACTGTATTCCCGAGACTGCATAAATTCTGTGGCTTCGGTGGTGGTTTGAAAATTATCAATTTGAAGTTCCACCAAACAACGGTCGGGGTCTCTGTAATAGATCGAAGTTGTCGGTCCGTGTTGGATTGGCGCCACAGGCGCAATACCCAGGGACAAAAGCCTCTGGTAATTCTCGAGCAGCGCCCCCAGATCGGCAAAGGTAAATGCCGAGTGCATTAAGCCCACACTATTTGGAGGCCTTGGCGCAGAGCCACCCGGGACGCGCATGAAAGCAACCCGATGATGTTCGTCGTCATAGGTAATGAAGCACATGCTCGGGTTCTCAAAAACGACAGAGGCGTCAAGCAGAGTCATATAAAAATCACGCATCGCTTGCACTTGGTTCGTCTGGAAAACAATATGCGCCAAACGTTTGCTCAAACTACTTCCCTCCGTTGGGGTGCAAACTCCATTCAGGGCTTGCGTATTCGTCGGTCCCGTTAGTTGGCCTGCCGGGTGCGCCTGACGCCTCGAAGTATAAGAGGTATAAATAGGGTGTCGAGAGTAATTGATTGCCCGGCAAATCCAACGGCGACCCTGGATTTGGCCAGCTGCCTTGCAGATGGGTGACCTTGAATCATGCGCCCACGATGACGGTCAGGCCGATCTAAGATAGTAGGGTGTGATTACTGCGACGGGTATGGGCCCGTGCCCATCCTCGATATCAATTTTCATCAGGGTAACGGTACCCGGGATTTCTTTTATGGGCGCGACGATGCGCTGCTCTCTTCCCTGCATGAGGATCCTGTGTATGCGTCTCCCCGGTTTCTGGGTTGTGCCGATGAGACCGGCTCCGAGCCGGAAGCGGGCTATGGCGTCGACAAAGTGGGCGTCAATGTGGTCAACGCCCTGCAGGTCTTTGGGGGCTGACCTGGCTTCCTCAGCGGCTACTGCGGGGGGCCTACACGGCGGCTTGGGTAGGCCTGAAATTCTCACCCGGAACGGGTGCGCGTCGCGCATAGGGCCAGGCGGGGCAATCCATGCTGCTCAGCCTGCGCCGTTACGCTCCGGAGCAGAATAACCTTTAGGCCGCGTTATCCCGGGCAGATTCTGCCTCAATCGTTGTGTACAGATGCAGTAAGCAGCGGCAAAAATCTTTTTTCTCCACGCGGCTTAAAGTCTGGGCTTTCTCCAGGTGCCGTCGGCTGACCCAAGTGCACTGTGAGATATCGCCATAGGACTGCAGCTTTTCGTAAATGTCTGCAATGGCACTGTCGCGAAGGTCAATGTCGCTGAATTTGCTGAAAGCGAGGTTCAGTTCCTGGAATGCGTCTGCGATGGCCTCGTTTGCATCATCGGCTAGCATGAGGGCATCGACGGCTTTACCGAGGGACTCTCGGGCGTGGGAGAAGTCTATCTGCATATTTAAAATCCTTAATAATATGTAATAAACTTTTTAAATTGTCTCACTGTTTATCGCTATAGTCCATCAACATTGCATTGTCTGTTTTGCCGAGTTGTTACGGCTTTCATCAACGTGAGGGAGAGGAGGTCATCACCCTCGCCTTTCTGGGTCGGCGATTAACAGAGTAAGCCCAAAGAGTGGCTGCAGACGGCCGATCTGTGTTGTTAGTCTGCAATCGCACCGTAGGCAAGATTCTTGAGTTGGCCTCGGAAATTGAAGGTTGCTGATGGAATCAGTTGGGTCATGAAAATCGCATAAAAGTCTTCGATGGGGTCTACCCAGAAAAGCGTGGACGCGTAACCCCCCCAGTAGAAATCACCCAAGCCAATGGTGCCCGCCGCTACCGGATCCATCGTGGTGGCAAAACCCAGTCCGAAGCCCACACCTTCGTTACTTGTCTCTGAGAAGCCACCCACGGCCATTGCGGCAAGATTGCTGTTGCCAAGATGATTCTGCGTCATCAGGTTCAGCGTTGGCCGACTGATCAACTGGCGCCCTTTGTAGGTTCCTTTTTGGAGCAGCATTGTGCAGAAATTGCTGTAGTCACCCAGGGTGCTGACCAACCCCCCGGCGCCTGAGGGGCCCGCAGGTGGATCTCGATAGCCACTGGTGGCCGGATCATCCTGTAAACGAAGTGATTTATCGGAGGCCCGGACGTAGCACGCGGCAAACCGGTCGATGTCCTGGTCCCTGACGAAAAAGCCGGTATCACTCATGTCCAGAGGTTCAAAGATGCGCGCCCTAAAAAACTCCGCAAGGGACAGCCCCGAGATCAATTCAACCAAATAACCACAAACATCGGTGGCGACGGAGTAGCTCCATTGCGAGCCGGGATCGTAAAGCAGGGGTACCGCTGCCAGCCGCTGCACAAAGGTTGCCAGGGGCTCGTTAGCGCTGCGCGTAGCGCCTGCCGCTCGGTAAGCATCGTCCACGGGCTGGTCCATGCCGGGCAAAATGCCGCCGTAGGTAAGGCCAGCGGTATGGGTCAGTAAATGATGGAGAGTCATGGGTCGCTTGGGAGGGCGAGTGACTGTGTTCGCCCCAGTGCCCTCAACCCAGACTTCTTGGCTTCTCCATGATGGAATGAACTTGTATACCGGGTCACTGAGCTGAAAGCGGCCCTCCTCGAAAAGCATCATCAATGCGATCGAGGTGATCGGTTTGGTCATGGAATAGATTCTAAAAATCGTATCATCCCGCATCAGCCTGCCGCGCTCTCTGTCCATGTGACCCAAGGTCAGCGACTGGGCCACAATGCCCCGCCTCGCGATAATCAGCCGGCAGCCAGGAATTTTTTCCGGGTCAATGTAGTGATCCCTCAGATGCCGTTCGAGGTGGCCTAGTTTTTCACCTGAAAAACCTGCTGCTTTGGGGTCAATGACCATTGAGCCGGATTCCTGTCAGTTGGGGTTTGGGTCACCAACACGTGGCGTGGTGGGTGGCGATAAAAAGAGTACAGTAATAGGGGGGTGGCGTGCCATTTTCAGTCAATAGTCACTGTTTTTCTCGACAGAGCTGAATCTGAACTGAGGCAGCCCAGAGAGGCTGCGCTATTTTGACGGATAAACAGGAAGATCATGAGGGCAAGATACGATTTACTGAAGCGGAGCTCAGGCAGCCTGGAATTTGCTCCGTACCGTGTTTCTGCTCGAGAGGACCCCGCAAAGCAGGGGTTGCACGTTCTCGTCCGACAGCGGCTTGTTATTGGAGATCGACGGGACAATGGATCGGGATCTCCGAGTCTCCTATTGTGGGTCGGCATCCTAATCCTCCTGATGACGCAACACGGATACGCCCAAACGCCCGCCCGTAAACTGCAGGCCTGTCTGTCGTTGCTGGCGACTTACGAGGTAAATCCATCTTTCCTGCCTGCCCAATTCAGGGTCCTGAGCTGGAATATTGAAAAGGGCAAAGATCCGCAATGGGTCGAGGATCTACGGAGGCTGCCAGGTCCTCTCGACTTGATTCTTCTGCAGGAAGCTTACCAGCCTTCGGTTTTTGGCGATCTAATAATGCCCGGCGTTTTTGAGAGCTTTGCCGAGGGCTACCAGGCCCCGGATCGCCAGACGGGGGTTTTGTCGGTTGCCCGCGCGAAATCCGATTTGCACTGCGCGCTGTCCGTACAAGAACCTTGGCTGGGTACGCCCAAAGCCACCAGCATCAACCGCTACCAACTGGCGGGATCTGAAGCCCGACTACTGGTTATTAACCTGCACAGTATCAATTTTGAATGGGGCCTTGAGTCTTTCGGTGATCAGTTGAACGCTGTGGGAAGACTGCTGGAGGCACATGCTGGACCAGCAATCCTCGCAGGTGATCTCAACACATGGAGCGATGCCAGACTGGAGCGTGTGACTGCCATCACCGAAAAAAATGGCCTGGAACCCCTGACGTTTGTTCCGGACAGGCGAACAACAGCGCTTGGCTTGCCGCTGGACCACATTTTTATCCGCGGACTCCACAGCGTGGAGACCGGGAGCCAGCAAGTCACAACCTCTGATCACAATCCAATTTGGGGAGTACTCCGAGTCATTGGGAAAGGTGAGTTGAACGGGATATTGGAGAATTAACGTGGACGCTTTCTAGACAATTTCCACTGCAGCCGGTGGCGACGCGTAATACCCCCACGCACTCATGGGGGAGGCGACATGAAACGCAATATTGGAAAGTGGGAGCGGGCCCTGAGGCTCGCGCTTGGTGTGGGGATCTGTAGCTCGGTTATGCTGGTTGGTAATAGCAATCTGGCGGACAGTGTGCTGCTGGTTGTCGGTACGTTTCTCATTCTCAACGGCCTGACAGCGCGCTGCTATCTCTGGCGGTGGTTGGGTATCAACAGCAACCGGGATGCACCGGTCTGCGGCCTGACGCTGCATGAAGACGAGAAGGTTTAGCCGTAGATACGTGGCCTGCGTGCGGTTCAGACCGCTCCACCAACAATGACAGCAGCTAGGATACTGGTTCCGCTTGCCGCCTCAGATCGTCGACCAGGGTCCGGCTCGCTCTGACAAAACACAGCGTGCCACTCATTCCCAATGCCAGCGTGACCAGCATGGCGTAGCGCAGGTGGTCGCTGCCAAAGGAGGATGCGAAATGGTCACTGAGCACTCCAACCAATACCGGTCCAAGCCCGAGACCTATCATATTCAGTATGAAAAACAGTATCGCGGAAGACATGGCACGCATAGTTGGAGACACCAGCGACTGAACCATGGCGATACTGGGCCCCAGATACAGTGAGTTCAAGATATTAGCGGGAAAAAGCGCCAAGAGTACGAGATCGGTGTTGTGGCCCAGTAAGGCGTAGCTCATGGGTGCTATCGCCGCCAGGTTACCCATAATCGGTATCCATAGGTACCAGCGCTTGTCACTTTTGCCCAAGCGGTCAGCCAGAAACCCACCGAAAAATGTACCTATTGCGCCAGCAATGCCTGACACCAGCCCCAAGGCGAAGCCTACCTCTGCAACCGTAAAGCCATGGTTTCTGATCAGGTAAGAGGGATAGAAATTACCGTTACCATAAGCGACAAAGGATGTCATTGCGCAGCCCAGAGCAATCCACCAAAAAGACAGGCGTTGGCTGAGGAAAATGAGGGTCTCACCCAACGTTGCTTTGTCGGCGATACGGTGAGCCTCCCAGCGCCCTCGGAGGGGTTCCTTGACGGTCAGAAGAACCACACCAGCAAATAAGACGCCGGGGACGCCCACTATAAAAAATGCACTTCGCCAGCCGAATGTTTCCGCGATGTAGCCGCCACCGGCAAACCCGCAGAGAACGCCCAGATAGATACCTGCGGTGTAGAACGAAAGCGCTGTGCCGCGTTGTTCCGGTGGGAAATAGTCACTGATCATGGAGTGTGCCGGAGGCGACCCGCCGGCCTCCCCAAGACCCACCCCCAGCCGTGCCATTACCAATTGACTGTAATTGGTGACGAACCCCGATAGCGCCGTCATGGCACTCCAAAGTGCCAGAGACCCGGCAACGATATTACGACGGTTTGAGCGGTCAGCGAGCCAGGCTATTGGAATGCCGGCACAAACGTAAATCACGGCAAAGCTAAAGCCCGTCAAGATGCCCAGTTGTGCGTCGGAGAGGCCCAATTCGTTTTTGATGGGTTCCTGCAGAATGACAAGAATCTGCCGGTCAATAAAGTTAAAGGTATAAACCGTGGTGAGAACAACAAGTACATACCATCGATAGCGACGGTCGCGGGAGACTTTCTGATGATCGGCAGGGGTGCTCATCTGCTGGCTCCTTGAACAGTATGAAGCGGAGCCCGTGCGTGCTGTCAGGCTATTGCTGATAGCGGATCACATCAAGGCCACCCCTCCCCGGAACATCATTCCATAGCACCTGATTTTGACCAAGCTGAATTTGCTGGCTTACCTGGCTCTGGGGCGGCGTAGCGGGCGGACCGTGCTACCATCGAGCCATGACAGAAGATCAAGCCAGGTTGACGCATTTGGACGAGGCGGGTCGCGCCAGTATGGTCGATGTCGGTGCAAAAGCAGACACGCAACGCTGTGCCGTAGCTACAGGGCAGATTCGTATGGCGCCAGAAACACTGGTCGCTATAGTGGCGGGGTCCCTGCCCAAAGGTGATGTTTTTGCCACCGCTCGGATCGCCGGCATACAGGCGGCGAAGCAATGCGCAAACCTGATTCCACTCTGCCATGTCTTGCTGCTGAACAGTGTCAGTGTGGACCTCGTTGCCGAGCCAGATTTACCGGGCGTTACCGTGACAGCCACCTGCAAGGTGACTGGCAAAACCGGGGTGGAGATGGAAGCGCTGACGGCAGCTTCTGTGGCCGCGTTAACGCTTTACGACATGTGCAAGGCGATTGACCGCGACATGGTCATTGGTGACATTAAGCTCCTATCAAAGACAGGTGGGCAAACCGGCGCTTGGGTGAGGGACGCTGGGTGCTGAAGGTACGGTTTTTCTCACTGATCCGCGAAGCTCTTGACTGCGAGGAGCTCAACCTCGAGTTCACTACCGAGACGGTCACAATAGACGACGTAAAGCGCCGTCTTAGTGCCCAGGGCGGGGTGGACTGGCAGGACGTGCTCATGCAGCCCAACGTAGTTCATGCGTTGAACCATCGGGTCGTAGACTCCTCCCAGGCCCTGTCCGATGGGGATGAAATCGCATTTTTCCCGCCCATGACGGGGGGATGAAATGAGCGTCTTGGTGCAGGAGCAGGCCTTCGAAGTTCGCGAGCAATACGAGCAGGTCCTCAGTAACAGCCCGGGTGCGGCGCTGGTGGCGTTTACTGGCTATGTTCGGGATATTTGTGATTATGGTGTGGTCGAGGCGCTGGAACTTGAGCACTACCCTGGCATGACCGAAAAAGTGCTGGATGACATTGGTATGGCTGCCGCGCAGCGTTTTAGCCTGCTCGGCTGGCGTATCGTTCATCGATTCGGCGTATTACAGGAAGGCGAACCGATTGTGTGGGTCGGTGTGGCCGCGGCGCACCGAGGCGAGGCTTTTGCCGGGTGTCAATTCATCATGGATACTCTCAAGACCCGCGCTCCGTTTTGGAAGAAAGAGCACCTGAAAGAGGGCGGGGCAATCTGGGTAGCCTCGAAGGAGCAAGATGAGCAGCGCGAGCGAGAATGGCGAGATAGCACCTTATGAGCGTTATGGAATTCAGGAATGCACTCGGCTGTTTCGCTACGGGCGTCTGTTTGATCTCTGTCAACGACAGCGAGTCAGGGCCTCTGGCGCTTACAGCCAACTCGTTCAGCTCAGTGTCCCTCGAGCCGCCCCTGGTTTCGTGGAGCATCCAGAATGACTCGGAATGTTTCAGGGAGTACACCGAGTGCATAGACTTCGGCATCTCCGTTTTGTGCGCTGACCAGGACAGATTGTCCAGCCACTATGCCAATAAAGGTAGTCACGATGCCCGCAACACTGATTTTGAAGAAGATCCACGAGGCGTGCCCCTGCTAAAGCGTGCCGTTGCGCGCTTCAGCTGTAAGATGTGGGGTCGGCATTTGGTGGGTGATCACCATATCATTATTGGCGAGGTGGTTGACTACAGGGCTGGTGACCAGACCCCGTTGTTGTTTCATCGAGGTCAGTATCGCCACCTGGTGCCCCCGATAGACTGAGGAAAGGTAGTGAATTTTTGTCCCGACTGTGGCGCCGCCACCGTGCGCCGCATTCCATCCGATGACGACCGTGAACGCGATGTTTGCAGCTCCTGTGCGACCGTCCATTATCACAACCCCAAAGTGATCGTCGGTTGTATACCGCAGCACAATGGCAAAATTCTTATGTGCAAGCGCGCCATCGAGCCCCGCTATGGTTTGTGGACGCTGCCGGCAGGTTTTATGGAAAACGGTGAGACCACTGCTGAGGGTGCTGCAAGGGAGACTTGGGAGGAGGCCGCCGCTGTGGCTGAGCAGCCCGTACTCTATCGAATATTTGATGTGCCACACATCAGTCAGGTCTATATGTTTTATCGATGTGGCCTGGCGGGTGGCCGGTTCGGCGTGGGGCCGGAGAGTCTGGAAACGCAGCTTCTTTTGCCCGAGGATATCCCGTGGGACAAGTTGGCCTTTCCAGTCGTACGGGAATTGCTTCGGGAATTCATTGAAGATAGCCGTAGCGGGCTTTTCCCGGTGCGGCACAGCGTGATCAGTCCCGGCCAGCGATAGGTAAAAAGCGACTTCCACAATTTCAGTACACATTGCGCTACATGAGGTCATTACAGGTATGTCATTTCCGAAAGTCGGTAATCTAGCCCCGGATTTTTCACTCAGGGATCAAAACGACAGTTCAGTCAGTTTGAAAGGTTTTCGAGGGCAGAAAAATGTCGTCGTATATTTTTATCCCAAGGCGATGACCCCCGGATGCACAGCGCAAGCCTGCGGTCTGCGCGATAGTGCCAGGGAGTTGGCAAAACGGGATACGGTTGTGCTGGGCATCAGTCCCGACGCCACCAAGCGATTGGCGAAATTTGCGGAGCGCGACGCGCTGAACTTCACCCTGCTTGCGGATGAGGACCATGCAGTAGCAGACAAGTATGGTGCCTGGGGACCCAAGAAATTTATGGGCAGAGAGTTCGATGGGATTTTGCGGACCACCTTTGTTATTGGCAAAGACGGTCGACTGAAAGGCATACTTGATAAATTCAAAACTAAAACCCACCACGAAGACCTCGTGGCAGCGCTGGATAGCCTGGGTTTGTCCTGATCCCCGACGGCGGAGGGAGGCCAGCATCACCTGTGTAAAGCGGCACAACACGCGGGTTCTTTGAGTGCCGATCCTACTGGGCCCGAGCCATTGCAAACGAGGATTCCTTGTTTCTTCATAACCATGACAAATTTTTTTGCAGGACAACCGGCTCCCCCGAGATGCCGCTCGGCCGAACGTCGCTCGCTGCAGCGACTTCCGGCAACAAGGGCGGTCCTCGCCCGTAAAGTCTCCAGGGGCTCTGACAATACCGGCTCACAAGTGAGCAGCTCCTCCTGTCGCTGGAGCGTCAGGTTGGTTTTAACCTGGCTACTGGCGGGCAGTGTGCCGGCTGTTGCCCAGGAGCTGGAACCCAGAAGTTATGTCAATCTTCCCGTTGGGCTCAACTTTCTGATCGTCGGATTGGGACATACTGAAGGTTCCGTGGGCCCGAGCCCCAATGTCCCGATTGAAAATGCTTTTGTTAGTACCGATGCCCTCGCTCTGGGCTATGCCCGAAGCTTTGCTCTGATGGGCAGTTCGGCAAAGTTTGACCTGCAGGTAGCGAGGGCATGCTATGAGGGGCGTGCGGACCTGTCGGGTGAGTCAATCTCTGCATCTCGGTGCGACTGGGGTGATACCAAGCTCAGGTTGTCCTGGAACCTCATCGGCGCGCCGGCACTCACACCCACAGAGTATCGACAACGGTTCAAACCGGGATTCACGCTGGGCACCAGCCTACAAGTAGAGGTTCCCACCGGGAGTTACCGAAGTGAGCGCGTCATCAATACGGGAACCAACCGCTGGATGGTCCGTCCTGGCATCGGACTTTCCTACCTTTGGGACGGCTGGTATCTAGATGCCTCCGTCGACGTAAAATTGTTCTCCGATAATGACAATTACCTCGGTGCCCGCGTGAGCCAGGAACCCCTTTACCAGGTTCAGGCACACCTTGCGCGCTACTTTGCGCCCGGCGCCTGGATTTCGCTGAATACAAATTACTACCTCGGCGGAGAGTCCAGTCGTAATGGGATCAGCCTCGCGGATGGGCTGCATAATTCCCGGCTGGGTGTGACCGTGTCTTTTCCC
This sequence comes from uncultured Luminiphilus sp., assembly GCA_938084055.1. Taxonomy (GTDB): domain Bacteria; phylum Pseudomonadota; class Gammaproteobacteria; order Pseudomonadales; family Halieaceae; genus Luminiphilus. The sequence continues at coordinate 43,250 of CALKDK010000034.1, forward strand.
GTTGCCCCCGAGCATTCCCTGCGACTCAATGCCAGCACGGGGGTAGTCACCCGGTTAGGCACAGACTTTGATACCATAGGGGTCACTTACCAGTATCGTTTTTAATGCGCGTAATTACCTGTAATACAAATGGCATCCGGGCTGCACAGCGGAAGGGTTTTTTCCCCTGGCTGGCTGCACAAAACGCTGACGTCGTCTGCGTACAGGAAACAAAAGCCCAGATCCACCAGCTGGACCCAGACCTGTTCATGCCTGCGGGCTATGAATGCTTTTATAACGATGCTGAGCGTCCAGGCTATAGCGGGACGGCGCTTTTCAGCCGTGTGAAGCCCCAAAAGGTGACCACAAAGCTTGGCTGGGAGCCCATGGACTCCCAGGGACGCTATCTCCAGGCAGACTTCAAAGGCCTGAGCGTCGTATCACTCTATGTGCCGTCGGGTTCCAGTGGCGAAGAGGCGCAGGAGCGCAAAGAAATCTTTATGACGCACTTTTTTGAGCACCTGCAGATGCTGCGCCGCAAGCGGCGGGAGATTGTGATCTGCGCCGACTGGAACATATGCCATCGCGAGATTGACCTCAAGAACTGGCGAGCGAACCAGAAGAACTCGGGATTTTTGCCCCACGAGCGAGCGTGGCTCGACAGGGTTTTTGATGAGTTGGGCTGGGTCGATGTTTTCCGACGGATTAACCCCCATGAAGACCAGTACACCTGGTGGTCGAACAGGGGGCAGGCCTGGGCAAAGAATGTGGGGTGGCGGTTAGACTACATGCTGTGCACGCCCGGTATTGCCCACCAGGCTGAGGCAGTGTCAATTTACCGGGACGAACGTTTTTCAGACCACGCGCCCCTGACCATCGATTTCGCCCGTGATCTACAGTAGTAGCGCAGCCATTTATCCAGATTACACACGCACCAGGAGACCGATATGTTTATTGCCAATGCCCATGCACAAGCCCAGTCAGGCCAGCCAGCCGGGGGTGAGTTGTTTCAGATCGGCTTTCTTGTCGTTCTTTTTGGCCTGTTTTACTTCATCGCCATTCGTCCACAGCGCAAGCGCCAGAAAGAACACACCGATATGGTCTCAGCTCTGAAAAAGGGTGATGAGGTATCCATGTCGTCGGGAATGTTGGGCAAAATCACGGCGCTGGATGACAACTACATCACCCTGGGCGTGACTGGCGGGCTGGAACTTAAGTTTCAGCGGGCACACGTCAATGCCGTGTTACCCAAGGGCACGCTGAAATCCGTTGGCACGGAATAAACCCTCGGTTTGATTTCTTACCCGCCACGGAAGTCCCTTGCCCAGACCCCCACGCCCTTCCAGTTTCTGGCTCGGGCAAGCGACCGTTGGGGGCACGGCAAAAGAATTTGGATCAAACGTGATGACCTTACCGGGGCCACCCTCTCGGGTAACAAGGTACGCAAGCTTGAGTTTATTGCGGGGCATGCGCTGGCGGAGGGCATTGACACCCTGATCACCTGTGGTGGCCTCCAGAGCAATCATGCCCGTGCTACAGCCAATGTCTGCGCTCAAATGGGCTGGCACTGTGAATTGGTGCTGCGGGGGCACAAACCCCAACAAACCGGTAACACGCTCCTTGACCATCTTTTTGGCGCCGAGCTAACCGTCGTTGAGCCCAACCGGTACAGTGCCGGGCTTGAAGATGTTCTCGAGGAGGCTGCAGCACGACAGCGAAGGCGGGGCAGGGTACCCATGATTATCCCAACCGGGGGCAGCGATGCGCTGGGGATATGGGGTTATATCGCTGGTGCTGAGGAACTGTCCGGCGACATGGCGACGGCGGGCGTTGAACGAGCGTGTATCATCAGCGCTACTGGCTCTGGGGGAACCCAGGCTGGCCTGACTCTGGGCATGAGCCTGTTGATGCCCGATAGCCCGGTCTGGGGATTTGCCGTATGTGATGACGCTGACTGGTTTGCAACAAAGGTCCGTGCTGACATTATTGCCGCCCAAAAAATCTGGACGGGTTTGAACGGTCCAGAACCGAAAATCAACACCCACGATGGCTACATTGGCCCGGGGTACGGTAGGGCCGACAGCGCTGTTTACGAGCGCATTGCGGCGCTTGCCGCCCTGGAGGGCATTGTGCTGGACCCGGTTTACACAGGCAAAGCGTTCCACGGTCTGTGCCAGGAAATTTCAGCCGGCAATTTCAATGATTTCAGCGACATCATCTTCATACACACGGGCGGTGTGTTCGGCATATTTTCCCATGGCGAGCAGCTTTGGCAGGCTGCAGGTGCTTTAATGACGGTTGTCGACTGAGAGGAGAGTAGAGCCTTGGAAGCATTCATTACAGAAATCAATGGTATTGCCTGGGGTCCCGGGATGCTGGTGCTGCTGTTGGGAACAGGTGTGTTCCTGACGTTTGGGCTTGGGTTCATAACACTGCGACGAATTCCCACGGCCTGCCAACTCCTTTTCCGGGGAACCTCCGGAACGGGCAGTGGGGATATCGCGCCGTTTCGCGCACTCATGACCTCGCTTTCGGCAACCATCGGGACGGGTAATATTGCTGGGGTGGCTACTGCGATCGCCCTGGGTGGGCCCGGCGCGCTCTTCTGGATGTGGATCACGGCGCTGTTTGGTCTGGCAACCAAGTATGCGGAGGGCGTGCTTGCGGTGGAATATCGGGAGCAGGATGACTTGGGTGGCTACAGCGGTGGCCCCATGTACTACATCCGTAACGGGCTGGGTAAGCGTTACGCCCCGCTTGCCATGGCCTTCGCTTTATTTGGCGCCATGGCGGGTTTCGGGCTGGCCAACACAGTGCAATCAAACTCCGTTGCCCAGGTTTTGGGGGACAATTTGGGTGTGCCGTGGCAGGCGACCGGTCTGGTGCTGATGCTGGTTGTTGGTGGCGTCATTTTAGGCGGCATAAAGCGTATTGCCCTCATCGCGGGTGCAGTTGTCCCGGTTATGGCGATCGCCTACGTGGTAATGAGTGTGATCGTTATAGCCATGCACGCCGCTGAAGTTCCCGCTGCCTTTGCCACCATAATCAGCTCGGCCTTCAACGGAGCGTCCGCTGCGGGTGGCTTTGCGGGTGCGACGGTATGGGCGGCGATTCGCTTCGGTGTCGCCCGGGGGATATTTTCCAACGAAGCGGGCCTGGGCAGTGCACCTATTGCCCATGCTGCCGCAAAGACCAACGAACCTGTTGAGCAGGGCATGATTGCCATGCTGGGCACATTTATCGATACCCTCATTGTTTGCACCATGACAGGACTGGTAATCGTCCTGACCGGTGTGTTCGAAACGGGAGCGTCTGGGGCTTCCCTGACCGCGATGGCTTTTGCGCAAAGCTTCCCCGGAGGCGAGTGGGTCGTGACTGTAGGGGTCATTCTTTTTGCCACCACAACCATGATTGGTTGGTCATTCTATGGAGAGCGCTGTGTGGTGTATCTGGTAGGAACCCGCGGGATTCTGCCGTTTCGAATTCTCTGGGTGCTGGCCATACCCGTTGGGGCGGGGCTCAATCTTGGTATCGTTTGGCTGATTGCCGACACGCTCAACGCCTTCATGGCAATACCCAACCTGATTGCCCTGTTGCTGTTGGCGCCTGTGGTATTCCGCCTGTCGCGAGTCTATTTTTCAGGTGAGCGACGTCCCCAGGCCAGTCAGGGGGAAGCCTGATGTGACCGGGCATGGGCCAGAAAAGCTTGTAATTGCCATTTCTTCCAGGGCGCTGTTTGACCTGGACGCAGCCCATGAAGTTTACGAGCGCCAGGGATTAGCCGCTTACTCCCAATACCAGATAGATAACGAGCAGGTGCCCCTCGAACCCGGGACCGCTTTTGGCGTCGTGAGCAAGTTGCTGGGCTTAAACCGGGGATTGGCTACGGCAATGCAAGTCGAGGTTGTTTTACTCTCGCGCAACAGTGCAGACACGGGGCTGCGGGTATTTAATTCAATTGAACACTATGAACTGGCCATTACCCGTGCAGCGTTCTGCGGTGGGGAATCGCCCTGGCGCTATATCAATGCCTTTGGATGTCAGCTGTTCCTCTCGGCCGAATCGGATGACGTTCGAAAAGCATTGGACAATCAGGTGGCGGCCGCGACCCTGGTCTCACGCCAGCGTTCA
>CALKDK010000035.1 GCA_938084055.1 uncultured Luminiphilus sp.
TCCGAGCTACTCCGTAATTTATGGGATATGGGCCTCAAAGTGGGATCCAGCGTCAGAACGCAGGAAGAATGTGGTGCGCTTGCCAAGGATGATCTGACGATATTCACCAGCATGCTGGAAGCAAGGTACCTGGCCGGCAGCGCAGCGCTGTTTGGTCAACTGGAGAACACCATCAGCCCGGCTTATATGTGGGACAGCAAACACTTCTACAGCGCAAAACTGAAAGAGACCGAATCCCGGCATGATCACTTCGGTAACACCGAAAACAACCTCGAACCCCACGTTAAGAATGGTCCCGGCGGGTTGCGGGATATCCAGGTTATCGGTTGGATCGCCCGACGTCATTACGGTGTCGCGCTCGAAGACCTCGATGAAAGCGAGTTCCTGAACTCTGACGAAAAACGCATGCTGGAGGCGGGACAAAATTTCATCGGTCAGGTACGTTTTGCGCTGCATATGATCAATGAGCGCGGAGAGGACCGGCTACTTTTTGAGCAGCAGCAAAAGCTCGCTCAGCTCTGGGAAATGGTGGACGGCGAAAAACTGGCTGTTGAGCAGTTCATGCAGGTCTATTATCGCTGGGCGCAGGCCCTGGCACAGCTTCGTGAACTGGTGATGCAGGCTTTTGACCGGGAAATCCTGCACCCCGAAGCGGGCAGTCGCTCCGACGTGCTCAATGAGGATTTTGAAGTCAAGGGCGGACTCCTCTCGGCCCGACGCGATGACATATTTATCGTAGAACCCACCAACCTGCTCAGGGCTTTCGTCATCCTTGCAAACAACCGGGAAATTGTCGGTATAGCACCGGGTACCTGGCGGCTACTGCGAGCATCCCATGAACGTATTGATCCCCATTTCCGTGCAGACCCTGTAAATCAAACTCTTTTCATGGAATTGCTGCGCTCCCCCCACGGCGTGACACTCCAACTCCGCCGCATGGCGCGTCATGGTTTATTGGGAAGGTACCTTCCCGAATTTGGACGCATCGTCGGTCAGATGCAGTTCGACCTTTTCCACGCTTACACCGTGGAAGCCCACACGCTGGAGGTGCTCGCAAATACGCGGCGTTTTATGCGCGCTGACTACACCGACCGATTTCCTGTCTCGACCCGTATAGCCCAGCGCCTGCGGGCGCCAGAGCTGCTGTATATCGCTGCGCTCTATCACGATATTGGCAAGGGCCGGGGTGGCGACCATTCCGAACTGGGCGCGGTCGATGCGCTGGGGTTCTGTGAGCGCCATGGTCTGAGCAAAGAGGATACGGAACTGGTGGTCTGGTTAGTACAGAACCATCTGTTGATGAGTTCATTTTCACAACGAAAAGACATTTCGGATCCCGATGAGATCCAGCGATTTGCGACCCATGTGATGACGCAGGAACGCCTTGATTATCTGTACACATTGACGGTTGCCGATATTCACGGCACCAACCCCGAACTTTGGAATGCGTGGCGCAGTACGCTGCTCCGCCAAACCTACACCGAGACACGTCGCGCCCTGTCCCGGGGCCTCGACAATCCAATGGACAGAAAGAGTGTAGTGGAAACAACCCGCGCTGCGGCCGCCGAACTGCTCGAGTATCGAGGGTTTACCAGTGAGGACATTGAGGCAGCCTGGGCGCGCAGGGGTGATGATTACTTCATAAGGGAGCGGCCTGATGACATCGCATGGCACACGGAGGCAATTGCCGATCACAGCGATCTCAATACGCCCCTCGTCCTGGTTAGGCAAAGTAATGACTCTACGGTGGCCAACGCCACGCAAATCTTCGTCCACGCTCCAGACCAACCCGACCTCTTCGCCCGGGTCTGTGCCGAGCTGGAATTTCTCGATTTGAGTGTGAACGATGCCAGGGTTTATTTGGGCAATGATGGCGCCACCCTGGACACATTTTATGTGCTGCAGGCTGATGGCAATCCCGTACCCGGTGACCGACACACGCTCAACGGTATCAGTGAAGTGCTCAGCGCTGCACTAATGCGCACACAAATCAGGACAATGACGCGGCGCACGCCACGGCGGCAAAAATCGTTTGTCGTACCCACAGAAACCTCGATTCACCAGGATCAACATCGAGGATGGACGGTGCTTGAAGTCGCCACACCGGATCGGCCGGGTCTACTAGCCAATATCGGGGAAGTGTTTGTGACGCACAACGTGGCGATTCAGGCGGCCAAGATTCAAACACTGGGGGAGCGGGTTGAGGATGTGTTCTTCATCACAGCCCGAGACGGCCGGAGCATCAATGAGCCGGAGGCGCTGGCGGAGCTCGAGAAAGCGATCCGCTATTCCCTCGACAGCAGTTTGCAGGACGGGGTATGAATCCGGGAATGGATGGCCTGCAGCCCTATCCCTTCCAGCGGCTGGGGCGGCTCTTTGGCACGGTGGAACCGGCTGATATGCCCGGTATTTTCCTCACTGTGGGCGAACCCCAGCATGCCCCCCCGGAATTCATTTTGGAGACACTCAGGCAGGCCGTGGATGAGGTGGGCCATTACCCATCGACGGCGGGGTCGCCCGGTCTCAGGACCGCAATAGCCCGCTGGCTGTCGAGGCGCTTCGATCTTCCTCAACTGGACCCGGACCGGCAGGTAATTCCTGTCAACGGTACCCGTGAGGCCTTGTTTGCCATAGCACAGGCACTGGTGACACCCGGTGCTGAGGGGGCGGTAGTCTGCCCCAACCCTTTTTATCAGATCTACGAGGGAGCCGCTCTGCTGGCGGGCACACGCCCAAAATTTGTGCCCGTGAGCGCCGCTACTGGGTTTCAGCCCGACTTCTCGGTACTGACGGAGGACGACTGGCACGGCGTGGAACTGCTTTATCTGTGTAACCCCGGCAACCCCACGGGCGCGATTCTACCCAAGCCGCAATTGCAAGCCCTTATCCGGCTGGCTGAACACTACAATTTCGTCATAGTTTGTGATGAGTGCTACAGCGAAATTTATCCCGAGGAAACTGCCCCTCCCGTGGGGCTCCTCCATGCAGCGGCCTCGATGGGGCACATCGACTTCAAAAACTGCCTGGTATTCCACAGTCTGTCCAAACGCTCCAATCTTCCGGGGCTCCGCTCAGGCTTTGTCGCTGGCGATGCCAATCTCATTGCACAGTTCCTGCGCTATCGCACCTACCATGGCTGTGCCATGCCCCCCCATCATCAGGCCGCCAGTACCGTCGCGTGGCGCGACGAGGGTCACGTCAAGATCAACCGGGCACTCTATCGGGAAAAATTCCAAGCCGTACTTCCCCTTCTCGCATCAGTCCTCCCCGTGCAGGCCCCCGAGGCAGGCTTTTACCTGTGGCCAGAAACACCCATGGATGACTCTGAATTTGCCCGGGAACTTCTGCGTCGCTGCCATGTCGCCGTGCTACCGGGGCAGTACCTTGGCCGCTGTGTGGGTGGGGTGAATCCGGGCGCAAACCGTGTCCGCATTGCCCTGGTCGCCGAGGAAGCCATCTGTGTCGAAGCAGCTGAGCGTATCGTCCATACCCTGCAGAAGGGGTGGTGATGCCAATGGAAAACGCTGTAAATCCGCAACACAATCTTACCAAGGACC
>CALKDK010000036.1 GCA_938084055.1 uncultured Luminiphilus sp.
ACCAGCGGCCAGCCTACTTTTTCCAGAAGGACTGGCAGTTGTCCGGTATCGCCCGGGCGGCCCAGCTTGAAGTCCCAGACCCGCCGCAATATGCCGGCGGTTGGATCAAACAAGCCTGAACTCTGTGCCCAGAGCGTGCTACAGAACTGCAGCAGGGCCGTAGCTTCCTCATCCAGTGGCGTCCACTGACCCGATCCTGCTCGCCTGTTAATGTGCGCAACGAGACTATCGTCCCGATATCGACTGTATCTCTGTTCCAGTGACTGGAGGAGGGCCTCCGCACTAACGCAGGCTTCGCCGGCAACGGCTGCCAATGCCATAGGGTGGTCAATGGTAATAGTGGCTGGCCCGCCCATGACCCGAAATTGGTGGGCGGTGGTTGTATGGCCCTCAGTCAAAACGCCAGGTTATACCGACTGTTGCGCGCCAGAAGTCCACCAAGGCGGGCGCTGCCTCGCCACCGTAAAGGCCCCAACCATTGTCGCTTTCGTAGCGCTCCAGCTGGCCTTCAATTTGCCAGTCACCCAGTCTTACCGCACTCCTTAGGCCCAGGGTGAAGGCCCCGTAGGATGACAGGCGGTAATCATCTGCAAAATAGTCGGCGCTAAGATCAGCGAGAACATCAAAGAAGTCGGCCTCGCTCTGTGAGTAGTAACGCAAATAGGGCGTCAGAGTGAAGCTATCAAGATTCTGGTGCCAGGCGGCCTCGAGAGTGTGGGAATTGGTGCCCCAATCATCTGTGTAGAGTCGATAATCAAGCTGAAAGGTGCCCTGAGCATCTGTGAAAAACTTGCGGTAGCCAGCTGTAATGGCGGTTCGCCTGTGCTTTTCTGGGCGCTGGTCAAAAAGTTTGTAGGGGTCGGAAAGGTAGCCCTCACTCAGGGTGTAGCTCAATCCGACACGGATGATTGCTGTTCGTGAAAGAATTTGGCTGACGCCAAAGTACACAGACTGAGTCTCCAGGTCTTCGCGATCGATGAACACGGGAATGTTCCCGTCGACAGGCTCTACCCGGTCGTTTGAGTGGCTCGCGGAGACCGACCAGGTCCGCGCATTGTCTGCACTGTTCCACGCGACGTCAAAGCTCAGTGCGAGAGCCTCGTAGTCGTCTTCCTTGGACTGGGTAATGTTGAAGCCTGCATTGCCATCGGCCCAAAAATAACGGGTGGTGGCGCCTACCTCGACCCGATTGTCCTGAATGCTGGCGCCGCTCATTATCACGCCTGGCTGCCCTTCAATACTGGTCCCGACGAACCAGGGAGAGGCTCCGCTCATGTAATCGTTCTGGATGTCCAGGGCTACTGACCAGCTGGAGCCGACAGGCGCCTCCAACCAAAATTGTGTGACGTCGATGTCGTAGCGCTCCCGAGACCCGGCAATCACCTTTTCTGCAGACAGATTATCTTCGCTATAGCGACTGTAGCGAATCCCCACTTCAGTGAATTCAGGTGGCGCGTCAGCGAGGGCGACCTGATAGACAGGTAGGGTTGCTACAGACGCTCCAAGAGCCCTGAGCATCGGTGTTTTGGTGTGCAGGGATGACCCGGAAGCAGGCCAGTGGCTCTTTTCAGTTACAGCCACAACCGCCCCCCGCCGCACCGGCACCTCCCGAAGAAGCTTCCTTACTGGTGTAAATATGCCCCTCGAACTTTGCCTCCCGCGGATGGGCCTGCCACTGCATACCCTCCTCCGCCAGATAGCCGCGCTCCCAGGCTGGAACTGGCTGGACCCCAGAGCAGCCCTGCAAGACGAGCAGGAATGTCAGGGCATGAAGTCGGAATATAGCCACGGGCTTACTCTGCCAGTAAGGCGATGATCTCGCTGCGCAGTGCGACCTCATCGCCCTTTCTGAACCCAACGTGGACTGATCTCACCTTGCCAGATTTATCGATCAGGTAGCCCGAGGGCATACCGTTGACCGCATAGCTGCGCGGAACCGCACCGGTTTTGTCTATGGCTACGGGGTAAGTCACGGGGTAGCGTTCGAGGAAATCCAGGGCATCTTCTTCCACAACATCCACGCTGATGGCGGTGACAACGAGCCCCTCTCCAGATAGCTCGCGGTACAGTGTGTCCAGTGCTGGTAATGACAGCCTGCAGGGACCGCACCAGGATGCCCAGAAATCAAGATAAACCACTGAACCCTCGAGTGCCGCGAGGTCCACTTCCCCCTCTCCGTTGGCAATGAGCGGCAGGGAAAAGGGCGGCGCAACGATGGCGTCTTCGGGGGACCCTGCGTTGGCCGTGTCCAGGCAGCCCAGCATAAGCCCAAAAATAAGGCATGGGGTTTTTATGCGTCGGGCAAGTCGCGATAAGACGTCCATAGAAGCTTTCCCTTGGTTAGTGGTTGAAGTCTAGCAGAGTGGCGACGTTTACTGATCTGCGCGGATCGGATGATTGAGGAATTTCTCTACCCGGAATTTGCCTGGGGGCTTCTTGATTGAACTTGCTAAAAAATTGGTAACAACCGTGTTTGCGGGAAATCAGCTTAGGAAAATTGCTATCTTCGCGTCATTTGTTTGACGGTTTTCACAGTTCGGGAGCCATGCACTTCCATGAGGGCTGCAGGTCGGTAGTCTAGTGAGCGAAGACTCAGGAAGGGACTGTCATGGCGAAATGCAGGAGAAGTTACGGATTCACAGTGATTGAATTGATGGTGGTGATCGCCATTGTTTCGATTTTGCTCACGGTCGGTGTGCCTTCATTCGCCAGTCTGATTGAGCGCCAACAGCTGTCGGGCGCAGCCCAAACGTTTGCCTCGGATCTGCGACGGGCCAAAAGTGATGCCATCGCGAAAGGGCCCGGTGGTTCGGTAACCGTGACGCTGGCGAGTGACAGTGGCGCTGGAACATGGAGCTATGCCATTACAAATTCAGGCGCCACACCGACCAAAAATGTATCGTCCACGGATTTTCCCGGTGTCTCTGCAGTCGTTACGGGCTGGGGGGTCAGTTCGGGTAGTGCCGCCTTTGCGTTGCAGTCCGTACGCGGATTGTCTGCGGCAGGTGAGGGTTCCATGACCTTTACCTCTGCCAATGCGTCCCTGACCGTCGAGCGAAATCTTGCGGGTCGCGTAAGAATTTGCTCTGCCACAGGCGACTTCGGTTACTCTGCCTGCTCTTGAGTGAGAAACTCCGTGGTTTAGCTTATGGCATTGGATCAGCGAGGGTTGAGTCTTGTCGAGCTGATGGTGGCGATTGCCGTCGCCAGCTTTATCGCGTTGGCGGGTACGACCCTATACGTAACAACCGTGGGTGCCGGTAAGGAACTGTATGATGAGGCCAGTCAGACCGAGCAGGTTTTTGCCATCACCAGCGCGTTGTCTGGCGATGTGCGTCGTGCGGGATACCGTGGTGATCCAACGGCACTCAGTGCCTACCTGGTCAGTACTCGCGGCACTGGAGGGGCTGTCGGAGATGAAGGTGATTATCCCGCGGTGGAGTTTTCAACCACCGGACCACCAACTGCTGCAGGCAATTCGAGCGATTGCGTGCTGGTCCAGTATCGTAGAAAGCATACCTGTGCATCGGGTGATGAAGCGATTACGGCCTGCGATATCGATACGGATGGTACCGTTGACACGGTGGGTGCGGAGGTCTCCGTACACCATCGATTCGGATATCGGTTGACCTCGGGTGTGATGGAGGGCGTAGCGGTGATTCATCCCAGCGAATACGACAGTACACCGTCAACAAATTCAGCCTGCAATGCAACCGGCTCCACCTCTGGGTGGTCGCCCCTAACGGCGGCCGGTAGCCTCTATGTCGACGAGTTCGAGGTGGAGTTACTGGCGCAAACCATTATCGACGCGGACAATAACTGCCCCCTGGGTGTCAACGGTGCCTCGCCGTGCGACGGCCATGCGGCGTACAGCAATCCCCTGGGCCTGAACTGTGGCAACACGGTGTCGTGTCGCGTGCAGCGGCTCTACAAAATAAAACTATGTGCCTACCCCGGGAGTACCGACGGACAGTGCGTGGCCTCCGCTGGAGGCAGTCAGCCAGAGAATCAAATATATGTTGAGGTTCTCGCCAGCCCTCGAAATGACATGTTGATCGCGAAGGCCTACTGATGAGGAATGCCTATCTGCAATCGACGGATCGACGCGCTCAGCAAGGCGCTTATTCTGTTGTGATCGTTGCGGTTCTTGCCCTACTGACCCTGCTGGCCAGCAAGGTTATGACGGTAGCGACAATGGACTCTGTGCGGCTGACCAATAATACTCATGCCTCGACAGAATCATTCTACGCTGCGGAGGCCGCGCTGGCAGAGGCCGTTGTATGGCTGGAATCTAATACGCCGACATACACAGGCGGAGCAACTGTTTCCAGTCAGGTGACCGGCACCGCGGTTTCCTATACCACAACCCGCGCGGGTACCGATATTTCGCGCGGCTACTCGACGGTATTCTGGTTTGAAGATGGTGGTGATCGTACTCGCGTCTTTGCGCGTGCATTGGCAGGCGACAACCAGTCTGTCGTCTCGACTTGGGTTGATGATACCTCGCCGCTCAAGTCCCCAGCGCTTGATACCCCTCTCATGCTGGCACAGTGCCTGACCAGTACAACGGGTAATCCAGAGGTTGAAGCCGATCCGGGCAACGGAGGAAGTTACACCAGTATTCGAACCAAGTCGGGCTGCTCGTCAACAGCTATTGGAAGCGCCTGTAACGGCAGCCCAAATTCACGCCGCTACGGCAACCTGAACTGCAGTGGTAGTGCCATGTCCGAGCAAATAGTGGACCAGCAAAACCTGCCCGGTACAGATTTGTGGTCCACTGTATTTGAAACCACCAGGAGCAGTATTGAGGCCCTGCACACCGATGACGGCAGTTCGGGTGTCTATTGGGTAGATTCTTCCAATGTGAATACCTTGAAGAGTGGTAGCAAAACCTGGGGCAGTGCAGCGAATCCGGTCATTATTGTGATTGACGACTGCACCACTACGGGGAAGGTATTCCTCGGTAACAACACCGTTTGGGGCCTGGTATTTGTGGAATCAGATAGCACCGGTGCGGGCACGGGGACCTGTAACCTCAATGGCTTGGGGGGTGTGACCGTCAATGGCTCTTACATCGTGAACGGTGAGGGTCAGCAACTGAATGCCAATACCGAAATCAAGTCTGCGGCCTTGGCCGGCTTTGATGTCAATGATTTTTCCAGTGACGTCGTACTCGTACCGGGTACATGGACGGATCAGGAGACCGACTAATGAAGACTACTATTGCCAAACAGCGGGGTGTGGGCCTGATCGAAGTCATGATTGCGGGTTTGATCCTCGCGATCTCCGTATCAGGCACTGTCATTCTTATGTCGGATTGGTTTCAGGGCATGAACGATGCCAGTAATCGAAATGATGCCCTGGTTCGCATTGGGTCGGTTATAGAGGCGGGTCGCTATGACCCTGTCACGAGTGAAATAACAAATCGCGCCAATGCACTGGTGATGGCCTCGCCACGAGTGAGCTTCACCGTGGATAATATCTCGGTGACAACCGGTACGGGCAGTGATGCCTTCAGCGCCAAAGTCAGCTGGACGGACCCCTATTTAGATGGCAGTGACCAGGGCAGGGCCTTTAACCTCAGCTCTGCGGCTCCCCACGATGCCGCTTTTCAGCCGCTTTCGAATCTTTTTGTCGCGGCAGTCAGCCAGTATGTAGTGACTGTCGCCCAGGGCGTGGGTACCACCCTGTCACCTGCGACGAACCAGACAGTGGATGATGGCAGCACCGTGGCTTTCACGGGTATTGCCATTGCAAATGCCACATATTTTGAAACCCTGCTCTTGACCACGACCTGTGGTAATGACAGCAGTTACAGCAGCGGTGGGGGGACCTACACGACGGCAGCTATCTCGGCTAACTGCACCGTCAGTACCGCTGCCAGCCTGATTGACACTGATGGGGATACGGTGCCCGATATTTGCGCCGATGCGTCGGCAACGGCCACCTATTCCATTGACTGTTCCCAGTACACCAGCCTTATTCCTGTGGCCGCCGATGATGCGGCGACTACCAATGAAGACACCGCAGTTGATATTGCAGTACTCAGCAACGATACCTACGTTGATGCGGGGGATCTTGCAATTGCCCTCGGCAGCGCTTCGAACGGAACAGTTGCCCTCGTTGGAAATACCGTGCGCTTTACCCCTACGGCCAATTACAGTGGTACGGCGACATTTACCTACACAGTGACCGCGAGTGCCAGGACGTCGTCTGCCGCAACGGTCACGGTGACCGTGGCTGCAGTCAATGACGGGCCAACAGCAGATGCAGGCGGCGACCAGACCGTAGCGTCCGGCGCTACCTTTACTCTCTCCGGAAGCGGTAGTGATCCTGAGGGCGATAGCCTGACCTACAGCTGGAGCCAGACGGCAGGAACATCGGTGGCATCCTTCAGTACGACACAGGCCAGCCCATCGGTTACGGCACCGACGCTGCAGCCGGGTGATTCTGCCATGACGCTGACGTTCTCACTGTCGGTTTCCGACGGTTCGGCGTCGGCCAGTGATACCGTTAACGTGACGGTCACGCCACCGGCGCCCACAAACAACGCGCCTGTGCTCGCTGCTATTGGTAACCAGACCAGCGACGTGGGTGCATCTGTGAGTCTGTCGACCGGGGCCACTGATGCTGATGGCGACACCCTGACCTACTCGGCGACGGGGCTCCCGTCAGGGCTGTCAATTAACAGCGGTACGGGTGCGATTACGGGAACATTGAGTGCCAGCGCTAGCACCTACAGTGTGACGGTATCGGTCACAGATGGTACCGACAGCGACAGCGAAACGCTCAACTGGGCCGTGGTGCAGCCCAACCGAGCGCCAGTGCTGGGCGCCATTGGCAACCAGACCCACGACGAGAATTCCTCGGTGAGCTTGTCCACGGGCGCAACTGATGCCGATGGTGATACCTTGACCTATACAGCCTCTGGGCTGCCTGCTGGCTTGGGGATTAATTCGAGTACGGGTCAGATCACGGGAACAGTTTCTGGCAGTGCCGGTGCCTATAACGTCACGGTCACCGCCAGTGATGGTTCCCTGAGCGACAGCGAAGCATTTACCTGGACCGTCAACGCGGTAGCCCAGGCCTGGACCGGCACGGTGACTATTTCCATCACAGCAAATACCGGCAATCCGAATGTGACGGTAACCGTGAGTGGTGACGGCAGTTGTTCACCGCCAGTACTTACTAAGAATTCTGCCCCCTATGCCTGCAGTTTTGGGCCAACCACAGCGAGCGCCTTGTCATTGAGCATCTCTGCAACTAGCAATAAAACGGTTTGTTCGGTCAGCCCCAGCTCAGTGAACCTAAACTCTGGTAGTGCCTCTGCCTCTGTGACCGTGACCGTGGCCAATAAGGCGAGTCAGTGTTGAGGCGCGACAAGAGTAGGTAACGCGCACCGTTGGGCGAAAACAGCGGGTCTAGGTTTTCACAGCCATACAGTGCGATTTAAAGCGTGTTGAGGTGGGCGCGGATGGCGGCGCCTATGGCAGGGTTTCTTTTATTTGGCCCCCTTATTCGCTGTTGGGACTCCCGGACTCTTTCGGCTCAAGCTCGAGTTAATAGGCCGTCTGTACCTTGTGCTCCAAAGCTGCCCATTATTTCCAACAGTCAGCCGACGCGTAGGAACCCGAGCTGTTGGGCCCATCCTGATTGACTGCGAAGGTCCCGCAGCTGTCACTCGCCTGAGGACCGCCGCCAACCGGTGTGGCTGTCATGACAAAGGCCGTAGCGTTGGTCGATGCGGTATCAACGGCGAGGGTGTAGTAGCCGTCAGGGGATGTGGCGCCAATGCCCAGTGCCGACACAGAGCTGGCATAGGATTGGTTGTCCCCCCGATACTTTTCCATGGCTAACTGGGCCGACAGAAGGGCATTTCGGGCATCGGTACGGCGGCTTTTTTGCACCATATCCTGATAGGCAGGCAGGGCAACCGCGGCCAGGATGCCAATGATGATGACGACTATTAGCAGTTCTATCAGCGTCAGGCCGTATTGGCCTCGGCTGAGGCGGCCTTTACTTTGGCATACGGTCAGTTTCATGACGCTCCCCTGATAATTTGATTTGCGGGTTCCAAGACGACCCACAGCGGCGATAGGGTACCCTAGCGAGAGGCGCCTGGGCATTGCCAATGGGTCAATCCGTGCACTGTGTCAGCAACTCCCGAATCCAGGGTAGGTGAGCGCGGCCGACGAAAACTTCGCCGTCAACAATGAGTGCGGGAACATCGATTACGCCGGCTGCCTCTGCCTCGACGTGGTGGCGATCCAGCGCTTCGGTGCTGTCGGGTGCAGCGCACGACACGGTGGCGTCCAGCAGCTCCGCCACGGTTGCCGGGCAATTCAGGTTTTTCTGGTCCTGCCAATAGGCTTTGAAGCAGGCCTCAACAAAAGGAGTGGCGTCACCTGCAATGCCAGCCAGTGCAGCAAGAGCGGCGTCGGTCCTGTTCTTACCCGTGCGACGCTCCAGGCTGATACCCCGCAGCTTTGCATAGTGTTGGTTGATACGCTCGCGATAGGCCGCTCGAACGCGACCGTGGGCAGCCGTTCGTGAGGGGTCGTGGCTTTGGGTGGGCAACGCCCGGCTAGGTGCCCGAAAAGGCAACCAACGGACCTCACAGGCCGTATCCCGCACCACGGCCAACGTGGGTTGGAGTGCGAGGTAACTCTCGGGTGATCTGAAATCCAGATAAACCGTCAGCACGGCAGACCGCCGTCCGGATCATAGGCGATATCCGGTGCACGGCCAGACTGCCCCAGCAGGTGCCAGCGGAGGTAGGGTAAATGCTCCCTGCCGAAGAACACCTCGCCGTCAAGCACGTAGCTGGGGACACCGAAGAGGCCGCTCGGGTGCAACTGTGCAGCGAGGGCATCGTGCTGTGCCCGCCCCGAACCGCGTTGAAAGTCAGCGAATCCCGCACTACTGATGCCCGCCTCCTCGAGGCAGCCGGAGACGACCTGTGCATCCTCTATATCGAGCAGGCGTTGCCAAAATCTGGGATAGACGGCTGACAGGTAGGCAGCCATGCGCTCTGGCTTGTTTTGCCTGACCCAGAGGATAGCGATGTTGGCAATGCTGGAGTCCCAGATTTTCTCTGTACCCTTGAGGATATGTCCTTGCCGCTCGGCATAACGGCGTGCTTCCCGGTACCAATACCGAATGGCACGCCAGGTTTCTTCACTACGTCCCTCCGACGTCACAACTTTACCGTAACGTTTCTCCGCGGAACCAAGAAAGCTGGGGATATCCAGGGTCAGTGGGCGCCAGTCAAACGGGCGACCCACCTCTTTTTCCAGAGCCAAGGTGGGTTTGATGGCCACGAATGCGTAGGGGCTTTTAACGTCGATGTAGACGATCAGTGGTGCGGTACTCTCCAGGGCCTTCATCGCCGGTGCATTCATTAAAATCCGGATCTAACGGTTGCGACCCAGACGTTCGTGGGCATCGACCCACTCGTTGGTACGCGTCGCTTTATCGATACGGGTGGCCGCTGCCAGGGACAGTTCGCCTGCCACCACAAGGCCGGCGGCAATTTCGCAGAGCTTGAGTGCCTTGCCTTTGCCATGGCAGTCCATCATTTTCAGGCATTCACTCTGGGTCGGCAGGTTGGTGCCACCGCCGTAGCTCGCCATGATGATGGAGGGCAGGGTGATGGAAAAATAATGGTCGCCGTCCCGGGTTGCCCGCTGATAGACCGTGCACTGATTGGATTCGCCGATGTTGGCTATGTCCTGGCCTGTGGCGAGGTACAGCGCCGCGAGACCGTTGGCGGGGTGACTGGCATTGTTTGAACTGTTTGACATGAAGGAGGCCAGGGTGGAGACCTGATAGCCGTACTGCATCTGTTCGGGCGTGATCCGCAGGTTATCCATGAGGACCTTGCGTGGGATCGTGATTTCGGCAGTGACCCTTCGTCCCCGGCCCTTCAACATGTTGACCGAGGAGGTTTTCTTCTCCGTATCAAAATTGCCTGAGAGCATATAGTTGCGCATCTTTCCCGGATAATTCTCACGAATCCACTCGCAGGCGAAAAACGTCGCCCTGCTGGTCATGTTCTGACCAGCCGCATCCCCCGTGGCGTAATCAAACCGAGTAGCGACAAAATTGTGGGCGTGGTAATTCTCAATTTCCAGCAGTTTACCTACCGACGTGGTGCTCTCGGCCTGGGCTTTGATCGCCTCAAAGCTCTCCCGTAACCAGATTTGGAAATCCCTCGCTTCCCGGGCATTTGTGAAGATAAACAGGGGGGCGCGTTGCATGGACTCAGCGGACACCGTTGTGATGACGCCGCCGGCCTCGCGAATGACTTTCATGCCCCGGTTGTAGCTGGCCAACATCGTACCTTCGACAGTTGCCATGGGAACATAAAACTCTCCTTGGGCATGCTCCCCATTCACGAGCAGGGGGCCGGCAACGCCAATGGGAATCTGTGCTACACCCCACAGGTTTTCAATATTGCCAGCCATAACGTGGGGGTCGTAGCTGTACTGTTTGGTGTGCTCAAGTTCTACGCCAGTCTGTGCTGCTATGAATGCCCTGCGCCCGGCGAGAGCCTCTTCGCTGTAGTCATCTTCAGTTGAGCGGGGTATTTTTGGTCTTTCCTCGCTCATTGTCCCATCACCCGGGCTTTCGCTGCTGTGTATTCCTCGGTCAGTTTAGCCACATAGTCTGCGGTCGATCCGCGGCTTTTAACGGCACCAATGCCCTGGCCGGAGCCCCAAATATCTTTCCAGGCTTTGGCATCGGTGTTGCCACCGGAACCAAAGTCCATTTTGGTTGGGTCGCTCTCGGGAAGATTGTCAGGATCCAGGCCGGCATTCACCACAGAGGGTCGCAGGTAGTTGCCATGGATACCCGTGAACAAGTTGCTGTAAAGGATGTCGTCTGCGCCGCAGTCCACGATAGCCTGCTTGTAGCCTTCGTCAGCATTGGCTTCGTCAGTAGCGATAAATGCTGACCCGATATAGCCCATATCGGCGCCCATGGCCTCGGCGGCCAACACGGCGTTGCCGGTAGCGATAGCGCCTGAGAGTACCAATGGCCCATCAAACCACTCTCGAATTTCCTGGATCAGTGCGAAAGGTGACTGGGTGCCGGCATGACCGCCCGCGCCACTTGCCACGGCGATGAGGCCGTCAGCACCTTTCTCCACAGCCTTCTTGGCGAAGCGGTTGTTGATGATGTCATGGAGGGTGATGCCACCGTAACTGTGTACCGCTTCATTGACCCATTCTTTGGCGCCCAGCGAGGTGATCACGATGGGTGCTTTATATTTGACACACATTTCCATGTCATATTCGAGACGGGCATTTGACCCGTGCACAATTTGATTGACTGCATAGGGTGCTGCCGGGGCGTCCGGATTCTCCTGGTTGTGGCGGTCGAGTTCCTCGTTGATTCGTTGCAGCCACTGGTCGAGTACTGGTTCGGGTCGCGCATTCAGTGCAGGAAAGGATCCCACGATACCTGCCTTGCACTGGGCTATGACCAGATCAGGGTTTGAAATGATGAAGAGGGGAGACCCAATTACTGGAATGCGCAGGGTATCTTTCAGAATGGGGGGCAAAGCCATGGCGAAGTCTCCTTGGACTCAAATTGAAGTAGATGGATGCGTCTGGAAGTTGCACATTTGAACATACAGTATGTTTTTTTGTCGCTCAAGTATGTTTCGGTGTGTGGGGAACTGTGCGAAGCTTGAGGCCACTGTTGTCCCAACGGCTTTTTGAAGAACCCGATCCATGTACTACAAGTATTTTGGTTTAGCGGAATCGCCGTTTTCGATTTCGGTCAATCCGCGCTACCTGTTCATGAGCCCTCGACACCGGGATGCGCTGGCACACCTCTTGTACGGTGTGGGGAGCGGCGGTGGCTTCATTTTATTGACCGGCGAGGTGGGCACGGGAAAAACCACCATTAATCGCGCACTACTCGAACAGCTACCGGAAAATGTCGATCTTGCTATTGTGCTGAATCCAGCCTTGAGTGCGGTGGAATTGCTCGCTTCTGTTTGTGATGAGCTGCAAATCGAGTATCGACAGGACGGTGAAGGCCTTAAGCATTTGACCGATTCCCTGCACCGTTTCCTGCTGTCAAATCATGAAAAAGGGCGTAGGACGGTCCTGATGATCGATGAGGCACAGCATCTTGATTTTGATGTTCTTGAGCAGATCAGGTTGCTGACCAATCTTGAAACCGACCATGAAAAACTCCTGCAAATCATCCTTATAGGTCAGCCAGAACTGACCGAGAAGTTGGCCAGGCCTGAATTGCGGCAGCTGAACCAACGCATCACCGCCCGCTACAATCTTGAGCCCCTCGACCCCAACGAGACCGCTGCCTATATTCGCCATCGTTTGGAGGTGGCGGGGTTGCCGGCCGGCCATGAGATTTTCCCCCGCAGCGTGGTGAAAGAAATTCACAGGCGGGCACAGGGCATCCCGCGGCAAATTAACCTGTTGTGTGATCGCGCGCTTATGGGTGCTTACGGACGCAAGCTGGGCAGGGTTAATCGCCCGTTGGTTGTGGCGGCGGCCAGGGAGGTTTTTGGTCCGGCTGCAAAGACGTCAAAATTTGCGAGTGCCAGAATTTCGCTACTTTTTCTGGGGCCGGTGGTTGTTGCCGCTCTGCTGCTGTGGGCCGGGCTCGTGCAGGTTGACTGGCTGATTGCGCCGGCGGAGCCGGTAACGCTGACTCCGCAGGGGCAGCCGGCAGTATCAGATCGCGTCGCAGTTCCCTCCTGGCTTCTGGAAGAATCCGCAGCAGATCAGCGCCTTTGGCAACTTTCGAGTGATGCCCCACCCCCGCCCTATATTTGTGGTGCCGTACCTGCAGACGGACTGCTATGCAGTCGTGGCCGCTCGGAGGTTTGGGAGCCCGTTATCAACTTGCGAAGTCCTGTCATACTGAGCATGCAGACCCCCAGTCGGTTCAGCGCGGCAACCCTGGTGGTGGCTTTTGGAGAATCCTTTGCCTGGGTGTGGGGTCGGACGGGTTTGGAGCGTATCGAACTGGTCGAACTGGCCGGCGCATGGCGGGGTGAGTACACTCTTTTGTGGCGCCCGCCTCCAGCTTGGAACGGACCGCTGGCAGTGGGTGACAACAGTGCCGCTGTTGCCGTAGTCGCCCAGCTGTTTGCGCGCTTTGACGGTCAGCCCGAACCGCTGACAGGCAATCTTTTTACCCCCGCTCTGGCCGAGCGTGTGACTTTATTCCAGAGCGATCATGGCTTAAAGGCCGATGGCGTGGTTGGCGAGCAGACTATGTTGCGACTCCATGCCGTGCTTGGTTTATCCCAGAACTTCGAACCTGCCATGCAGAGGGCACGGTGGCTTACGAGGAGCCCCTGAGATGTCGATGATCCTGGATGCGCTCAAGCGTTCGCGGGAGGGACAGGATTCTGGTGCCGGTGTGCCTTCCGTGGATACACAACACTATGTAGAACCGGATAAGGGATCCTATGTTTTGGGTACCAGCCTCTTTGTGCTGGCCGCCACGGGCGCCCTGATAGTTGCCCTGGTTGTCTTTGTGGTTGTGCAGTGGCGTTCAAAGCCTACCGATATGCCCACAGCCGCTGAGTCTGACTCGCAGGCTGAGCTGACCGAAGCGCCATCCGCGAAAAGGAAAAATCTGACCCCCGGAGAGGCTGTGGAGAGCCCGGGTTTTCAGGTCAACAGTGCCGACGGGCGAGCCAATCCACAGGAGCAAAGCAGGATCGCCGCGTTGTACCGGGATGCAAATTCGAGTCCCGCTGTGGCGACCCCGGGCAAAACGCCGGATGGACAGGATGACGCAGTATCCAACGCGGCTCCTGTTGCCACGAGCAGGCAGGGTGCGGCCGTCATCGGCAGGGATGACAAGCCCCCCAGCCCGCCGTCCGGCGTAGCCAGCAACGGTTCACCTGACGCTGATGTCCCTGCGGTCAACTCCGGCGGCTCAACGACTACCGGGAGGAGGGTGACAGGGCAGGCCGAGGGGGATGTGCTCGATATTGCCGAGTTGGTTCGGCGGACCCAGTCAACATTGGGCAAGCCGGCCCTGACGCCCCATGATGCCCCGCTTCTCGACGAACTCTCACAGCAGCAAAAGGATGCCATACCGACCATTATGTACACAGTTCATGATTGGTCTCCCGACGGCGTATCCCGCGTCACCCTTAATGGTCAGGTCATGATGGCGGGGCAGCAAAAGGGAGGTGTCACAGTCTTAGAAATCCTTTCCGACAGCGCGATTCTCAGCTGGCGGGGTACGCGATTTCGCCTCCGCGCCCTGAACAGCTGGGTCAATCTGTAAGCGCAGAGCGGCCTCAGGGCGCGGGGTCGGGAATCTCCTGGTGTATCGCTTTGATGCCGGCCTTGACGGCATCGGACAGCGCAATTTCCAGGCTGCCAAGGTTTTCTGCCAGTTGGTCAATGCGGGTCGCGCCAATAATATTGGCGAGCAGGAAAGGCCTTGAGTTGACGAAGGCGAGTGCCATTTGTGTGGGACTGAGCCCATGCTCCTCTGCAAGAGCCGCGTAGCGTCCAGCGGCTTCCCAGGTTGGTGCAGAACCGTAGCGAGCAAAGCGTTTGAACAGCGATAGTCTCGATCCTTCCGGGCGGGCGCCCCCGCGATATTTTCCGGTCAGCAGGCCCATCGCTAATGGTGAATAAGCCAGGAGACCAATATCCTCCTGATGGGAAATTTCAGCCAGTCCGATCTCATAGGTGCGATTGAGGAGGCTGTAAGGATTTTGAATAGACTGTGGTGACGGGAGTCCTTCGCGCCGTGCAGTCTGCAGAAAGGTCATGACCCCCCAGGGTGTTTCATTTGACAGGCCGTAACTGCGGATTTTGCCCGCTCTTATGCATATTTCCAGGGTGCGAATCACGTCCTCAATGGGTGTCCATTGGGCATTGGGCTGATGACTGTAGCCCCGTCGGCCAAAACAGTTGGCCGGTCTCTCGGGCCAGTGCAACTGATAGAGGTCAATGGTGTCGGTTTGAAGGCGCCGCAGGCTGTTATCAACGGCTTCTAGCAAATGCTCCCTGGTATATTTCGGTCCACCGCGAAGGTAATGAAATTCTTCACGCGGTCCCGTTGCCTTGGTCGCGAGGACCACGTCATCTCGACGCCCCGACTTTGCAAACCAACTGCCCATGTACTCCTCAGTAAGACCCTGGGTTTCCTCTTTTGGTGGCACGGGATACATTTCTGCGGCGTCGATAAAGTTAATGCCATGATCCAGGGCGAAGTCGATTTGTTCGTGGGCCTCCTGTTCGGAGTTTTGCTGCCCCCAGGTCATTGTGCCGAGGCAGATGCGTGATACGGCTCGCCCGTTAATGGCGGTAAGGCTCATGGCAATGAATCCTATTGATGCGTTGGGGGCGGGTTGCTGCTTTAGGGTAAAAGGCCGAGAAACATGGCCATTGCGTCATAAATTTCTCGCTGGCGCATAAACGCGGTGATCCTGCCATCGGCGGTTGTGTTGGCAAATAGGGGCACGTTCGCTCCTGTATGTTCCTCGGAGGGAAAAGAGCTGGTCGCGTAGTTAATCGTCATCAGGCCACCATCGGGCATGTTGACCCGGGCTACATAGCCCGGTGAATAAATGGGCACGGGAATCTCGGCGTATAGACTGGGCTCGGGAACAATCTGTGCAGCCTGGGCATGGTCAGCCGTAACGATCACCAGGGTCTCGGGATGTGATTCGGCGTGATCGAGAGCGACCGCGAGCACTTCCTCCAACTGGGCAATTTCACCTATAGAGCCGCAGGGATTTCGCTTATGGCTTTGCTTGTCGATAGACGCCGATTCGACCATGAGAAAAAGTCCCCGGTCGTTGTTTAGGCTCAGCCGAGCCAGTGCCACTTCGGTAAGCAGGGCGAGGGAGGGCGTGTCTCCGTAGTCAGGGTTTGGCACACAGTCCATAGGCTCGGGTTGGGTCACACTGCCCAGGCGCCAGTCGAGACTGTTGAGCATGCTGGTATCCGGTTCTTCCGCGACGCGACCGTCCGTACCCTGTAGCCGGACCGGTAAATGGCCCTCGGCGAATAGGCCCAGTAATCGCCCCGATGAATCAGCTGATAACAATGCCCTCCGATCGGTGACGGCCGTAACTGTGCTGGGGTCCAGGGCATCCAGGACGGCCCTGCCGGTCCGAGGATCGGCTACGGTAAAGTGCTTCAGTCCGCCCCCGAGGGCGACGTCGACGGGGGATGAGAGAATTTGTTCTGCAATGGATCCCGGGCCGCCATTGCCTGTCGCATCCTGGGGGCAGCCCTCGTACTCATTTCCGTACAGCTCACCACCCAGAATGATATCGGGGTTTTCACAACCCCGGCTGGAAACGTGAGCTACAAAGCTCGCTGGGGTGGCGTCTGTGATGGAGCTACTGCTGACGATTCCCGTTTTGAATCCGGCGGCACTCGCCAGTTGTAAAACCGTCACAAGGTCTTGATCATCCGTGCCTGTACCCACGCGCCCCATGTGGGTGGTGACGCCTGTCGCAAGGGTGGTGGCTGTGTTGGCTGAGTCCGCGACATATTGCCATGGCGCCGTTTTACCTACGGTTTGAACTTGCACCGCGGCTCGCACGGGCAAGCCGTCGAGAACAAGCTGGCCGTCATGCCCGGCGAGATAATTTCGACCCATCGTAACGTGCTGATCATCAAAGCCATCGCCGATAATCAGGATAACGGATCGATAGTCGCTTTGTTCCTCACCCTGAACTGCAGCAGCGTAGGTAGGGGAGCTGATGCTCAAAACAGTGGTTAGGGCTATCAGGCGCAGCATGGTCGACTCCAAAACATAGGGCTAAACCGAGAACATTCCGGTACCGGCGTCGGACAGGGTAAGCCTCCCCTGAATCGCTCGCAAGGATGTGGCATCATTCCCATCTTTGCCAACATCGATCGGACCTTACTATGCTCCCAACAATAAAAAAGCCGTTTGCGGCGTTATTGACCCTGTTTGTCGCAGCCCCTGCTGCCGCTTCTGATTTATCCGGTGCTGATACCGCCTGGTTGCTCACCGCTACGGCGCTGGTGCTGTTTATGACCCTGCCCGGCCTGTCGCTGTTTTATGGTGGACTGGTGCGGGTCCGCAATGTTCTGTCGGTCCTGATGCAGTGCTTTGCACTGGCAGCGCTGATGTCCCTGGTCTGGTTTGTTGCGGGATATACCCTGGCGTTTGGTTCCCCGGGTGTGGAGCAGGGACCGTGGCTAGGAGACCTGGGCAACCTCTTTCTGTCAGGTATTACCATGGACGGAGTAAACGGCTCCATACCCGATTCGCTTTTTGTCATGTTCCAAATGACCTTTGCCATCATTACACCGGCTCTGATCGTCGGGGGGTTTGCCGAGCGCATGCGCTTTTCGGCCATGTTGATTTTTTGTACTGCCTGGGTCCTCTTTGTTTATGCACCGATCTGTCACTGGGTATGGGGCGGTGGTTGGCTCGGTAGTATGGGGTTGCAGGATTTCGCCGGAGGCACTGTGGTCCACATCACTGCCGGTGTTGCCGCACTGGTAGCGGCGGTCATGATGGGTCCAAGACGGGGATTCGGTTCGGTGGCCATGCCCCCGCACAACCTGACAATGACGGTCACTGGCGCGGGTATGCTCTGGGTAGGCTGGTTTGGATTCAACGCCGGGTCAGCGGTTGCGGCGGACCAGAGTGCCGCGATGGCTATGTTGGTAACACACCTCTCGGCAGCCTGCGGCGCGCTGGCCTGGATGAGTATGGAGTGGATCCGTCATGGCAAGCCTTCGGTGCTGGGTATTGTGACAGGGATGGTTGCGGGTCTGGGGACCATTACGCCTGCCTCGGGTTCGGTAGGCCCTGCGGCAGCCGTTTTGATCGGCCTGACAGCGGGTGTGGTTTGCTACTTTGCGACCATTACGCTCAAAAATCGATTGCGAATAGATGACAGCCTTGACGTTTTCCCGGTGCACGGCATAGGTGGCATGCTAGGCATGCTCATGGCCGGAATTTTTTGCTCACCGAATCTGGGTATTTTCAGTGGCAATGGTTTTTCAGAAGGTATCGACAGCATAGCCGGCCAGCTCGGGGTTCAGGCCACCGGTGTGGCGGCGACCTTTGCTTATACGCTTGTAGCGAGTTGGGTGTTGTTCAAAATTGTCGACGCATTGGTTGGTCTTCGGGTTGATGATGATGAGGAGACGATCGGTCTTGACCTGGTCCTGCATGACGAGCGCGGATACGATCTCTGATGTCGCTCTCGGCGGACATCGTGCCTGGGGGGGCTGCTTTTGGGAGCTTGGTAACGACAAGCCCAATGCTGGACCCCAGCAGGGGGGGGCCGTGGCCCGCAGGGGATGATCGCGCCGCGGCGTCCGCACGCGGCCATCCACGGGTCCCCGGTTCAGTCCCTGCGCAGCGCGTCACTGATGGCAATTGGCGTGGGGAAGCGCGTCACGACGACATAGCTTGAGACCAGTAGCGTGAGGATGGTAGTGGCCTGAATGAGGGTGTTGGCTGCTGGGGTCAATTGGCCTGCTTCAAGCGCCACGACGCCGATCAGAAGCGCAAATTCACTGCATTGACCCAGCCGAAAGCCAAGGTTCCAGGCCAGTTTTGGGGTTTCACTGACCCCGCGCAGCAATAAGTGGTAAACCACCGGTTTCAGGCAGAGCAGGGCAACGGCCAGCGTGGCAGCCGCCAGCGCTACGTTGGGGAGGGCGCTGAGGTCAAATTGGGCACCCACCGAGAAAAAGAAAATGACAAGAAAGAAATCCCTGAGCGGTTTGAGGCTCACTGCGATGTACTGAGCTATTGGACTGGTGGCCACCGCAACGCCGGCCATGAACGCCCCGACCTCGGCACTGAGGCCCATGAGTACGGCAACTTCGGCCACCCCGAGACACCAGCCCACCGAGAGCAGGAAAATATACTCATGGTAACGATCGAATCGCGTGATCAGTGGTATCAGCCCAAAACGGACGGTTGCCCAGCAACCGGCGGCGAGCAGTGGGAGGGTGAGCAGGGGACGTCCAACGGTCCAGATCAGCGATGCCCCCGCTTCAGCATCCTGCAGCACCACCAGCAGAATAATGGCGAGCAGATCCTGAAACAGCAGCAATGCGACCAGTACCTCACCCAAATGTTTGTGGTGCAACACGGTGGTGGGTAGCAGTTTAATTCCGATGATGGTTGAGGAAAACATCAGGGCCGCGCCCACAACGAGGGCGTCCTTGGTCCCGAACCCAAATAGCGTAGCCAGACCATAACCCGCCGAGGCGTACACCGCGGAACTCGCCAGGGCAACCCAGGAGGAACTCTTCATGCTGTTGAGCAATGCCTTGGGTTGCATATCGAGCCCAAGCAGGAAGAGCAGGAAAATTATTCCCACGTGGCCGGCATCGCTGACTAAGTCGGTATTGCCCACCACTCCGATCCCAAAGGGTCCCAAAGCCGCCCCCAGGACAATGTAGGCAATAATAATCGGCTGACGGGTATACAGCGCGACCGAGGCAAACACCGCGGCACCCAAAAAAATCGCGGCGAAGGTGAAGGTGATGCCCTCATGTTCCATGGGAATCCTCAGTGTCTGCCAGTAGAAAGTTTCGAGAAACAGTTTAGCAAGCTATGCCAGGGCAGGAATCCAGTGTAATAACTGACATTTTCATGACGACGCCATGGACAGACTTTGCTTTGCAGGACGGATTCTTTCAGAATGCGCGCCCCACTATGATGCGCAGATACTACAGCGTTTACCCTGAGGAAAAGCCATGGCTAAAAGTAATTTGTCCGACAGTTCCGCAGACAGTTTGGCAGCTATCATTATTGTGTCTGTGGTTGTCATATGGGTGGTGGTCTGGCTCGGGGGAATGCCTGCCTGATAAATCGACCTTCAGGACGAGTCGAGGTCATGCAGCGGTGACGCTGCCAGCCAAACGCTGGTTGGTATCTCGGTGTCTTTCCCTCTGACGCTTCTCGGTGCTGAGACCCTGTGGGTCACCCAGCGAGTCTGCTGGCCCCAAAACCCGTCGATGCACTACATCATCCGCCCGACATTTTTACCCGGATCTGATCGTTTCAGGCGGCAGGCGGCTGATCGGGTCCCCGAGTAGGGACAAGGGCTTTTGCTTCTAAGGTCTCGTTATCCAATAAACCAGGGTGACGAGGGTGCCAACGAAAAGCGCACAGAAGACAAGCCCTGAAAAAATGAATTTCCCCACACCGGCCTCGCTGAAGTCACGTTCGCGGTTTTTTGATGACTGCACGCCGAAGGCCGCAGCCAACACACTCTGTGCCACGGCCAGGGTAGAGTCCCGCATGCCCGACGCTGCGCTATCGGCCTGCGGTTCCTCGTCGGTCTTTGACTCTCTCGTCATGGCGCATCCTGGCTCCGGAGTGGTAGCCGACTATACAGCAGTGCGGCCAATGTCACTCTCAAGAGCCTGGGCTCATTCCAGGATAGGTGCCAGCCACCGTGCCAAATTATCTACAGGCATATTCTTGCGTAGCGCAAGGTCAGCCAGCTGATCCTTTCCGATCTTGCCGACAGAGAAATAACGCGCTTCGGGATGTGAAAAATAAAGACCGCTCACACTACTTGCCGGGTACATCGCGTAGTTATCAGTGAGACGCACGTCGCAGTGCCTTTCCACCTCCAGCAACTCAAATAACGTTTTCTTCTCGGTGTGGTCCGGACAGGCCGGATAACCAGGCGCGGGACGAATACCCCGATAGCGTTCCCTGATCAACTCGTGGTTGGTCAGGGCCTCATCAGGTGCATAGCCCCAGAAATGGGTTCTGACGCGATGATGGAGGTGCTCCGCGAAGGATTCAGCCAGGCGATCGGCAAGGGCCTTGAGCATAATGGCATTATAGTCATCGTGGGCCGCTTCAAAGGCTTTTGCACGGGCGTCAACGCCCTGTCCTGTGGTGACGCAGAAGGCGCCCACCCAATCATTGTTCCCGCTCTGGGGCGCCACAAAGTCAGCCAGGGAAAGATTACTCTCCCCTTCCCGTTTCTGCATTTGCTGACGAATCTGGTGCAGTGTTGCGATCGATTGGCCGCCGTCGTCACTCAGTCGAATATCGTCGCTGCCAAAACGTTGTGCCCGCCAGAAACCAATGACGCCATGTGCCTGTATCCATCTTTCCTCGATCATTTGCGCCAGCATCCTGCGGGCATCTGCAAAGAGTTGTCGGGCCTGCTCGCCGACAACGGGATCATCGAGAATAGCGGGAAATTTTCCGTGCAGGTCCCAGGTGATAAAAAAGGGTGTCCAGTCGATGGTGTCCAGTAGCTTTTCCAGTGGGTAGTCTGCCAGCGCTGTAATCCCCGGAAATTGAGGCTCGGGTGGCGAGTAGTCGGACCAATTAAAAGCGGGCGCCCTGCGGACTGCCTCCGTGTAATCCAGTCGTTCACTGCGTTTTTTTCGATTGGCAACGCGCTGTTTAACGGCGGCATACTCCTGCTCAAGGCTCTGGGCGAACCCCTCCTTTGCAGCGCCTAATAACGTGCTTGCAACACCCACGCTACGCGATGCATCAGGCACATAGACCACAGTGTTGTTCTGATAGGCGGGAAATATTTTTACGGCCGTATGGGCTTTGGACGTGGTGGCGCCACCAATCATCAGTGGAATTTGAAAACCTTGGCGCTGCATTTCACTGGCGACATGGGCCATCTCCTCGAGCGACGGAGTGATCAGGCCTGAGAGGCCAATGATGTCAACCTGCTCTTCCCGTGCCACCTTGAGTATGTCCTCGCAGTGCACCATGACACCCAGGTCAATGATTTCAAAATTATTGCACTGCAACACAATGCCGACGATGTTTTTTCCGATGTCGTGAACGTCTCCTTTTACAGTCGCCAGCAGAATCCTGCCGTTGTGGCGTGCGGAGCTTGACTTTTCTTCCTCAATAAAGGGTTGCAGATAGGCCACGGCCTGTTTCATCACCCGCGCGGACTTCACCACCTGGGGGAGAAACATTTTGCCTTCCCCGAACAGGTCACCAACCGTATTCATGCCGTCCATCAGTGGCCCTTCGATAACCTGTATCGGCTTCTCAAAAATTTTTCTGGCCGCCTCCGCATCCTCTTCAATGAACTGAGTGATGCCCCTCAGGAGTGCATATTGGAGCCGTTCAGCCACCGGCTCGTTACGCCATTCCAGGTCGTCATTCCGTTTTCGGGTAGCGCCAGAGCGATAGCTCTCAGCGAGGTCCAGTAGCCGCTCGGTGGCATCCTCCCTTCGATTCAGGACGAGGTCTTCAACAGCATCTTTCAGTTCAGCGGGCAGGCTGCTGTAGACGGTCAATTGTCCGGCATTCACGATGCCCAGATCGAGTCCCGCGCGAATGGCGTGGTATAGGAATACCGAGTGAATCGCTTCACGAACCGGGTTGTTGCCTCGAAACGAGAAAGAGACGTTGGATACACCCCCCGAGACCCGGACACCCGGGAGGCTCTGCTTAATCCAACGCGTGGTTTCTATAAAGTCCACCGCGTGATTGTTGTGGGCCTCAATTCCCGTTCCGATCGCAAAAATATTGGGATCGAACATAATGTCGAAGGGATTGAAATCCAGTTGGCTGCGGAGCAAGTCGTAGCTGCGCTGGCAAATTGATTTGCGCCGTTCCAGAGTGTCTGCCTGTCCGGTTTCGTCAAAGGCCATGATCACAACGGCCGCGCCGTAACGCTGGCAGAGGGACGCCTGCTGCAGAAATTCAGCCTCCCCCGCCTTGAGGCTGATGGAGTTGACCACTGGCTTGCCGGGTATGCATTTCAGACCCGCTTCGATAACGCTCCACTTGGACGAATCCACCATAATCGGCACGCGGGCGATATCAGGCTCGGAAGCGACGAGATTGAGGAAATGCACCATGGCCTCCTCAGCTTCGAGCATGCCCTCATCCATATTGATGTCTATGATCTGGGCTCCATCCTGAACCTGGAGTCTCGCGACCTCCAGGGCGTCTTCAAAGTCACCCCCAAGAATCAATTCCTTGAAGCGCGCCGAACCCGTTACGTTGCAGCGCTCACCCACATTGACGAAGTTTTTACCTTCGAAGCAGAAGCTTTCCAAACCGCTGAGGTAGGTGTCCTGAGCGACTGCCGGGAGTGGCCTGGGCGCGTGATTCTCAACCGCCTGTGCAATAGCGTTGATGTGGTCTGGGGTGGTACCACAGCAGCCACCGGCGGCATTAAGGAATCCTGCTGCGGCAAAGCCGGCAAAATCTTCCGCCATATCTTCAGGGGTTTCATCGTAGTCACCAAAGGCATTGGGTAGCCCGGCATTCAAATGTGCACTGAAGTAGCAGTGACAGGCGCTGGCGAGTTCTTCGAGAAATGGACGTATCTCTTTGAAACGACGACCACAATTGCTGCCAATCAGGAGGGGCCTTGCATGGGCCACAGCCTGCCAGAATGCTTCTCCGGTCTGGCCTGAGAGCAAACGCCCGCTGGTATCTGGGAAGGTGGCAGATATCATGATGGGTATCTCAGCATCGAATGCCGCCATGGCGTCGCGGCAGCCGGCGAGGGCTGCTTTGGCGTTGAGCGTATCGAAGACGGTTTCAACCATAAGCAGGTCGACACCGCCTTCCATCAACGCGCTGGCCGCGTCCCGGTAGTCAGCTTGCAGTTGATCAAATGTGATGTTCCGCGCCGCCGGGTCGTTCACGTCGGGTGATATTGATGCGGTCCTGGGCGTGGGGCCCAGTACCCCTGCGACAAACCTGGGTTTACCGGGGTTGTTGCGCATGGCGTCATCGGCGGCCTGTCTCGCCAACCGGGCTCCGGTGAGGTTCAGGCTTTTAACAGACAGTTCAAGTTGATAGTCCGATTGTGCCGCAACCGTTGCATTGAAGGTGTTTGTTTCAATGATGTCCGCGCCGGCGTCGAGGTAAGACCGGTGAATTTCATAAACAATGTCCGGGCGCGTCAGGTTCAGGAGGTCGTTATTGCCTTTGAGATCCCCGGGGTGGTTCGCAAACGGATCTCCACGATAGTCCGCCTCGGTTAACTCGTAGGTCTGGATCATCGTCCCCATCGCGCCGTCGATCAGAACAATGCGCTCTTCCAGCAGTGCGATCAGTTGCTGTGCGCTCGGGGTACTGTATTGGGGAAGTCGGTTATATTCCATGGACATCAAACTCGAATCTTTGAGTTCCATAAATTATATCAATAATTTTTGATATATAGCTATTGCGGCCCTCGCCAGACCCTCTGGGTCGCCTCGTTGTGCTAACCTTGCAGCCGTGGGGGGTTTACAGACCGCCTTTCCAGTAACGTTCAACCCTCAGGTGAGAATTGTCATGATCACGATTACCGAATCAGCCCGGGAATATCTGGGCGAGCTCCTGTCCAAGCAGGAGGATGCTCTCGGGGTGCGAGTCTTCATCAACCAGCCCGGTACGCCGCGTGCGGAAACCTGTATTGCCTACTGTCGGGAGGGGGACTTGGAAGCGGACGACGTAGAAGAGGATTTTGGACATTTTAAAGCGTGGTTTCAGGGTCGCAGTGTCCCCTTTCTGGAAGACGCAATGGTGGATTACAACAAGGATAAGTTCGGTGGACAGCTGACCATAAAAGCGCCCAACGCGAAGATGCCCCGGGTGGCTGATGACAGCCCGGTTGAAGACAGGATCAATTACGTCCTTTACAACGAGGTGAATCCCTCGCTGGCCGCCCATGGGGGAGAAGTCTCCCTTGTAGAGGTAACCGAGGACGCCTTTGCCATTCTCCAGTTTGGAGGGGGTTGCCAGGGGTGCAGCGCCGTCAGTATGACCCTTAAGGATGGTGTGGAGAAAACCTTGCTGGAACAGGTACCTGACCTTGCAGGTGTTCGGGACGCCACTGATCACTCCGACCGGAGCCAGGCCTATTATTGAGTTCTCAGGCCCGGTTGTTTCGCTTGGGCAACACGTCCCGGAGCTTGTTGGCGATATCCAGAAGTAGCGCCTCTGTCGTGGGCCAGTCTATGCAGGCGTCGGTGACCGAAACGCCATACTCAAGTTCGTCCAGATTCTTGGGTATTTTCTGACTTCCCGCCTTGATATTACTCTCCAGCATCAGGCCGATAATGGATTGGTTGCCTTCGATGATCTGGTTCGCCACGTTTTCTGCTACCAGCGGTTGTAGTTGAGGTTGCTTGTCGGTATTGGCGTGGCTGCAGTCCACCATGATGTTCCTGGGCAGGGATGCTTGCTCAAGGGCCTGCTCACAGAGCGCTATGTGAACGCTGTCGTAGTTGGGCCCGGCAGACCCGCCCCGCAGGACCACGTGCCCATAGCGATTGCCCCGGGTCTGGAACACTGCGACCTTTCCCTCGCTGTTGATCCCAAGAAACCGGTGTGGGTTGCAGACCGACTTCATGGCGTTGACGGCAACATCAAGGCCGCCATCCGTCCCGTTTTTAAAGCCCACCGCGGAAGACAGGCCGCTGGCCATTTCCCTGTGTGTTTGTGACTCGGTGGTCCGCGCGCCAATCGCCGACCAACTGATAAGATCCTGCAGGTACTGGGGAGTAATGGGGTCCAGGGCCTCGGTCGCGGTGGGCAGACCGATTTGCAGAATATCCCGCAGTAGTGTCCGACCAATGGTGAGACCCGCCTCTATATCAAAAGAATCGTCCAGGTGCGGGTCATTGATCAGTCCTTTCCAGCCAACGGTTGTACGGGGTTTTTCAAAATAGACCCGCATGATGACGAGCAGGGTGTCATTGACCTGGTCTGCCAGGGTCTTGAGTTTCCTGGCGTAGTCCAGGGCGGCATCGACGTCGTGGATTGAGCAGGGACCGACCACCACCATCAAACGATGGTCCCCACGATCAAGAATATTTTCAATAGATTGCCGAGTGGCGGCGACCTGGTCATGCAGGCCATCAGATACTTGGACGGTGTCGCGTAAAGCGACAGGTGCCACAAGAATTTTCTGTGAAGCGACATTAACGTTGTGGACGTGCGGGTGAGACATGCTAATTTGCCTGCGATCAGTAATAGAGATGACGACACGGATATGCCTGAAGACCAACCCGAACGCGGGCGGCATTCTAACCGTCTCGCGCCGCAGCGTCATGTGATCATTTGCCGAAACTGTTTGGGGGGCCTATGAGATCGTTGGTGGACTTGTCGCCATTCCGACAGTACCTGAGTCGCGGGGATGACCTGCTGACGCAGGGTTTGCGGCTGGCTCGTGCCATTAAAGCTGCCGCGGTAGCTGAGCGGATTGCAGAGGGGGCTTCCGTTACGCGCCCCCCACAGGTGTACACCGTTGATGGTTGGCTCGAGATGGCCTGGCGACAGCAGGTGGAGCTTGGCGCGCTGCCACCCCGTCGTTTGTTGGACCGTGTGGGGGAGCGGTGCCTGTGGCAACAAATTATAGCCGCCGACCTGGAATCCCGGGGCGGCTTCAGACTCATCCAGCTCTCGGGTGCCGCTGAACAGGCCTCTCAGGCACGCCAGCAATGGCTGATGTATGGGGGAGAGATCCATAACAGAACCCAGCTGGCCAGCTTTGGTTTGGAGGCAGATTGTGCTGCCTTTGACCGCTGGCGTCGTGAATTTGATCGCAAGCTCGAGCAACTTTCATCCTGTACGCGAGCCGATGTTTATCGTGCCCTGTTGCAATTGAAGTCGACTGAAAAGCGTCCTGTTGCCCTTTGCCACGTGCTGGAACTGCCGCCCCTGACGCGCCAGGCTCTCGAACATCTGGCAATTATCAGTGCGCCTGTGCCCGAGGTTTCAGGGGATTTTGTCGCGATTCCTGCGGCCCGCTACGCCACTCGACGGGAGGAACTGTCGGCGGTGGCGGCATGGGCTGTAGAACGTCATCGGGATGAATCGGGCCACACAGCAATTGTACTGTTGGACTTCGCGCGGGATCGCCGGGAGTTGGAATACTTTTTGCGGCAACAGTTTGACTGCCTTGGTGCGCGTTATGCGGCCCTGCCCGTGAATTTTTCAACCGGCATGCCATTGTCCGATACGCCGTTGTTTCGCGATGCGCTGATGGGCCTGCGTCTGGCGGGTTCTGATGGCGCAACGGTATTCTCCCGCAGCGAGGTACTGGCACTTCTTCGCTCACCCTTCCTGAGCGGAGACGAGGAACCTGACGGGACGGCAATGCTGCGGCTGCGTACGGCACTCACCGAGTTGATGTCGGAGACGATCGACTGGCGTGACCTGACGCATCTCGCACAAACCTTTACGCCCGAGTCTCACCTTGCTCGCGTTTTGTCCACCCTCGCGACCGCTCGGGATACCCGTGGCAGGTGCCGGCCATCGGAGTGGCTGGAGGTGGCGCGACGACAGCTGCGCTTATGGGGTTGGCCAGGATCCAGGCCGCTGGACTCTCTGGAATATCAGCAGTTTGAGCGTCTTGAAGCTTCATTTGATGACCTCATTCTCCTCGATGAAGTTGCTGGGGTGATACCCTTCTCCCGGTTTATAGCCCTGTGGGAATCCGTCCTGCAGGACCGAATTTTCCAACCCAAAACACCCAATTCCGCTATTCAGGTATTGGGCTTTCATGAGGCTGTTGGCCTGAGTTTTGATGCGCTATGGCTTTGTGGTGCACAGTCGGACGTGTTGCCGGAGCCGCCAAAGCTTCTGCCCTTTCTGCCGGTTCGATTGCAGCGGGATCTCGGTATACCCCTCGGTGACCGGAAGCTGTGTGAACGGCGCGCCAAAACCCTGCTCAACAGCCTACGGCATACCCATGCGTCCGTACGGGTCAGCTGTGCCCGACAGCAGGAGGGTGTGGATCTCCTGCCGAGTATTCTTCTGCAGCTGTCGGAAGCATCGGAGGCTGCGGTGCCGGCACAGGACAGTCCTGAACACTGGCCGCAACCCATTTGCCTGGAGGCCATTCACGAGGCGGCGGCGGAGGTTGAGGGTGATGCGGTTCGCTTTGGTGGTGGAGCGGCTGTCCTTACCAATCAGTCCAACTGCCCTTTTCGGGCCTGGATTACGCATCGGCTCGGCCCTGAAATGGTCGCGGAACCGGCTTTTGGGTTGACGCCAGCAGAGCGCGGTACCGTGGTACACGATGCCCTGCGTCACATTTGGAGCCAACTTGGGGACAGTGCCGCCCTCTACAGCATGGGTAGGCCCGAACGATTGGCAGCGGTTCACACGGCGGTCCAGGAAGCACTGGGGTCTCTGGAAAGTCGAGCCCGTCGCCGCCACCGCAGCGTTCGAAAGCGAGTGGGCAGCGCCTGCCTGGATCTCGAAGCTGAACGGGTCGGCGCGCTGCTGCTGGATTGGTTGGCCCTGGAAGGCACCCGCCAGGGAGAGTTCAGGGTGATTGAGCAGGAAGATAGCCATGAATTACAGGTTGGATCACTGACGCTCACCCTGCGCCCTGACCGCATAGATCGACTGTCGGACGGTCGCCATTTGGTAATCGATTATAAAACCGGGGCGGTCAAACGCAGCAGTTGGTTGGGTGACAGACCTGCCGACCCGCAACTGGCACTTTATGCTTTGCTGGATGACTGTGTCGCCGGATTGGCGTTTGGGCGGGTCCATCATGAGGGTGTGGAGTACATATTCCTGGGCGAGGATCTCGGTCTCGGTGGCAAGCCCACCCCGCTGGAGAATCAGACGGGGCAGCACGAGGATGCCGTCATCAAGGACTGGTCTACGCTGCGGGAGCTATGGCGCAGTCGACTCGAAGATCTGGCCGAAGGCTACACTCGAGGCGAGGCCATCATAGATCCGCTTCCGGGAGCGTGTCGCTACTGTAGCCTGGGTAGTGTCTGCCGCTTCACGGAAAACAGGGAAATTGGCGAAGATGCCACAGGAATTCCAGGAGAGCGCGGGTCGTGAATCAAAACGATTTCAAGGCTCGCCAGCGGGCCCTGGATCCCGGGGGGAGTTTCTGTGTCACCGCTCCTGCGGGATCGGGTAAAACAGAGTTATTAACCCAAAGGATTCTGGCTCTTCTCCCCACGGTCAACCGCCCTGAGAAGGTTCTTGCGATTACCTTCACCCGCAAGGCCGCGGCGGAAATGCGTGAGCGTTTGCTCACCAAACTTGATGAGGCACGCTGCAATACTCCCGTTGAGGCCGCGCATGAGGAGCAAACCCGGGCGCTGGCATTGGCGGCATTAAGCCATGCCGAGCAACTCGGCTGGTCGCTTGATCCGGAGCAGTTCAATCTTCGCACCATCGATAGCCTGTGTGCCGACCTTGTTCGCCAGATGCCTGTATTAAGCGGTTTGGGCGGTGCCACAGAAGTGAGTGAACAGGACCAGCCGTTGTTTGAACAGGCCGTGGCGCAATTGTTCGATGATCTCGGGAGTCAGACTTCTGCGGGCGAGGATCTTCGTGGGCTGCTGTTGCATTTCAACAATGACTGGGAGGCCCTGCGCCGGCTATTGGTGGCGCTGCTCGCCCGGCGGGGAGATTGGGCGCGAAGTCTTGGGCAACACGATGATCCTGAGGCAGCGAATCGCGCCTTACTGGAAACTGTCGATGTATTGGTCGCCTCTGTATTGCAGCGCTTGGTGGACAAATTTAAGCCGTGGCTTGATGAGCTGGAGGCATTGGCTCAGTTTGCGGCAGGTGAATTGGGTGAGAGTGAGGTTGATCTCGGCGCTACGGCCGCTGCCCTGGATAGCTGGCAACGGCTGGCTCACCTGCTATTAACGGCTAAAAATGAGTGGCGCAAACCGGGTGGGGTCACCATCAAATCCGGATTCCCACCCAAGTCAGAGGAGAAAAGACGACTCCAATCGTTGCTGGAGGAATTCGGTGGGTTAGCGGTGCCCCAGACTCTTTTGGAGTTGCGTGCACTACCCGTGGTTTCCGAGACAGATACCAGCTGGCAGCTGGTACTGCGGCTTTCGCGTTTGCTCCCGGTGCTGCAGGCACAGCTGTTGCTGGTTTTCCAGCGCCAGGGGCGGGTGGACTTCACACATATTGCCCTGGCCGCCGCAGAGGCGCTGGGCACTGACGAGGAACCCACCGACCTCGCCATGCGTCTGGACTACCAGATTGAGCACCTCCTGGTTGATGAATTCCAGGACACATCGACCCAGCAGTTCGAGCTGTTGACCCGCATTACCCGAGGGTGGGCTGATCACAATGCGAGTGGTAATGCGCCAAGAACGGCGTTTATCGTCGGGGACGGAATGCAGTCTATCTATGGCTTCCGCTACGCCAATGTCGGATTGTTTCTGGAGGCGAAGCGGTCGGGTTTGGGTGACTTGCCCCTTGAACATTTGGAGTTGACGCAAAACTTTCGTTCCCAGGCAGGTGTCGTGGCATGGGTCAACCGGGTATTTGCCCAAATTCTGCCTCATCAAGATGCGCCAGATAGAGGCGAGGTTAGCCATACCGGAGCGGTGCCCGTACACGCACCCCTGCCCGGTGACGCGGTGAGTGTGCAGGTTTTTGTAGCTGAGGATGACACTGGCGCCATGGAGGCAACCTGGCTTGCCCATACCGTGGCAACACTGAGGCGAGATGACCCCGAAGCGACCGTCGCAGTGCTGGTGAGAGCGCGCAGCCACGTCGATGAACTGATTGGGGCGTTCCAGCAGCGCGGCCTGTCTTTTGTGGCCAGGGATCTGCAAAAAATACAGCACTCTCCGGCCGTTATGGATTTACTGTCCCTGGCGCGCTGGTTGGCCAACCCTGCAGACAATGTGGCCGCTCTCGCGCTGCTGCGTGCGCCATTTTGCGGGCTAAGATTGGGCGATATTCACAACCTGTTGGAAAACCAGCCCCGGCCATTCAGCTTGCGCGCCGCACTCCGGCAGGCGCGCGAGCGACTCGCTCCGCAGGTTCTGCGGCGTACGAACCTGTTGCTCTCAGCCCTTGACTGGGCGGAATCGAGACGAGACAGACTCGCTCTCCCCGTATGGATGGAGCAGGTGTGGCTCAGGCTTCAGGGCCCCCAAACACTGTCGACCCGGGGTTCCGCGGACGCCCTGCGGTTTTTCGAATTGTTGAGGCAGGCTGAGAAACAGGGTATCGGACTTGATCCCGACTGGCTGGACCAGAGTCTCAGTCGACTCTATGCCGGACATGACCCGGTTGGGGCTAAGGTTGAGGTCATGACCCTCCACAAAGCCAAGGGTCTCCAGTTCGACTACGTATTTATGCCTGCCCTGGAGCGGGGGGTAGGGGGTAACAAACGCGAATTATTACGCTGGCACTACCATTCCGATGGCCCACAGTCACGACTATTGATTGCCGCCGATGACCGACAGAAGGAGGGGCCCACACTCTACAATTATCTCAACTGGATCCAGAAGCAGAGGGAAGCCGCCGAAATGCGGCGCTTACTCTACGTGGGTGTTACCCGAGCAAGGAAACGCGTTTGGCTAACTGGGTACTGTAAACCGGGCTCGGAAGAGGGCGTTGCCCTGAAGTGGCCCGGTGAAAGTACGCCACTGGGCATACTCAAAGATGTTGTTTCGGCGGAGGCCGAGATACACCTGCCGCCCGTCCGTGGGGCCAGCGCGGAGGATGAATCTGGAGACAGGCCAGAACCCCCAAGCGTATTTCCATCCCTATGGCGCTTACCCGCTGAGCACTTAACACTGGCGCCAGAATCCAATGATGTGGCGTCAGATGCAGCGTCGGGGAGGGCTGCGGACACTCGCTTGGCCACTGCGGTGCCTGCGCGCGGCAATGCCATGGAGCGACTGATCGGGTTGACGGTGCACCGGGCATTGGAATTGTTGAGCCTGCGGCCCGAATTGCCGGCATCCGTTGATGACGGGCTGCGCGGGACGATCGCTTTTGCCCTTCGTGGTGGCGGCCTGGCGGGCGACAGGCTCGCAGAATCGACCGCGGCTGTAGAGCAAATGCTCAACAAGACGCTGGCTGACCCCAGAGGGCGCTGGATACTCGCTCAGCACCCAGACGCATACAGCGAATTGGAACTGGCGACGCTGGGTCCTGAGGACACGCTCACGGTTCATGTCATTGACCGAACCTTTCTTGACAGGGACACGGATGAGCGCTGGGTCATTGACTACAAGACCAGTAGCCCGTCGCCCGGTGAGACAGAGGCTGAATTTTTTGCGCGAGAAAGTGACCATTATGCTTCCCAACTTACCCGCTACCGAGGATTACTGCGTGAGTTTGATCCGGTCCATCGTGAAATTCGTGCAGCGCTTTACTTTCCCGCCCATGGTTTCTGGATTCAAGTCGACTGATGGCTGATCTATTGAAAGGCTGCGATAGGGTGGATTGCCCTCTTGTAAATGGACTGCCATTTGTTCGTTTTGCGACCGCTGGGCTTGGTATGCTGGCGGGAGCCACGGGACCGCTGGGTGGCTCGGTGCTGAATCGCGTCAGTTCTCAGAGGGAGTGGGTGGTAGTCAACACTGGCGTATATATGAGCATTAATCATCTCATCCGTTCAGTGGCCTATGGCTTACTTGGATTCGCCTTCCCCCCTGGTGGCAAACCATCACTGTCATGAGCACGGGAATGATCGGGGGGGCATGGCTGGGAACCAGAATGAGAAAGCGCCTTCCGCAAGAGGTTTTTGAACGTGTTTTTAAGCGGCTAATTACCGTACTCGCCCTGCGTATGGTCTGCTTGACGGTGCTTGAGGTTCGCCCTTGACAGGCGCACCCCAGCACGGGCGGCTGGGTATAGTGCTGGCGCTGATCGCTAATTCGGCCTGGGGTTGCGCTGCGCTTTATTGGATACAAACTAAACCGGTAGCGCCACTGGATGTGCTTGCGCACCGGGGGGTATGGACGTTGCCGGCGGTCCTGATTGTCCTGTTGGTGGCGGGTCGATTTCGATCGACCATGCGACTCGCGAAAAACTTCAACACCATAAAATATTCAGCGATTGCTGCGGGCTTGATTTCTGTAAATTGGGGCGTATTTCTGTTTGCGGTGACCAATGGTCGCGCTACCGAAGCCAGCCTGGGATACTTTATGCTGCCTATCCTGACCGCAATGGCCGGGGTGGTTGTTTTTCGAGAGACACCTTCCCGGGCACAGTGGATCGCCATGGCGCTCGCTGTCTTGGCGGTGGTAATCCAGCTGGTAGCCTTCGGAACACTGCCGGTAGTGTCGCTGACGCTGTCCGTATCTTTCGCCCTCTACAGTGTTATTCGCAAAAGAATTCATGCAGATGCCATCCAGGGGTTGTTTCTGGAATCACTGTTCCTGATGCCCGTGGGTTTGGTTTGGCTCTCTCTGCACGATGGCGGGGGGATGTTTGAATACGGATTGCGTACTGATCTGCTTCTTCTTGGTGCGGGGGCCATCACGGCACTACCGCTTCTAACCCATGTTGCTGCTGCCAGAATTTTGCCAATGTCTACACTTGGGTTGTTATCTTATCTCGCTCCTTCACTGCAACTCCTGGTCGCCCAGACGCTGTTGGGCGAGTCAATCAGCCGTGTGACAGCGCTGTCATTTCTGGTGGTCTGGTGCGGCCTCGGATTTATTCTGCTCGATAATTTTCGCACCTTCAGGCGGATGCGAAATGCGGGTCATTGACACTGGGACGGAGGCGGATGCCACCACTAAAGCTGAGGTGTTAACTTGGCGTCGCCCGCGGCGGCCGGCCAGCGCAGACGATGCCCCGTTTGTTTTTCCAGCGCGTCAATGTCTTGCTGTGTGTCAACATCCAGGATGAAATGCGTGTTGGAATTGCGCCAGCGCAATACCCCTGCATCGGGCTCCCCACGCCAGCCACCGGAGCCGTAGGCTGGATCTCCTCCAGCAATTCGCTGCCTCACGCGACGATCAAATAGAACCGGGTGCCCCGGAATGGCGTTGACCTCAGGGCCGACGAATTCGATTTCAGGACTGCGGGCCATGAAGACCTGAATCACACTCTGGTAGTCGTCGACTCCCAGCAGGGGAAGGTCCGACGGGCAAACCAAAATTCCCTCCAGGGATTCAGG
>CALKDK010000037.1 GCA_938084055.1 uncultured Luminiphilus sp.
TGAAGTTCAACGGTTTCAGGAACGCCGTCGCCGCAGTCGACCCTATGACGCCGTGCCACTCAAGCTCAGACTTACGGATGAGCAGGTCGCAGTCATTGGTGTGCATCGTCATACACTGCCTGGCGTCAACATCGAGGCGCAGCTGACCCGGGCTTATCCCGAGGGCGATTTGCTGAGCCATGTCGTGGGCTACGTGGGCAGGATTAACGCGGACGAGGCAAACCGTATTGAAGACGAGGCTTATCGTGGTACTTACCATATTGGCAAGGTGGGCATAGAAAAGCGTTACGAATCGGTCTTGTTGGGTCGTGTGGGTAACCAGAACATTGAGGCCAATGCACATGGTCGGGTCCTGCGTGTCCTCGATCGTGAGCTGCCCGACCCGGGCGCCACCCTCGACCTGCACCTCGATCTCGATTTACAGCGCGTCGCCCATGAGGCGCTGGGGGAACAGCGTGGTGCCGTGGTTGCACTTGATCCACGCACGGGAGGCGTCCTCGCATTGGTGAGCAAGCCGGGATTCGATGGGAATCTTTTTGTAAATGGGATTAGTGCTGTGCAGTACGCTGCCCTGAGGGACTCCCCCGATACGCCGCTTTTGAACCGGGCCGTGCAGGGCCAGTACCCACCGGGTTCAACGATTAAGCCCATGTTGGCCCTTGCCGGACTAGAGCTCGGTTTGATAACGCCCGACAGTACGGTGGCGGACCCTGGCTGGTACAGGATTCCAGGTGACAGTCGACGTTATCGGGACTGGATCCTGCGCATCCGTGGCACCGGCCATGCACCTGAAGTGGACATGCGCATGGCAATAGCTGAATCCTGTGACGTCTACTATTACGATCTGGCCAGGAGCATGGGGATCGATACCCTTGCCCGGGGATTGGCACCCTATGGTTTTGGCGCAAAGACCGGGGTTGATATTACCAGTGAGCAACCCGGCATACTGCCAGACCGAGATTGGAAGCAGCGTAAAATGGGTCAGCCCTGGTATCCAGGCGAGACGCTTAGCGTGGGTATAGGTCAGGGCTATATGCTGGCCACCCCGCTTCAGCTGGCCAAGGCGGCAATGATTCTGGCGAATCGGGGCGTGGCCTATCAGCCTGCCGTGGTGCGGCGCATCGGCGGGCAACCCGTGCAGCGGGATCCGCGTCGCGTTGTCGATGCAACTCCTGAACACTGGTCTGCTGTGGTGGCTGCCATGATGGATGTGGTGCACCATCCATCGGGTACCGCGGCCGCGATCAGTCGCAACCTGCCTTATACGATTGCGGGCAAGACCGGTACATCCCAGGTGATCGGCATTGCCCAGGATGCCGTTTATGACGAGGAGAGTATTGACGCCCGCCATCGCAATCACGGGTGGTTTATGGCCTTCGCGCCTGTTGATCGTCCCAGAATCGCCATTGCAGTTTTGGCCGAGAACGGTGGGGGTAGCAGCGCGGCTTATCCCGTAGCGAGAAAAGTAATGGATGCCTGGTTGGCGGAGGCGCGGGATGGCTGAGTACGACCGCTACCTTCCGAATGACCTGGGTCGGGGTGATTTCAAGCGCCGCAACACGGTGCTCGAATTGCTGCACCTCGACGGATGGTTGCTTTTTCTTCTGGTGCTACTGATGGCCTTTGGTTCGCTCGTCTTGTACAGCGCTTCCGATGGTAGCGACGCTACGCTGCTCCGGCAGCTGCGCAACTACGGTATTGCGACTGGTGCGTTGATGGTAGCCAGCCAGATCCGCTTGGATACCTATCTG
This sequence comes from uncultured Luminiphilus sp., assembly GCA_938084055.1. Lineage (GTDB taxonomy): Bacteria > Pseudomonadota > Gammaproteobacteria > Pseudomonadales > Halieaceae > Luminiphilus. The sequence continues at coordinate 1,752 of CALKDK010000037.1, forward strand.
CGCTGGAGCCCGCTGTTCTATATCGGGTCGTTAATGCTGCTGGTCGCAGTGCCCGTTTTTGGGGTCGGCGCCAAGGGTGCACAGCGGTGGTTGGATGTTGGCATTATCCGTTTCCAGCCATCTGAGCTGATGAAGCTGGCCATGCCATTGATGGTGGCCTGGTGGTTCAGCCGCCAGGGCATTCCCCCGCGGTTTTGGTCTTTGCTCGGCGCACTCGGCCTGGTGCTGTTACCCGCAGGACTGATTGTGATACAGCCCGATCTGGGCACCTCCCTGTTGGTCGCTGCCAGCGGCCTGTTTGTCGTGTTCATGGCTGGCGTCAGCTGGTGGTATATCGGGGGCGCTGTCCTACTGTTCATTGCCAGTGCCTGGCCGGCCTGGCTGTTTCTGCTGAAGGATTACCAGAAGCAGCGGATTCTTACTTTACTGGACCCGGAATCGGATAAATTGGGTGCGGGATGGAACATTATCCAGTCAAAAACAGCCATTGGCTCGGGAGGATGGTCGGGCAAGGGCTGGCTCGCGGGAACTCAATCACATCTGGATTTTTTACCTGAAAGCCAAACTGATTTTATAATTGCCGTGTTGGCTGAGGAGTTGGGTTTGCGGGGAGTCCTGTTACTCGTGGCGCTGTATGGACTTATCATATTTCGCGGTTTCTGGATTAGTTCGACGGCCCAGACCGGCTTTGGCCGGCTACTTGCCTCCGCCCTCACTCTGACGTTTTTTGTGTACGTTTTTGTCAATATGGGGATGGTAGCGGGTATCCTGCCTGTGGTGGGTGTGCCACTGCCATTGGTCAGTTTTGGGGGCACATCGATCGTTACGCTGATGCTTGGATTCGGGGTCCTGATGGCGATCAGCTCCGAGCGCCGTATCATCGCACAGTAGTCTGCTCCGCAATTTGGCAACAGGAAGTCATCTATGTCCTTACGTGCTCCAATCATCAGCGCTATATTCTTCGGCTTGGTACTGAGTTTCGACTCGATCGGGGGTGAATACAGCGCGCGCACGGAGCGCGACGCTGTTCTCGACAAGGTGGTTGCTGCGGGTGTGGATCGCGATTGGGCAGCTGCCGTTCTCGATGACGCCACGCGCCAACAGAGTATTCTCGACGCCATTTCCAGACCCGCTGAAAAAACCAAACCGTGGTTTGAATACCGGAAAATTTTCCTGACCGACAAGCGGGCAAGGGCCGGTGTGGCATTTGCCGCTGAGCATGCGGCCACGCTTGCCAACGTCAGTGCACAAACCGGCGTGCCCGGATCAGTGATTACCGCAATAATCGGTGTCGAGACCTACTACGGTCGAATCACGGGCAGCTACCGGGTTGTGGATGCGCTCGCCACGCTGGCTTTTGACTATCCGCGTCGCTCGCCATTTTTCACCGGCGAACTCGAGAATTTTCTTATTCTTGCCTATGAAAGCGGGCGAGACCCACTGGCGCTTAAAGGCTCGTACGCAGGAGCCATGGGTTACGGCCAGTTCATGCCCTCAAGCTACCGGGCCTATGCCCGGGACTACGATGGCGATGGCGTTGCGGATATTTGGGCCAGTCCTGATGATGCAATAGCCAGCGTCGCTAATTACTTTGTTCGACATGGGTGGCAGCCGGGAGGGGCAGTCGTGGTCCCCGCCAACAATGACGGTGCGCCTGTGACACTATTTGAGGGAGGGTTGAAACCCCGGCACTCGGTGGGTGAGCTGGCGGAGCAGGGATTTGCACCCAAAGTCGCCACGGACATCACCCTGATGGCCACACCGCTGCAGCTGGAGGGCGTCCATGGGCCCGAGTACTGGCTTTGCCTGGAAAACTTCTATGTGATTACCCGATACAACCACAGCGCAATGTATGCCCTGAGTGTTTGGCAGCTGAGCCAGGAGATAGAGGCACTGGCAAACGCCAATGGGTAGGGGATTGCGCGTTTGCTGCCTGTTGCTCGGCACAACCCTGTTGGCTTGCACAAGCCCGGCTGGCAGGGAGTTCAGTGATCGGGCACCACCCGCCATCGACCCGGCTGCGGTACCGGATGCCACGCCAACTCCTGATCCCATTACCCCTGCGGGAAATACCAGCCCTTACACCGTCAATGGAAAAACCTACCGGGTTATGACGTCCGCACAGGGCTACCGGGAGCGGGGTATTGCGTCATGGTATGGACTGAAATTTCACGATCGACCTACCGCCAACGGGGAGCGCTTCAGTGTCTATGGCCCCACCGCTGCACACCGGAGTCTGCCAATACCCAGCTATGTTCGGGTCACCAACGAGGAAAACGGTGCGAGTATGGTGGTGCGCGTCAATGACCGAGGGCCCTTCCACAGCGAGCGACTTATAGATCTGTCCTATGGTGCGGCTCTGCGCTTGGGTTTTGCCGATAGGGGAACGGCAACGGTGCTGCTTGAGGTCATTGACGTGCCGGGGGTGCAGGATATGCGCGCCGTTAGCTATCGCCATCTGCAGTTGGGTGCATTCTCCACCCGCGCGGCCGCCGACGCGCTGGCACAGCGCGCCGGGGCTGTACTGTCGATTTCCACGACCGTGGAGGCGGCTGTGGAGCTACAGCCGCCGCTATTTCGCGTGCGTGCCGGGCCGTTTCCTGACTCTGCAGCAGTGAACGCTGCCCAGTGGGACCTGAAAGCGGTGGGCCTGCCAGAGGGTCAGCCGGTGCCCTGAGGCAACTCCCGACCGGCATTTTGCCGCTGCTCCCGAGTCACTGCTACCATAGGGTTCCGCCTCGTCGCCATCACATCGTCCTAACTTAATGAAAAAACTTGCTGTTGTTGTCCTTACTGCCCTGGTCTGCATTGCCCCCGCGGGGGCGATTTCGCTGGTTCCCGCGCCTCCGGGTATCAATGCTGATGCCTATCTTTTGCTGGATTTCGCGACGGGAGAGGTCTTGGTTGAACACAATATTGATGAACCGCTACCTCCCGCCAGTCTGACCAAATTGATGACCTCCTATATTCTGGCTGAGGAGGTCGATGCCGGACGCCTGTCCCTCAATGATGAAGTGACCGTCAGTCGTAACGCCTGGTCCCAGAATCCGACCTTCAGGGGCTCGTCCCTCATGTGGATTGAGCCGGGTAAGCGGGTGACTGTTGGCGAGCTGGAAAAAGGAATCGTGATTTCCTCGGGAAACGATGCAACAGTTGCGATCGCCGAGCATGTTGCCGGCAGTGAGGAAGCTTTCGTGGCGCTCATGAACAACTATGCCGAGCAACTGGGCCTCACGGCCACACACTTTGAAAATACTCACGGCTTACCCAATCCCGAACACCTGACCACCGCCCGGGATCTTGGCACTCTCGCAGTGGCAACCATTCGCGATCATCCTGAGCGGTATAAGGTATATCGTGAGCTGTCGTACACCTATAACGACATAACCCAATACAACCGCAACCATCTGCTGCGCGAGGACCCGTCTGTCGATGGGCTTAAAACGGGCTACACAAGCGTC
>CALKDK010000038.1 GCA_938084055.1 uncultured Luminiphilus sp.
GGCATTGAGCGGACAAGTATTGTCAGGAGATAGGCCACCGGGACCAGGCTGGCCAACCAGGACAGCAGTCCCAGTCCTACCTGCTGCACCACCAGAATGGGTACGGCGAACAGGAGTGCAAAGACAACGACGTGGTAATAACCGTTTTTCATGGGTCTCTAGATCTCCCCGTATTTGCAGTCGGTCGCGTAAAACCAGCAGCCTGTCGCAATTACATCTCCCACCAAATATTTTCTTGGTATAGCTGGCGCACAGAAACCATGAAGCAGCTGTTGGAAGGTGCAATGATCGACTACAACCCTCAACTGGAAATGTATCACGTGCGCGTGCAAGCAAGCTTTGGGGACCTCATATTGGGTTATTTCAAAACTTATGAGGAGGCGCTGAATGCATTGAGGAATGAACAGGCCCGGCAAGGCGCTTAGCCGCATCAGATGGTTTGGTGGCCTCTTGCGTAGCGGTTGGTCTGATGCCAGTGAATTTTTCCGCCATACCTACTGCTCGGGTATGTGCCTACCCTGGTCACAGGTGATGGTGCTCCAGAAACGCGAGTACGGCAGATCATGTCCGAGGTTAAGCCCATCTCTCTGCTCCAGGCTACATACGACATCAACGGTTCATGTTCGTTCTCTCCAGCAGCGTCGGCTGCAGGTGAATAGCCGGTGCCCTTACGGGCTTACTAGGGGAGGCGCGGCCGAACCCTACGGAGCAAAAATGCGGTCAGGTCGCGGGGCTCGCCATCGCGATCATCGAGGGCCATACGCTTTTTATTCAAATGGACCAGCGCGGACAACGGGCTCCCCGGAACACGCGGGCTGAGGTGGAGACGGCCATAGCCGCCCTCCTGGCGGCGTGAACTGAGGCCAGAGTGCGACCTGACGCAGCAAATAGCTGTCAACTGACGAAGTGATAGTCCTCCAGCAAGAGACGTTTTGTTCGACGCTTGTACTCCAGCCAGGGGCCCGGCCAGTTGTTGGTATTGACGCCGCTGTCCGTGATATACCAGCTGGTACATCCCCCCTGGGTCCATACGGTCTTGGCACTGCGCTCGCTCATTTCCTCACGCCAGCTCTCCAGAGCCTCGGTCCTCAGGTCAAGGTACCGATAGTCACCTGCTCGCAGACGCCTGATGGCGTCGATTATGTAGTTATATTGGCACTCATTGGAGTAGGGAACAGAGCCTGAACCATGATTGGTGTTGGGACCATACATCAAAAACATGTTCGGAAAGCCAGAGACCGTAGTGCCGAGGTAGGCTTCGGGACGTCCCCCCCAGACGGCGCTCAACTCCTGCTCGTCGAGGCCGTAAATTGCCATGGGTGCAACGAAGTCCAGGGCTTTGAAGCCTGTTCCCCAGATAATCACATCGGCCTTTCGTTCCACACCGTCGGCGTCGATCAACCCATTGGCTGTCACCTCGGGAGCGTCGCCGTGAATCAGTTCTACATTGTGACGCTTGAGCGTCGGGTACCAATCATTCGTAAATAAGGCTCGCTTGCAGCCTATTTGGTAATCGGGCGTAGCCTTTGCAAGGAGATCGGGATCGCCGCCCAGTTCTTTTTTCCGGTAGGCATTGGCCAGTCGGGCCATCGGGGCGAGCACCCAGTGCCGATTGGTAAAACCGTAGGTCAGCAGTTCGAAAACGGAGAAAAAAAAGCGCCGACTCAAGGCTACGCGGGCAGGTAGAGCGCGGAACAGGCGTTTTTCCCAGGCTGGATATTCGCGGTCAAATTTATGCAGTATCCAGGGTGCAGAGCGCTGATAGATATCCACCTGGCCAGCCTGTTTTGCGATCTCGGGCACAAACTGGATGGCACTGGCACCCGTGCCCACCACGGCGACGTGCTTGCCAGCGAGGTCATAATCATGCTCCCAGGTAGCCGAATGGAAACTGGGCCCGCTGAACCGTTCCACACCCTTAAGATCTGGAATTGCTGGGTTGGAAAGCTGCCCGCAAGCCGCAATGAGCAAGTCGAAATGGCGCGTGTCACCATCACTGGTTGTGATACACCAGCTCCCCGTCGCAGCATCAAACGCAGCTTTTTCAACGGTGGTATTGCAGCGTAAATGCGGACGCACGCCGAAGTCGTCAACGAGGGAATTCAGATAACGCTCGATATCAGCCTGGGGCGCGTATCGCCTGGACCACTCAGTTCCGGGGGCAAAGGAAAAGGAATAAAGATGCGAGGGCACGTCGCAAGCCGCGCCGGGATAATTATTACTCTGCCAGACCCCCCCTACACCGGGGCTCCGTTCAAATACGGTAATGTCGTCAATGCCTTCCCGAAGCAAGCGGATGGCTGCGCCAACGCCGCCAAACCCTGCGCCAATTATTGCCGCCGAGCGTTGTCTCTGGTTACCGGTATGCATTGTTCCTGGCTCCATAATTTTCTGTTTTTGCGCGGTGCTTCGCGCAGCAGGACGCTCAGCCCAGTGCAGCAATAGGCCGGTAGCCCCTGTGCTCACCTGCCAGGTTACCCTCGGTAGCAGTGACAGCGCACCGGTGCCATGGGGTACCCTATTTGAGATCAGATCCGGACGCCAGACCACTGGTCCGTACCAGGCACCCGTTCATCGATTAGCTCGATCAGCTCGCTGGCGGAGCATAGATAAAGGCTACCGCGCAGTCCTGTGTTGGATGGATTTTTGGGTCCTGCTCTGGCTACCCATGGCTCGCCGTGTGTATCCGGGGGTAATGCCGGGGTGCCTTTGCTATGGCGCTATTTGTTGGGGAAAATCCATCGTGACTGGCTGGGGGCCTCAGCCCCCCCACTGCAGGAGTGCACCCAGGAGAAACACTATGGGTGGAATAGCACACAGGAGAAACGCGACTGCCACCAAGCGCGGGATCCATTTTGATTGTGTTCTCTTATTGTCGGAGTCAGCCATCGCGTTGGTTCACACCAACTTGCCGGGGGAGTGCTGCCCAGCTGCCGATGGGCCGCATAGCCCCCAGCTGCTCCGGTCCTGCACAGTTCCGGGGCCAGGCATCCACGAGTCCTGTTTCTGACTCGGGCAATAAATCTGGATGTGCCGCACAGAGAGGTGTTGTAGTCTCTGCAGTTGATTGGAAAATCGGTGTTTGCAACTTTTGTCCTTATGCCACGCTTTGATTGCGTTACCACTGTCAGTTTGCCTGCTCTGCTCGGTGGGCGCCAGTGCAGAGAGCGCTATAACCGAGTCCTCGGAGGTCCGATTTACGAAGCTGCTGCAGACGGTGCAGGAACAGCGTTCTGTAAATGCACAGCCGGGGCAGGGAGGGGTAGTGCAGTGTCCGGAGCTACAGTGGACTTCGGGGGAGTATGCGATCCAACGGGCTGGCAGGGAACGCAAATTTCGTGTGCATGTGCCTGCGGGCTACGACCCCCAGCGACCTGCGCCCCTGATTGTAGCTTTTCACGGCTGGGGCGGTGATGCGCTGGAGTTTCTTGGTAGGTCCATCGTGACCAGCGAGTTGGACAGGCGCGGGTTTATCCTGCTGGCGCCGGTAGGTCTGGGACCTGAAGAACTGGTTCGATCTCCCGCATCCTGGTCGTTTTCGGGTTCAACAACAGGCCTTGATGGGGACGGTAAGAATACCGGCGTGGCGGATGATACCGATGCCATTTGTGATGATGACCGCACCACCGATTACACCTATTCATCCTGCGCTGCTGTGGCCGCCAACGGCTGCTCCTGGACCCAGTGCAGCGATAATGACCTGGACTATGCGGTCTCGCTTGTCCGGGTGGCACGGGAAAATCTGTGTGTCGATACTGCCCGCGTCTATGCCGTCGGCGGCTCAAACGGTGGCATGTTCACATGGGATCTTGGCCGGGAGCCGACGGCCGCAGAGACCTTCCGCGCTATAGCGCCGATTATTGGTCTGCCCCATCGGGGTTATCTCGAGCCACCCGTTCGTGATGGAGGTATGCCAGTTTTGTCAATTACGGGGGTGAATGATCCGACGGTTCCCCCCGGTGCCTGGGGCGATAAACGCTATACGACCACCTCCGACGGCGACGTGTATTACTACACGGGGGCATCAGCGATTACCGAGGTTTGGGCTGAAGCCCATGGCTGTGACATCGCATCGTCGCCACAGCCTGTAGACGTCGGTGCCGAAGGTGTTGACTGCCGCGGCTGGCGTGGCTGCAGTGCAGACAGTCCATGGCCTCCGGTGCTCGACTGCCGTAGCACTTTGGGCCATATCTACGGTTTGAACTGGTCGTGGCCACTGGTACTGGATTTTTTTGATCAGCACCGGTGACGCCCCTGCTCTGTGGGACTGTTGTGTGTTTATCGTTCAAACGACCGCTCGGTGAGCGGGTGCATAAGGAGTTTAGCAAGTGGACCCAGTAGCATTCCCCATCGATCAGGTGCGTGCCGCCTTTCCGGCCCTCGCCACTAGCGACGACGGCCAGCGTCGCATTTATTTCGACAATGCGGCAGGTACGCAGGTGCCACAGCACACTATCGATCGGATCACGGATTTCTTTCACCGCTACAACAGCAATACCGGCGTCTTTAACAGCACGTCGGTAGCGGTCGACGCCATGGTTGCAGAGACGATCCGGGCAGCTGCGGATTATTTGGGTACCGACGACCCGGGGGAGGTGATCATCGGTGCCAATATGACCACGCTGACATACCAGTTGTCGCGAAGCCTCGCGCATCGCTTCTCTCCCGGTGACGAAATCATCATCTCCCGCATGGAACACGAGGGAAACGTGACGCCCTGGCTCCAGATGGCGGAAGATAATGATCTCACCGTGCGTTGGCTGGATTTTGATCGCACTACATGGCGGGTGGAACCTGCAGCGCTTGAGGCGCTCCTGAATGACCGAACCCGACTTTTGGCGCTCAATTACGCGAGTAATCTCACGGGGGGCGTAAACAACGTCAAGGCACTGACGGCCCTCGCCCACAAGGCAGGTGCACTGGTCTATGTCGACGCCGTACAGTTCGCGTCTCACCGTCTTATTGATGTCGTTGATCTCGGAGTGGACTTCCTGGCGTGCTCGCCCTACAAATTTTTTGGGCCCCACCTCGGTGTGGTGTTTGGTCGCAGGGAGTTACTGGAATCGCTTCATGTTTACAAACTGCGCTGTGCCAGTGACGATTTGCCGTATCGATTCAGCACGGGGACACCAGCCTTTGAGCTGATTGCCGGCCTGATGGGCACTCTGGAATATTTCCAGTGGCTCGCTGGTTTGGTGGGTGCTGATGGCAACCGCAGGGCATTGTTCTCGGCGGCGTACAGCGCGATGGGCGAGCACGAGGATAAACTCTCGGCGCAGTTACTTGAAGGTCTCAACGCCATACCCGGCTTACAGATGCAGGGTGCCACCACGCTGGAGCATCGTGTGGCCACCTTCTCGTTTACCCACGACCGGTGCCAGCCCAGTGCTATTGCACGGCAGTTATCCGCTGCAGGATTATTCTGTCACTGGGGTGACAACTATGCGATGGAGGTCGCGCGGGCTCTAGATCTTGACCCGGTCGAAGGTGTAGTCCGCCTGGGGTTGGCGCATTACAACACCCGTGATGAGGTTGCAGAGGGACTCGATCTGATCGCCAGCACGCTCGCCTGAGAGGTGGTAGTCGGCGGGTGGCTTGGGGAGTTCGGCACCGTTTTTTTTCGCTGTGGGAATCATTTCCACGACGCTCAGCCGGGCCTGTAACCGCTGCTGCCCAGCCGTCTGCGGATGAACTCAGTAACACACCGTGCCGCTGGCAAAAGACCGTTTGGACCTGCGATTATCGGCTCGGAAGCGCTTTCCAGATGGCTTCCACCCATTCGCGAAGCATCAGGCCCTCCTGCCAGCGATCGGATAATTCCTGATGCGCGGCATCGGTAATGGCGTAGGGCGGTGGTCCCAGTTCCACCAGAAAGCGCAGGGTTCCGGAAGGGGTTGCCCGTTGTGACCAGGCAGACATGCCTTCCTCCCACCACGAAAGATATTGCTGCACCCATGGGGCATGTTGCGTGTGTTCAATGGCGATCTGAATCTGCTGATTGTTGGAAATACGTCCCTGAAAAGAATCTGAGCGCTCAATCACTTGACTGAAATATCCCTTGTCGGGTTCTTCAAGGGGTAACTGCAGCTCTCGATCGACAACAAAATGCGACAGATCGGCGCACAGCCTGAGATCCGGTACCTGGTTGAGCACCTCTAGCGTATAAAAAAGGTCGTTCAGTGTGCTGTTGCGGTGGGTCTCCATCAGTACTGGAAAGGGATACCCGGCAGCCAGCTTCAGCCAGCGCTCAATAACGGCGGCGGCATCATCGGGCTTAAGCGGCATCACCTGGGCGATGATGTTGAGCTGTGTGGCATTAAGGGCTGCGGCCATATCCAGAAGGGGTTCAAGCGTCTCTTCGCTATGGGGAAAAGCGTTAACCATACAGTGGAGGCCGAGGTCTTCGAAGATGGGTTTCAGCTCGAGACTTTCAGGGATCTCGGATACGTTGGGATCGATGCACGCCCCGTGGTAGCCCGCCGTCGCTATGCGCTTCATTTGCGTTTCGGGCGTGGCTTCGGTCTGGCCCGGAATACGCTGCTCCATGCCCCACAGCGATTGGTAGATTTCAAGTTGCTGGGGCATTCTCTAAAACGCAGTCAGAAACGACGCGGCATTGCCCCCGGTCACCCTTGCTGCCTGGGCTGCCTTGAGGAACTCGCCGCCACTGACAGAGGTGAGGCCCGGTGCGTCATGGAAGATTCGGTGCGTCCGATAGCGGTGGTACATGACCAGTTGGGGCCACAGTCGAATGACTGTCTCCGGGTCATTGCCGAACAATTCACGGTGCAGCCGTGGCAGCTCAAACCAGGGCGTCGTCGGTTTGGCGTGATGCGCGTTGTGATAACCGAAATTCAGCACCAGCCAATTTACCCACTCATAGCGCCAGGACAGTATGGGGCTGAAGGTGTGTTCCTGTTCCCACTTCAGGTCTCCCTTGTGTTCCGACATGCACTCGCCAAACAGGTTCGTGTGATAGCCGTAGTCATGTTCAAGTCCGTCGACAAACCGCAGTACGATGATCAACAACATATAGGCGATGGCGTAGCCCAGAAGCGCTGTGGGATTGATCAGGAAAACCCCGGTGAGCAGGGCGCCACGGACAATAATCACGGCCAAATTGCGGCGCAGTTGGTTGCGCCGCTGGGGAATGACGAAAGCGGTCAATACCATAATGCTGTGCATCAAGATGTCATGGGCCGGTATGTAAAGCCATTCAAAAAACAGGGTGGCCCTATAGATACCGGGGTGCCTGGTAAAAAAAGCCTCGTAGTCAAACCACATCACGTCATCGTTCTCGACGTGATGCCGAAAGTGCTTGGTGCGGATATCCTTGAACATGCCGTAGCAGGAACCGCTTATCCACCCCAGGCATTCTCCCAACTGGGCGTTATGCTGGTTTTTGGTAAACAGCGTGTTGTGGGCGCATTCGTGAATGAGGTAGGCGGCAATGATCATGCCATGCCCCAGTATCAGCACGCCGGGCAGGAACCCCGCCCAACCGCCACTGAACAGCAGCCACCAACCTGAGCCGTATGCCAGCAGGACGTAGAGAAGAGCACCACTGTGCCAGCGGCGGCCTCGCTCCGATTTGAAGGTCCAGGTGGTCATGAAATCTGCGTACTCTTCAAGGTTGCCGTTAGATGGCTGTCGCCAGCGCGTCACGTGTTGCGCAAAGTATAAGAGCCTTGGACAGGAAACAACACGCCGGTTTGCAATTCAGCGCTACGGCGGCCGCTTCGCAGCTGCGCCACACGCTGCCGGATTTCACGTTCGCCTGGCGGGCTACTGCTCGGAGTGGTAGTCCTCGACCGGTTGTCCCAGCAGGCGCAGGGCAATCGCTGTCACAGCGGCAGAACCCAGCATGCCAATCCACCAGGGAACGCCGAAGCTGGTGGGGACGGTGCCTACCAGCAAGGCGGCAGTTCCGGCTAGTACGGCGTAGGGCAATTGCGTTCGAACATGCTCAATGTGATCGCAGCCTGCAGAGAGCGAGGACATGACCGTTGTGTCCGAAATGGGGGAACAGTGGTCTCCCCAGACAGCCCCCGCCAAAACCCCTGAAACGGAGGAGTACAGAAGGTAATAGTGCTCCGGGTCAGACTGTCCGTTGGCACCCATGATGGCCCATGAAAGGGGTAAAACCAGCGGCAGTAAAATACCCATGGCGCCCCAGCTACTGCCGGTCGAGAAGGCCGTGAACGCGGCCAGGACAAACACCGAGGCCGGTAACATGGGAGCTGGCAAGCTCGAGCCAAGATTGGCAATCAGGAATTCCGCCGTGTGTAGCTCACTGCTGATTTCAGCCATTGACCAGGCCAGGACCAGGATAATCATGGCGACAAATGTAAAGCGGGCACCAGAGATCCAGGCATCGACGATCTCCTCGAGACTCAGCAGTCGCTGAGCGCTGCTCATAACGACGGCACAGAATGCCGAGAGCAGCGATGCCCACATCAACGATCGGTAGGAATCGGCTGACCCTACAATCTCACTGACGGAGTCTCCCTCGCCCGTTATATAAAGCCCCCCCATGATGCTGCCCGCCATCACCGCGACAGGTAGCAGGGCATTAATCGCCCGGGGAGGCAGGCCGGCTTTCATGGCAAGAGCAGCTTCGTCATCCTGACCAACCGATGATTTTACGGGCGGTGCCGTAACGCCTGTTGAGCGTGCCCGACGTTCGGCGGTCAGCATCGGTCCAAATTCCCGTCCTGTGGTAATGATCAATACCACGAGCAGCATCGCCATGAAGGGATAAAAGCTGTACAGGATCGAATTAAGGAAAATGCTGTACGCACTCATGGACAATCCATCCAGGTGCGTTATCGCGTCGCCGATCAAACTGACCTGATAGCCAATCCACGTGGTGACCAGCGCAATGGTGGCGATGGGCGCTGCGGTTGAGTCGACAATGTAGGCCAATTTTTCCCGCGAGATTCTCAGCCGGTCGGTAATGGATCGGCTTGAGTTGCCCACGACCAGGGTATTGGAATAATCGTCAAAGAATATAACGAGGCCCAGCGACCAGACCGCAAGCTGGCCGCGTTTGGCACTGTTAGCACCTTTGATAATGAGTTCAACGATGCCGCGCATACCGCCGTTGCGCGACACGATACCCACCATGCCGGCAATCATGAAAGTGAACAGCATGATGGTCACGTGGTCAGGATTTGCCACAGCGCTCGCCACATAGACTTCGAAACTGCTGAACAGGCCGTAGACGACACCTTCTGGTGTCATGCCTTCCAGCGCCCACGCGCCCAACCACAAACCCAGCATCAGTGCTGGCAGGACACTACGGATTATTAAGGCAATCCCGATCGCCAAAAGGGGAGGGAGTATGGAGATCCAGGCGGGAATGACGGGTACATCAGTCGCGACGAGCACCGCTCCCTCTGCCTGAGCCGCCAGGGAAAGACGGGATTCATCGCCGGCTACAACGTTTTTGTAAACAAAGCCTGGCGCGCTGATTTCACCGGGGTAGATCCTGTCGCCAACCTGCAGATAGGGCGCCGTGCTGCCAGTGTCGACACCATTGAGGGTGATGTCATAGGCAATGCCGCGCAGGAATACCTGGGGCGTGTCCAGTTCGGGGGTGCCCACTGCAGCCTGGGCCGTTGCCCAGAGGGTTGCCACGAACATGAAATTTTCAAGTACACGGCGCAGGGCTTTGTTCTGCATGGCTCATCCCGGGTTGAAGGTAGGGGGCGACGACGTACGCTAGGGGTATTATGCCCTGTCAGCGTCATCATTTTTCAAAATTCATCCGGCGGCGAGTGGCGGGCGTCCGAGCGTCTGGGGTGGTGCATAAAAAGCTGCCATGAGATACCGGGGTCAGGGACGCTTGGTTCCTTCGCCGAGGTCGTGTAACCGAGGGCTCTCATGGTAATACACGCCGGGCCGCTGTTCCCGGCAGAGCGCGATCAGCGCCTGGCCCAGTGTTTGAGCCGAAATACTTTTATAGCGTGCGAGAGGACCTCGCATCAGGGGATCCGTCAGCGGTGCCATGTGTTGCAAAAGCCGTTCAACCCGCCGGTGTTCCTGACGCTCCCCCAGCAGGAGTCCGGGGCGGAGTATATCCAGTCGTGTAAAGCCCAGTTTACTGAGGTCACGTTCAACCTCACCTTTTACCCGGGCATAAAAAACCGATGCCCGGGGATTGGAGCCCACGGCCGTCACGATCAGGAAATGTTTGACGCCGGTATCTTGGGCGGCCCGGGCAAAGGCCAGTACTGCGGCTTGGTCGATCGCTATGAATGCAGCCCGTGAGCCCGCCCTGGCCAGGGTGGTTCCCAAAGTACAGATGGCTGCATCCGCAGGCGGTAGCGCAGGCAGCGCCGCAAAATCGACGATGATTTCGTTGGCGGCCCGGCCGGTAACCCGGCGCCCAACAGTGGTAACGGATATGCCCGCGTCGTGCGCCGCGTCAATGACAGCGTCTCCTACGAGTCCTGTGCCACCAGCAAGAAGGATCTTCATGGTGTCGATTACTCCGGCCCGGCGCGGACAGCGCACGGCGCGGGGTGCAAGTGGTTTTGCCGCCCTGGCTTTTGGGTGTGGGACAACTCGTGGTTGTTCATATCAGAGCTCGTTGCCCTGTGCGGTCAGTGATACCGGCATTTTCAGGGTGTTGTCAGATTCTGGACTAACTTCAAGTGCTGCAACAATGGAGACTCTGTCGTCAGTCACCGAGCCAGTCGTGAGGATTGCGTCCCGTACCGTGGTGGCCCTCATCCTGCCGAGCTCAGCCAAATCTGCATCATTCACCCTTTGTAAGTCGATTAACCATCCCTGCAATTCAGATGCGTAGGCTGGACTGTCAAACTGATCTTCATTGTGCCCCTCGGCGGTCATCGTATACGACTCTCGCAATGCCTCGAGTTCCGAACTCTCTGGAAACGCCTCCTGAAACAGTGCTTCAAGGACGGTCCTGCGATTATCAGCATACATGCCTTCCTTATCGCCCAGCGTGTTCATCCGAATTGCGACCTGTGCTTCCAGTGCCTTCACCTGCAGCGCTCGGGTATCTGCCTCAGAGGCGATGGTTGGCGGTAGGGATAACGAGAGCTCCGGTCTGAGCTCAAGCGCCTCTGCCAATTTTGCGATTTTCTCCATCTCCGGGGGCGTCAGGTCCACGCGCCCGGGATTAAAAACAAGATTGTCGAGCTCTCCTGCTTCCATTCCCACCAGATTGCCCAACAACATAAACGGCGAGGCGACGATTTTGACAATGAGATTAGCGATCGCCTTGCCAACAACACCGCCATAGCTGAACTCGGGATCATTGACATCACCGGCTACGGGCAGGTCAATGTCAATGTTGCCTTCCACATCCTTGAGTAGTGCAATGGCCAGGTCCAGTGGCAGTGACGTGGCCTCGGGGTGAGGTACTTTCTGACCCAGCGCGATCTTACTGATTACGATATTGTTTTCGCCCACCAATTGGCCTGCTTCGACGCGGTAATCAAGATTCAAGTCGAGACGACCCTCAGAGATCTCGCGTCCGGCGAAGGGGATGCTGTAAGAGGTGAATTTGGGGATGTCGATATTTTGGAATACCACGGCCACGTCGGTGTTACTGCCGGGATCCATTGGCGTGACCGTGCCCGTTATCCTGACCATACCGAATTCGTCTACGGCACCTTCAAAATCCAGTGCCGTGGGTTCTCGGCTCGCGCTGGAAACGGTTGTCATACTGCCTTGAAGGCCCGTGATGTTGGCGACGAATGGTATGGGCAGTGAAAAGTCGGAAAAATCCACGGCCGCTTGATCCAGAATCACCCTGCCTACGGTTAGCGCCAGGGGCGGTGGCCGGGTGTTCCCTGTCGTGGTTTCGACAGCAGCGGCAGCTGGCGTAGTTGGATGGGGCGGTACGCTGCCAGAAAAGGGGGGGGTGGCGATCTGTTCTCCATCATCCCGATCTTTACTGATGCGACCCAGGTTCAGTGCGCCTGTTTCGGCAATCACGACTTCGGCGTACGGCGCGATGAAGGTTATTTCCGATATCTGCAAATCGTTCTGGGCGAGATCAAGACGGATTCGGCTCATGTCCATGGCCTGCCAGCTGCCCAACCGGGTGCCCTCGTCGGTTTCAACGAGCTCCAGATCGGCGATGGTGAGTGCGCCATCAAAGTAAAGGGGTTGTTCCTGATTTCCCCAGATTTGACCCTGGAGATCAAGGCTGCCAGACGCCATCTCCACATCTGCCAGGGGTACAAGGTAAGGCTGCAGATTCTTCAGGCCCGCCCGCTCGGCCCGGATATCAAAGCTAAAGTCCAATGTGGGTAAGGCCTGCAGTTTACCCTCCAGGGTCACACGGCCCCCCGCCTGGCCCTCAAATGAAAGGGTTGTCGGGAAGGCGGTATTGGCCTGGTTGCTTAGCCCCTCGACATTCAGATTGATGTTGGTCATTCCGCCCCGTGCGTGGGGAGTCACCCCCTGGTCCTCGTAGTTGAGAACAAACTCCGTGACGGCGAATTGTTCGAGCGACACCGCCCAAGGTGTCCCCCCTGAGGAATCATAAGAAGTCTGGTCAGCCCTGTCTGATGCTTGGCCAGGGATGAGGTTCAATCCGCCAGAGGCATCGCGTCGAAGGTTGAGCAATCCACCGTTTACCTTCACGGAGTCGGCTTCAATCGTGCGTGCAGGCCACTGGATACGCTCGACCACAAGTTGCAGGTCTGGAAGTGACAGCACACGCCCCTCAAGATTATCCGTCGGATCGAGGGACTGCAGTCCAAGATCGGAAACATCGATACTGAGATTGTTGACCGATGCAGAAACCCCCCCTTCGGGTGCCGCGGCTATGGTGTAGTTAAAGGTGGCTGAACCAGAGCCGCGATCAATGTCGAAGCCCAGATCCTGTCGCAGGTAGCTGGAAAGCAGGGCAAAAGTTGCACCCTGAATAGAGGCCTCGCCGCTGGAGTGAAGCGGATTCAGGCCGATAGTGCCTGACCATCCGAGGGTGCCCAGGTCATTTGACACAATTTGTACAGACTGTTCCCCCGACCGGTCGGGGAGCGTGTTGAGCGCTTTGATGGCGATGCTAGCGGGTCCAAGTCGCGTATGGACTGTGTTATGTCCGGCCCGGTCCCGCCAGTCGACAACCAGATCCTCAACGTCAAGGTCATGAATCAGGAATCGCGGCAGCGTGCCCGGTTCACTGTTCAGGTCTTGCCCGGCTTCGTCAGAACCGGGCAGCAGAAAATCAATATTGAAAGCACCTTCGGTGTCGCGAACGAGATCAAGCCTCGGGGCTGACAAGCGCAGTTCAGCCAGGGTATAGGCCCAGTTAAAAAGCGAAGAGAGCTGGAAATTGACAAAGATTTGTTCCGCGGTCACCACGGCATGCCCCGCCGGGTCGCTGAGTTCTAGGTTGTTGATTTCCAGACTTAACGCAAAAGGATTTATGGCAACGCGTTCGATGGTCAGTGCGGCCTGAAAGGTCTTCCTGGCCTGCTCTTCCGCGAGACGCTGCACCGCCCATGGCGCAGCAAAAAATCCCGCCAGACCGTAGAGCAGGACGGTAAGCAGCAAACCGAGGATGAGCTTGCGACGGTGACTCTGCGCGGCGGCTTCTCGTTCCATGAATGTTGGCCTTGTTCAGGTTCCCTTCCTGGGTTGCAGCTTGCCCTGCCGCAGGTCTGCGGATGTTAAAGGTTGCTTGGCGGTTTCAGCTGACGCACCGAACCATCACGCAGCCACACTGGCGGCATTGTATACCGCCTGTTGTTGCCACCTGTCCCCGGTTCAGGCTTTGCTGCAGCTCAATCGAGGGCGTCGTCCACGCAGTCTGCGAGCTTGTCACTGTCGATGCTGTCGATGAAATCATCAATGGCATTATCCGATGGCTTGCCTTTACTTTTCTTGATCATGTCCTGTGCCGCTTTCATGGTCTTGGCATCGGCACCGCAGGATTTGAGCGCGGACATGAGTTCATCTGCCATGCTGGCGGCAGAGACGGTGTGGGCACCCACGAGTAGGGGGGTGCTGATCAAGACAGCTTTCAGCGTACGGGTTAGGGTCATCGTGACTCTCCTTGAGTTGAGTGGGATCAAAGCTGCAGAATATGGCGTTTCAGCTGGCAGTTGGCAAGCGCGCTGTGTGATGCACCGCCTTTGGATAGCGGTCGTGGTGTTGGCGCTATTCCAACGCAGGGGTTGAGCACAGATTTGCATCATCATTAGGATTACCAAGACCCGTGGCGTTGTTTGGGTTCATACTATTGGCTTGGGCGTTTCGCCGGTGTCCGGGCTGAAGCCCCGTGGCTTTAATTATTGATAAACAGGGCGTGCCCGGCGTTGGCTGGGCTTTCGTTCTCGAAAGGTTTTTTTATGGGATATCAGCAGAAACCGGGACTTTTTATTGGCCCCAAAGCTGAACAGGCAGAGGCGTTTGCCGGGCTCTGGCGGCACTTGCTGGAGATTACCATCCAGCGTCGCCAAACACGATTTGCCGTTGATCCTGAGTGGGCTCCTGTGCCGGTCGACGCTGAGCTGGGTAGTGCGGCTGCGGTACAGGATGCACTGGATTCACTGCTCGCTTTATTAAGCGAGGAGATTCCTACATTCAGCCCGCGCTATCTCGGTCACATGGTGTCAGACGTCTCAGTGCCTGCGCTCCTCGGTCACATGGCCATGCTATTTGAGAACGCCAACCTGGCGTCCCGTGAGGCTGCTATTGTGGCTTCCTCTCTCGAAACCGAAGCCATTAACCTGCTCGCCACCATGGTGGGTTTCGACCCACATCCGGCGCGGGGTCATTTTACTTCCGGTGGGACCCTTGCCAACTTTGAAGCTGTTTGGCGGGCCCGTTATCGGCTGGATCACTGGCTGGCCCTGGGAGTCTGCTTGAAATTACGGGGCCACAGTGAGGCGCCGCTTTTTTCTTGGGCGCACTGCGGATGGCCTGTTTACCATCGTGAGGTGGCGCGACACGGGCTGAATGAAAAGGATCTTATGGAGTACAGCGGCGTCCTGAGAGGATCGCTGGCGATGTCGCGTCTTGTCGCCGAGCAACTTCAGGAGGAGTGGCCCGAGCCGGTGTTTCTTGTGCCGGGGAATAAACATTATTCGTGGCCCAAGGCCGCCAATATTTTTGGCTTTGGGCGCGAGGCTGTGTGGGGTTGTGAACTCGACGAGGGTGGGAGATTGAGCCCGGAGGGCCTCCTGTCGCGAGTCAATGAGGCTGAGGCGGCGGGACGACCCGTTCTGATGATTGTATCCGTTGCGGGCACGACGGAACTGGGCATGATCGATCCGGTAGATGGGGTGGTCAGTCTGCTTGGCAGGCTGGCCAATGAGCGCGGCGTTCATGTTTGGCACCACGTCGACGCGGCCTACGGAGGCTACCTCTGCAGCACGCTGAGGGGGCAGGGTGGCAGTGAGCTATCCCCATCGGTCCAGCGTGCACTGGGCGCTATCCCGCAGGCCAATTCGGTCACGCTGGATCCCCACAAACTGGGTTTTGTGCCCTACGCCTGCGGCGCTATCATTGTACCGGATGCCGTGTCGTATGCCGTTTCCAGCATACATGCGCCCTACCTGGAAGAAACTGCGGAGGCCAAGTTTCCCAGTTGGTCGACAACGCTGGAGGGCTCTCGGGCGGCGACCGGCCCAAGCGCTGTTTGGCTGAGTGCCCGGGTCATGCCCCTTGACGCTGGCGGGCACGGCAGGCTACTCAACCAGAGCCTCCAGGTAACCCGGCGGCTGTATGGCGTGATTGCAGCTGTTGCAGAAGATATCCGGATGCTCGAGCCCAGTGATTCGAATGTGATTTGCTTTGCGGTCGCCTCATTCGGCGACTCGCTGAGCTCGGCCAACCAGAAAACCGAATGTGTCATCAGGGCATTTCGTGAGAGTGCCGAGCTATCGGCAACGCGCACGCAGCTGGGCTGTGAGAACTACGGTGATCTGATCTGTCAATTGGTCAACACCTGGCGTGGTGACGTCGATGCGGAACAACTCACTGTGGTGCGAATGGTTATCATGAATCCCTACCTGGAGGCGGATTACCTTGTGGAGGGCATTTCGAAGTACCTTACCGATACGTTACAGACGGCGCTGGATGCACTGCCTGCCTGACCGGGGGCCGCATCTCCGGGTGACGGCTGTCGTACGGGGTTGGTGCGCAACTCGGGTATAGTGCACAGTCATTGCTAACTGCAGGAAGTGAAACGATGAATTCGATAGAAGCCTTTGAAGATGAGGCTCAGGCCTATGCCGAAATTGAGGCGCTGGGTTTTCATGCCATGACGCTGGATATCCCGGAGGAATCCAATGATTTTCATTGGCACGATTTTGATGCGCTGGTCTATGTCACGGATGGCGAGCTCACCCTCACTGTCCAGGGGCACGAGGCGCCCTATACCTGTCGGCGGGGCACCAGAATCAGTGCGGCTGCCGGTGTGGTGCACCGGGAGGAGACGAAGGGGTATTCCGCGATTATCGGCTTCAGTGTTGAGCCTCAGGAGCTGACCCAACCCATCAACAAGCAACCTGTCGCCGCAGGTTGAACCCAGTGATGTCCCTCGGTAAGCCAGAAACTGGGCGCTGATATGCGGTTAGAACTGCAGCGCGACTGACATTGGGAGGCTGTATTTCGCCGCTCTCGCTTTGGCGTGCGGGACCCGGCAGTGCTGACACACTGATCGCCACCAAACACCCACAGCCTGCCCATTGTCCGCTCGAGTGCTCACGATGCTCAGCCCTTTCTGGGCCGGTCAACAGCGGCTGACTCCGGGTGGTTTTTGATTCATCATTCTCTCCCAGCGTTGTTTCACTGTCCCCTGCGGCGCACAATGCTAGACCTTACCCATCCGGAACTTTCTCATGCGCTATGTGCTGATTTACACACTCTTTCTGGCAGCCTCTGCAGGAGCCGATACTTTGATTCATGCTGGCCGGCTGGTCGATGTGGCCGCCGGTAAAATACTCAGTGAACAAACCATCCGCATTCAGGATGACCGTATCGTCGCTGTGGAGTCTGGTTTTGTCACCGACGCTACTGCTGCGGTAATCGATCTGAGTGAGGCCACGGTCATGCCGGGCTTTATGGATATGCACGTGCATCTGCTGCAGGAGTTGAACCCCCCGGCAAGCTACGCCGAGGGCTTCTACATGAACTCGGCGGATGTTGCCCTGCGTGCGACCGTATATGCCCGGCGCACTCTCGAAGCGGGGTTTACAACGGTCCGAGACCTTGGGGTGCGCGACATTGAGGCAGGTTTTGCCCTGCGCGATGCCATCAACCAGGGCATCGTGGTGGGCCCACGCATCTTTGCCGCTGGCAAGTCGATCGCCACAACCGGTGGCCACGCCGACCCCACCAACGGCCTGCGGGAGGATTTGCGGGGTGACCCGGGGCCTAAAGAGGGTGTGATCAATGGCCCGGATGAGGCTTTTAAGGCGGTTCGCCAGCGCTACAAGGATGGCAGTGACGTTATCAAGCTGACTGTGACCGGTGGTGTCCTGTCACTGGCGAAGAGCGGCGATAACCCCCAGTTTACCGATGAGGAACTCGAGGCGATCATGGCGGCCGCCCGGGACTACAACTTTGTGGTCGCGGTGCACGCCCACGGCGCCGAGGGCATGAAGCGGGCCATCCGTGCCGGCGTTCACTCGGTGGAGCACGGGACTTACATGGATGCAGAGGCGATGACCCTGATGAAAGAGCGTGGCACCTGGTACGTGCCAACCATCTCGGCAGGAAAGTGGGTCGCTGATTTGTCTGAGCAGGAGGGAAAGCTCCCCGATGTTGTGCGCCCAAAAGCGGCAGCTGTGGGGCCGCAAATTCAGCAGACCTTTGCCCAGGCCTGGCAGCGCGGTGTGCCGATTGCATTTGGCACCGATGCAGGCGTGTCACCTCATGGTGCCAATGGTCGGGAGTTTGTTTTTATGGTCGAGGCGGGCATGCCTGTTATGGAGGCTCTGCGGGCGGCGACCGTAAATGCTGCGACTTTGTTGCGGGTAGAGGACGAACTGGGACAGCTCCGGGCAGGCTACGTCGCTGATATCGTGGCTGTGCGAGGCGATCCCTTTGCCGATGTTGCGGTGTTGGAATCTCCGGACTTTGTGATGAAAGACGGCGCGGTGATTGTCGGGGGCGAAGTGTCTAACCCCTAGTGCGGCTCCTACTGCAGGCCATCGTGGTGGGTCGTCCGGGAACGCCTTGACGCGGTGAACCGCCCTGGCGGGGCGGTGGGAGGCGCTTGGTCCGGGGGGTGGTAAGCTGAAGTCAGGGCATACGGGTGCCCCCCATGACAGGACCGATGGCAGCGCCTGTGGTCGGGGTTCGAGTTCTCATATGGGTATCCCATTGCCGGGGGCGTCACTGGTATCATGGCCCTGACACACCGGCTTTATTGCATTGGGATATCAGGGGCCACCCGCCGATAGATAGCAGCACAAGATGAACTCGAGGGACCTGTGAGCAGCCGAATTCAACGTTATTTTGATGAGCATCTGGCGACTGTCGAGACGCTTCGCGAGCAAATTGATGGCATCGAGCGCGCGACGCGGGTGTGCACTGAAGCCCTGCGAAACGGTCGTAAAATTCTGCTTTGCGGTAACGGTGGATCGGCAGCAGATGCCCAGCATATTGCCGCGGAATTAGTCGGACGCTTTGTCGGCGATCGCAGGGCGCTTCCGGCCCTGGCGTTGACCACAGATAGCTCGGCGCTGACCGCAATAGCCAACGATTACGGCTACGATGCGGTGTTCGAGCGCCAGGTCGAGGGGCTGGCTGCGGCCGGGGATGTCCTCATCGCTATTTCCACATCGGGTCACTCGGAAAATGTGAACAGGGCCTGCCGCACCGCCACGGCGCTGGGCTGCCCAACCATCGGCCTGACCGGGAAGACAGGTGGGCAGCTCAAGGAATTGGCCGACGTCGCCCTGGTGGTCCCCTCGACCACCACGGCGCATATTCAGGAGTGCCATATTCTTATGGGTCACCTGCTGTGCGAGGGGATTGAATCAGGACTTGAACTCGCCTGAATGAACGCATTTGCTGAAGCCACAACCCCGGCTGTTTTTCTCGATCGAGACGGCGTTATCAATGTCGACCGGGGCTATGTATCACGCTGGTCAGAGTTCGAGTTCCTTCCCGGTGCTGTTTCTGGGCTCGCTGCCTTGCAGGAACTCGGGTATCGCCTGGTCATTGTGACCAATCAATCGGGAATTGGGCGGGGTTATTACAGCGAAGGTGACTTTGCCCTGCTGAGTACCCAATTGATCGACCACCTGAGGGACGCTGGCGTCTCCCTGACCGCAATCTACCACTGCCCCCATCACCCCACCGAGGCCCAGGGTGGCTATCGTCAGACCTGTGCCTGTCGTAAGCCGGCGCCCGGGATGCTGCTCAGGGGGCTTCAGGACTGGAGCCTTGACCCGGCTCGCTGTGTGCTGGTTGGGGACAAACCCTCAGATATTGCCGCGGGGGAGGCGGCGGGTATTGGGCGGCTGTTTCAGGTTACGGCACATGAAGCCCGTTATCCTGCTGAGGCTGTATCCGACCTGTCTCAGGTGGTCCGACGATTAAAGACCGTATGAAAGCCTCCACAGAGAGTACCGATAAGCTGTCGCTGGATGCACCGACACGGTGTTACACCGGTGCTGATGCCTTGCCGTTAGCCATGGAGCGCAGGCCTGCCCATCCCGGGGGCTGAGTACCGCTGGCCCCCAGTGGCCAGCAGCTCCTCAGAAGGCGGTTTCACGGGCATACGATAGCGCCTGCCCGAGGTACAATACCCGCTATCTGGACGACCCAAGGTCAGCATTACCATGCCGAATTGCCCCTGTTTTGACGCTGTCTCGGTTCTCGTTGTCGGCGATGTCATGCTTGATCGGTTCTGGTCAGGTGGCACCCACCGGGTGAGTCCGGAAGCGCCGGTTCCGGTGGTCAGGGTGAGTGATAACACCTGTCGGGCGGGTGGCGCAGGCAATGTCGCGGTGAATATCGCCGCCCTGGGAGGCCGAGTCACTCTGGCAGGCCTATGTGGCGAGGACGAGTCTGCGGATCTGCTGCGTGCAGTGGTTGAGGCCGCAGGGGTGACCTGGGCGGTGTCCCCCGCAGCACCGGAGACCATTGTAAAACTGCGCGTTTTAAGCAGGCATCAACAGCTGCTGCGCATGGACTTCGAAGCCTCGCTCGCGCCCTATGCTGACGATCTGTTCAGCGGCTATGTCAAGGCCCAGCTGGGTGCAGTCGATACAGTGGTCTTCAGTGACTACGCCAAGGGTACTCTGGTTGGGGTTCAGGGGTTAATCGAGGCAGCGAGGCAACTTGGAAAAACGGTCTTGGTGGACCCCAAGGGCACTGATTTGTTGCGCTATCGGGGTGCGACCATCATGACCCCCAACCTCCCGGAATTTGAGGCGGTCGTAGGTCACTGCGATTCCGAGGAGGTGCTGCTGCAGCGCGGCAGCGCCCTCAGGGAGGAGCTGGATCTTGAAGCGCTGCTGATCACCCGCGGCGAGCAGGGGATGACCTTGCTGCAGCGGGGCGAGGACGCGGTGTCCCTCCCGGCCCGGGCCCGTGAAGTTTTTGACGTCACCGGTGCGGGCGACACCGTTATTTCGGTACTGGCTGCCGCCCTGTCTGCCGGTGAGTCCATGGCAGATGCCACGGCGCTTGCCAATGCCGCTGCGGGTCTGGTCGTGGGCAAGCTGGGCACGGCGACGGTGTCGCCAACTGAACTCACGGCGGCACTGGCGGATGGGGGAACGCGCCCACTGCCCCACATGGGCGATATCGTGTCTCGGGATGAGTTACTCACGGGTGTAGCCGCGGCCAAGGCAGCCGGCCAGACGGTGGTCATGACCAATGGCTGCTTTGATATTCTGCATCGAGGGCATATCGACTATCTTGCCCGGGCAAGGGCGCTGGGTGGGCGATTGATTGTCGCGGTAAACGACGACGACTCTGTTGCTGCCTTGAAGGGACCAGGCCGGCCCGTCAACACCCTTGAGGCTCGTATGGTCATGCTCGCGGCACTGCGCTCGGTGGACTGGGTCGTGCCCTTTTCTGAAGACACTCCCGCAGCGCTGATAGCGGCTGTTCAACCTGATGTTCTGGTTAAGGGGGGTGATTACCTCCCCGAGGCGATTGCCGGCGCGGACTCGGTTTTGGCTGGGGGTGGGTCCGTGGAGGTGCTTGATTTTATCGAGGGCTATTCCACTACGTCGCTCATTGAGGCGCTGCGCGGTGCAGCCCCTCGTCAGGAGCAGGACTAGGCTTCCAAAGGCGATACAAGCGACCTGCAAGGCCGGGGGTTTTTCCAGAAGACCACTGCACTCCAAGCAGCGCAGGCGACTTTTCCTGCTCTGTGTTTTTGCGTTCTGCCTGGTGCCGCTGCTGTCGGGAATGGAGTCTGTGCTGTTGGTCGTCCTGCCAGGTGGACTTCCCCTCGGGAATTTACTGGCCAGTTTGGTTTTGCTCTCTGCCAACGGCGTCGCCCTCAATCAGGGTAGGGGCAGGTCGCTGTTCTTCCGGTGCAGTCTGATTGCACTGGCCGGGACCATGGTGTGGCTTCCGCTCGGGTTCGTCCTGAGCGGGAACCCCGCCCTCAATTTCAGTGGGGTTGGAGGCGCCGCGGCGTTGTTTTGGCGATACACCGGGGGCTTCGCTTGCATTACGGCCGCGCTGCTGCTCTGGCATGTGATCATAGCCTGGCTGCGTCAGATTCCTTAACCCCCGCTACCTCCGGTTGGTGACCCGGTGAGGCTACCTCGGACAGCGCCCAAGGCTGTATCCGGCTCCGGTTCAGGGCTGTAGGTAGGCCCTGGGCAGGCTGGGGTTCTCCGGTAGGTAGCGGTCTCGAAGTAAGGTCTGGCGACTGACCATGGTGTCGGGAATTCCTCCCATAATGACCTGTTCAGCCTGTGACGTTACCTCCAGTGGATCACCATTCCAGATGACCAGATCGGCACGGGCACCGGGCGCAACGCCGCGCGGCTCGCCGCCAAAAACCGCTGCCGGTATCGTCGATATGGCGGCCAGGGCTGCGCTGTGGGGCATGCCGTTGGCGGCAGCATTCCCGGCAACCTGACGTACTTTGCGCGCATTGTGCGTCTCACCACTGCTGAACATGACGCTCACACCGGCCTCGTGCAACAGGGCGGCGTTATCGAGCCTGGAACCGAGTGAGTCGAAGTCAGCAGGCAGGTTGTCCAGGGCATTCAGGATTACCGGTACTCCGGCATCGGCAAGGGCATCGGCGACCATCCAGGCTTCCCGCGCACCGTGGACAACTCCGGAAATCTTCCGCTCGTCAATAAATGCCAGGACACGCATGATGTCGGCCGCCCGGTCGGCGGCGAAAACAAAAATACCGGCCTTGCGCGCCGAATTCAGTGCCGCTATCCCAGCGGGACTGAGCAGCTCTGCATCCTGATCCCCAGCGGCCTCGGCGAAGGCCTGTTGCAGCAGCATCCAATGGGCCACCCGTGAACCGCCGCTTTTGCTGGCGGAGCTACCGGAGGTTTGTATAAACACCGCTGGTTGGCCTTCAAAGCTTGTGTAGCCGCCATCGAAACGAACCAGGCCGCCCTGGCCGGTCAGGCTGCGATCGCCTCGGGTAGCGGTCAGCAGGGTATAGCCAAAGCCCTCAACGCGGGTTATGGGAATCACGCTGGAATGGGGGTTGTATGCGAGGCGAACATCAAACTCAGGATGCATCAAATCGGTATAGAGGGCGCTGTAACTGCTATCCACCGATTCCCGAACCATTTCCACTTCGCTGAGTCCAGACACAGTGACGCCGGCAAACAGCGCTGGGGTTACGGGTTGCCCCTGGGCATTGATGATGCGGATCATTTTGTTAGTCGGAATTCGGGGTGCGATTCTGGCAATACGACCCGCCGTGATCAGGATATCTGTCGACTCGATAACCCCGGCATCTGTTTGTGTGTGCAGCCGGGCATTGGTGATCAGTAGATCCTGCGCGGCAACTAGCGGCGCACCTACGAGCAGTATAAGGATGAGGAGTTTCGCTTTCATCGGCTGGCCCCCGTCAGTTGTCCCAGCTCGAAGTCAGATACGGGCTGCAGTGCTTTGTTGTCACGATCGTAAACGAGAGCACCATCGATAAAGACCTGTTGGGCTTTTGCATAGACGCTGAAGGGGTTGCTGTTCCAGAGCACCACATCCGCCATCATACCCGGCGCAAGGGTTCCGGTTTGGGAATCGATACCCAACGATTTTGCTGCATTTGAGGTAATCCAACGAATGGCACGCTCGGGCGGAATATCAAGCCCTGCGGCTTGTCCCTTACTCATGGCTTTGGCTGCTTCCTGGTTCAGGCGCTGAATCCCCTCATCGGAGTCTGAGTGCACAACAGCGCAGCCGTTGGCGGGGCGATCAACCAGGGCGATATTCTCCTGGATGCCATCGTAAGCCTCCATTTTGAACCCCCACCAATCCGCCCACAGCGCACCACAGACATTGTTTTCTGCCAGCTCGTCGGCAATTTTATAGGCCTCCACACCATGGTGGAATGTTCCCATTCGGTACCCGAATTCCTGTGCCATATCGAGCACGGTTAACATTTCGTCGGCCCGATAGCAGTGCATGTGCACGATAATCTCACCCTGCAAGACCCCTGCCAGCGTTTCGAGCTCCAGGTCGCGCTTAGGCGGTTTGATCAGCGCCGCCGCCAGTGCGCTGTTACCGTTGTCCTCCGCATCGGAGGACTGCTCTTTCGCCATTTTCTGTTCGTATTGCTCCCAGTCGCGTATGTAACGCTGGGCCTGAATCCATGATGCGCGATAGGCAGCGACATTACCCATTCGGGTGGATGGGGCCTGCTTACGACCGCCGTACACGCGCTTGGGGTTTTCCCCACAGGCCATCTTCAGTCCATAGGGGGCGCCCGGGAATTTCATGGCCTGATAGCTCGTGGCGGGTACGTTTTTCAGGGTGACACTCCGCCCGCCAAACAGGTTCGCCGAGCCGGGCAGAATCTGCATTGTGGTGACGCCACCGGCAAGGGCCCGGGTAAATCCCGGATCCTGGGGCCACACGCTGTGTTCTGCCCAGACCTCAGCCGTGACGGGCGCTGTCGCCTCGTTGCCGTCGGAATGGGCAGAGACGCCGGGGCTGGGATAGACACCCAGGTGGGAGTGAACGTCAATGATTCCCGGCGTAATCCAGCCGCCCGCAGCATCGATTATCAGGGTGCCCTCGGGGACATTCAGGGATTCGCCCAGACCGGCTACCCGGCCTTCGTTTAGGTACAGGTCTGCCTGATCAAGCCGCTGACCATCTCCCGTGAGTATTGTGGCGTTGGTAATGAGCGTGCCTGTGCTCGACAGCGCCTGATACGTAGAAGGAAAGGGATTGGCGAGGGCGGTCAGGGCCCAGCCCGTAGCAAGGGCGGCAAAGAGCCTACGCATTGGCTATCCTTAAAAAGATGGAAATGACGGGTGACTTTATACGTTTGACCGAGATCTGCCAATCAGTTGTAACCATCGTTCCGTGAGCCGGCTGGTGTGACTGTCGAACCGTCCTCGGGGTGTATTGTCGTCTGGCTGGCGGTCCCCTTGAGGCCGCTCAACGCCGAAAAAATTTCTTACGGCATCGGCCTTGGCCATGGTGTCATCAAAACCCAGTTGCATCAGGTGCTGGCAATAACCGGGCTCGAAGAGGATATAGGACAGCGCCCCTCCTGAGCCGGTTGCCTTGATGGAGCCCGTTCGCTCGAGAAACCAGCGCATCGAGCGCGGCAATTCGTGGATGTATTCCCGGGCCAGCTCTCCCAGGGATCGTGACGGGCTGATGGTGAGCGTATCTATAACCCGCAAGTCCAGAAGGCCTGCATCGCGGAGCTGGCGAGCGCTGAGCTGGGCCACCAGTGTGTTGATTCTCTGCAACGATTCAAGGTCAGTCTGGGTCGAATCGAGAAAGACGGCATTGAGCATCTGCCCCAACACCTGGGGAATGCTCGGCGCCACCTCTGCTTCGGGGTCTTTTTCGAAGTCGTCCTGGCTTTCACTCACGCCGATGATAAACAGGCGGTCGGCACCCAGGCGAATGGCTGGACTCAGGGGGCGGGACTGGCGCAACGCGCCGTCACCGAAATAATGTTGGCCCAGTCGCACAGGAGGAAAGAGGGTTGGCAGTGCCGAGGATGCCATCAGATGGTCGACGCCGAGTTTGCAGGAGATGCTGCGCCGGTGAGCCCGGGCCCAGGGCGTCAGATGGGCCTGTCCCTGATAGAAAGTAGTGGATCGCCCATTGGTATAGTTCAGGGCAGTTACGCCAATTCCTTCCAGCTCTCCCCGGTCCAGCGCATCCTCGATGCGGCTGAACTGGACAATATCCTCGAGCAGGGCGCGTAGCGGTCGATTGTCAAGCAAGGCCAGGGGGTTTTCTGATGGTCGATTGCCCCGTAGCAGGCTCCAGCCGATGCGCAGGCCATTCTTGAGAACGGCCTTTGCATCGCTGCGATAGACCGCGTCGCTGTCAAGTGAAGCCCAGACTGCAGACAGGGCCCGGGTCCTGCTCCTGAAGGATCCCCCACGCCCGGCGAGGCCCAGTGCATTGATCGCGCCAGCCGATGTTCCCGTGATGATGGGAAAGGGTTGGCGCGTGTCCGGGGGCAGGAGGCTGGCAACCGCTCGCAGTACACCTACCTGATAGGCCGCTCGGGCACCACCGCCCGCA
Organism: uncultured Luminiphilus sp.; assembly: GCA_938084055.1. Classification (GTDB taxonomy): domain Bacteria; phylum Pseudomonadota; class Gammaproteobacteria; order Pseudomonadales; family Halieaceae; genus Luminiphilus. The sequence goes on from CALKDK010000038.1 coordinate 25,666, forward strand.
AGAATAAGTCCCGTTTTGACTGACATGGTGAGCTCGCTGAAATGCACCGCAGTGGAGCTAC
>CALKDK010000039.1 GCA_938084055.1 uncultured Luminiphilus sp.
CAGTAGCAACCCAGGGGAACTCCGAGCGTTTCACCAACGTCACAGGGACGTCATTTTTAAACCGCTCGATGGCATGGGTGGCCGTTCCATTTTCAGGGCGGCACCCGACGACCCCAATCTGAGCGTGATCCTCGAGACCCTTACCCGCAACGGGGAACAAACCATCATGGGGCAGGTTTATCTGCCCGATATTGCCGCGGGCGACAAGCGCATATTGATGATCAATGGCGAGGCGGTTCCCTACGCACTGGCCCGCATACCCCTCGCGGGCGAGAGTCGGGGTAACCTTGCGGCAGGGGGCTCGGGACGCGTCCAGCCACTGAGCGACAGGGACCGCTGGATCGCCGATCAGGTAGGACCGGATCTCCGCCGGCGGGGCCTGTTCTTTGTGGGCCTCGACGTGATCGGTGACTATCTGACTGAAATCAATGTCACGAGTCCAACCTGTCTGCGAGAAATCGAAGCGGAAGCCAGTCCCCATATTGCCGCCCGTCTCATGGACTGTATTGAAGCGGAGTGGTCCGGCGTTGGTCGCTGAACGCCTGGCATTGGTATCCGAGCCGCTGAGAGAACCCATCGCACCCGCGTTTGTCGCTGCAGCGGCGATACACGTGATGGTCCTACTGGCGATTGGCTTCGGTGTCGCTTGGCCAAAGTTTGAAACACAGAGCATCTCTGTCACTGTGCTCCTCACGCCGGCTAACAAAGCGCCAGACGATGCCCAACACGTAGCCGCGCAGGATCAACTGGGGATCGCTGAAGCGCCGGAAATGCAACCGGCCATAGCACAGCTCCAGATTCAAACCACCATGACCATATCCCGTGAGCTCGATGGTGCGGACGGAGAGCTGGACCCCGGTGACATCACGCCGGAGGCCGTTGAGCGGCAATTGGAAGATCTCAAACAGGCGGTCTCAACACTGTCCGACCAGAGCACGCCAAGGAGTACCCGCATCGGTGCGGTCGCAGCGCGCCGATCTTTGGATGCAGAGTATCTGTCGCGGTGGCGGGCACGAGTGGAGCAAATCGGTAATGTGCTCTATCGCGGTCAACCTCTGAACGCCGAAGGCGACGTGCGCCTGATGGTGACTGTACTGGCCAATGGTAACCTTGAGCGCATACGCGTACTGGAGTCTTCCGGAGAACCACGACTGGACCGGGCCGCCCAGGACACCGTCGTCCTCGCAGCACCCTTTCCGCCTTTCAGCGAAGCGCTGGCAAAAAGAACGCCTCGTCTGGATATCGTGCGTACCTGGCAATTTCGAACAGAACAACGGGAATCAAACTGATGTGCCTGTCACGGAAGGACCGATAGCGACCGCCATGTTCCAATCGCTTAAAAATCATTTCCTAATGGCCACACCGGCACTGAGCGACGGGTTCTTCGCAGGATCACTCACCTTTATTTGCGAGCATAATGAAGCTGGGGCGATGGGCATTGTCGTGAACCAACCACTTCAGATCGATCTTGGGCAGATCCTGCAACATCTGGATTTATCCCAGGCGAATGAACTTCCCGGGCAGGCGGTCATGGCGGGTGGGCCCGTGCAGGTTGATCATGGCTTTGTACTGCACGCCGGGGACGGCAACTGGGACTCCACATTGGGAATCGCTGCGGACATATGGCTGACCACATCGAAAGATATTCTTGTCGCCATTGCCAATGGTACTGGGCCTTCGAAACACCTGGTCGCCCTTGGCTATGCCGGCTGGGCGGCGGGACAGCTGGAGGGTGAGCTGCTGCAGAACAGCTGGCTCACCGTGCCGGCAAAAGCTGACATCCTCTTTGAGACACCCTGCGAGGAGCGACTGCAGGCAGCAGGACAATCTTTGGGCATTGACATACGGCTGATGTCAGCCGCCGCGGGGCATGCCTGACCATGGCAACCGGACGCATACTGGCATTCGATTGGGGGCTAAAACGTATTGGTGTTGCCGTGGGTAATGGTCTTTTGGGTACCTGCGAACCCCTGTGCATCCTGCGCGCCAATAACGGGGCGCCTGACTGGGCGGACATCAAAAACCTTCTGCTTGAGTGGCAGCCAGCGTTGTTACTGGTTGGAGAGCCCATCAATATGGATGGCTCCGACGGGGAAATAACCCTGCGTGCGAGGCGCTTCAGTCGTCAGCTGGAGGGTCGCTTCAATCTTCCTGTGACGCTGGTCGATGAGCGCCTGTCCTCCCGGGAAGCGCGGCTGCGACGGGGAGAACAGGGCCAGCAGGATCCGATCGATGCAGATGCCGCACAGGTTATCCTCCAGACCTGGCTTTCGGAACAGCTGACAAACTAGCCACGCGGGCCCTGTTCCATTTCGTAATCGACATCATCCAACAGCGCATTGCCCCCGCGCTCATCAAGTTTAATGTTGAGACGAACGTCGTTTGCGGAATCTGCATGACGGATGGCCGTATCTGCAGTGATCACTCCGGCCTGATACGCCTTGAACAACGATTGGTCGAAGGTCTGCATTCCCTGCTCATTGGATCGCGCCATCAGATCCTTGATCAGGTGCACCTCCCCCTTGCGAATATGGTCTTGAATGAGGGCTGTACCCAACAATACCTCGACTACCGGGGTACGGGTGCTGCCGTCCTTACTGGGCACCAGTTGCTGGGCGACCATCGCCCTTATATTGAGTGACAGGTCCATCCACACCTGATTATGTTGCTCTGCAGGAAAGAAACTCTGGATTCGGTCAAGGGCCTGGTTGGCATTGTTAGCATGCAGCGTGCACAGACACAGGTGACCGGTTTCAGCAAACGCAAGAGCCGCCTCCATGGTCCGCGCGGTGCGCACCTCACCAATCATGATGACATCGGGAGCCTGTCGAAGGGTGTTGGCAAGTGCTACTTCATACGACTCGGTATCGAGTCCAACTTCACGCTGGGTTACAAGGCACCCTTTATGCTGATGAACATACTCAATGGGGTCCTCAATGGTGATGATATGGCCCCGGCTTTTGGCATTGCGGTAGTCGAGCATGGCAGCCAGCGACGTTGATTTGCCGGTGCCGGTACCACCCACGAAAATAATCAGACCACGCTTGATCATGGCGAGCTGCTCAATAATCGCCGGCAAACCCAGGTCTTTCAGGCTAGGTATATGGGCACTGATGCGCCGCAGCACGAGGCCCGGCAGTCCCCGTTGAACAAAGGCGCTGGCCCTGAATCGGCCATGCTCCGGATGGTTTATTGCGTAATTGGCCTCGTGGTGCGCAGCGAATTCCTCCCGCTGCTCGCTGCTCATGGTCTGGCTGATCAGTTCCCTGACCTCGGCTTCGTTGAGGTCGCGCCGGTTAACCTGTACCAGATCACCATCGACCTTGATGGTAATCGGCGCATCAACGGTGACAAAACCGTCCGACGCGAGTTGTTCAACCATTACCTTGAGTAACTCATCCATGATGCAGCACTCCTCCCGTGCTAAGGTTTGACACGCTAGTTGATGCCGTCCGGTTGTCGGGCTTTTTCACGTGCCGTCTCGAGCGTCACCAGCTTTTTGTCCACCAACCCCTGTAAGCATTGGTCCATGGTCTGCATTCCCAAAGCGTGTCCAGTCTGGATAGCAGAATACATCTGGGCTACCTTATCCTCTCGAATCAGGTTTCGGATCGCAGGCGTCCCGCGCATTATTTCGTGGGCCGCAATGCGACCCCCAGCCTGACGCTTGAGCAGGGTCTGGGATATCACCCCCTGCAGGGACTCAGAGAGCATGGAGCGGACCATATCTTTTTCCGCTGCCGGGAACACATCGATAACACGATCGATGGTTTTTGCCGCCGAGGTCGTATGCAGAGTCCCAAACACGAGATGACCGGTTTCTGCCGCCGTCAGCGCGAGCCGGATGGTCTCCAGATCACGCAATTCGCCCACCAGAATGATGTCAGGGTCCTCCCGCAGGGCTGAGCGTAATGCCTCGGAAAAACCCAGAGTATCCCTGTGGACCTCTCGCTGGTTTACGAGGCAGCGCTTTGACTCATGTACAAACTCAATGGGGTCTTCAATGGTAAGGATGTGGTCATAACGATTGTCGTTAATAAAATCAACCATCGCGGCAAGCGTGGTGGATTTACCTGAACCAGTGGGCCCTGTCACGAGCACCAGACCGCGTGGAAGCAGGGAGATATCCCGAAAAACCTGCCCCAACCCCAGATCCTCCATAGTCCAGACCTTGGAAGGAATGGTTCTGAAAACGGCGCCTGCACCGCGATTCTGGTTGAATGCGTTGACTCGAAACCGAGCCACGCCCGGAACCTCGAAGGAAAAATCGGTTTCAAGGAACTCCTCGAAGTCCTTGCGCTGGCGATCATTCATAATGTCGTACATCAGATCATGAACCTGCGCGTGCTCAAGAGGCGCTACATTAATTCTCCGTACATCGCCATCCACGCGGATCATGGGCGGCAACCCTGCAGACAAATGCAGATCGGAAGCACCCTGCTTGGCACTGAACGCGAGTAACTCAGTTATATCCATTAAATTTCTCCCCCGGGATGCGCTGTTTGCCCGGATGCATAGGGCTATGATGGCAGTATGGGAACAATAAATGTAGCCACGAATTTACAACATGTCAGGGATCGAGTCGCTGCTGCGGAGCAATGCGCAAACCGAACACCGGGATCTGTGCATGTTTTAGCAGTGAGTAAAACAAAATCAACCGCCCTGATACGGGATGCCTGGGCTGCCGGGCAGCGAACATTTGCGGAAAATTACGCCCAGGAGGCCGAACAGAAGATAAAGGCACTCGCAGATCTTGGTATCGAATGGCATTTTATTGGCCCCATACAGTCAAACAAGACACGGGCACTGGCCAGCGCCATGGATTGGATTCATAGCGTGGATCGCTACAAGATAGCTAGCCGGTTGAGCGAACAGCGAGATCCCGCCCTGGCACCCCTCAACGTCTGCCTTCAGGTCAAGTTGTCGGATGAGACCACCAAATTCGGCGCAAGCCCCGTGGAATTGCAGACCCTCGCAGAGCAGGTTGCGTCGCTACCCAACCTCCGTTTGCGGGGTTTGATGACAATACCCGCGGCGTCCACAAACCCAGAGGTTCAGCGTGCTGCCTTTCGCCGCTTACGCGAGCTCTTCGAAGCTCTACAAGCCTACCACCCATCACTCGATACCCTCTCTATGGGCATGTCGGGCGATCTCGAAGCTGCAATCAAGGAAGGATCCAATTTGGTCAGGGTCGGTACGGATATCTTTGGCGCTCGCTGAGGGGTTGGCTTTCTAGACCAACTGTACGGAGGCCACGGTATACTCCGCGCGCAATACTTTTGAACGGGGACAACCCTTGGACATCAAAGAAGTACCCCAGAACATCGGCTTCGTGGGCGCGGGCAACATGGCCCAAGCGATAATTGGTGGCTTGCTCGATGCTGGCTACCCCCCAGAGCGTCTGTGCGCCGCGGACCCCAGTCCAGCTGCCCTGGCCCAGCTTCGGGCGGTGGGCATTGAGGCAGTAGCGGAGATACCCTCCAGCGCTTTTAACGCGGCCGACCTGATTATTTTGGCTGTAAAGCCACAGTTCATGGCGAGTGCCACCGCGCTGCTCAGAGAGCGCCTGGACCCGAACTGCGTTGTGATGTCGGTGGCCGCGGGTATCAGTACGCACTCACTGAAAACCCTGCTGGGTCACCCCGCTTTGCCCGTAGTGCGCTGCATGCCAAACACACCGGCCTTGGTCAGGGCCGGTGCTTCGGGATTGTTTGCCAGCCCAGAGGTTTCCGAAGCGCAACGGCGTGGCGCAGAAGCTGTGATGCGCGTAGTGGGCAGTGCGCGCTGGCTCGCGACTGAATCCCACATCGATGTTGTTACCGCCGTATCTGGCAGTGGGCCCGCCTATTTTTTTGCCTTCATGGAAGCCATGATCGCCGCCGGAGAACGCCTGGGGCTCGATGCTGTAACGGCGCGGGAACTGACGCTGCAAACTGCGCTGGGTGCCGCCACGCTGGCCGCAAAGAGCGATGAATCCGTTGCCACCCTGCGTAAAAATGTCACCAGCCCGGGTGGCACCACAGAGCGTGCCCTGACCAGCTTTGAGGAATCAAATCTTTCAGCCCTGGTAGATCGGGGCATGCAGGCCTGCCTTGACCGGGCCCGCGAAATGGCAGAGGAGTTCGGGTAATCATGGCTGCATTAAATGAAATTGCCGCTTTTTTGGTGGAGACGGCGGCCTCCTTGTATCTCATTCTGGTGGTACTTCGCGGGATGCTGCAGGCGGCGAAGGCGGACTTCTTCAACCCGATCTCACAGTTTGTGGTCAGGGTAACTAACCCCCCACTGCGGGTACTCCATCGCGTCATCCCCACGCGGGGACGTTTCGATGCCGGGGTGCTGGTGTTGGCTCTCGCCGTCCAGGCCGTAGCCATTGTCACCACGCTACTGCTGGCGGGCTTCGCTATCCCCGGCCTGCTTACCGTCCTGATATGGTGCCTTATAGGCGTCACTGGACTTATTGTGAATACCTACTTAATTGCCCTGATTGTCATGATTGTGGTGAGTTGGGTTGCGCCCGGTACGCGCCATCCTGCTGTACTGCTGGTCTATCAGATAACGGAACCCGTCATGGCACCAGTGCGCTCCATATTACCCTCAGCAGGCGGCCTTGATTTTTCTCCCATACTGGTTTTTATCGCCATCAACGTGATCCAGATAGCGCTGCGCCACATGGCTGCCGCAGCGGGCCTGCCCCTGCAGCTTGTGATCGGGATCTGACGGGTGGCCGCTTCGGGTGACATTGGCATCGTTGCACCCGTGCAACTGCGCTTTGACGACACACTGATACTGCAGTCAGGCAAGGCACTTGATGGCTTTGACCTGACTATGGAGTCCTATGGCGACCTCAACGGAGACCGCAGTAATGCGGTGCTGGTGTGCCATGCGCTCAGCGGCAATCACCACGCTGCCGGTCGCCACGACCCGGCGGATCGCAAGGCTGGCTGGTGGGATGCACACATCGGTCCCGGTAAGGCCATCGACACCAACCGCTTCTATGTTGTCTGCATCAACAATATTGGAGGCTGCGATGGCAGCACGGGCCCCAATACCCTTAACCCCGAAACGGAACGGCCCTGGGGACCCGATTTTCCACAGGTCACGGTTGAAGATTGGGTACATACCCAGGCTCTTCTTGCAGATCGGCTTGGCATAGACGCCTGGGCGGCCGTCGTCGGCGGCAGTCTTGGGGGTATGCAGGCACTGCACTGGGCAACACATTACCCCGACCGGGTTCGCAATTGTGTCGCGCTGGCCGCTGCGCCCAAACTGACTGCGCAGAATATCGCCTTCAATGAAATTGCCCGTCAGGCTATTCTGGCCGACCCTAACTGGCTAGCAGGCCATTATCAACAAGCGTCACTAACGCCCACTCGAGGCCTGTCGCTGGCGCGGATGGTTGGCCATCTGACCTACATGTCAGCAGACGGCATGAGCGACCGGTTTGGGCGGGAAGTCCGGGAAAACCCCGCGGGCCCGACCAGTGAGCAGGAAATGGTTTTTCAGGTGGAAAGTTACCTGCGTTATCAGGGTAAGCAGTTTTCAACACGCTTCGATGCCAATACCTACCTGCTTATGACCCGCGCACTGGATCGGTTTGATATTACCAACGGATTTGCCGGGTCCCTGACCACCGCCATGGCGGCGACGCGATCGAGAATGTTCATTGTGGCGTTCTCGAGCGACTGGCGTTTCTCCCCGGCGCGTTCCCGGGAGTTGGTTGATGCTCTTTTGGCATCTGGCAGGCCTGTGACCTACGCGGAAATCCAAACAGATGCGGGACACGACGCCTTTCTGTTGGATGAACCCCACTACACTGATCTTTTTCGGGCATGGATGGCAAAGGTGGCAATCTGATGCGCTACGATCTCACGCAAGTCGAAGCATGGATTCCCGAAGGCAGCAGGGTTCTCGACCTTGGCTGCGGCGACGGTATCTTTCTGGACCGACTACAGCGAACGCGTCGGGTCCAGGGTCTGGGGTTGGAGCTGGACCCACTGAATCTCATCGCCGCCACCCGACTCGGTGTCGATATTGTGCAGCAGGATATGGATCGGGGTCTCGATAACTTTCCGGCAGGCAGCTTTGATATTGTTATTCTCGCCCACGCCCTCCAAGTGCTCAATCGGCCCGACCGGGTGTTGCGGGACATGGTGCGCATAGGGCGTGAAGCTGTGGTGACCTTTCCCAACTTTGGCCACTGGCGCTGCCGCCTGCACCTGGGGCTGCACGGCCGTATGCCAGTCTCCGAGGTTTTACCTTACAGTTGGTATGACACCCCCAATATTCATTTTTGCACGGTCCGGGACTTCGAAGCCCTATGTGACGAACTCGATATCGATATCGTAGACCGCGACATTGTGTCAGGGCCGACGACACGTCTGTTCAGACAGTGGCTGCCTAATTTATTCGGCTCAACAGCCATCTTCAGGATTCGCGCATGCGCTTAACCATAATGATCACGCTACTACTGGGGCTGCTGTCGGCGAATGCCCAAAGCCAGCAGTCTGAACGTTTTGACCAATACGAGCTCCACCGCAGTGTTGTATACACGACGTTTTTAACCCCTGAAATTGCGGCGGAATACGGAATCGCTCGGGGCGACTTCAAAGCCATCCTGACCTTGTCAGTCCGTGACGTTTCGGTGGGTGAAACCGCTGGCAGGCCCATGGCAATAACCGGAGAGACGTGGGATCTGATCCAGGGTGGGACGCTGGATTTGAAGGAAATTCGCGAGGGCGCGGCCACGTACTATATTGCAGAGTTTGAATTTATAGATCGGGAGTGGCGTTTCTTTGAATTCGACTTCCAACCACAGGGGAGCGACAGAACATACCACTACAAATTCAAGACGCAGCTCTGGAAGCAGCTAGGCAGGTAAGCCAGTGAAGGAAGACCGTCCCGTTACCATCCTCGCCAGCGGTAATGCCGGCAAGCTGAGAGAGCTCCAGCTGGCACTAGGCGATACCGGCCTGACACTGCATTCGCAAGATAAGTACGAGGTGCCCGAAGCCCTCGAAGACGGCCTGACCTTTGTTGAGAACGCATTGAAAAAGGCGCGGAATGCAGCACAGCATACGGGCTTCACTGCGCTGGCCGACGACTCGGGACTCGTGGTACCCGCCCTCGATGGCGCTCCCGGAATTTACTCCGCCAGGTACGCCGATGGTGGCGATGCGGCGAATAACATAAAACTGCTGGAACAGATGTCCGGATTTGAAGGAGAGGAACGTAAGGCCTGGTACGTATGCGTGCTGATCCTGCTCCGCGGACCAAAAGACCCCTCGCCACTAATAGCGGAGGGCTACTGGCACGGTCATATCGCGGCCAAACCGAGTGGCAATAGTGGCTTCGGCTATGACCCGTTGTTTGCAGTCGACGCAAGCGGAAGAACGGCCGCGTCTTTATCAGCAGTAGAGAAGCAGCGCTTGAGCCATCGTGGCCAGGCTGTTGCCAAGCTCAGGCAACAGCTTGGATATTAGCGCCATACCCCTTGCGTTGTACGTGCATTTACCGTGGTGCGAACGCAAGTGCCCTTACTGCGATTTCAACTCCCATGAGCAATTCAATCCCGCAGATGAATCGGGCTATATCGACGCACTGCTCAGGGATTTGCAGCAGCAAATATCCACCGTCCCAATGCGGCGACTGCACTCCATCTTCCTGGGTGGCGGGACGCCCAGCCTCTTCAGCAGCGCGAGTATCGGACGCCTGCTGGCAGGAGTCGACCAGCTGTGGGGTATCCCGGGTGGTGTCGAAGTGACCATGGAGGCCAACCCCGGCAGCGCTGAAGCGTCGCGATTTATGGGTTATCGCAGTGCCGGGGTCAATCGACTGAGCCTGGGCATTCAGTCTTTTGATGACCGGCAGCTGAAGGCGCTCGGGAGAGTCCATGACCAGGCTCAGGCCCGGGAAGCAATCGCTATGGCCAGAGCCAATTTTGAACGCGTCAATCTTGACATCATGCACGGCTTGGCTGAACAAACCATTAACGGGGCGCTGGCGGATCTCAACGAAGCCGTAGACCGGTCACAGGGTCATGTTTCCTGGTACCAACTAACCATCGAGCCCAATACGACCTTCTGGTCCCGTCCGCCCACACTCCCGACTGAAGATACTCTGGCCGACATTCAGAACGCCGGAGAAGCCCGCCTCACGGCGTCCAAACTGAAGCAGTATGAGGTCTCGGCCTGGGCCGCCGAGGGACAGCAGTCAGTGCATAACCTGAACTACTGGTCCTTTGGTGATTATCTTGGTATCGGAGCTGGCGCACACGGGAAAGTAACCCAATCTGATGGCGGCATAAGTCGAATGCGCAGGACCCGGCTCCCGCGGGACTACCTTGCCGCCATCGCCGCCAATCTGCCTCCCCACACTGACGTTGTCGATCCCAAACAGCTAACCGTGGAATTTATGCTCAATGCCCTCCGGCTGCGCAGCGGTGTATCAGACCGGCTCTATCGGGAGCGAACCGGCCTAGACACCACAGGGATTGGCGTCACAAGGTCAGCGCTTATCGCTGAAGGGCTGATGTCCGGGGTGCCCGGGCATATTGGTACAACACCCCTGGGCTTCAGATTCCTAGACACGGTGGTGGCGCGATTCATCGACACATAGTCTAAGCGCTGGCCTTTCTGAAAAGCAGATCCCAGACGCCGTGCCCCAGCCGCTCTCCCCGACGTTCAAACTTCGTTGCTGGGCGCCAATCAGGGCGGGCAGCATAACCGCCGTCCTCAACCGTGTTGCACAACAAGGCCTCTGAGTCCATGACCTCGAGCATATGCTCGGCGTAGGGACCCCAGTCAGTAGCAAGATGGAATAGCCCGTCGGGAGCGAGTAGCAAGGCCGACTTCCTGACAAATTCGGGTTGCACCAGCCGGCGTTTGTTATGCCGCTTCTTATGCCAGGGATCCGGGAAGAAAATTTGCAGGCAATCAACGCTGCCCGGGGGTATGCAGCTATCGAGCACCTGAACCGCATCGTCTGCATAAACTCGGATATTATCAACCCCGAGGTCCAGGGCCTGGCCCAACAGGCGGCCCACGCCAGGCCTGTGGACCTCAATACCCAAAAATCGGTCCTGGGGACGCGCTTCTGCCATCGTCAACAGGGAGTCCCCCATGCCAAACCCGATCTCAACGACCCGACGACCCCCAGAAGTCCAAGCTGTCTCCCAGTCGAGGAGCCCCCGGGACATTCTCAGGCCATAGCGTTCGAAACCAAGGTCCCAGCCCCGCTGCTGCCCGGAGGTCATTCGCCCCGCCCGTAGCACGAAGCTGCGAATCGGCCGATTCGGCTCACTCATGGCCGGGGCGGCACTCCCGGTCCATCGTCACGATTTAACAGGCCAGCCCGCAGCAGAAGTAACCAGCCAACAATCAATGCTGTGCCGCCGAGAGGAGTGATCGCCCCCAACGCGCCAATACCCGTTAACACGAGAGTGAAAAGAGATCCTGAAAAAATAAGCACACCTGCGAGGAAGCAATAACACGACCTGACCAACCAGGAGCGGACCCGGCTTGACGTGAAGCCCGACTGCCAACCTGAAACCGCCAGCAGCACCACGGCGTGCAACAATTGGTAATCCGCCGCCGTCTCCCAGGCATGCATATAATCCGGCGTAACCTGACCACGCAATGCGTGGGCACCAAACGCACCCGCCGCCACACCGCTAGCGCCCAATATGGCGGCGGCGGGTCGCACCCAGCGGGGCGGGGCGTCAACCACCTGCCCAGGCTCAGGCAGCGAGGGCAGTTTTGAGTTTTTTCATGGCGTTGGCTTCAAGCTGGCGAATCCGCTCTGCCGACACACCGTACTCATCCGCCAGTTCATGTAGCGTGGATTTATGTTCTGCGAGCCATCGTTGGGCAACAATATTTCTGCTGCGCTCATCCAGTCCCGCCAGGGCCGTCTGCAAACGAACCTCTCCGTCCCTGGCCGAATCCTCCGCCTCAACACGCAGAGCCGGATCGGCGGAAACATCATCAAGGTACGCCTGGGGCGCCTGCCAGGCTTCTTCTTCATCCGCATCTGATGGCAGGTCGAAGGCCACATCTCGGCTTGACAGGCGTCCTTCCATGCGCTGCACCTCTGCCTCTTCGACACCAAGATCGGCAGCTATCGCCCGCGTTTCCTCGGGGCTCAGCCAGCCCAGAGACTTCTTCGCACTACGCAGATTGAAGAACAGCTTCCGCTGGGCCTTGGTTGTCGCCACTTTGACAATGCGCCAATTGCGCAGGATAAACTCGTGCATTTCTGCTTTTATCCAGTGCACCGCAAAGGAAACCAACCGCACTCCCTTGGTGGGGTCGAAGCGCTTGACGGCTTTCATCAAGCCCACATTACCCTCCTGGATAAGGTCGGCTTCTGACAGTCCATAGCCAGAATAACTTCGCGCAATATGAACAACAAAGCGCAGGTGAGCGAGTACTAACTCTCTTGCAGAGTCAACACATTCATCGAAGTAAAGCTTCTCTGCAAGGGCTTGCTCCCGCTCTGCAGACAGAATGGGTATACCACTGACCGCCTGCACATAGGCGGGCAGATTTGCCCCGGGCGCCATCGACATGACGGCGCCATGCCCCACTGCCATCACTTTCCCTGATTCGGACACAGTATGATCCTCCTCCCAACATACCCTTATTTTAGCACTCTAGGTTGGAGAGTGCTAATCCCGGAAAAGTTCACTTTTCACCCCGCCTGTCAGCGGGGCTCAAGGTCCTTAAGCTGCACTGCCGCCGCCTGCCACGCACTGAGAAGGCCAATGCCTCCCCCGAACAGCATCATGGTGAGAACCCCGATCACACCCAGGCCACTGAAGCTCCGATCGCTGTGGTAGAGCTGCAAGAGTTGATCCACTGGCGCCGAGAGGTAGAGGAAGAATAGGCCCGCCATGGCGGCACCCAGTAGGCCCCCGCCCAGACCCGACCACAGGCCGGTGTAGAGGAAGGGTCTTCGCGCATAGGCATCACCTCCGCCAATCAGCTTGATCACCACAATCTCATCCCTTCGCGCCTCGATAGCGAGGCGTATCGTGTTGGCAAGTATCAAAACAGCACCCATCACCATGAGCAGTCCAATACCAAATACAAGTCGCCTGCCAGATTGCAGTGCACCCATCAATCTAGCCTGCCATAGGGTGTCGAAAACCACCTCGTCAACCCCGTCAAAGCTATCCAAAGCCCGTGCCAACACAGCCAGCTCTTCAGATCCAAGGTCATCGCGGGGGTTTACCAAAACAGTATGTGGCAACGGGTTTTCAGCCAGCGAGGCCAAAAGACCCTCCAGCCCGGTGTCTGCGGCGAACCCAGCCAGTGCCTGCTCTTTATCAACAAACACCACATCAGCTACGTCCATGCGAGCCCCAATCCGTTGCGATACCAGAGCCGCCTTATCAATAGTGGCATCTGCGCTGAGCAAGACCGAAAACCGCGCCGGCGAATGCATATCCTGCGTCGCCGCCTCAAGATTCTGCAGAATAACGAGAAGTGAAGCCGGCAAGGCGAGCACGATGCCAACCACCAGCCACGTAAGCAGGGTGGCGACCGGCAATCCCAGCGCTCTGCGCAGGCTTCCCGACGCAGCCTGTCTGTGGTGATGTAACCACGTTATTGGGCGTGGGCGCGGCCCCACGCCCAAGCCAGCGCCCTGCCTGCTCAAAACCCGCCCCCGGCGACAAGGCGTCCGGCCTTGAGCGTCACAATGCGATGCCGCAAACGGGAAATCAGAGCCAAATCATGACTGGCAACGATGACCGTCACGCCGACCCGATTAAACGCTTCGAACAAGCCCATGATTTCGGCCGACAACTGGGGATCCAGATTACCTGTAGGCTCGTCGGCGACTAGAAACCGCGGCCTGGCTACAACCGCCCTGGCAATCCCGACGCGCTGTTGTTCACCACCGGACAGCGCGGCCGGATTAACTCTCTCCCGGCCCAGCAGGCCAACTTTGTCCAGCGCGGCCCGGGTTCTGCGTTTTATATCCCGGGGGTGGAATCCCGCTATCTCAAGAGGTAACGCCACGTTGTCCATCACTGAGCGGTCGTACAACAGCTGGTGATCCTGAAACACGATACCGAACTCACCACGGTAGCGCCCAATATCCCGACCTTTCACCCGCGCTGTGTCACGCCCATCCACACGCAGTGTGCCCATCGACGCGCGCTCCAAAAGCATCAATAAACGCAAAAAGGTGCTTTTTCCCGCCCCCGAATGACCCGTGAGAAATACCATCTCCCCTGTGTCGATGGTGACCGATACATCCCTCAGGGCATCGTGGTCGGCGAAACGCTTACTGACCCTGTCAAACTCGATCATCGCTTAACGTTTCTCGATGTCAAAAAGGGCGCTGACGAAAGCGCGGGCATCAAAAACCTGCAGATCGGCAGCACCCTCGCCGACACCTATATACCGGATTGGCAGCCCCAGCCTTTGGGCGATGGCAAAAATAATGCCGCCCCTCGCTGTCCCGTCCAGCTTGCTCAGGGCAATCCCGGTCACGCCCACCGCTTTGTCAAACTCCTCGGCCTGGGCTAGCGCATTCTGACCGGTGCCTGCATCGAGGACGAGCAGGGTTTCATGGGGGGCGTCGGGGTCGACTTTACGAATAACACGCACCAGTTTCTCCAGCTCATCCATCAGGTGTGCCTTATTTTGCAACCGGCCCGCCGTATCGGCTATCAACACATCCACGCCCCTCGCCTTGGCAGCCTGGGCGGCGTCAAATAAAACCGACGCGCTATCTGCACCTGTATGCTGGGCGACCACGGGTACCTCGTTGCGCTCCCCCCAGACCTGCAGTTGCTCTACGGCAGCGGCGCGGAAGGTATCACCCGCCGCGAGCATGACCTGCTTGCCCTCTTCTTTAAAGCGCTTGGCCAATTTGCCAATAGTCGTCGTTTTGCCTGCACCATTGACTCCAACAACCAAGATGATGAAGGGCTTGGGATCTTCTACAGTCAGCGGCTGCTCGCAAGGCAACAGAATATCCAGGAGAGCATCCTGTGTGGCGGTCATTACCGCGTCCCCATCAGCCAGTTCCCGGCGGGCGATCCGTCCAGTAATAGCGTTGATGATGCGCTGGGTGGCCTCTATTCCCACATCAGCGGTCAGAAGCTGCGTCTCCAGATCTTCCAGAAGTTGATCATCTATCGCCTTCTTACCCAGAAACAAGGCGCCAATACCCGAGGAAAACTGGCTGCCGGTTCGCGTCAGCCCAGCTCGAACCCGGCCGTAGAGCCCCGTTGCCTCCTGCGCCGACATCGGTTCTGCCGGCGCTTCAGTTGCTAGGGGCTCCGGCGTGGATTCCGCAGGATTGGAGGGTTTATCCTTGCGCCCAAAGAGTTTCATGGCAACGTGCTCATCAGGTTTAGTTAGGGGTGCGATATGACCGTGCGCGACCGCAGCATAGTAGCACCGCCGAAAGGGAGCAGAAATGCGTAAAGGTACAACGCAACAGTGGCCCGGCCGACTTCGCATCATCGGCGGGGAATGGCGGGGCCGGAAGTTAGACGTACCCCGTGTTCCCGGTTTGCGTCCCACGTCCGATCGAACCCGGGAAACATTGTTTAATTGGCTGGGGGAGAGGGTGCGTGACGCTCAATGCCTCGACCTTTTTGCGGGTAGCGGGGCCCTGGGCCTCGAGGCACTATCCCGCGGCGCCCGCCACTGTGATTTTGTAGATACCTCCAGAGCCGCAATTGAAGCTATTGGCAGGCATGTTGCGATGCTGGGGGCTGCCTCTCGCGCAGATACTCACTGCGGCGATGGCCTGCAGTGGCGAGGCCGTCCCGCTGAGGTGGTCTTTCTTGACCCTCCTTTCTCCGCCGAACTCCTGGGTCCCGTTCTGATGCACCTGCAAGCCGCGGAACTTTTAACCCATGACGCGCTGGTTTATATGGAACTGCAGCGCAATCAACCTCTGCCGCCACTCGCCCCATTCCTGGCGATACGGCGGGACAAAATAGCGGGAGAGGTACGTTACCTGTTGCTTGAAGCCGGGGGTTAGGATTTGTCTGTGAGCAGCCTGACGTGTACATTCGGCGCGTCAGGGGAGGAGAATTCGAGCCCATGCGCACACAAACCGTAGTTTATCCCGGCACATTCGACCCGATCACCAATGGGCATATTGATCTGGTAGAGCGCGCGGCCCGGCTGTTTGACCGGGTCGTCGTAGCGATTGCAGAAAGCCAGAAAAAGCAGCCCCTGTTTAACCTCGAAGAACGCGTTGCGCTGTCCCAGCAGTCTCTGCAGCACCTCGACAATGTAGAGGTCCTGGGCTTCAGCGGTCTACTGACTGACTTTGTCTCTGAACAGGGCTCGAATTGCGTGCTGCGTGGCTTGCGGGCGGTGGCGGATTTCGAGTACGAATTCCAGCTTGCCAACATGAACCGCGCCATCAAGCCTGATTTTGAGAGCGTATTCCTGACGCCTGCGGAGGACCTCGCTTACATCTCCTCCTCGTTGGTCAGGGAAATTGCCTCCCTCGGTGGCAACATTGCTCCCTTTGTTGCCGAACCCGTTGCACTGGCATTAGAGCAAAAGTTTCCTGCTTAACGCTGGCAGTTTGAGCAATAAACCGAGCTCCGGTTACCCTGCCTGATCTCCCTTAAAATGCCCGCACATTGGCGGCATGCGAGCTGCGCGCGACCATAAACCCTGAGCTGTTGGGCAAAATACCCGGGCTTACCATCACCGCCTACAAAATCCCGTAGGGTAGTACCACCCTGTTCAATGGCTGCCAACAACAGGACTTTGATCGCTTCAGCCAGCCGACGGTAACGCTCGAGACTGATGCGGCCTGCAGCCCGGGCAGGGTGTATGCCCGCCATGAACAGTGCCTCGTTGGCGTAGATATTCCCCACACCGACGACCACGTGTCCATCCATAATAAACTGCTTGACCGCTGCACGCCTGCCGCGCGCCCTGTGATAAAGCCAGGCACCGTCAAACTCCGCCGACAACGGCTCTGGGCCAAGGTTGCTCAGCAGGGGGTGCTCATCAGAGCTCAGCAGATGCAGACTGCCGAAGCGCCTCGGGTCGTTGTAGCGAAGACAGTTCCCATCATCCAGCACAATGTCCACATGATCATGGAAAAGGGTCGGAGCTCCCGCTGGCATCACCCGCAGTGACCCCGACATTCCGAGGTGAACCATAAGCGTATGGGTCTCAAGGTCCAGCAGCAGATACTTGGCCCGACGGCGGGCGCGCAGGACTGCCTGGCCCGCTGCCACCTTGGGTAACGCGGCCTCTACGGGCCAGCGCAGGCTGGCTTGTCGAACGATCACTGACACTACGCGTCGCCCCACAACATGGGGCTCAATCCCGCGCCGGGTGGTCTCTACTTCAGGGAGTTCAGGCATGACTTCGCGTCCATAAAAAACCCCGGGATTGACTTCAATACCGGGGCCTGTATTCGGGACACATCAACACAGCCTTACTTGATCTTTCCCTCTTTGTAGACAACGTGCTTGCGAGCCACTGGATCAAACTTCTTCATTTCAAGCTTCTCTGGCATCGTGCGCTTGTTCTTGTCTGTCGTGTAGAAATGGCCGGTGCCAGCCGTTGAGTTCATTCGAATTTTTTCACGCATGACGTTTCTCCTTAAACCTTCTCACCGCGAGCACGAAGTTCAGCGAGCACGGTGTCAATGCCGCGCTTGTCAATAATGCGCATGCCTTTAGGTGAGATGCGCAGCGATACAAAGCGCTTCTCCGATTCCACCCAAAAACGGTGATTATGTAGATTGGGCAGGAACCGACGTCTGGTTCGATTCTTTGCGTGGGATACGTTGTTACCGGTCACTGGGCGCTTGCCGGTGACCTGACAGACTCGAGACATGGGTAAAACCGCCATGGGACACATAAAAAAGGGAGCGCAAGATACCAAAGCGCCGTGAGGACCGCAAGGGTCCGTTAAATAAAGCCCGCCAGCCCCTCTGACGCCATGGACACGTAATCACCCTGCACAATCACCAAATGATCGAGTAGCCTCATATCCAGCAGGGCAAGGGCAGACCTCAATCGCTCTGTGAGTTGAAGATCAGCGGCGCTTGGCTCAAGGGTCCCGGAGGGGTGGTTGTGGGCGGCAATAACTGCGGAGGCTCCCAGGCGAAGTGCAGTGGCGACAACCTCTCGGGGGTATATAACGGCGCTGTCAAGCGTACCAAAAAACATATCCCGGCAAGCCAGCAGCTCGTGCCGACTGTTTAGAAATAGGCAGGTAAAGACTTCCCGGTTTTGCAACCGATAGTGGTGTTGCAAGTAGCGATGGCAGCTGGATGGGTGCTCAAGCGCACCACCCATGAACAGTTGCTGCTCCGACATTCTTGCCGCAAGCAGCAAAGCCGCCCGAAGCCGGCGGCGACGGCGCGGGCCGAGCCCCGGCAGGGTCACCTGCTCATCCAATAATGATGTGGTAGCCCGATGGAGGGACCCACGATGACGTCGCAGGTGATCCGCCAACCAAACCAGACTTGTTCCGGGAGGTGAGCCCAGCGCGGCCGCCAGTAAATCTGCATCGGTGCCAAGGCTATCGAGCTCCGCTCCTGATAACGCCGTCACATTGCTGGCAGTGTCCAAATATCACTCCAAGTGCTAGGGTTCACGGTATTCTCATGGCCTGCGTTGACTAATGGGACACCTTCAAAATCGCAATATCATCATTGGCGTGACGGGCGGCATCGCTGCCTACAAGATCGCTGAGACCATTCGCCTGCTGCGGCGGGCGGGTGCATCTGTGCGCGTTATTATGTCCCGCGGTGCCCAGGCCTTCATGACACCCCTGACCCTTCAGTCCCTGTCTGGCCATCCGGTGCACACCGACTTGCTTGATGAGACTGCCGAAATGGGGATGGGGCACATCGAACTGGCTCGCTGGGCGGATGCCTACCTCATTGCACCTGCAACTGCTGACACGCTGGCCCGTCTTGCCATGGGCCGGGCTGATGATCTGTTGACGACTACCGCTCTGGCGACGCCTGCACCCCTTTTTGTCGCACCCGCCATGAACCAGCAAATGTGGGCTAGCCAAGCCACGACGGCCAACATGAAGCTCCTGTTGGACCGGGGTGTACACGTTATCGGACCGGAGAGCGGAGAGCAGGCCTGCGGTGATATCGGCGCCGGAAGGCTCTCAGAGCCCAGCGACATCTATGCGGCGATCGACGCCTTTTTTCCAACCGGAAAGCTGGCTGGGAAAAAGGTGATCATCACGGCGGGCCCGACCCTTGAGCCCATAGATCCCGTGCGCTTTATTTCTAACCACAGCTCTGGAAAGATGGGCTTTGCGCTCGCACAGGCTGCCGCAGAGGCCGGTGCCGACACGGTACTCATTTGCGGTCCTGTCACCCTTGAAACCCCCGCGGGCGTCACCCGGATAGATATACGAACGGCGGCAGAAATGCTGGACGCCTGCCGGCTTTATTCCGCAACGCCTGTAGATCTTTTTATTGGCAGCGCCGCGGTTGCGGACTATCGTCCGCAAACAGCCGCAGAGCAGAAGATCAAAAAAGGGGGCGCGTCGATCACTATGGAGCTGGTCCGAAACCCCGACATTATCGGTGAGATGGCTCAAATGAATCCGAGGCCTGCGGTAGTCGTTGGCTTCGCGGCCGAGACGGAGGATTTGGTCGACCACGCACAGGCGAAACGGTTGGCCAAACAACTTGATGTCATCGTTGCCAACGATGTCAGCCGTGTGGATATTGGTTTTAACAGCGATGCGAATGCCGTGACCTGGATTGATGAATCAGGGGCTGAAACCATTGCCATGACCACCAAGAATAATTTGGCAAAGATAGTGATCGAGCGCTGTGCGGGTCTGTTGGGGTCCAGCGCAGACCTGGAATTTTCGGGGCGAGAAGGAGCAGGCTCTTGAGCGTTGAGCAGAAAAGCCATAAAGACGGCGACGTAACGGGCACGGGCAACCTGCTCCGCCGGTTAATTTTTCAGGCATCGGCGGTAGCCCTGCTTCCGGCTCTGATCGCGTTTATCTGGCTCGGGCTTGTTCGGGAACCCCTTTCCCAGGCTACTAACCTGTCCAAGTTGGCACAGGCTGCAGTTGACGGTCGAGCCTCGATGCTCAGCCTTTACATAAGCGACCTGGAGCAGCGAGTTGATCTGGTTGCCGATCAGCTGCTGACTGGCCAACCCCTGGCGCGCGACCTTAACCCGGCGAATCTTGGCTTCCCCGATGCAGATGCGGTGACCTATATCCCACTGGATGATCTGGGCACCGTGAATATAAGCCCTGGCGACCACGGCCTCAGAACACACATCGACATTGACGTAGTCAGGCGCGCTTTTGGTGGCGAGAACCCGCAACCCGAGTCAATTTTAACCGATGAGAAGGCATATACCCTCTTTGCACGTGGTTTGGGCTCGCCTGTGTCCGGCGTGATTGTTATTGAAGTGGGGAACTCCAGGCTGGATGAGTTGGTGCTCGCCGGCAGCGAGGGACAATACAGAATCATTCAGGAGTTGCCTGGCATGAGTGGCGTGACCGTCGCCGGTCAGATGTCTGCAGACGCGATCGCCAGTACCCATATTTCGAACACGCCTTGGCGACTGGATTTCTCGCCAAGCGAGCAGTGGCTTTCAAAAGCACAGGTGGGCTGGTGGGACCTGGGGTTATCAATAGGACTGGCTTTGTCAGGGATTCTTTTGGCCCTTTATCTGTTGGCGGTTCGTTCAGAAAAAATCCTACGGCAGGAGGTGAACCAGATTCTGGACACCGCCGAGCTGCGTGCCCCCCTGTCTGTCGCCATCCCCACCCTTGTCCCCCTGGCAAAAATGCTGCGGCAACTCAGTCTCCTGAGTCGCCGACAGGTCGTTTCACAGGCGCGAAAAGATGCCACGAAAGACAAGCCCGCGGAGAGCGCAGCGCCGGAATCAGAGGTCAAGACCCCGACCCCCTCCGTTGCCGATACCGCACAGCGTGAGCAGGACAAACATAAGCCCGCCGTGACGTCGACCGATGACTTCCCGGACCATATTTTCAGACCTGCGAGCATCCGTGGTGATGTGCGAACCGAGCTGACCGATGAACTCATTGAGCGCATTGCCCAGGCGGTGGCCGTCATGTGCGGTGACCGCGGCATTCAGGCACTGGTCGTGGCTCACGACGCCAGGCAAAGCAGCAAGAAAATTCGCACCACCCTCGTTAAGGCGCTGCTTGCCAGTGGCCGGGACGTCATTGATGTAGGTGAAATCCCTACGCCGACCTTCTACTACGCCACCCATGAAACTGATGCGGATTCTGGGATCATGATTACCGGTGGCCATGGTGATGAGCACATGAATGGCCTCAAGATCGTCCTCAAGCGAAAGCTTCTGTCGGGCGTGGATATGGATGAAATCCTGACGACCCTGCGTGCGCGCAAATCAACACAGGGGTCGGGTAGGACCGTTCGACTCCGCGTTGAATCTGACTATATCGATCGTGTCGCCATGGATATTTCCCTGGCCCTCCCCCTTAAGGTGGTTGTCGATAACGATTTTGGTACGGCGGCAAGGGTCACGCCACAGCTGCTCGAGGCGTTGGACTGTGACCTCGTCAACCTGAATACACCGGAGGAGGGCCCACGGCCAGAAGGTCTCTCTCTTGAGGCCTCACTGGAGGCTTTGGGTAACAAAGTCCGGGCGGAGGGCGCTGACCTTGGCGTACTGTTTGACGCTGATGGGGACCGCCTGCACACGGTGACAGAAGCCGGCGATCCCGTCAGCAGTGACAAATTATTGATGTTGTTTGCGCGGGATGTGCTCGAAAGGAACCCCGGTGCAGATATTGTGTATGACATTAGCTGCACACGACTGTTTGCGCCCTTCATCACTCGCGCCGGTGGCCGGGCGCAAATGTCCCGCTCCGGTCAGGCGTTCGTGCGAGAAAAAATGCAACAGGCCAATGCGCTGCTGGCAGGCGACTTTACCGGGCACATGTTTTTTGCGGAGCGCTGGTATGGTTTTGACGATGCTATCTACGCTACCGCACGCCT
>CALKDK010000040.1 GCA_938084055.1 uncultured Luminiphilus sp.
GATATGCCGGGGGTCAGTGGGGTGCACGTCATGTCGCCGGCACAAGGTAGCCGGCGCACTGCAGAGGTCATTGAGCAGTCAGGCGTACTCTCCCGACGCCGTGGCTGATCACCAGAGCTTGAAGAGGTGTTCTTGAACGGCAGGAAAAACCTGGCAAAACGCGGGCGGTGGACCTTGGGCTATGTGTGCATCGCCTCACTTATGAGCTGCGCAGCAACACCCGACCGAGACGAGACCCCGCTCCTCATCCCGTCACCAACGCCCAACACCCTGGCGTCAAGCAGCATTGGGGAAACAGGTCATCCTCGAGAGTGCTGTGCTCGCCGCGAGCGTGTCACCCCGACCCTGTCCCAGCACGACCCCTATCCATCAAACCAATGCACCAGCATCTCGCCCGCTTCGGCAGACTGACGCGCCAAAGCCTCCGCCGTCTCGGCAAAAATCGCCTCAACGCGCTCCCGTCTGATTTTGAGGGTTGGGGTTAAAATTTCATTCTCTATCGTCCAAAACTGGTTGGAGATAATCACGGCACCTACCCGGGCGTGTTTCTCAATCTCCGCGTTGACCATGGCTATGGTGTCGCGGATAGAAGCCTCAATGACATCAGACTCCAGCGCTGCCGCCGCCTCACTCAGCACGGTAACCATCACAGTTTTTGAGAAACCCCTGCCTAACAGGCACTGCTGTTCTGCATGTTCGTTTTTAGCAAATAAGCCTTCAATCGGCGGAGGTGCAACAAACTTACCCTGAATGGTCTTGAAGTAATCTTTTACCCGCCCGGTAATAAAGACAAAGCCATCATCATCGATATAGGCCTTATCGCCGGTATGGAGCCAACCGTCCTGCCAAAGTTCAGCCGTCTTCTCCGGCTGCTGGTAGTAGCCCGGGGTGCAGCCATCAGCACGAATCAGCAACTCACCGACGTCACTAATCCTGATCTCCACATCTCTGATCGGCTTGCCGATAGACCCTATTTTACGATCGTCAGGCTTGGTGACGATCAGTGACATGGCCTCAGTTTGGCCGAAGCCCTCACAGAGCGTTAAACCCAACTTGTCCCACCAGTGAATCAGTGCGGGGGGTGTGGGCGCTGCAGCGGTCAGACAGTAATCGACTTCGGTCAGACCCAGCCCGCCCAATATCAGGGCGCCAATACCTTCAGCGTCCTGTTCCAAAAGGGCATCCAATGCCTCCTGGCCACCGATCTTGCCCAGCACCGCCTGTTGCAGCTGCTCCCAAACCCGGGGCGGACCAAAGAAAACATTGGGCTTACACTCGGGTAAATCCCGGGTGAGCGTTTCCAGCGATTCGTTGAACCAGATATCTCCACCGCCCACAAGGGACGCGTACTCGACGATTTGCCGTTCGGCAATGTGTGACAGGGGTAGGTATGAGAAAAACCGGGGATCGTCTCGAAGCGCAAACGCCTCACTACCCCTTCGCACCGGAATCAGATTGGATTCATGGGTCTGTATAACCCCTTTGGGCAAACCGGTTGTTCCGGAGGTAAACACCAGGGATACCAGGTCAGCTGGATCCGCTTGATGGCTTGGTCGTGAACCCGTGCCCTCTGCCAGCAAGCTCTCCCAGGTGATATGGGGGCCGTCACATTCACTACCCGGTAGCGTAACAACGGTTAGCCCCTCGGGTAATACTGATTTGATGACATCCCAATTACTGGTCTCCCCCAGAAACAGCACGCGAGTATCGGAGAATTCAAGAATGTACTCAGCGGTTGTTGCGGTGTGGGTAGTGAACAGAGGCACCGTGACATTTCCCGAGCTGATGATGGCAAGATCCGCCAATACCCAGTGAGCACGATTCCTCGACAGCAGGGCCATGTTGACCCCCGACCCAAACCGACTTTCCAATGCTGACGCTACGGCATCAACCTGCTCCTTGGCCTGCTGCCAGGTATAAGTCGATTGCCCCTCCTCACTCAAATCACGCAACCATATTCGGTCGGGACATTCCGTTGCCCAGTGCGTTAGCTGTTCAGTCAGGGTGTTGCATTCCATAGCGAAGATCCTCCATGCCAAAGTGTCTGGAAGGATACCTGTTTTCTTGGTTTTCGTCGGCCCCCGGGGGTCGTTTTGGACACAACTGCCCAGAACTTCTGGGGTCACTGCAGAAAGCAAATCACCGAGAACTGGTATGATGTATCGTGGTTATGGTCATGGCGTCATCGATCATGCTCACATAGGTGTTGTAGTGACCTCGTAACAGGGACATTCGCTGATGCACTCCATCCGGGCACTGATTTCCTCCATGCTCTTAACGTCAGCCGCTATGGCTGCTGGCTTTGACTACGATGAATCCAACCGTCAGTTGATTCGCAACGGTGTTCAGGCCGTACTAACCTGTAACGGCCTGTTTACCTCGGGACGAAACCTACCGCAGATCTTCGCTCAAGAGCTGGCCTACCTGGGTGATGAGAAGCTGGGTGATGCCGCGAGTGGCAATTACCGGATCAGGACGGCCGAGCGCTGGGTCGAGGTTGGGGGGGGTGATGATGGTCCTCCGGTAGCAGCAGCATTCAGGAATGGCATTGGCTGCATCGTTATGGCGCCCGGCATGACCGTCGCGGACATCGCCACGCTGCCAGAGATCGAGGCCCCTGCCCCGGCAGACAACATCAGGGAACTAGCCTGGCCCCAGGGTAACCAGATTGCTCCATTGGAGCCCGACCCCGATATTTCGACGGCAGCGCTTGAGCTGGCATCCGACTGGGCCTTCAATCGTGACACTCCGGAGCAGGACACGATAAGCCTTCTGGTTGTTCACAGGGGTCGTTTGATCCACGAACGCTATGCTGAAGGTTTTGATCAAAGCACCCGCACCCGCACCTGGTCGACTGCAAAAAGCATTGCTGCCGCTCTTATTGGGATACAGGTCGATAGAGGTGCGCTGAAGCTGGACGACCCATTGCCTTTCAACTGGTTACCTGAAATAGCGCATCCAGAGGCAGACCCACGGCGCAGCATTACCCTGCGTCACGCCCTCAACATGTCAAGCGGCCTCTATCCTGTCGACAGTTTTGGAATGGAATACGCCCGTGGTTCGGGTCTCGCGTACTGGGGGGGGACCAGTTCAATCACCGCAATGCGCAACCGCGGCCTGATCCGAGAGCCTGGCACCTTCTTCGATTATGAAAACTATGACACGCTGCTTGCCGTCTATGCACTCAAGAAATCCCTGCAAGACGATGAGGCCTACCTTTCGTTTCCCGCCACCGCCCTGCTGGCACCTATGGGGATGCACGATACCCTGATCGGCACCGACCGCTTTGGGGATTTCATATTGAGCAGCCAGGTCTATAGCAACGCACGAGACCTGGCGCGATTTGGCCTGCTCCACCTGCAAAATGGTTACTGGCAGGGTGAGCGTTTGCTATCAGAGGACTGGATTAATTTTGTGCGCTCTCCCGCCCCTGCTACTGCTGTCCGGGGACACGACTACGGAGGGCAGTGGTGGCTGGTCCCCGATAAACGGAAAAATGAGGTGCCGCCGGATGCCTTCACGACTGCTGGGAACCGCGGTCAGTACGTTATTGTCGCCCCGTCGCACGACCTCGTGATTGTGCGCAGGGGTCTGGACTATGGTGCCCAGGGCTTCGATCCCTGGGGCCTGCTGTCAGAGGTCCTGAAGGCCTTCGAAGGCGACCCCGATGGCGCATCCTAAGGCGCTAGAATATCCAAGCTGCATGGCCTTTTTCTGCCGATGCCGTCGTGCTTGCCATGAGCCACTAGGTTGACGGCGTCTATCGTGGAGGGTCCTCGGGTGCCCGCTGGCCTTGAGCCCGACAGCCAATAACGGCAGCCAACCTCCGGGTCGGCCCAAGCTCGCCTGACTAGAGCTTGTTCAGCGCGAGACGACGCCCACTGCCCGGTGGGGTGCAGGTATAGGTCAGGGTATTGCTGCCTTCCCGGGCCGACGCCAGAAGCGCACTCGGAGTATGGCGGACATTGCCCGAATCGAGATAGTTACCCTCGTGGGTGAGGACGGCAGAAAAACGTGCACCCTTCAGGACTCCCCTGGCGATGAGATCGCACTCAGGCTGGGTCGCACTGACCAGGGCACGGGACTCCAATAACGACAGACGCTCAGTATCAGGCGCCCGACTGGTTGCGGCGATCGTCACCTGCTGCCCTACGACTGGCGCCAGATTACTGTCAGCAGCCATCACAAACCGGACAATATCCGTTTCTGTTTCACTGCGAGGCTCGGGGAATACGAACGTCGGGGATGCAAAAAAGTCAGCCAGAGATGCCACGCTGCCGTCGTGAAGGTAGCCAAAACCCTTGACCTGGTCCCCGGCGTGGCCATCCTGGTTGAGGCGACCACTGGTTCCGAACATGCCCACCTTGGCATAGGCATTACGGAAGTGAGGCACCTTGAAATTTTCTGATACCCCCGCACCTTCAAACGTCATAAGGCCCGACGTCCCAAACTGTTTGGCTTCAGGATTGAGAGTGTGGCAGTGGTTGCAACTTCCCAGTCCGGTGATGTCGTCGACATTGAAGTAAATGTCGAGGCCATTGGCCTGTCTCTCGGTCAGGGTATTGTCCAGTTTTCGGATGGGGTTGGGTGGCGGGGTAAGTGCCATGGCAAAGTCGGTAAATGCCTGCATGTCCTCGGCTGCGATCTCTTCCGTGCGGCCAACCAATTCCACAAATGCCGGGTTAAATTCTTTGAATGCGGCGGCGGCCACTGACTCCAATGCACCATCAACAACCTCCCGATCCCGACCCATGCGATCACCGCGCCAGTGTTGGGGACCGCTGTCAGCGATGCCGCGCAGGGTCTGGGTGGTCATCGGCCCTTTCATGGGGTGAAAGAAAACGGTCGTCCTCGGGGAGTTGGGCACATAGGGATTGGTATTTCGAAGAAGATCACCGTCGGGATTACCCAGGTCCCATGCCAGCTGATCCATGTCACCAAAAATATGGCAACTGGAACAGGCACTGGTGCCGTTCGCAGAGGTCTCCCGGGCATCGTAGAGAAACCTTCGACCCGCTGCTATCGCTGAGGGCTCAGGCGTGAACAACTGAAGATCTGTGAGCACTGCTCCAGTGCCCGTATCCACCAGGGCAATCGAGTGACTGAAACGACTGTACACCACCAGGCGATCACCTGACCCTGACAGCACGAGCCCCGAGGGGCCGCCACCCGGCAGCTCGATATGGTTTTCCGACCGAGGTTCATAGGCACCTTGTTGCAATTCCGCCGTAGGTATCCTGGCCACCTTGGCCGAACCAAGGGCGGCAAGATAAAGCGTTGTTCCCGAGGGATCGACCACCATGGCGGTCGGTTGGGACAAACTCTTCGATGAGGTATCGCTGTCGTAGGCAGTTTTCTCGGGCACATCGAAATCAACATGGGGGTTGAGGTGGTTTTTAACCACGCCAGCACCCATAGCATCGATAACTGCTACGTTACTTTCCGCTATCCGGCCGCGGACCGTTGTTGCGCCCTCCCCCGGACCTTCAAATCGAATATGGTTCAGGGCATCGAGAGCACTCACGTAGACATGGCCCGAGACCGGGTTCACCGCCATATTGAAGAGGGTGGTCCCCACGGCGCTGACAGTCCCAATTACATTGGGTGTCTCCGCCGATGCGTCAATCAGGAACACATCGTAGTCAGGCAAGTCGAGCATAACGTTTGCCGTCCAGTCCGTTCCCGCCCCGTCGACCCACCGATTGTCTCGCTTTTGAACAATCAAACCTGTCTCTGGAGCTGGCTCACCTTCATGGTTTTCTCCGGGGGAAGGCTTCGCCCCCTCAACAACCCCTGCCGCAAGGGAAGTGGTCTGATTGCCGGACATAAAAGCTGCCGCGTAGACCGTATTCCCATCGGGACTCACGGCAAGCGCACGGGGGGTATCGGTAAACATATTGATAATCGCCACGCGTCGGTCGGCACCCTGTGCCACCTCGCCCTCGAGCACCCAGACATCAGCACGTCCCAATCCCGGCTGCAGTAAATCATCAACGGAAAAAGAGGGATGGCTCTGCCCCCTGTAGGCCGCCGTGATGAAGGCTCGCTGTGGTGATGCTCCGGCAAAAACTATATCCCTGGGCTCATCCCCCACCTGAAGGGTCTCTGTAACCCTGGGCATACCGTCCAGTGCAACCACGCTGACCGAGTCGCTGAGATGGTTGACCACCCAGACCTCATCATTACCGCGGAAGGCAACAGCGACGGGCTCGAGTCCCACCATGACAGTGCTCTCCAGGACGAATTCGTCATTGGACAGCGTATAAATTTCAAGGCAGTTGGCGGGAATATTGGCGACAGCAAGTCGTCGTCCACTGGGCGACAACGCCAGAGGCCTCACGGGACCGGATTCAAAAAGGGTATAAGTTGAGGGGTCCTGCTCAGCCGTTTGCGTTGCACCGGCAGAACCACAGGCGAATGCATCGCCCGCCTGCGGCGACAACTCCTCGCTTCCCGGATGCCGAATCGTTTTCACCGTCGACATGAGATTCTGGAATACCGGGAACTGAGCCTGGCTTGGCAATGACGCAGCGGCCAGGGTCGTACACACAATCCAGATAGAGACAGTTAACTTGCGACAACAAATCAAAAGGCATGCCTCCCGACATGTCCGCTACTCAAGGCAGCGATAGGTTACCATCATCAGTGTAAGGCTGCTTTGCTTTGGCCTTGAAGATGGAGAAGATCGCAATCCTTCCCGGGAACAGTAGGATGGCCACACCCACACTCAACCCTGAGCCTCTGCTGACTGTGTTGGCACAGGTCCCCAGCGGCTCTGTTATTGCCTTTGGCGAACTGGCCCATATGGCCGGCTACCCTGGCAAGGCCAGATGGGCTGGCCGGGTACTGTCCCAACTACCCGGCGGGACAGCACTACCCTGGCACCGGGTCGTCAACGCCAGTGGTGTGCTGACGTGCCCCCGTGCCGATGTGGCTGCAAAGCGCCTCGAAAGGGAGGGCGTCAGGGTGCAGAATGGCCGGGTGGCAATACGCAAGTACCGTTGGAGTCCGGGTCTGGTAGCCGGTATTGTCACGGGCCCAGAACAGGAGTAGCCCGTGGACCAGAATTCCTTCGATGACTTTGTCAAACGTCGCAAAATCACCCTCGATGGCGGGCGTCCAGCCGCGGTAAAAAAGCGCCACGACAAGGGCGGACGAACGGCGCGGGAAAACCTTCACGACCTCGTCGCGGGTGCAGACTTCGATGAGTATGGCCAGTACGCCGTTGCCGCCCAGCGCAGCCGACGCGATCCCGAGGACCTACAGGAAAACACGGCGGGAGATGGTGTCATTACCGGGACGGGGCCGGTAAACCAGGGTTTGTTTGGTGCCACTACCGCCCAGACGGCACTTATCATCAACGACTACGCCGTACTCGCAGGCACCCAGGGTTATTTCCACCACCGCAAAATAGACCGAATGCTCGGTCTCGCAGCCAAACGACAACTACCCGTGATCATGTATACCGAGGGGGGCGGTGGTCGACCCGGGGATACCGACGTACTGGTATCAGGGGGCGGCCTGAATGTACCCACATTCCATCGCTGGTGTGCGCTCACGGGAAAAGTGCCTCGCATCGCTGTGAACCATGGCTTCTGTTTTGCTGGCAACGCTGCCCTGTTCGGCGCGGCTGACCTGCGTATAGCGACCACCTCCAGCTTCATTGGTATGGCGGGTCCTGCCATGATTGAGGGCGGTGGACTGGGTAGCTATCACCCCACAGACATCGGTCCCGCATCGGTGCATACCCGAAATGGCGTCATCGACATTCTCGCGGAGGACGAAGAAGAAGCAACGTATTTCGCCAAGAAAGCCCTCGCCTGCTGGCAGGGTTCATTGACTGATTTCCAGAGCCACGACCAGTCAGCTCTGCGCCATGCCCTGCCCGGCAACAGGCGCATGGCCTACAACCCACTCAAGCTTCTGGAAACCCTTTTCGACCTGGAGAGCTTCATCGTGTTCAGGCCCGACTTCGGTCGGAGCATCATTACAGGCCTGGCCCGAATCGAGGGCACCCCCTTCGCCGTTCTGTGCAGTGACTGCCGGCACCTTGGCGGAGCAATTGACGCCGAAGCGGCGGGCAAGGCCGCTGACCTCTATCGCTTTGCAGAACGCTGGAAGCTCCCGGTCGTCTCTTTTGTAGACACCCCCGGATTTATGGTGGGCCCCGATAGCGAATCTGAAGGTGCGCCAAAGCTGATGTCCGAAATGTTCACAGCTGGCGCCACGCTGGACCAGCCCATCGTGGCAATTTTCCTGCGGCGTGGTTATGGTCTAGGAGCTATGGCAATGACAGGGGGGTCGTTTGAAATACCGATTCTTGCCGCCAGCTGGCCATCTGGAGAATTTGGCCCCATGGGGCTGGAGGGGGCCGTGCGACTTGGGTTCAAACAGGAGCTTTCGGGAGTGCCAGAAGGACCCGATCGAGACGCCTACTTCGATGCGTTATTGGCGCAAATGTACGAACGCGGTCGCGCGACCGAAGCCGCCAGCTTTCTTGAGTTCGACAGTGTGATCGACCCGGTGGACACCCGACCAGTTATCGCGCGGGCGCTACGGATTTAGGCTGCGCTCAGCCCCACTCCCGGGCCCACAGGCGCTTGCTCCAGAACAGCAGTAGCAGAATCGCCACCTCGACAAGCATGCTGGGAATTCCTGCGGCCACCGGACCGTCCAGAACCAACGTCAGGCTCCTGCCAGACAGCGCGAGAACCAGCAGTAACTGAACGGGCCAAAGTAGCGTGGGATCGCGTCGGATAACCGCGAGCAACTGGATCACCGCCCCGGCAATAAAAAAGCCGGCAATATCTGCTCTGACTGTTCCACGGCCCACCGCCGCGAGATCGATAAGACCCAGGGTAGCCGCAGCCTCCGTAGTGTTGAGCAGGAGGTTGAAACCCACAAGTAAAAACAAAACACCAACAGCCGCGAGCAGCAGCCTCGACAACATCATCATGAGCCTTTCCTTACTCTTTTATAATTCCCCGCACCGAGCGTTACAGCCGAAGATCGGCACTTCAAGTCTCTCCAAGGGTGTTGGTGGGCGTCCGCTCAGTCTAGCCGCGCTGCTCTGAAAGCAGTAGCTGTAACTGACTAATGCCCTCAGCAAGCAGTGGCGCTATGGATAGGAGTACTTCGTCACCCGGCAGATTTTTTTCGATGGCAGCGGCCTCACACTGCCTGAACTTCTCCCCCGCAGCAGTGATACCAAAAGTCAGGCAGGCACTTCCCAAGGTATGAAATTCGCGCACCGCCGACTCTCTGTCAGCAGCGGCCAAAGAACCGGACAACAGTTCCCAGCGCTCTGCTGACTCAGTCAAAAACTTATCTACCAACGTCTGCAAAATATCGACACCGACCTCATGTATCAGTCGATCAACGGGTTGTCTGTCAAAAGTCATGGTTGCGCCTGCGTCCTCCTCTGGCAGCGCCCCCTCGACAGAGGAATCATGGTGAGCCTCGGTCGCTACAGGGCTCTCCGGGGCTAAAAGAGAGCCCTCATCAGTCTCGGGCGTCGCACCGTCATGGGCCAAGTATCTAGTGTAGATAGCGCGCAACGGTTCTAAAACAAGGGGTTTGGTCAAAAATCCCTGCATGCCTGCTTCCTCAGCAAGCTGGCGGTCACGAGCTGAACTGTGGGCCGACAGGGCAATAATCGGGAGTGTTTCTGCTCCAGGGAGGGCCTTTATCCGCCGGGTGGCTTCAAAGCCATCCATACCGGGCATGTCCAGATCCATGAAAACGAGGTCAACGGCATTATTCTCAACTGCCAACGCATCGTAGGCTTCCTGGCCCGATCCAGCGGTCGTGACGTCGAGGCCCGTCGACTCCATAACCTTGGCATTCAGGAGCCTGTTGGTTTCATTGTCATCGACCAGTAAGACCCGACCTCTGTAGGCGTCAGCGCTGGCCAACGATGGGTACCTGGCTACTTCAATTTGAACGTCATCCGGAGCGTGGGAGATTGGAATTGCAAATTGAAAAATAGAACCTTCCCCGAGTACCGTTTGCACCGTGATCTCCCCTCCAAGAGCCTCGACAATGCGCTGCACAATGGCCAGCCCCAATCCGGTACCCTGGTGGTTTTTAGTTTCGGCGCTGAGGCCTGTTGCAAAGGGCGTAAAGAGTCGCGGTAATGCCTCGTCAGGAATGCCCGGGCCCTGATCTGCGACCGAAAACTCAATGATATCGGCCTGCTCATCGGAATTATCTTCGTTAATACCCGCACCCAGCGTAATGGTGCCGGACTGTGAGAATTTGACGGCATTGCTCAACAGGTTACCCAATATCTGGCGCAGTAACTTGACTGGCCCTCGGTAAGGCCGTGCAAATTTTTGGACACCGGAGCGACGGAGCTCCAGGCCCCGTTCAATTACCAGCGGGCTTGCAATGGCCAGGCACTCCTCAATGAGCAGATCGAGGCTGAAATCCGTGAACTCTGCGTCACTGACATGGGATTCGATGGACGCCGACTCCAGCGTGAAGTTGATCACCTCGAGAAGACGGTCGGCGCTTCGGCTCGCCAAGCCAGCATATTCCGCCAGCTTGCCATCAAGCCCCAAGTCTCGCATTAGGCTCAAGGAACTGACAACGCCATTCAGGGGCGTGCGCATTTCATGACTGACGTGGTGGAAAAAGCTTTGCCGCGCCTCATTGGAGCGCTCAACATCCTGCTTGGCCGTCTTTAGCTGTTCATTCAGGGCTTGCAGGTCCTCTACCATGGACTGCTGTGTACTCATGAAAAAAAGCTGGTCCATTTGTACGTCATGGACTGGGAAGCTAGCCATCGTCAAGGATTGATCGGGGGCATTACCCTCCATCCACCATAACCAGGGGACACCAACAAAACAAAGCCCATCCAGCCCGATGCCTGAGTAGTCCACCACCTGGCCTCGCACAGCGAAACCAAGCTCGTTATTGAACCCTAGGAACAGTTGGCCGACTGCTTCTCTTGCCGACTCGTAACGCCCATCAAAAGATGTGGGGCGCTTGAACGAAAAAGACTCAAAAAAATAGAAGTCATCCTGGGCCTGCCAGCGGCATTGTGCGGCCAACAGCGGGCTCGCCCTTACCAAGCGTCCTGAGCTGTCTATCTGTCCGACCACCGTGAACAGCTTTTGTAGCTCAGACCAGAAGGTATCAGATTGGCTCACCTAGGGTATTTCCACTAACCCATGGATAGCTTGAAGAGGGTCTGCTCTCCCCGCGCTACTGGCTGCGGAACAATTTCAATAATTGCCATTTCCTGATTAAATCGAGCAGCAAGCCCGTGCAGTAATCCTTCAACAAAAGGGGTCAGACCGACTCGCTCGGAGAGATATAAAATCTCGACCTGTTCGCCGGCGTCCTTTTTGATCTCAAAAGATGGCGGCCGGTAGTTAAGGAAAGTTGAACTGATTCGATCATGCAGATTGTTAAGATTGCCAAGGAAGCTCAGCATGTCTGAGCCCGCCGCTCGCATCAGCGTTTCGTATTGCTTCGCAACCGTATTTTCTACCCAGTGAACACCAAATGCACGCAGCGCATCACTGAGATCAATCTCCATCTCATCTGCACAGGCCTGGGCAAGACTGTAGGTAATGTCGTCGTCGTAGGACTGCATCGCAAGAAAACTATCATCTGGAACGCCGGAGCGCTGCAGTACTTCACTCCATTTAGCTTCTCCAAACTGCTCGACAACCATATCCCGCAGGGACTTGTTGATCACTCCGTACATGGGGCACTCCGCTTGTCAGCTATCACCCGGGGATCTCCATCCCTGAATTTTTCTATAGATGGTAGAGGGGGCAACCTCCAGTAGGCCCGCTGCCCGATTGATATTCCCCTCACAGGCATCTATGGCCACCTGAATCGCCCGCTTTTCCGTGAGCCACAGTGGCTCTACCTGGGGGGGTCGCACCTCTGGACCCTTAAAAACGACACTGCGTGATGCCGGACTTGTACTATCAACGACATCACTGTCTGAAATCGCCAAACGCAGATCATCGTAGCCGACGGTGTCACCATCAGTCATCAACACCAAGCGGTGTATTATGTTTTCCAGTTGCCGCACATTACCCGGCCACGGGTAACGTCTGAATTCGCGCCGGGCATCGTCCGAGAAGGCCCTCACCTCACGCTCCTCCTGTCGGGCAAAGTCATTGAGAAAGTGCTCTGCCAGAAGAATCACGTCATCGCCTCGCTCCCGAAGCGGCGGAATTCGCAGTGGGACAACGTGCAACCGATAAAAAAGGTCCTCTCGGAGTCGTCCCTCCCGCATCTCGAATAAGGGATCGCGGTTGGTTGCGGCAAGAATGCGAACGCTTGCCGTCATTTCCGTATCGCTACCTACGGGCTTGAAAGTACCGCTCTGAATAAACCGCAGGAGCACCGACTGTAACTCGAAGGGCATATCACATACTTCGTCGAGAAACAGCGTTCCCCCATCTGACTGGCGGATCAAACCATCACGCGAGTTGCTATTGCCACGAACGCCAGCGGCCTCACCAAAAAGTTCGGACTCAATCAAATCATTGGGTATAGCTGCACAGTTAACAGCAACAAACGCCCCCGGGGCCCTTGCAGACAAGTCATGAATCGCCCGAGCTGCGAGTTCCTTACCCGTGCCACTCTCGCCCGTAATCATTGCGGTGGCACGACTCGAAGCCAGGGACTCTATCGTCGTGTAAACAGCCTGCATCACGGTGGAGCGCCCCAGCATCGGACCCATTCCATTGCGGGCCTCGCCGAGCTTGCTCAACTTCTGGCTAAGCTCCAGACGCTGCGCGGCATTTGCCAACGTGACGCGCAGCCGGGATGCATCAAAGGGCTTGCTCAAAAAATCGTCAGCACCGCGCTCGATGGCCTGATCCGCGAATTCCACACCGTGACCGGTCATGACAACCGTAGCCGGCTTGGGGGACATCAGGACAGTCTCAGCGAGCAAGTCAAGCCCATTGCCGTCGGGCAGCTCGATATCCAGCAGGATCAGCTCCGGATTCAGTGTCTCGAGAGACATCAGTGCATCATTAAAGGTTTCAGCGCTGTGAACCTCGTAGCCAGTTCCGTCCAGGTAGGCTTCATAAATCGCGCAGAGCGTGGAGCTGTCCTCGACTATGAGCATTTTCATCAGAGAACCTCCCGTCGGGAAGAGCTTGCCGGCGCCACACTGGCCTCATCCTGCAATTGAGCAAAGATCTCCGCCATTTTGTCCTGGGCATCGATGAAGGCCGCCAGCACGTCGGGCCTGAAGTGCCCGGGATCGGTACGGCCATCACCGTTGCTAATAATGTCCATTACCCGCTCGTGATCAAATGCCGGCTTGTACGGGCGCTCCGAGCGCAGTGCGTCGTAAACATCAACCAATGTTGTAATCGAGGCCTCTACAGGAATCTCCGAACCCTTAAGACCGCGGGGGTAACCTGTGCCATCCCAGCGTTCGTGATGACATCGTGCGATTCGCGCCGCCATTTTCATGGTCGGATAATCGGAAACGGATAAGATTCGATAGCCAGTTTCAGGATGCTCGCGCATGTGTCGAGCCTCGTCCTCATCCAGCGGCCCCTCCTTGAGCAACACTGAATCACGCATGCCGACCTTACCCACATCGTGCAGTGGTGCTGCCAACCGAATCATTTCACACCAGTCGGGAGTCCAGCCCATCTCGGCCGCAAGCACAGCCGCATACTCGCCAATTCGCGTAATGTGCTGACCCGTCTCGGGATCCTTGTATTCCGCCGCCGCCGCCAGACACGCAAGCGCCTCGGCGTAGGCCGACTCGATGTTTCGACTGAGGGACGAAATCTCTGCCTCGTTGAGAGAGACCTGCTCTTTCAACATGGCTGCCTCGGCACGGCGGGCACGTTCCCCAGCCACCAGCTGCCGGGCATTGATGATATGTCGCTCAAGCACATCCAGATCGACCGGCTTCAACAAAAATTCGGTCGCACCCAGGTGCATGGCGCGGATTACAGACTGTGTATTGCCATTGCCTGTCATAAAAATAACTGTTCTGACCCGATTAGCCGCGCCCGGTGCGCTGTTGATGTTGTCCAGCATATCCAGCCCATTGAGTCCGGGCATCATCAGGTCGCTGAGAATGATCGCGATTTCAGGATCCGCAAAGTACTTATTCAGGGCGTCCTCACCATTGCTGGCCAACTCAACGCTCAAGCCCAATTGCTCTACAAATTCGCCAAGCTCCTCGCGAATATCCGGTTCGTCGTCAACGATTAGTGCTTTCACTGGTCCAGTCCATCTAAAATTGGCTCACCTTTGTTGGCAATCTGCGATTTACTTTGCAATAGCGGTAAGCTTACCGTGATTCTTGCGCCTTGGGGTAAATTTTCCGCCCAAATATCGCCCTGCATATCTCGGATAATTCCGTAACTTATCGAGCCTCCCAAACCAGTGCCTTTTCCCACAGGCTTGGTAGTAAAAAATGGCTCAAATACGTGTGGCAACACGTCTTCAGGGATACCACCACCGGTGTCAGTGACCCGCAAGAGCACGCGTTCTTCGGTGAATTCTGCGTCCAGGACAATTTCTCCAGGCGGGCCCTGCTCAGTAATCGCGTCCTTGGCGTTGTTAATCAGGTTTATGACTACCTGCTCGAGTTGTATGTTGTTGCCCATTACGTCGCAGCTATCGATCGGGAAACGGTTCACCAAATCGATGTTCGCGAGTTTGAG
>CALKDK010000041.1 GCA_938084055.1 uncultured Luminiphilus sp.
GAGGCAAACACCTCCTCAAGGGTGGCGTTTCGCGTGTTGTTGAGTTGACGGAAAATCCAGCTGGCGGCCAGTTTGGAACCCTGTGCGAGACCCTCTCGGGCACGGCTGAGCCACGGGTCATCGCCCTGCCAGGCCATGACACGATCGACAATGGCGGCGAGATCATCACCCGCCACCCAGGCATTAATGGTTGACATGTGGGGTTCGACCTGAGGCGACGGCGCTTCGGCGGCGGCTGCCAGTCCGCCCAGCACCCCGGTGACAACCTCAGCAGCATTGCGATCCGACCAGGGCGCGTCGGCAAGGCCGGCGAGCAATGCCTCATGTTGACTGTGGGCAAAAAAGTGTGTGCCCAATCCGGCAAATACCGCATCGGAAGCATTGATATTTGCCGCGGTTAGTGCAAGGAAACGACCCAACTCGCCGGGCATTCGATTCAGGAACCAGCTGCCCCCAACGTCGGGAAACAGGGCAATCGTAACTTCGGGCATGCCGATACGTGTGCGCTCACTGACGATGCGGTGGCTACAACCCGCGAGAATACCCAGCCCGCCCCCCATGACAACACCATGTCCCCAACAGATAACGGGCTTGGGATAGGTATGCAGGATGTAATTCATCCGATATTCCCGGGCAAAGAAGTTCTCCGCGTAGTCGCAGGGACCCCCCGGCGTGGCGATGGACGAATCCCGCAGGGCCTGTACGTCACCGCCTGCACAAAAAGCCTTCTCACCCGCCCCATCAATGATCACCGCTGCAATGGCCTCATCGTCGCGCCAGGCCATCAATCGATCGGTCAGGACCTCGACCATATCCCGGGTGAGCGAATTGAGTGTCTTGGGCGCATTCAGCGTAAGGTGGCCCACCCGCTGGGGACCTTTGCCCATAACACCAACATCAACCGATCCGTTCATGCTCGCGCTTCCTATCGATTTTTCCATTCAGCTTGACGCTTCTCGAGAAAGGCATTGACCCCCTCGCGCTGGTCTTCAGTGCTGAAAAGATCCACGAATTCGGTACGTTCTGCGGCCAGCCCGCTGGCAATGGTAATGTTTCGGGCGCCGTGAATAAGGCGCTTGCAGGCCGCCACCGAGGTCGGGCTCTGTGCCCCTGCGGCAGCTGCCAGTCGAGTAGCCGCACCAAGGGCCTCTCCGGTAGGTACCACCTCCTCGACCAGGCCAATTTCCAGCGCCTTGTCGGCACCGATGCGTTCACCACAGAGAATCATGCGCTTCGCCCAACCCTCACCCACCAACTGGGTCAGCCGCTGGGTGCCACCAGCGCAGGGCAAAAGTCCCACCGTCGCCTCGGGCAGAGCCAGTTTGGCCTGGCTTTCCGCTATACGGATATCACAGGCCATCGCGACCTCAAGACCGCCACCCATGGCAAAACCGTTGATAGCCGCCACTGACACGCCGCGAAAATCGGCGAGGGTTTCAAAGGCCGCTCCAAAAGCGTCCCCCATGGTCCTCGCCGTTTCCGGGTCGCCGTCGGCGAACAACTTGAGATCGGCCCCTGCGGAGAAAAACTTCTCGCCCGCCCCGGTAAGGACCAGCGCGTAAATATCGGGACTGGTGTTGAGCGTCTCAACAACCTGTTGCAGCGCAGGGAGACTTTCTGTGTCCCAGGTATTGGCCGCCGGGTTGTCGATGACCACCGTCGCCACGTGACCGTCGACGCTGACCCTGATTTTTTCCGATGGGCTTGTAATCACTTTATGACCTCCAGTGCGCCGTCCATCATCAACTTGCGACCCACGATGACGCGCATTACCTCGTTGGTCCCCTCCAGAATCTGGTGTACCCGTGTATCGCGCACATAGCGCTCCATCGGGTATTCCCTGATATAGCCGTAGCCTCCAAACAACTGCAGAGCATCGTTACACACCCGGAACCCGACATCGGTAGCAAAACGCTTTGCCATAGCGCAGTACGTGGACGCCTGGGGATCACCGGCGTCGAGCTTGCTGGCAGCCAACCGGATCATCTGCCGGGCGGCGACCAGCTCTGTGAGCATGTCGGCCAGTTGAAACTGCGTGTGTTGGAAATCAGCAATGGCCTGACCAAACTGCTTACGCTCGCTAACATAGGCTTTGGCATCTTCCAGAGCCTGCTGCGCTGTGCCCACCGAACAGGTGGCTATATTGATACGGCCTCCGTCGAGGCCCTCCATGGCAATTGCAAAGCCCTGCCCCTCTTCACCCAGTCGATTGGCTACCGGCACCTCGACGTTGTCGAAGGTGATCATGCGGGTAGGCTGGGCATTCCAGCCCATCTTGTGTTCCTTCTTACCGTAAACCACACCGGGTGTGTCTGCAGGTATAAGAAGTGCAGTTATTCCTTTTGGACCCTCATCCCCGGTGCGGGTCATCACCACCAACACATCGGTATCACCCGCCCCCGAGATAAAAACCTTGCTGCCGTTGACGCGATAGCGATCGCCATCCCGAATAGCGCGGGTGCGCAAGGACGCGGCGTCAGACCCGGCACCGGGTTCGGTGAGACAGTAGGAGGCCAGTTTCTCACCGGCGACCAGCGCCGGACACCAGCTATCGATCGCCGAAGACTGGCAGTATTTACCGACCATACTGGTCGCCATATTGTGGATGGTAAGGAACGCCGCCGTGGTGGTACAGCCCCGTGACAGCTCCTCAACAATAAGGCTGGCATCGAGTCGACTCATCCCCAGGCCACCTGCCGATTCTGGGGTATACATACCCATGAACCCCAGCTCTCCCGCTGCTTTCAAGGCCCCCTTGGGGAAAACGGCATCCGCGTCCCAGGTCGCCGCGTAGGGGAACAACTCTCCCAACGCAAACTCGCGCGCACTGTCAGCATAGGCGCGCTGCACATCATCCAGCTCGTAGTTCAAGTTCGTTTGCCCCAACACCGTCTTTGGAAAAATTTGTGTTCCCAGACGCACCACGCCCGAAGACCGTCGCCACTGTAACAAAATTCAACCGCGGGCTGGCCAGCCAGGCTTGAAATAGCAATATCAGGTGCCCTTTACCGCAGGAGTTTGGCTCGTGGATCCACCAAGTCCATACCTGTGCGTCCGCCCATCACAGCGGAAGGCAGCTGCGACGTGCCTGAAACGCCTGGAATCCCCGAGTTGCCGGGGCAGTTAGTGAGCATGACACTCCAGCTTGCCTGCAGATGCCAATCCACTACAGCTCCCCCCCTGAGACACCAGCCCTTAGCATTACCCTCGGCTGGCTACCTGTCGTGCCACGTCGACCGACCAGGCCGTGATAAAGCCCATCCGCTGTGCTGGCGCGCCGTAAAACCACCGCTTATCATAGGCGCCGAGCAAATTTTTGCCTGACATCGGAAGCCCGGAATGAACTCAGTAACCATCGATCCAGCTTTAGACCCCAAAGCCTTCATTGCCAGCCTGGTAGCGCGCTCGAGGGCGGCCCAGCAAGCCATCGAAAACTACTCTCAAGAACAGGTCGATGACCTCATTCGCGCCATGG
Source organism: uncultured Luminiphilus sp. (assembly GCA_938084055.1). Classification (GTDB taxonomy): domain Bacteria; phylum Pseudomonadota; class Gammaproteobacteria; order Pseudomonadales; family Halieaceae; genus Luminiphilus. The sequence continues at coordinate 3,476 of CALKDK010000041.1, forward strand.
TCTGGGCCGTCGCCCAACCCGGGGTCGCCGAGGAGGTCGCCCAGTTCACGGTGGATGAAACCCAACTGGGCAACTACGAGGGCAAATTTCTGAAAATACAGCGTAAAACCCGGGCTACCCTGGCCGATATCATCAACGACAAGTCGGTAGGTGTGATCGAGGAGTACCCGGAGCGCAACATAAAGATTATCGCCAAACCCCTCGGCGTCATCGGTGCCCTGGCGCCCTCCACGAACCCAGAGGCAACCCCTGTCATAAAGGGCATTCACGCGGTGAAGGGGCGCAACTCCATCATTATCGCACCCCATCCCCGGGCCAAACTGACGAACAAAAAGATTTGCGATCTGATGCGTGATGCCCTCAAACGCATGGGCGCGCCCGAAGATTTGGTGATTGGCATTGAGACCCCGTCCTTGGAAACCACCAATGAGTTAATGCGCCAGTGTGACCGGGTCCTCGCCACCGGTGGCGGCGCCATGGTGACCGCAGCCTATTCCAGTGGCACTCCGGCACTGGGTGTGGGCGTCGGTAACGCCGTTATCACGGTCGATGAATCGGCTGATCTTGACGACGCGGCTGAAAAGATCCGTGTTTCCAAAACCCTGGACCTCGCGGCCTCCTGCTCCGCCGACAACTCGGTGATCCTTCTGCACGCTATCTACGATGACATGCTGGACCGCCTCCGGGGACAGGGCGGCCACGTGTGTTCTGCTGAGGAAAAGGCAAAAATACAGGCTGCCCTGTGGGACCAGGAAGGGCATATCAATGCGGCGATGGTGGCGCAGCCCGTGGATCGAATTGCAGCCCTGTCAGGCATTAATCCACCCGAGGGCACCCAGTTCCTGATTGTACTTGAAGACAGTTTTGGTCCCGACCATCCCTTCTCAGGTGAAAAACTCTCGGTCATCATGGCGCTCTATCGTGCCCGGGACATTGACCACGCGATTGAACTGACCCGCAACATACAGGCCTACCAGGGACAGGGGCATTCCTGTGGCATCTATTCCCGGGATGACGACAACATCATGAAATTGGCCGCGAGCACACGCACCTCGAGGGTGATGGTGAACCAGCCACAGGCGCCGTCCAACAGCGGCAACGTCTGGAACGGCATGCGGCAGACCTTTTCTCTGGGCTGTGGTTCCTGGGGCGGCAACGGGACCAACCACAATATCTCCTGGAGGGACCTTATCAATGAAACCTGGGTGTCAAAGCCATTGGCTGAACACAAGGTCATCCCCAACGATGAGGCGCTCTTTGGCAATGTCGTCGACAAGCTTGCCTGATGTGACATGGATTGAGCGCGAGTACCCGTGGGGTCACCGGTGTACCGGTGGTCGTAAAAATTGCCAGTCGGGCTGACGGAGGCTGACCTTTGAGAAAGTGGTTCGCCCCGCCCGGCTTAGCGCCTAGCCTGCGCGCGGGCGCAGGGACACCATGAGCGTACTGGCCAAATTTGCCGCGGCCGCTGCCCGTGTGGTCAGCGCGCTCCACCAATCCGAGTTTCCAGAAACCATTACTAAAACGCTGATGGAACTCACCGGTGCAGAGGACGGCACGCTACTCTGGTTCGCCCCTGACCGAATGCCTAAGGTGGTCTACAACACGAACCGAATCGACGGCAGGGAGAGCACATTGGCCACCTATTTACAGGGGTCTTTTTTGCTGGACCCGTTTTATCGAGCCGCCGCACTTGATGGCAGGCGCGGCGTATTTACACTGAAGGAGCTTGCGCCACGAGGCTTTAAAAATAGTGATTACTTCCATAATTGGTATACCAAAAGCGGCTTTACAGATGAGTGTGGCGTACTTCTCTCCTTGCCCAAGGGCTTCCTGCATTTCACCCTGACGACCATGACACCGAGCTACCATTTCACGACCCGCCGGCTCGCCACCATCGCAGACGCCATGCCCGCGATAGAGGCGCTGGTCCACACTCATTGGGCCGCCGCCGATGTGTCTGCAGGGCCCGCCATGCGCAGGCAACTGGACCGGGCGCTGACCACGTTTGGTAGCTCGGTACTGACCAACCGGGAACGAGAGGTTGTGGAGTTGGTACTGCTCGGCAACAGCACCCGCCATATCGCGGAAAAACTCAACCTCGCGTTGGAGACCATCAAACTGCACCGTAAAAACTCCTACGCCAAGCTGGATATTTCCTCCCAGTCAGAGCTCTTTAGTTTGTTTATGGATTGCATGGTCAGTATTCCTCTCGATAGCGACGACGACCCGCTGATGGCTTATCACGGCAGGCGGCCCAACCGTGGCTGACGGATTGCAGGCACTGCTGCGGCGCGGCTTCGACGCCCTGAACAGGGGCGACCCACAGGCTGCGGCGGCGGTCTGCCGAGAGTCTCTGGACGCAGCCCCCGATTCACCCCAGGCCCATTTCCTGGTGGGCCTGGTGGCCATGGAGACCGATGACCGCCCCAATGCTCACCGGGCTTTTCGAACAGTGGTCAAACTGGACCCTGACAACGCGGCAGCCTGGGCTCAGCTGGCCCGCCTCAATGCCAGTGAGGGTCGGGTGGTTCAGGCAGAAAAAGCGCTGCTCGAAACCCGACGCTTAAAACCTTCAGACCCCGCTGTGCTCGACACAATCGGCACCGTTCTAACCCAGATGGGCGAATATGATGCTGCTAAAGCCTTCTTTGCGCGGGCTAATACCAGCGCGCCTCGCACGCCTCAGTACATGATGAATTTAGCGAATAATCTCGTCTTTTTGGGAGAGATAGGTACTGCTAAGTCAATTTTCGACGACGTTATACGCACCCACCCAAACTCTCCCCAGGCACACTGGGGACTGGCCAACGCCGCCAAAGCTACTGACGATCGCCACATCCAGCAGATGCAGCAGTTGCTGGGGCGCAATGCGGGCAACCTCCGCGGGCAGGGCTTTTTGAATTACGCCATGGGTAAAGAGTTCGAGGACCTTGGGGTCTGGCCAGATGCCTTTGCCGCGTTTGCAGCCGGAGCCGCGGCCCGCAGGCAAACGGTAGAATATGACGAAGCCGGCGAAGAAGCGCTGTTTGGCGTTATTGAGAACCTGTTTACCGCGAAATGGCTGCGCAAGGCCTCGATGGGCAGCCCCGACTCCTCCCCTATTTTTGTTCTGGGCCAACCCCGGACAGGAACCACCCTGATCGAGCGCATCATTACCAGCCACTCCATGGTCCACTCGGCCGGGGAGTTACAGCAGTTTGGCCTGTCCATAAGGCGACTGGCGCAGATTCCAAATCCCCGCCGCTTCAGCCCCGAACTATTTCAGGCCGCAGCGGCCCTGGAGCCGAAGCGACTGGGTACAGCGTACCTACAGAGTACACAGCGAATGCGCGGCAAAACACCGCGCTTCGTCGACAAGTTACCCGTCAATTACATGAACATCGGACTGATACTGGCGGCCCTGCCCAACGCGCGGATTGTCCACCTGGTTCGGGGAGCTATGGATGCCTGCTTCGCCAGCTTCAAACAATTGTTTGCCGATGCCTACCTGCATTCCTATGACCAGGAGGAAATGGCCCGCCACCATGTGCGCTACCGCCGCCTGATGGCCCACTGGCGCCGCGAGTTCCCTGGCAGGATTATCAATGTCAGTTACGAAGATACCGCCCGGGATGTGGAACCCCACGCCCGAAGCCTTATCGAGGCGCTCGGACTGGACTGGGAGGACGCCTGTCTTGATTTCCACACCTCCAGTCAGGGGGTCGCCACGGCCAGTGCCGTGCAGGTCAGGGAACCCGCCCACACGCGCTCCATCGGCCGCTGGCACCGCTATGAGACTGCGTTGCAGCCGATGGTGCAGATTCTCGAGGACGCGGGTATTCCGCTCGAGTAAGACGCCCCACCCCAGCTGCTGAAATTTTGCCATTTTTTGGTGCTGTACATGCGGCGCCAAGAGTTGGTAGCTTTGACGCAATGGCTGTGCGGCGAGCTCAGGAGTCAACTACCCGACTATAGGGTTTGGTTCTCTGTACCAAGACCGGGTCGCACAGTCGATAACACGGACGGGCGGGAACACCAGCCTGCCGCGACAATTAATTTGACCCAGCGGTCGCGAAGCCAGGGCAATTCCCAGCCCGTCGCCCGCCCAAGGAGCAATGCCATGCCTTCTCCCACCCATGGTTTTCCCAAGCTTGCACTCCCCCTCGCCGTGTCCACTGCGCTGGTCATGTCAGGACCCATTGCATCCCAGACTCTGGAAGAAGTGGTAGTCACAGCAACCAAGCGCGAAGAGAGCGTGATGGATGTGCCGCTGGCCATTACAGCACTGTCGGGTGACTTCATTGCCAGCACCAACCTGAACGATGTGAAGGACCTGATTTCCTACACCCCCGGTGTCAGCGGCAACTCCCAGGACTCCTACATTGATGCCGTGAGCGTCCGCGGTGTGCGCACCCAGGACTTTGGCGTGGGCGGCGACCCCTCCTCGGGCTTTTTTAAAAATGATCTCTACGAGGGACGCAACGGGGCGGTGGTCACCAGTTTGTACGACATTGAGCGCGCCGAGATACTGCGTGGCCCACAGAACTTCCTGTTCGGGCGTAACGCCATCGGTGGCGCCTTTAGCGTCTACACCCGCAAACCTGAAATTGGCAGCAACAACGGTTACATCGACCTCGATGTGGGTCAGCGCAGCCACTTCGTCACCGAGGGGGCCATCAACACCAGCCACAGCGACAACCTCGCCACCCGAGTTTCCGGCTATTACTCCCAGGAAGATGGTTTTGCCCGCAACGTGTACTCAGGCCGGGACGAGATTGAACACGAAAAATGGGCCGTGCGGGTCTCGACCCGCTACGAGTCCGAGCGGCTGTCGGTGGATGCCATCATCGAATACGAGGAGCGGCAGCAGTCGGGCTCGATGTACCGGGCCATTGACCGCGGCGACATCTGGGATACCTTTGATGAATACGTGACCTCCGATACCGCTCTGCAAGGCAATGACGAAGAACTGGACTCGGACATCAGCTATGGCGACCGGGACGATGCCGACATTCTCACCCTCGGGCTGTTGATCAACTACGACCTGGGCTTTGCCACACTGACCTCAAACACCGGCTACAAGGACCACGACTACTTTTACAAAGAGGACTACGACGGCACGCCGCTGAATATCAACAACTTCCAGTTTGACCAGAGCGGCGAGTACTTCCAACAGGAGTTTCGCCTGACCTCCAACGATGACGGGCCCCTGGGATGGTATGCCGGCGCGAGCTATTATCACGAGGATCTGGAAGCCGAATTCCGCAATATCGGCTCCGAGGACCTAATGTGCCAGTACTACCTGAACAGTTACTATGACGCGTTCTACCAGGAGTACTACGGTTACAGCTACAACCCGGGCTTCGCCGGCTGCGCGGAGGTGCCCTACTACTACGACTTCTATCCCTCTTCTGACGGCACCCTCACCGAAACCGGATTGGTCCGGGGCAAGTACAGCGGTTATGCCGCCTATGTAAACCTGGCCTATGACATTACCGACCGCCTGAATGTCGAGGTCGGGGTCCGCTATACCAATGACGAAAAAGAATTCAGCACCTTCGTGCCGGAACCTGAAAGCTACCTGGGCCCGTACTTTATCTACGGCTTTGCCACCGCCGACTACATCACCGATAAGAAGAGCTGGGACGACGTGAGTGGCCGATTCGTGGCCAAGTACCAGCTCAACGACAGCATGATGATCTTTGGCAGCTACACCCAGGGCTTTAAGTCGGGCGGCTTTGGCAGCTTCTGGATTGAGGATGCCAATGGTGGCGTGCCCGCCTACGAGACGGGCATTACCCAGGCCGATGGCTACCTCCCCGGCACCTTCGAGCCGGAGACCGTCGACTCGATTGAGATTGGCCTGAAAACCAGCTTCCTGAACGGCGCCGGTAACCTGGACCTGACGTACTTCAATTATCAGTACGAGGATATGCAGGTCATCAACTATGTGCTGGTGGAAGAGACCGGCGCCTTTGCGGGCCGGGTACTGAACGTTGGGGAAACAGACGGGCAGGGGGTTGAGGCGGCGGTCACTGTGGCCCTCAACGACAACTGGACCGCCTACGTGGCCGGGGGTTATCTCGATACCGAAGCCACGGGCATCCAGAACATCTGCGGCCTGGAAGACCCCAACGGCTGTGAAGGTCGGCCCCTGTTCTGGGCGCCGGAGTTCACCGCCGCCGCCAAGATCGACGCTTACTTCCCCATGGGCGGCGGCGCCGTGACCGGTAGTTTTGAGATCTTCTACGAGAGCAAGCGGGGCGGCGGCTGGGAGGATAATCCCGAGGGCTACATCGACGGCTTCGCCATCGCCAATTTGCGGGTAGGTTATGAATCCGCCAACAACTGGTATGTGCGCGCCTACGCCGAGAACCTCTTCGACGAGTTCACCTGGGACGGTTACAACGCCAACGGCGGTATCCTGCCCTCCCATTTCTTCGGGCCTCAGCGACCACTGACCCTGGGCGTGATGGTGGGTATGTCCTGGGATTGACTGAAGGGTAGGGGGTCGCACCCCCGGCCCGGGCTTACCCGGGGCATCATCAAAGCCGGCCGCGCGCCGGCTTTTTTGTGGCTGGAATTACTGGCCACACCCGCCATCAGGCAACCCTGGCCGGCACTAAACCGGCGGAACAGGGTATTTTCCGTCAAACTGACCGCCCGGACGGGCCGGCGAACACAGTGCCCGCCAACCGGGTTTGGGCATAAAGTTCGTTAAAGGGGGGCCGGACGACTCGTCTTTTCTGCCCCTCGGTAAACCGGCACAGCCAGCGATATGCCCTGAAGCAATAGCCAAAGCAGCTGCTGGTACGAAAACTTCTAATTGACTGCCCAAAAGTACGATGTGCTTTTTGTCCAAATGTAGTCTAGTTTGTGAGCTAGTTCACAAAATGTTTACCAATAGGGGCTCGAATGCACTTCTACAAAATCAGGAACAAAGCACTTGCAGGTTTACTGGCCTCTCTGGCGGCACTGATGCTACTCGCGGCCCCGGCCTCCGCCGCGGTGGAGCGGGTGATCGTGGGCTTTCAGCCCGGTAAGTCTGCCGAGGCGCGCAGCGCGATCAGCCAGGGCAGAGGCAATGTCGTGGTGGACCTGTCACGCCACAACGCTCTTGCCATTGAGATTCCCAGTCAGGCGCTGAA
>CALKDK010000042.1 GCA_938084055.1 uncultured Luminiphilus sp.
AATGGTGCCCAGGGACGGAATCGAACCGCCGACACGGGGATTTTCAATCCCCTGCTCTACCGACTGAGCTACCTGGGCAAAAAGGAACGGTGCATACCTCGGAGGCCGCGTATTAAACCCGTGGCGGCGGTTAAGGTCAAGACGGCGTCAGGGCGCGACTTTGGCTGGACTGGGTTCCGGCACCTCCTCCTCTTGCTCGAAGCGATGGTCGGAAGCCAGCACGGCATAGATAGCGGGGAGCAGAACCAGCGTAAAGAATGTGCCGATCAGCATCCCCACTACCAGAATAAAGCCAATGCTGTTGCGTGCCTCGGCTCCCGCCCCGGTTACCAGTACCAGCGGCAGGTGCCCAAGCACGGTAGCGCCGGTGGTCATGAGCACCGGGCGCAGTCGTCCCATGGAGGCCGCGTGGATGGCGGCGAGCTTGTCCAGTCCCTCGCGCTGTGCCTGATTGGCAAACTCAACAATCAATATGGCGTTTTTTGAGACCAGCCCGGCGAGGGTAATGAGACCCACCTGGGAATAGATGTTCACGGTGGTGAGATTGACAAACGTGATGACCAGAGCGGCGAACAGCGCCAGCGGAATCGAACCCAGCAGGATAATCAGTGGATCCCGGAAACTATTGAACTGAATGGCCAGGACGAAAAATACCAGCGCCATGGCCACGCCCAGAACGCCCACCAGCGTGTTGCCCTCGCTGCGAATCTCCCGGGACTCACCCGTGTAGTCGAGAATATAGCCCTCGGGCAAAATCTTTGCCGCCGCCTGCTCGATGAACGCCAGTCCCTGCTCCTTTGTAGTTCCGGGGATCACACCGCCAAAAATCTTGAAGGCATTTTTCTGTTGAAACCGTGTAAGTGCCCTGGGAGCCGTTATGCGCTCCAGGCTGGCAACAGCCCCCAGCGGGATAAGGTCTCCTGCCGGCGTACGAATGGGAAGGTCGAGTACCGCATCGGGAGAGTCCCGTTCGGCACGCGCTACTTTTGGGATTACCCGGTAGGCCCGCCCACCGTCATCGTAGCGTGTGATGTAGCCCTCTGAATTCAGCAGACCCACCTGGCTGGCTACGTCATTAACCGACATGTTGAGATCTGCAAGCCGCTGCCGGTCAAAGTTGATCTGCGCCTGCACCAGGTCTACACGCAGGTCAGTATCTGCGAACAGGAACAGTCCCGATTCCTTGGCGGCCTGCAGCAATGCCTGCGCGTGGGGCAGCATGGTTTGTGCATCTTCTGAGCTGGCGATGGCCACCTCTACATCAAACTGCCCCGCCGCGGGCAGGTCAGAACTGGAGACGGGAAATGCGTTCAGCGAGGGGATCTCCTGCAGCGAACCGTACATGTCAAAGAGCATGTCCTGCAGCGAGCGACTTCGAGTTCCAGGGGGCGTGAAATCCTGACCACCATAGCTGCCTGAGGGTTGGATAACGTGCCAGAAGTCGGTTGCACCTTCAAACTTCGCCATCGTCGTGACCACTGCGTCCATGCCCCGATAGGTATCCTCAATGGCTGATTCCGGCGCGGCATCTGCGATCACGTTGATGCCACTTTGGTCCTCGATGGGGGCTAGCTCTTTGAGGGAAAACAGGTACAGGGGTACCGTCAGCAGGCTGAAAAAAATGCCGGCGCATATCAACTGCCAGCGGAAGCGTATCGAGTGTCCCACGATATCGGAGTAGATCTCTGCAGTGCGATCAAAGCGCTGGTTCACCCAGCGGGTGGCTGCGGTTTCCTGTCCGCTGGAGGGGCACACCCAGGCACTCATGATGGGCGAGAGGGTTATGGCTACCAGCCCGGAAATAAGCACGGCGACCGCCAGGGTGAATGCAAACTCCTTGAACAGAAATCCGGTCAAACCACCGAGCAAACCAATCGGTGCATACACCACCGCGAGCGTGAGGGTCATGGCGATAATGGGCGTTAGCAGTCGCCGTGATGAGCGCAGGGCGGCTTGCTGCCGGCTCATACCCTGACGAAGATTACGCGCCACATTTTCCACCACCACGATGGCGTCATCCACGACCAGTCCCACAGACAGGACAATGGCAAGGATGGTCAGCAGATTGAGTGAAAAACCCATCAGTGACATGGCGGTCATGGCACCGAGAATGGAAATCGGTATGGTCAGGAGCGGCACCAGCGCCGTGCGTGCTGATCCCATCAACGCGATGACCACAAAGCCCACCAAAATAATGGTCTCACCCAGGGTAATCAAGATCTCCTTCAAGGCCTCGCGCATATAGTTGGTCACGTCGAATGCCATATAAAACTCAAGGTCTTCACGCAGGGATTCGTTGATATTGGCCATCTGGTCGTACAGGGCGTCGGCGACATCGATCTCGTTGGCTCCGGGTGTCGGATAAATGCCAACAAAGATGACGTCCTGCAGTGAGTAGCGAGACAGCTCCAGTACCTCTTCCGATCCGTGCTTAACCATGGCCACATCGCTAAGTCGTATATCGTTGATCGGATCTGAGCGGAGTACGATATTGGCAAAGGTCTCTGGAGTTCTGGCTTCGGTATTACTCACGAGGTCGATACGCTGGACGCTGCTCTGACTCTGCCCGAGGGTACTGATAACGTTGTTTTCACGCAGGGCGAGCTGGATGTCGCCGGCACTGATGCCCAGCGCCGCCATGCGCGCGCTGTCCAGCCAGATGCGCATGGCGGGGCGAGAGCCCCAGCTGATGGCATTCTGGACATCGGGCACTGAACTCAAGCGAGGCAGTATGTCCCGCTGTACCAGGTCTGCCATATCGGCAGCGGACTCACCCTTTGGTACCGAGAGCGCCAGGTAAAAGCTGGCATAGGGGCTGTCCGCGCGAAGCACTTCAATGGCGGGATCTTCAGCCCCGTCGGGTAGCTCGTAGCGGATTTGGCTGAGGCGCGTATTCAGCTCGGCCAGCGCGTCGGTGCTGTCCTCATTGAGTTTTAGCCAGACCTTTACAAGGCTGCGTCCCGCTGTGGTGGTCGACTCGACAAAATCGACGCCGGGTACACTGGCCGCCACCCGCTCTATGGGTTCGGCTATGAAGCCCCTCACGGTTTCGGCACTTGCACCGGGATAGACCGTGACGATTTCCAGAGACGAGCTCTGGATGACGGGGAATTGAATGACCGGTAAATTGATAGCCGCCCGAACCCCCACCAATAGCAGCGCGAGTGACAGTACGACAGAGACAATGGGGCGACGAACAAAAATGTCTGTCCACCGCGCCTGGTCTTCAGGATGGATACTCACTGGCCAGATACCCCCTCGGCCACTTTGGCCAGGCTGCCATCGCTGAGCTTGAACGCGCCCTGCACCGCGAGGGTCTCGCCAATGACCAGATCACCCCTTGCCATAATGGTGCCCCGGGTTTCGCCGACAAGTTCGATGCGTCGCAGTTCCGCCCGAAATGGGACATAGGCATCGGGCTCGGCGTCTTTGAGCACAAAAACGTGCGGCCCCTCCACATCCCAGCGCACCGCAGGGGCCGGCAGGGTAAAAACGACTTCTGGTCTGCGTGTCCGCACCTCCACCAGTACCAGTTCTCCATGGCGTAACCCGGGGTTATCAATTTCAGCCCGCACATCAAAGGCACGTAAGCCACTGGCCAGGGCATCGGCAACGGCTGTGATGCGGGCTTCACCAATCAATTCGCGATCCAGCGACAGGAGCCTCACCGCATCACCCGGGGCAACGCGTGCTACTCCCTGAGGAATTTTAAAGTCGATCCATCGGACGCTACCCATTCCGCTCAACGTGGTGAGCTGGTCTCCAGCGCGCATCAGATCGCCGACAGACTGCGTATAAATACCCAGTTTCCCGGTAAACGGGGCCCTCAGGGTGAGGCGGCTCAGCTGCGCGTCGGAGGCGGCGATCTGTGCCACCAGGCTTTGGTAGCGCGCCTCGAGGGTGTCCAATTGATCCTGTGACGCCATGGCGTCTTTTTTGAGCTCTCGGGTGCGCTTGAGCTGTAGGTTAACCAGATTCAGGTCGGCTTCAAAAGACTCTCGCTGGGCTTTAAGGTCATCATCGAAGAGTCGCAGGATGACTTCGCCTGCCTCGACCACAGCGCCCGCCGCTACAGGTAACTCGACCAACCGACCCGTGGCTTCCGCAGACACCATAAGGAACTGGGGGGCTCTGACCGTCCCCGTCAGACGCCGTATGGCGGTCCACTCGTCTTGCTGGGTGGTGGCGGTAGTGACCACGGAAAAGGGGGGTGGAAAGCTCGCGGCCATGGCCATGGCCTCAGCAATCTGGCGGTATTTGAAGCCCGCCAGACCACCGGCAACCCCAAGGCAAAGAACCAGTGTAACGAGCCAGGAAATTATGCGCATGGTGGTATCCGATGGTCAGGTGTTGTCATTGTGGACAAAACGGTCGGCGGCTGGTTTGTAGGAGGCGATCAGCTATCTGACTGGGGTACGAACCCCTCCGCTCGGTCATGGCCTTCACCTGACAGGAACTTATCCATCTGCTCCTGAAGGTATCTACGGGCCTCCGGGTCCATCAGACTTAGCTGCTTTTCATTGATCAGCATTGTCTGTTCTGCCTGCCAGGCCTGCCACGCTTTTTTTGATACCTGCTCAAAAAGCTCCTGCCCCCTGGGGCCGGGCAACGGCGGCCGGTCCAGGCCGTCCAGCTCCTCGTTGAAGTATTTGCAGAACACAGTCCTCGTCACCACATGTCTCTCCTGAAACTAGAATCAGCCTGCTCTTCAGTCTTTTTGCGCCAACGTACCCATTAGATGCGTAACCGGTGCAGGTAACCCCAGCGGTACTTGCGCGCCAGGCTTAACCCAGCGCAAAGAGTTTACCTCAGCCACGGTCCCGGGTGGTTGGCCAATCGCTATCAAGACTGGGAAGATCGTCAGTCGATAGTGACTGAAGCTGTGCCGTATCGGCTCAAGTTCGGTGCGGGGGGCACGCGGACCATCGGCTACCATGGGATGCAACGCAGCGGGCGTCAGGTCGGCGGCGACGGCTTCTGGGAAGCACCAAAGCCCGCCCCAGATACCCGGGCTGGGCCGCTTTTCCAGCAGTAAGGCACCATCGTCCCGCTGGAAAAGCAGAAAGAACGTCTTACGTTCGGGAAGCGTTTTTCTGGGTTTGCGCCCGGGAAACAGCGCCTGCTCGGCGCGCTGGTAAGCTCGGCAAGTCTCCATCAGGGGACATCTTGCACACCGTGGCTTTTGGCGCGTGCAGACCGTTGCCCCAAGATCCATGATGCCCTGGGTGTAGTCTGCGACCCGCTCATACGGGGTGTGCTGCTCAGACAGGCGCCACAGTTCGGCCAGCGTTCTTGCTGAACCGGGCCACCCCTCGACCGCATCGTGTCGGGCTATCACCCGTTTTACATTGCCATCGAGAATCGGTGCACGAATGCCCAGGGCGAGACTGGCGATGGCACCTGCAGTTGAGCGACCAATACCGGGCAGTGCTTCCAGGGCCTCCGTGGTTTCAGGAAACCTGCCGTTGTGATCCTGCGCAATGCGCTGTGCTGTGCGGTGGAGATTTCGGGCTCTCGCGTAGTAACCCAAGCCCGTCCATAAATGGAGCACATCGTCTTCCGAGGCTGCGGCCAGCGCCTCGACGCTCGGGAAGTGTTCGATGAAACGCAGGAAATACGGTATGACGGTCTGCACCTGCGTTTGTTGCAGCATGATTTCTGATAGCCACACACGATAGGGGGTCTTCTGCTGCTGCCAGGGAAGGTCGTGCCGACCGAACTGGCCGAACCACGCCAGAAGTCGCGCCGCGAACGCATTTTGTTGGTCGCTGTGGTTGGTCATTTGTCAGGCAATCGGTGACATGAATAGCGGGCGCTTCTTCGATACAATACCCCACAGTGTAGCGCGCTGCCTGCGCGGCTGCCCGACAGCCCAACCACCCCCCGGAGCAAAGGACATGGCTACCGCCACCACGCCGCGTAAGGCCAGTGTTGAACGAAATACCCTAGAAACGCAGATCACCGTCGACCTGTGCCTCGACGGTACCGGTCAGGCCGAGTTTGCTACAGGGGTTCCATTCCTTGAGCACATGCTCGACCAGATAGCGCGCCACGGTATGGTCGATCTCAAGGTGCAGGCAACGGGTGATCTCCACATTGATGGGCACCATACGGTGGAGGACATCGGCATAACCCTCGGTCAGGCATTCCATGCCGTCGCGGGAGACAAAAAAGGGCTAGCCCGCTATGGCCATGCCTACGTGCCCCTTGATGAGGCCTTGTCGCGGGTCGTAGTGGATTTTTCCGGCCGCCCCGGTTTGGTCTGGAATGTGCCGTTTACCCGGGCGATGATCGGATCTTTCGACGTCGACCTTTTTGTGGAGTTTTTCCAGGGTTTTGCCAACCATGCGCAGGTCACGTTGCACGTCGATAATCTGCGGGGCGATAACGCCCACCACCAGGCAGAAACGGTATTCAAGGCGTTTGGCCGCGCTTTGCGGATGGCGCTGACCCCAGACCCGGCAATGGCTGGCCTGATGCCCTCGACAAAAGGCTCGCTGTGACCTCGTGACGGGTTACGTGGCTGTCATTGATTATGGCATGGGGAATCTGCACTCCGTGGCCTCGGCATTGGAGCATGTGGGCGCTCCCCGTGTGGTGGTAAGCCATGACCCGGATATGATCGCTGCAGCAGATCGGGTGGTATTTCCCGGCGTCGGGGGGATCAGGGACTGTATGACGGAAATCCGGCGCTTGGGATGCGACAAGCTACTGAAGTCGGCCCTCAAATCCAAACGCCAGCCGGTGCTGGCAATTTGTGTGGGTATGCAGGCGCTTCTTGACCACTCGGATGAAAATGGCGGGGTGGAAACCCTCGGTATTGTACCGGGAACGGTCAATTTTTTTGGCGAGGCCCTGACCAATGCTGAAGGGCAGCGACTCAAGGTACCCCACATGGGTTGGAACGAGGTTAGGCAGGCGCAACCACATCAGCTTTGGGATGGTATAGCTGACCAAACCCGCTTTTATTTTGTCCACAGCTACTGGGTACAGCCACAGGACCCCGGCATAATTGCAGCAACGTTTGACTATGGTGTGGAGGGGTGTGCGGCTTTGGCTCATGAGAATCTCTTTGCCGTGCAATTCCATCCCGAGAAAAGTCATGAACCCGGGCTTCAGCTGCTCGCCAACTTTCTAAAATGGGACGGATCATGCTCGTAATCCCCGCGATAGACCTCAAAGATGGACAGTGCGTCCGGCTCCGCAAGGGGCTGATGGAAGAAAGCACGGTTTTTTCTGACGATCCGGCTGGCATGGCGCGTCGGTGGCGTGACCAGGGGGCACGACGACTTCACCTTGTAGACCTCAATGGCGCTTTCGAGGGAGCTCCGGTCAATGATTCAGCAGTGGAGGAGATTATTGCCGCCACCGGTGATCTGCCGGTGCAAATTGGTGGTGGGATCCGTGACCTCGCGACCGTTGAACGCTATTTCAACCTCGGCGTGGAGTCTGTGATTATTGGTACAGCTGCCCTCAAGGACCCGGCATTGGTCAGGGTTGCCTGCCGCGAATACCCGGGGCGGGTCATGGTGGGTATTGATGCGCGTAACGGCTGGGTCGCAACCGAAGGCTGGGCCGAGGTATCCGATATGCAAGCGGTAGAGTTGGCCCGACGTTTCGAGCAGGCGGGCGTCAGTGCCATTATTTACACGGATATAGACCGCGACGGCATGATGCAGGGCGTTAACGTCAAGGCCACGCTGGAAATGGCCAAGGCGACATCAATACCGATCATTGCGTCCGGTGGTATCTCGCACCTCGACGACGTTCGGATGCTTGCCCGATACCGCCGCGAGGGCATTATGGGCGCCATTACCGGGCGCGCTATTTACGAGGGAACGCTGGATCTCGAAGCAGCCCAGGCTTGTGTCGACAGTATGCTGAGCCTGGATTAGTGGGTCTGGCCAGGCGCATTATCCCCTGCCTCGATGTCGATGACGGTCGCGTCGTCAAAGGTGTCAATTTTGTTGGTATTCGGGACGCAGGTGACCCGGTTGAGATTGCCCGTCGCTATAACGAGCAAGGTGCCGACGAAATTACCTTCCTCGATATCACGGCCAGCCACGAGGGCAGGGACACCACGATTAAAACCGTTGAGCGCATCGCCCGCGAGGTATTCATACCCCTCACTGTGGGGGGAGGGGTGCGGTCCCTTGAGGATATTCGAACCTTGCTCAATGCGGGCGCAGACAAAGTCAGCATCAATACGGCCGCGATTAACAGTCCTGAACTGGTTCGCGCAGCGGCAGGGCGGTTTGGCGCCCAATGTATTGTAGTCGCCATGGATGTAAAGCGGGTCAGCCCAGCGGATCAACCGCCACGCTATGAGTTATTTACCCATGGTGGCCGTAATCCCACGGGTCTCGAAGCCGTTGCCTGGGCGAAGAAAATGGCGGAGTTTGGAGCGGGGGAAATTCTCCTGACCAGTATGGACCGCGATGGTACCCGGGACGGGTTCGAGCTGACGATCACCCGGATGATCAGTGATGCGGTCGATATACCGCTGATTGCATCGGGCGGTGTAGGGACGCTTGAGCACCTGGTTGCCGGGATCGTGGAGGGGGGTGCGGATGCCGTCCTTGCCGCCAGTATTTTTCACTTCGGGGAATACACCATTCCCGATGCAAAAGGCTATTTGGCCGAACGGGGGGTCGAGGTTCGACTCTGAGTAGCCTGGCAGTGCACGACCTGGGATGCTGTAACTACCGTTACGGATGACGGTAGTTTGGGCAGGGCATTGTTCAGTACCGTCATCGTCTCGGCGTGGGGGTGACCAATGGCAATCGCGTAGCCCTCCGACAGCGCGAGCTGCACGGCCTTGTCGAGCTGCACCTCAATTGCATCGGTCGTCTGCTCGTTGTCCAGAAACACTGATCTTGAGGCGCTGGGAACGCCTCTGGCTCGCGCAGCGGCCAGCGCCACGGTATCGCTGGTGGTGCGGGAGTCGATGAAATACATGTCGAGCCCGGCCAGCTCAGTCATGAGCACATCCATGGCGTCGCGATCGGTGGTAAATGCGCTCCCCATGTGGTTGTTCATACCCGCCGCTCCGGGGACAGATGCCAGTGCCGCCCGGACGCGCTCGCCAATATGCGACCGCGGCAGCTGGTGTTCCAGAGCCAATGGGTCGGAGACCTCCCTGTTGTCAGAGGACATGGGCATATGCACCATGATCTCCTTGCCATAGCGACTCCCGAGGGCGGCCACGGCAGTGGCGTGTGGCGTACCCGGGATGACAGCGAGTGTCAGGGGCGCTGGAATCGACGCCATGGCCGTCGCGCGTTCCAGGTTGTAACCCAGGTCATCAATGATCACGGCGAGGTGCCCGCCGCTGTGGGGCGGGCAGCGCATGGCGGCGACGACGTTGCCTGCCAGTAGACTGCACCCCCAAATCACCAGCGAATGGCACAAAAACTTCACTCGGAAGGCGCTGGCTCAGCGGTTGTTACGGGTACGGGTGACGGGTTCCGATCCCGCGGGGCAAGGAGATTGACACCACGCAGAAGGGTCAGCGCCTCATACAGCTGGTTATCATTTTCCCGCAGGCTGGTGAGGGCCTCGCTCTCTGAACCGAGATCCTGGGGATTGGCCTCCGAGGTGCCATCCAGGCTGCCCTGGAGGTCAGACTCTTTTATCTGGCGGGCCTCCATACTGGTTATTTTCGCGCGCTCGACGACAATGTCGGGTACGATCCCCTCCGCTTGAATCGACCGCCCCTGGGGCGTGAAGTACCGCGCCGTAGTGAGTTTGACAGCGCGCGTTTCTGACACCGGTAAGACTGTCTGTACCGAACCCTTTCCAAAACTTCGGGTGCCCATAACAACGGCTCGACCTGTGTCCTGCAGGGCTCCGGCCACAATTTCTGATGCACTTGCCGAGCCTCCGTTGATAAGTACAACAATGGGCGCGCCAGCCAGTTGGTCACCGGCTGTTGCCTGGTAACGCTCCTGCGCGCTCGGGTGTCGGCCCTCCGTGTACACCACCAGTCCCCCATCAATGAACAGGTCGGATACGGCGACACTGGCACCAAGAACACCCCCGGGGTTGTTGCGTAGGTCGATGACCAGGCCATCGATTTCCGATACCGCCATCAGTTTGTCCAGTGCAGCCCTGGCTTCATCCCCGGTGGGTCGGCCAAACTGTGCGATGCGCAAATAGCCGTAACCGGGAGCGAGAAAGCGTGAGCGAACACTGGCGACCTTGATGGCGTCGCGAACGATGGTGACCTCAAAGGGCTCGGAATTGCCGGGCCGGCCAATTTCCAGGTTAATGGGTGAGCCCACAGGGCCACGCATGATCGTCACCGCCTCGTCAATTGTCATGCCCTTCACCGATTGCCCGTCAAGCTTGAGGATCACATCCCCTGCCTGGAGGCCAGCTTCAACAGCCGGTGAGCCATCAATGGGCGCTATGATCTCGATGTAGCTGCCGCGCCGTCCTATTTCGATACCCAGCCCTGAGAACTCGCCATCGGTTGTGGTCTGAAGGTCGCTATACGCTTCTTTGGTGAGATAGGCTGAGTGGGGGTCTAATCCTTCGAGCATGCCCCGCACCGCAAACTCAAATAGGGTACTGTCGTCCACTTCCTCCACGTAGCCGGACCGGATCTGGTGAAACACGTCAGCAAACGTCTGGAGTTCCTGAAGGGGCAGGGCGCCTTCCTTTTCTTCAGCCGATTCGCTGACGTCGACGTCTGTTGCCATGTCTTCATCGGCATGGCCATTGGCCATCAAGAGCGCGCACAGTATCGTACTGCAGGCGATGAGCTGGGACCGCTTCATTGGGAGTAGTTCCTAACTGGGGTGTGGCTATGGTACCCGATTGCGAGTGTAAGCTGGACCAGTGCCTCAGGGACGAACCCAGCTCCCCGGGTCGACGGGATCCCCCTCCCGGCGGATTTCAAAATAGAGGGCGGAGCGGCTGGCGCCACCGCTGGCTCCTACGGTCGCGATAATCTCCCCGGGCGTGACCCAGTCACCCACATCCCTGCGCAGGCTGCGATTTTGTCCGTAGAGGCTGAGGTAGCCCTCGCCGTGATCGACAATCATGAGCAGCCCCTGACCTCGGAGCCAGTCGGCATAGACCACCCGACCGTAGTGGACGGCCTTTACAGGACTCCCCTCGGGTGCGGGTATCAACCAGCCTCGCCAGCGTAAATCACCCGTATTTCTCGACGCCCCGAAGCGGTTGTTGGGTTGGCCACGGGCTGGAAATATCATTTCTCCCCGGGCCTCGGGAAAGGGTTTGTAGGACCCGGGGGTGTCCATTTCCGCGAGGCTGCGCTGCAGTTCATCGAGCAACTCACCCAGCTGTTGTCGGTCGGCCTCAAGTTTGGCTACCCGGGCATTATCCGTAGTCAGAGACTTCTCTATGGCCGCGAGAGCCCGTTGGCGTTCGTCCTGAAGGTCGATGGCTCGGCTGCGTTCATCCTCCAATGCAGCGCTTTGCCGGGCCAGCTCTGCCTGTGATTCCCGGAGCGCGATGGTATTGGCCTGAACGCGTTCCAGAAGTGCCTCAAAGCGACTGATGGAGTCACTGCGTTGGGTGAGGAGGCGATCGAAATAGGCCAGATTGAGCGCGATCTCATTGGGGCTTTGGTCGCCAAAGATAATCCGTAGCCCGCCACCCTCCTGGACTCTCCATAGCGTCCTGAAATCCCGAGTCATATTGTCCTGTTCGGCACCTAACTCGCCTTCCAGTGACAGACGCTCCCGGTCGAGGGCCTCCAGCCGCGGGAGTTCCTCTGCAATCGCCTGTTCAATGGCGCGCAGCCTGCCATCCAAACGATTAATGGCTTTCTCTGCCGATGCCAGACGTGTTTGCAGGGTATCTTTTTCACCCTCTTTCAACACGATGCCTTGCTGAATCTCAGCGATCTGGGCCCGAAGCTCAGCAATACGCTGCTGTGCCTCCTGTTCCTTGGAGGGCTCGGCATGCCCTGCCAGGGCAGCGCCGGCGAGGGCCGTCGCAGCAGCCCAAAAAAGCCACCTACGCAGGAGGCGAATCATTGTTCAGTGCTGACGCTCAAGCATCGAGCTGCCGGTCATGGCGGAGGGCTTTGCAAGGTCCATCATCGCCAGGAGAGTGGGCGCTACATCAGCAAGGATACCCCCCTCGGGTCGCAGCAAGCGTGACTTTTCACCGACGTAGACCAGCGGCACGTGCTCGGTTGTATGCTGGGTGTGGCGCTGTCCACTCTCGTAGTCCAGCATCTGTTCACAGTTACCGTGATCGGCGGTGATGAGGGCTTCGCCCCCTGAATTGAGTAATGCCCGTTCAATGCGACCGAGGCACTCATCAAGGGTCTCCACGGCGGCAACGGCCGCGTCGAATACACCGGTATGGCCAACCATGTCGCCATTGGCAAAGTTAACCACGATACAGTCAAAATGGTTGGCCTCTATAGCCTCGACCAGGACATCGGTGACCTCTCGAGCACTCATCTCCGGCTGCAGGTCATAGGTGGGCACGTCGGGAGAGGGGATAAGCCGCCGTTCCTCGCCGGTAAAGGTATCTTCCCGTCCGCCGCTGAAGAAGAAGGTGACATGGGCATACTTCTCAGTTTCGGCCAGGCGCAGCTGGGTCAACCCCGCGTCGGCGAGCACCTCGCCCAGCGTGTCCCCGATCCTGTCGGGGGGGAAGGCTACCGGGCAGTTAAACTGACTGCTGTATTCGCTGGTGCAGACGAAATCGATTTCAGGCTTTTTGCCCCGGGCAAAGCGGCTGAAGTCTTCGCTGGTCAGTGCTTCGGTTAGCTGCCGCGCACGGTCGGCCCTGAAATTCATAAACAGAACCGCATCCCCATCGACGATAGCCGCGGGCTCGCCGACCTGCGTGGGCTCGACGAACTCGTCGTTTTCTCCCCTGTCGTAGGCGGCCTGCAGTCCATCCAGACCGGTATCGGCTCTGTGGGCAGAGGTGCCCGTCAGCAACAGATGGCAGCTTTTTTCGATCCGGTCCCAGCGCTGGTCACGATCCATGGCCCAGTAGCGGCCGTGCAGGGTGGCCAGGCGGCCCGTGCCCAGTTCGGTAAACAGGTTTTCTGTCGCGCGAAGCGAGGCTTCCGCACTCCGGGGCGGGGTATCCCGACCATCGAGGATGGCGTGTAAAAATACTTTTTGGGCGCCCCTGGCCACGGCGAGCCTGAGGGCTTCAAAAATATGCTGTTCATGGCTGTGTACGCCGCCCGGGGACAGCAGGCCAATGATGTGGACGCCTGAACCACGCTGTACTGCCGCGTCAATCGCGGTGCCGTAGGCGGGATTGCTCGCAAAGTCGCCTTCCTCAATCGCCTTGTCGATGCGGGAAATTGCCTGGTAAACAATACGCCCCGAGCCCAGGCTCATGTGACCCACCTCGCTGTTGCCCATCTGGCCCTCGGGCAGTCCGACATCACGCCCCGAGCCCGAGATCAGGGTCCGGGGAGCGCTATTCCATAATCGATCCCAGTTGGGGGTTCGAGCGGCGGCGATGGCATTGTCACGGGTATCTTCCCGGTGACCAAATCCGTCAAGGATTATGAGTACGGTCGATCCGTTGCCGGGCTGGGCCATGGTTTTCAAGATCCTTTAGTCCGTGGGTTGGGAGGCGCCATTGTAACCCTGCGTTTGCCATTTCGCCCAAGGGCGTGCTGGAGACCCCCGACACAAACCGTTATACTCGCGCGCCTCGATACTACCGCCTCTGCGCGTTCGCTACTTGACGGGACCACCTTGCAATTAGACCTGCTACTTCAGTTTTTGGGCCAGGAATGGCTTCTCGTGCTCGCGCTGGTGGCCACGCTGGTCATGCTGTTTATGCATGAGTCACGCAAGGCGGGGCCCGCGGTCACGCCGCAACAGGCGATCAACCTGGTCAACAGTAGCGACGGGATTTTCCTCGACATCAGGGAGGGCGCCGAATTCAACAAGGGGCATATCGCCGATGCCCGTCATATTCCACTGGCCCAACTGGCGAATCGAAGCGCGGAACTGGCCGGGTATGAAGAGAAGCCCGTAATCGTTGTGTGTCGCCTTGGTCAATCTTCAGGAGCAGCGACCCGGCAATTGCGGGAGGCCGGATTTAGTGGCGCGCAGAAAATGGCCGGTGGGATGATGGAATGGAATGCCATGAAATTGCCGGTGGTCAGCACCTGATGGCCCCAGTCACCGTCTACACCACCCGGTGGTGTCCTTTCTGTATTCGCGCCAAGATGCTGTTGAACAACAGGGGTATAGAGTTCGCCGAGATCCAAGTTGATGGCGATCCCGAGTTGCGCGCCGATATGGCTCGACGGGCGGGTCGGACCAGCGTGCCGCAGATCTGGATTGGTGAGACCCACGTGGGTGGGTTTGACGAGCTGAATCTTCTCGAGCGTCGCGGCCAACTCGATAATCTACTGTCAGACCCGAGCTGACAGGGTTAGACTGCGCTCCCCGGAAATTTACAATCACACTGCTAACTTAAGGAGTCACCCAATGGCTGAAGAGCAAGCCGCGGCAGATAGCCAGGCACCCCAGCAGCAATTTACGCTGCAACGGATTTATACGAAAGATATCTCTTTCGAGTCACCATCCACTCCTGACATCTTTCGCCAGCAATGGCAGCCCAGCGTCAATATTGACCTCAACACCAAGAGTGCGCGCGTAGATGAGGAGGGCAACCACGAAGTTGTCCTGACCCTGACCGTGACCGCTAAAATGGATGAGGAAACCGCCTTTCTCGTTGAGGTGCAGCAGGCGGGTATTTTCTTTGTGGTGGGTATTGAAGGCGAGGCTTTGCGTCAGGTGCTGGCAACGGTTGGCCCCAATATTCTGTTTCCCTATGCCCGGGAAAGTATTGATGCACTGGTCGTCAAGGGCGGCTTCCCACCCTTGATGCTCTCACCGGTCAACTTCGAGGCTTTGTACCGTCAGGCGGTTGCAAACCAGGCGCAGCAAGAAAACGCTGTAGCCCAGGAAGACGCCCCCGCTTGAGAACTCCTCAGGCACCTCCAATGGGGGTGCCTTCGCTTTCCAGCTCTTTTATTTTACGTGTCAGCGTGTTGCGGCCCCAACCCAGAGTTTCGGCGGCTTCGGCCCGCTTGCCTCCGGTATAAGCAAGAGCGGCCTCAATCATGATGCGCTCAAACTCGGGCAACGCCTTGCGCAGGACATTGGACTCTCCGGAGGCCAGTCGTTGCTGGGCCCACACGGCCAGCGTTTCCTGCCAACTGGGTGTGCCATTCACGGTTGATGTGGGTGATGGCTCCAGCAGCTCGGGTGGCAAGTCGGAGGGATGAATTTCCCGTCCAGCGGCCATTACCGTGAGCCAACGGCAGGTATTTTCAAGCTGTCGAACGTTGCCCGGCCAGGGCAACTGGCAGAGTAAGCGCGATGCCGCCGAGGATAAAACCTTGCCCTCCACACCCAACTCGCCGGCTGCTTTGCCGAGAAAAAACTGCATGAGCTTGGGGATATCCTCCTGGCGGTCAGCCAGCCGGGGCAGATGGATACGAATAACGTTCAACCGATGAAAGAGATCCTCCCTGAACTGCCCGTCGCTGACCAGGGCTTCGAGGTGTTGGTGGGTCGCCGCGATGATCCTGACGTCTGCCTTCACGGGTGTCGTACCGCCAACCCTGAAGAACTCGCCGTCAGCAAGAACCCGAAGTAAACGGGTCTGCGTTTCCGGCGGCATGTCGCCGATCTCATCGAGAAACAGAGTGCCTGAGTCCGCCTGCTCAAATCGGCCGATACGCCGGTTTGTCGCGCCGGTAAAAGACCCTTTTTCATGCCCAAACAGCTCAGACTCCATCAATTCCCGCGGAATGGCGGCCATGTTGAGAGCGATAAAGGGCTGCTCCCGACGCGGGCTATGGCGATGGAGGGCCCGGGCAACGAGCTCCTTGCCAGTCCCCGACTCCCCGTTGATAAGGACGGTGATCTGGCTGTGGGCAAGCCGGCCAATGGCGCGGAATACCTCCTGCATGGCAGGGGCGTTACCGATGATCTCCGCTGGCTTGTCGACGGTTTCGGCGGCAGGTGCCTTGCGCTCCTTGCGCATGGTCGGTGTGCGCAGCACCGTGGAGACAATCTCGTCGACATCAAATGGCTTGGGAAGGTACTCAAAAGCCCCCTCCTCATAGGAGGCGACTGCACTGTCGAGATCTGAATGGGCGGTTGTGATGATGACGGGTAGGCCGGGGTGGGCCTCGCGCAACTGGCTCAGCAGGGCGAGACCGTCGATACCGGGCATCCGGATATCACTGATGACCACATCGGGTAAATCCGACGCCATCGCCTCGAGTAGCGCCTCACCGGTCTCAAAGCTACGGCAGGACAAGCCCGCCTGGGTCAGCGCCTTCTCCATGACCCACCGTATTGAGCGATCGTCATCGACGACCCAAACTGTCCTGTCTCCCGACACGATTCAGGTCTCCATTGGCAGTAGTAGGGTGAAGCAGGTAGCACCGGGTTTACTTTCACACTGGATCAGACCGCCGTGGCGGTTGGCAATCATCTGTGCGATGGAGAGGCCCAGACCATTGCCCTTGGTTCCTGAGGTGACCATGGGCAGGAACAGCTGGTGGAGCAGTGATTCGGGCACCCCGGGTCCGGAGTCAATGATATCCACGCTACAGACCAGCTTGTGACGTTTGCCACCCACCGTGTACTGGCGTCTGGCTCGGCTGCGCAGTTTTATGGTGCCCTGTCCGGCCATCGCCTGGCTGGCATTGCGCGTAATGTTGAGAATGACCTGGGTAAGTTGGTCTGGATCAGCTTCGAATTCGGGCAGGGAAGGGTCGTAGTCGCGTTCAATTTCGATGGCTCCGCCTGACTCGGCCTCTGTCAGTTGGCGCACCCGCTCAAGCACTTCGTGGATATTCATTGATCGGGTGACCAGGCGTTCTCTCGGCCCGAGCATACGGTCTACCAGTGTCCGGAGACGATCTGCTTCCTCCATGATGACATCGGTGTATTCAGTCAGCTTGCTGTCATCCAATTCTCTGGCCAACAGCTGTGCGGCGCCCCGGATGCCACCCAGTGGATTCTTGACCTCGTGTGCAAGGCCTGTAATGACCTTGCGCATGGAAGCCTGGGCTTCCCTGAGGTGTGCATCTTCGCTGATGGCGTTTAGTCGATCCACCGGGTTGAGTTCGAGCAGCAACCGTGGCTTGGTAGGTGAGGGAAGGGGGCTGACAATCAGGTCAACGCAATACTGCGCTCCGCTCTGCAGGACCATGGACATCTCGCGTTTCACCGTCGCGAAATGTTCGCTTTGAACCTGCAGCAGCAGGTTGCGCCACTCGTCATCAAGGTCGATCAATCGGTCAAAGTGTGTGCCGCGGGCTCGCTCAATGGACGCCTCGAAAATAGTCTGGCCGGCGGGATTCAGGCTCAGAACACGCCACTCGGGATCGAGCATCACCACGGCTGTGGCGAGGGCATCAAATATCGAGTCTTCGACCCCCGCCATATTCTGCTCGGGAAGATGATCAAGTGCCTGGAAGCCCGCAGAACTCACCTTACTGAGGGCCTGAGTACATAAACCGTCACTGGCGCAGAGCTATCCACGACGCCACCCTGTGCATCCCGACGTTCAATAACCAGCTTATGCTCCCCCCGAAACACATTGCGCAGTTGCCAACTGCTGCCACGCTGGGGCTCGCCCACCGGCTGGCCATCAAGAGTAAGCAGGGCCCGCTCGCCAGAATTGAGCGGTGGTGTCATCACGGCGGTCACGGTGAAATTGCCTGGCCCCATGGGGATCGTGCTGCCATCGGCAGGGCTGGTGATGGTACTGGAGTACTGTGTTGGAGGTTTTTGGGGTTTCCCTGCACCCGCAGATAACGGGATATTAGGAGGAGGCTCTGCGCTGTTGGTGGTTCCCAGGTGTACTTCTTCGACCTCCACTGCCTGCTGACCTGTCGGCGGCGTGTCACTGAATACGACGTTACCGTCCTTGTCTTTGTACTGGTAGATTTCTGCATGGGCTGGGGTTGGGGAGCAGAGCGCCCCGATGCTGGTTGCCGTGATAAAAAACCAAAAGACACGTGTTCTCATTTCTCGAGCTCCCATGGTTGACCCAACAACAGCTTGCACCGATTGGGCATACTGAGCCAGCCAGAAAATGCCTTTTGGACGATCCTTTGGAACAGCGGTCCCGCATGCGCTCACTGGGCTGCGGGACCGCAGGTCGGTGCTTTACACCGAGTAGTACATGTCAAATTCAACGGGGTGGGTTGTCATGTCCAGCCGTTCTATTTCTTCGCGCTTGAGTTCGATGTAGGCATCGATCATGTCATTGGTGAACACATCGCCCCGGGTCAGGAATTCCCGATCCTCATCCAGTGCATTCAGCGCCATGTCCAGGCTTGAAGCAACCGTGGGGATGGCCTTTGCCTCCTCCGCTGGCAGATCGTAGAGATCTTTGTCGGCGGCTTCGCCCGGGTGGATCTTGTTCTGGACGCCGTCGAGACCGGCCATCAGCATGGCCGCAAAAGCGAGGTAGGGGTTCGCCGTGGGATCCCCGAACCGGACTTCAATCCGCTTGCCTTTGGGTGAAGGCTCGTAGGGAATTCGGATGGAAGCAGAGCGGTTGCGGGCGGAGTAGGCGAGCATCACCGGCGCCTCAAAGCCCGGCACCAGTCGCTTGTAGCTGTTCGTGGATGCATTGGCAAAGGCGTTAAGGGCCCTCGCGTGCTTTATGATGCCGCCGATGTAGTACAGCGCAGTGTCTGAAAGCCCAGCATAACCGTCGCCAGCGAAGGTATTGTCGCCGTCTTTCGCAACCGACTGGTGGACATGCATACCGGACCCGTTGTCGCCAACGAGGGGTTTGGGCATGAATGTGGCGGTCTTGCCGTAGGCGTGGGCCACATTGTGAACACAATATTTGAGAATCTGCACCTCGTCGGCTTTCCTCACCAGGGTGTTGAACCGAATGCCGATCTCACACTGGCCCGCGGTACCTACTTCATGGTGGTGAACTTCGACGTCGAGTCCCATTTGCTCCATGGCTGAACACATGGCGGCCCGTATATCGTGGAGGCTGTCCACGGGTGGAACCGGAAAGTAACCGCCCTTTACGCGGGGTCGGTGACCGGTATTACCATCGTCGTACTGGTGGGAGGATGACCATGCCGCTTCCTCGGAATTGATCGTGTAGCCGGCCCCGCTGATATCGGCGTGCCATTTCACGTCGTCAAAGACAAAAAACTCTGGCTCGGGCCCGAAAAACGCGGTGTCACCGACGCCGGACGAGGCGAGGAAGGCCTCCGCGCGCTTCGCAACGCTTCGGGGGTCCCGCTCGTAGCCCTGCATGGTCGAGGGCTCAATGATGTCACAGCGCAGGATGACGGTGGCGTCATCCGTGAAGGGGTCGATGATGGACGTGTCATCATCGGGCATCAGGATCATGTCGGATTCGTTGATACCCTTCCAGCCGGCAATCGACGACCCGTCAAACATTTTGCCCTCTTCAAAAAAATCTTCATCAACCTCAGTGGCAGGAATGGAGACGTGCTGTTCCTTGCCCTTGGTATCGGTAAATCGCAGGTCGACCCAGCGGATATCGTTGTCTTTGATCAGCGTGAGCGTGCGCTCGGACATGGCTAACTCCTTGAAGTAACTTGAACGGGGCGTCGTATTGGCCCCTTTTGCCTGATGATTGGGGCATGCACCATGCCATGAATCACCCTCCCCGGGCTAGTGCAAGGGATATGCCAGCGCGCCATTTTGGTTCAAAAAAAATGTAAGCCATTGATATTAATGAAAATTTTTTGTTCTCTACGGGTGTAAAAATAAAACACGGCCCGGTTATCCGCACAATAATAGTGCACAATGCATTCTTTTGGTGCGTATTGCGCACCATAATAGGTCTTCATTGCCGATATGCGAAAAGATCCCACCCGGCCCGGCAGCCGTAATATTGCAGACCTGTTTTGCGGTGCCCTCTGTTAGACTCCGCGCCGCCCGACCCCATACCCCCCGGAGAGACCAGCAACGTGATCAGCCAACTGAGAAATATCGCCATTATTGCCCACGTTGACCACGGTAAGACCACGCTGGTGGATTGCCTGTTGCAGCAGTCTGGCACCCTGGACCGCAAATCGGCAGGGACCGAGCGCATCATGGACTCCAATGACCAGGAGAAGGAGCGGGGCATTACCATTCTCGCCAAAAATACGGCGATTCGCTGGCAGGACTATCGCATCAACATTGTCGATACGCCCGGGCATGCGGATTTTGGGGGTGAGGTTGAACGCGTACTGTCTATGGTTGACTCCGTCCTGCTGCTGGTCGATGCCGTTGACGGTCCAATGCCCCAGACGCGGTTTGTGACCTCAAAGGCCTTCGAGCGAGGCCTCAATCCGATTGTTGTGGTTAACAAGATTGATCGTCCCGGTGCGCGTCCTGACTGGGTTGTAGACCAGGTGTTCGACCTGTTCGATACCCTTGGCGCGACAGAGGAGCAGCTGGACTTCCCCATCATTTATGCCTCCGCCCTGAACGGGATTGCCGGTGATGAGCACGAGGCCATGGCAGACGATATGGGACCGCTGTTCCAAACGATTGTGGAACAGGTTCCACCGCCAAAGGTGGATACTTCCGGACCCCTGCAACTGCAGATTTCGGCTCTTGATTACAGTAGCTATGTGGGCGTCATCGGTGTGGGGCGCATTTCCAGGGGCTCGGTAAAACCCAACACACCTGTGGCGGTGATTGACCGCCAGGGGAGCAGCCGGTCGGCAAAAGTTCTGCAAGTCATGGGGTATGACGGACTGGAGCGCGTGGAGGTGGGCGAAGCCCAGGCGGGCGACATTGTCTGCATTACCGGCATTGACGCGCTTAATATTTCCGACACTTTGTGCAGCGTCGATCATCCAGAACCCCTGCCGCCTCTCTCGGTCGATGAACCCACAGTCAGCATGACCTTCCAGGTCAACGATTCTCCGTTTGCCGGGTTGGAAGGCAAGTATGTCACCTCTCGCAATATCCGAGAGCGCTTGGAACGGGAGCTTATCCATAACGTTGCCCTGCGTGTTGAAGAGGGTGATTCGCCGGACAAATTCACTGTCTCGGGGCGCGGCGAGCTGCACCTTTCTGTCCTGATAGAGAGTATGCGCCGCGAGGGTTTTGAACTCGGGGTATCGCGACCGGAGGTGATCCAGAAAGAAATCGATGGTCAGTTGTGTGAGCCTTATGAACACCTGGTGATTGACTGCGAGTCTGAGCATCAGGGACGCGTGATGGAAGAGCTGGGCCTGCGTCGTGCTGAAATGAAGAACCTGGTGATCGATGGCGGTGGTCGGGTCCGGCTTGAGTTCATTGTGCCTGCGCGGGGTTTGATTGGTTTTCGCTCACAATTTCTCACCCTCACCTCGGGGTCCGGCATCATGACCCATGTATTTGACCATTACGGGCCCGTGAAAACCGTCGAGCTGGGCGGGCGCGCCAATGGTGTGCTGGTGTCTATGGTTAAGGGCAAGACCTTGGCCTATGCCCTGTACAACCTGCAGGAACGGGGTCGGCTGTTTATTGATCCCAACAAAGAGGTGTATGAAGGGCAGATTGTAGGCCTGCACAGCCGGGGCAATGATCTGGTGGTTAATCCAACGAAGGCAAAGCAACTGACCAACGTCCGGGCATCGGGCACCGATGAGGCGCTCATTCTAACGCCCCCCGTGAGGCACAGTCTCGAGCAGGCGCTGGAATTTATCGAGGATGACGAGCTGGTCGAGGTCACCCCTGATAGCATTCGGCTGCGTAAAAAGCTGCTTCTCGAACATGAACGTAAACGCGCGGCCCGCAGTGCTGCCTGACCTGATCAGGATATAAGACGCCTCAGTTGAGGAGCATCTCAAAGTGAGGCAGGTCGTCTTCCAGATAGGGCCCGTCCACCGTCACAAAATCGAGGCTGTGGTAAAACTCCTGTAGGTAGCCCTGACCACTGATTCGAATGCCCGTTCCTGGCCACAACCCGCGGCTGCAATCAATACCGCGAATCATCAGGTCCCTGCCAAGCCCTCGCCCGCGGAACTCTGCGGCAACGACAACCCTGCCAATTGACGCCTCCTCGTAGCTGATGCCGGGAGGAACGATGCGCATCCCTGCGATTAGGCTGCCATCCAGAAAGCCCTCTAGGTGCCAGCAGAGAGGATCCTTGCCATCGGGATCGAGGTAGGGGCACCCCTGCTCCACCACGAAAATGCCTGCCCGGAGTTTAAGCATCGCGTGCCACTCCCGGGCGCTGTACAGATCGAAGTGGCGGAAGCGCCACTGGAGTTGGGTGGACATAGGCTGGCCGTAATTTCAGGTTATTTTCCCGCGCACTGTGGCCGCGGTGGGACATGCAGAGTTTATCGGGTTACGATCTGTTGGGACAGGGAGCGGATAAGGGTTGCTTGGATGCTGACTACAGGACAGGCTGGAGAGGATTTCAAGCGCCTTAACGACGCGGCACGGTTGTCCCTGTCTCGCGCAGTAGATGGTCTCGAAGTCGAGTGCCGGACCATGGAACTCAGCGCGAGCCCGGCGGCCGAGTTCAAGGTATTACCCCATGGCACTGTGGGGCGAGTGGAGACAGGGATGGTTGCGGTTCTGCACAATAAGACCGTGGTCAGTGTTCTCGAGGCTGGAGATCTCGTTCTGGGAGATACCGAGTGGGTTGGCAACGGCGTGGAACCGCTGCAGTTTGGATCGGAGGCGGGCGCGTCTGTCAGTCTCTGGGACCGGACAGCACTCATGGCAGCAGTCACCGCAGATGAACAGCGGTTGTTCAACTGGCAGGCGGCGCAGGCGCAGACCTTGTCATTGATCTACCGGCTCAACGCCCTTCATATCCGGCAGATGGTGGGTTTAGGCGGCCAGACAGAAATTTACCAGCAAGGGGCGGTTATTATCCGACAGGGCGATCCGGCTGATGATGTATTTTCAATGGTTGAGGGAATGGCTGATGTGCTTGTCAATGAACAGTCAGTGGCAAAAATCCACGCCGGAGAACTGTTCGGTACCATGGCGGCCTTGACCGATGGTCATCGGAACGCGACCGTGATGGCCACCGAACGCTGCTCGGTTCTGCGAGTGCCAAAAGACCGGTTCTTCGAGATCATTCGGACGCGTCCCGAGGCTGTTCAGGGGTTGTTGGTGGACATGGCCCGAGCGATCACCACACTCAACGAAGAAGTTGTGGCATTACGCCACCGAGCGTCCCGAAACTGAAACACACCTGCGGTGAACATAAAGAGAGCTGCTGTCCATGACTGACCCGGTAATGGGTGCCACAAACCCCGAAACCCTCTCACTGCGTGACTATGCTGAAAAGGCGTATCTCGATTATTCGATGTACGTCATTCTGGATCGTGCCCTGCCCCACATCGGGGATGGTTTGAAGCCGGTTCAGCGGCGCATTGTTTACGCGATGAGCGAGCTTGGGCTGAAATCGACCGCGAAATTTAAAAAATCCGCACGCACTGTGGGTGATGTCATTGGTAAGTTTCACCCCCACGGCGACAGTGCAGCCTATGAAGCCATGGTATTGATGGCTCAGGATTTCAGCTATCGCTATCCACTTGTTGATGGTCAGGGTAACTGGGGTTCACCTGATGATCCGAAATCCTTCGCCGCCATGCGCTACACCGAATCGAGGCTGACGCGGTACGCCGAAGTGCTGCTGAATGAGCTGGGTCAGGGCACCGTGGACTGGCAGCCAAATTTTGATGGCACTCTGGAAGAACCCAAAGTGCTTCCCGCCCGTGTGCCCAACCTGTTACTTAACGGGACCACGGGTATCGCCGTGGGAATGGCGACCGATATCCCGCCCCACAATCTGCGTGAAGTGGTCAGCGCGGCGATCCGGTTACTGGATGCTCCTCGCGCGGGGCTGGAAGACCTGAGCGACATCATCAAGGGACCTGACTTTCCCACAGAGGCAGAGATCATTACGCCCCGGGCAGAGATTGACGCCATGTACCAGTCCGGCCGCGGCTCGCTGAAGATGCGGGCGGCGTGGCGGGTCGAGGATGGTGCGGTGGTTATCCATGCCTTGCCCCATCAAGTGTCGGGGTCGAGGGTGCTTGAGCAGGTTGCGGCCCAAATGCAGGCTCGTAAACTTCCCATGGTCAGCGATCTGAGGGACGAATCAGATCACGAGCACCCCACCCGTTTCGTTATTGTCCCGCGCTCGAACCGGGTCGACCTTGAGGCCCTGATGAGTCACCTCTTCGCGACAACAGATTTGGAGCGCAATTACCGCGTCAATCTGAATGTTATCGGGATAGATGGACGCCCCGGGGTCAAGCCCCTGGCCAAGATACTCCTCGAATGGCTTGAATTTCGCCGCACCACTGTGCGCCGACGTCTTGACTATCGATTGGAAAAAGTGCTCAAGCGACTGCATATTCTTGAGGGCTATCTTGTTGCCTATCTGAATATTGATGAGGTCATACGGATTGTTCGGGAGGAGGATGAACCCCGGACGGCACTGATGTCCGCCTTCGGCCTGACTGAGGTGCAGGCAGACGCCATTTTGGATCTCAAGTTGCGCAACCTCGCCAAGCTTGAGGAAATGAAAATCCGTGGGGAGCAGGAGGAGCTTGCTGCCGAGCGGAGCACGCTTGAGAAGACTCTGGGCAGTGAAGCTCGCCTGAAAACCCTGATAAAAAAAGAGCTTGAAGAGGTGGCGAGCAGCCACGGGGATGATCGCAGGTCGCCGCTTGTTGAGCGGGAGGAGGCCCGGGCCTTCAGTGAGCTGGAACTGACCTCCGCTGATCCCCTGACCATTGTGCTGTCTGAAAAGGGTTGGATCCGTGCCGGAAAGGGCCACGACCTTGACCCCGCTACCCTCAGTTATAAATCCGGGGACGGATTCAAACTGGCAGCCAAGGGGCGGAGCAACCAGCCCACCGTGGTCTTTGATTCCACAGGGCGTGGCTACAGCCTGCCCAGCCACCAGTTGCCCTCGGCCCGGGGACAGGGGGAACCGTTGACAGGCCGGATTAATCCGCCCTCAGGCGCGACCTTTGAAGCGTTACTGACCGGGACAGACAGCGATCGCTACCTGCTCGCAAGTGATGCCGGCTATGGATTTGTCGCACGTTTTGCTGATCTGCAAACCAAGAACAAGGCCGGTAAAGCCGTATTGTCACTGCCCAAAGGAGCCGGTGTCCTGCAGCCGGGTAGGGTCGGTGCCGATGACGCGCAGGCCCTGGTGGCGGCGGTGACGAGCGAAGGGCGTTTACTGGTATTCCCACTGACGGAACTGCCGGAACTGGCCCGGGGCAAGGGCAATAAAATTATTGGCATACCCACAGCCCGGGCCGCTGCTCGCGAAGAGCTTATGGTGGGGGTGGTCGTGCTGGTACCCGGTGACACCCTACAGGTCACAGCCGGTCGTCAGCACCTCAAGCTGAAATTTGCTGATTTGGAGCATTATCGGGGCGAGCGGGGGCGCAGGGGCAACAAACTACCCAAGGGGTTCCAGAAGGTTGCAGGCCTGAACGTGGTCGGAGCTGAATGAGGAAGCGCGTCAGTCCCCTTGATCGTCGCTGACCACCAGCGCTCTCATCAGGATTTCCCGCTGGCGCTCGAGTAGGTCCCGGTGCCCGTCGGCAAAGGCACCCATCTGCTTCGAACCGCCAGCTCCCGTTTCAATGGCAACCCGGGTTGTCAGCTCAAGATCGTCAGTTACAAAATCCGACAGGCGTACTTGATCCCCTGCTTGCCGAGCGAGCACTTCAAGTTCATCTACCGCAGACTGCGTATACAAACCCGGATAAATATCCTCACCGTCACCCCGGCCGAGTTCACTGCCTCCCACGGCAATGCCCAAACCCACCGTCAGCCGCAATAGCGCCTCAAGCTTGGGCGCACTCTGCTGGATGAGCCAGGCAGAGCTCGCCGCGCGAACGGCGGCTGAAGTGATTTTGTGGGGGCCGGTAAACCAGATGGCAACGCCAAACTGTCGTACGACCTCGAGTTCACCGCCATAAAATCCGGCTGCGCCGTAAAGCATACGGTGGATGTGAGCGACGTAGCGCTGCAAGCGGCGTTCATCGACGGTCTCGAGGTAGCCCGGCAGGCTTCGGAAATGAATAAATAAAATGGCTGTGGTGACGTAATGATGGTCGCCACGGGGGGCCTCTACGGAGGGTGGCCTCAGTAAGTCCAGGGGGAGAGCGGCGACACGTTCTCTGAGAGCTTTTACTTCATTGGTGCTTACTGCGGCGGGATCCCCGACCGTGCCCAACTCCGCCGCCACGGCCTGTAGATTTTTTCCAAGTCGCAGGGCAAGCGTCCGCGTTGCAATGAATACGGCCACGCTCAGGAGTATGGCCAGTCCCGACATGGACAGCAGGAACTGGAACTGCGTCCGGTCCTGCACCGCCGTGTTAAGTGCGACCTCGGCGGTACCGGCTTGATCACCGGCTATGATGATCGCGGCATCATAGGCAAAGTCGCCCGAACTCCGGTCACCGGCCGCGGCGAGCTCATGGCCGTCCACATCGAGCGCCCGTGTTGCCGCGATACCTTGTTGCTCTGTGAGCTTGTTCAGCTCGCCAACAACCCCCAACAGATCGCCCGTAGCCATCTCGCTACCCAACCGACGTGCGAGTTGTTCTGCCACGGCGCGCCCGTATTCGCCCTGAAGGTTGGCTTGGGTATAGGCGCCTGATTGTGCCGCTAGGGCAACCAGCGCGAGGTTTGATACGAGGCAGCACAGGCACGCAACGGTTGCCAGTTGCTGGTGCAGGGGCAGGTTGTTGAAAGCCGTTATCAGGGCGCGCAAGGAAGAGGCCTCTTTCAGGGTATTGGGCAGTATAAACCTGCGGTGTGCGCTATGCTTGCCCGCGCCAAGGAACACACTATGACGCAAACAAACTATACACTGACTGCGATAATGGCGGCGGATGAGCCGTTGCGCTTCGCACCTGTTGAACAGCTGCTGGGAACTCCCGGGGGCAAGCCCGTGCCGTATCGTGACTTGCCCGTGCCAAGAACACTCGCTGGGCAGCGCGCCGCGCGTACCTATTTTTTACCCCCAGATGTCGATACAGAGGGCCTGCGGACGTCTCTGGCAACCGTTGATGGGCACGCGGCTATCGATTTAGTGATTCAGTCTGTGGCGGCAAGAACCCATCGATATCGGCTCGCTGTGTTTGATATGGATTCCACGTTGATTCGCTGTGAGGTCATTGATGAGCTTGCCCGCTTTGCGGGTGTAGGGCAGCACGTGGCAGCCATCACCGAACGCGCCATGTGTGGTGAGCTGGACTTCGAGGCCAGCTTCAGGGAGCGACTCGCTTTACTCGCGGGGTTGGATGCCCGTTGTATCGATCAGCTG
The DNA here is from genome assembly GCA_938084055.1 of uncultured Luminiphilus sp. Lineage (GTDB taxonomy): Bacteria > Pseudomonadota > Gammaproteobacteria > Pseudomonadales > Halieaceae > Luminiphilus. The sequence goes on from CALKDK010000042.1 coordinate 27,304, forward strand.
GCGGCAGAATTACCCGTGACCGAGGGTGTCGGCGAGTTAATCACCACACTTCGCGCTCGTGGTATTTACACCGTGATTCTCTCGGGAGGATTTTTGCCTTTTGCCGAGGCGCTGCAGCGTCAGTTCGGTTTTGACGAAGTCCATGCCAATGTATTGGACGTTCATCGGGGGCAGGTCACCGGGAAGCTGCGCCCCCCTGTCGTCAACGGTGACTACAAGCGGCGTACCATGTTAAGCATCGCCGAGCGGCTCAAACTGTGTCCAGCTGACATACTGGCGGTGGGGGACGGCGCCAACGACCTGCCCATGTTGCTGGCAGCGGGTTTCAGTGTTGCCTATGCGGCAAAGCCGGTGGTCGCAGAGCGCGCAGACTGTCATATCCGCCACGTTGGGCTCGACGGACTGCTCTACTTGATGGGGTCCAGTGGCGAGCTCGATGGGCCACGACGCTGAACTCTACCTGAGCCTGGGGTATCATCCGCGGCGGTTCATGCAAGGAGTGTCAGATGGCCAATTTTTCTACCAATGAGTTTAAGCCGGGCCTGAAGGTTATGTTGGATGGCGAACCCTGCTCCATCCTGGAGAACGAATTCGTCAAGCCGGGCAAGGGCCAGGCGTTCAACCGGGTGAAGTTGCGTAATCTTCGTTCTGGGCGTGTCTGGGAACGGACTTTCAAGTCGGGCGACAGTCTTGAAGGTGCCGACGTGCTCGATGTTGAGCTGGAGTACTCCTACACCGACGGAGAATTTTTCTATTTCATGGATCCGGTCAGCTACGACCAGCATGCTGCAGGGGCCGATGCGGTGGGTGATACCCAGAAGTGGCTGAAGGAGCAGGAGAAGTACGAGGTCACCCTGTACAACGGGGCACCGATTACTGTCACCCCGCCGAACTTCATCGAGCTGGAGATCACCGAGACGGATCCTGGATTGAAGGGAGATACGGCGCAGGGTGGGTCAAAGCCTGCGACCCTGGCCACAGGTGCGGTGGTCAGGGTGCCCCTGTTTATCTCCCAGGGTGAGGCCATTCGTATCGATACCCGGACCGGGGAGTACGTCAGCCGCGCCAGCAAGAGTTGATAAACAGGGGTGAGTGACTGGCGCCCCGGGGCCCCTTTAAGCATCCAGCGCCAGCGCGCGGCACTGTTGTCAGACCTGCGCCAGTATTTTGAACGGCTCGGCGTTCTGGAAGTGGAGACCCCGCTGTTGTGCCGCCATGGCGTGACGGATCCCGGCCTGGAAAACTTTGTGGTCCCCTGCCGGGATCAGGAACGTTTTCTGCAGACCTCGCCTGAGTTCGCCATGAAGCGACTGTTGGCGGCTGGCAGTGGCGATATTTACCAGATCTGTAAGGCGTTCCGGGCAGAGGAGGTAGGCAAGCGACACAATCCCGAGTACACGCTACTGGAGTGGTACCGACTGGGTATCGACCATTACGACCTGTTGCGCGAGGTCGGGGAGCTGGTGTGCAGCCTACTCGGACGCTCGGGTTGGCAGGTATGGCCCTGGCGTACACTGCTACAGCACGTGTTGGGTGCGGGCAGTCATGTCGCATCGCGACAGGATCTGGAGCAGTTGGCGCGCCACAACGCAGGTGAGATCCCCACTGGGCTGGATCGGGATGGCCTGCTGGATCTACTGTTTAGCCACTGTGTGGAACCTGCGATCGGTAAATGGGGGGTGGTTTTCATCGTTGACTACCCGCCGACACAGGCCGCGCTGGCGCGCCAGGTAGAAGCACCGGATGGACAATCCTTGGGCGCGCGTTTTGAGTGCTATGTTGATGGGCTGGAACTGGCCAACGGCTACTGGGAGTGCGGGGACGCCGATGAGCTCATGAATCGCTTTACCGCTGATAATCAACTGCGCAAGGAGCGGGGGCAGTCCCCCCGCCCGGTGGATCATCAGCTTCTTGCGGCGCTCGACGGGGGTCTCCCGGACTGTTCAGGTGTCGCCCTGGGCCTTGATCGCCTGCTTGCGCTTCGCGCTGGTGCGGATGCGTTGGATGACGTGCTCAGTTTTGGTTGGGCGCGAAGTTAGCCGGGCGCAAGAACCACTGGCGTGTAGATTTCAATGAATTCACGGGGCGGTCTGCGCGGCCTGCCGGTGGATATTTCAATACAGACAAACTCATGCCGCGCCCTGAGCACCGTTTCTCCGGACCCCATGTCAATGATCTGGAATCTTCGTTCCATGGTCAGCCGTCGATCCCAGCGGGTAATCCAGGTGCCAATTTCCAGCTGGTCCTTCTCACGCGTGGCCCTGAGGTACTGGTACTCCGCCTGGGTGAGTGCCATGGCGCGGTCCAGCGCTTGATATTCCGCTTCGCCGAGACCCAAAGCGCGCGTGTGGGACCAAGCCGTGCTCTCGCACCAGTTCACATAGATTCCGTTGTTGGTATGCGCGAGCGCGTCGATGTCTCCGGGCGCCACCACCACGGCACAGATATGGGGGTTAGGGTAGTCCCAGGCCACCGTGGTCATGTCAGCCGATCGGCCTGGGCTGGCTTTTGGGCAATCAGCAGATAGCCAAGCGCTATGGCCACCAGGGGGCAGGTGTAGTTGAAAGCCGCGTAGGGCAGGTAGTCCAGCGTCAGTACGCCCAGGGTGGCACTCATGTAGGCCCCGCAGGTATTCCATGGGATTAGCACCGAGGTAAGCGTTGCCGAATCTTCCAGTGACCGGGATAGGTTCAACCGGCTCAGGCCCCGCTCATCATAGGCGACGGTAAACATGCGGCCGGGTAAAGCGATGGCCAGGAATTGATCCGCCGCGAGGGCATTGGTGATGACGCCGCCCGTGACGGTGGCGAGCACGAGGTCACCCGTAGAGCGGACGGTTTTCAGGGCGGCATCGAGGATATGTTTCAGGATGCCGGTTTTTTCCAGAACGCCACCAAAGGACAACGCCGTAATGATGAGCCACACGGTGTTCAGCATGCTGGCCATGCCACCTTTACTCAGAAGCTGGTTCAGGGAGGCGTCGCTACTGCTGCCGGTATACCCTGCAAAAAGCACAGTCCAGATACCACGCAGCATGGGTGCGGGGCCACCACTGTCAAGGCTCTCACCGAAACGGCTGACAGCTTCGGGCTGTATCAGCACTGCAAAGATCACCCCCACCGCAGCGGACAGCAGGATCGCCGGGTAAGCGGGCACGCGCAGCGCAATGAGGACCAGCATGCCCACGAGTGGCAAAAAGCTGTACCAGCTGACATCGAATTCCATAGCCAGAGCCGCGCGCAGTTGGGCGATAGCCTCAGGTGGACGCGCGGCTTCCTCGCTGTTGAGCAGGAAAAAGAGCAGTGCTATGGCGAAGGCTGGCACGGTGGTCCAAAGCATGTGACGGATGTGTTCGAACAAATCCACCCCCGCGCAGGCCGCCGCGAGGTTGGTAGTGTCCGACAGGGGGGACAATTTATCGCCGAAATAGGCGCCTGAGATAATGGCTCCGGCTGTCATGGCGCTGGAAAGTCCGAAGCTCTCCGCGATGCCTATGAGCCCAATACCAAGCGTCCCGGCGACGGTCCAGGAACTGCCTATGCTGACCGAGGCCAGCGCACAGATGACCGCCGAGGCGGCATAAAACAGAGACGGATCGAGGAGTGCAACACCGTGGTAAATCATGGCGGGCACCGTACCGGCCAGAATCCAGCTGCCAATCAGTGCGCCCACTGCCAGGAGTATCAATATGGGCCCCAGACCCACCTGAATTCCGTCAACCAGGGCTTTCTGGATGTCTGGCCAGCGCAAACCACGTTTGATCCCGACCAATGCGGCTACGCCCGTTGCGATGACAAGGACAACCTGATTGGGGCCGTAGGATGCATCGGAGCCGAAAATTTGCACAGCCCCCGCGAGCATACCCACCAGCAATGCGATGGGTACCAGAGAAAGTAACATGCCCTAGGCCGGTCGGTAGCCGGGTTTTGCCATGGTGATTTGGTAGGTCCCTATGATGCGTTCGCGGAATCCCCCCTCACAGTAACTGAGGTAGAAACGCCACATACGAATAAAACGATCGTCAAAACCCATATCCCTGACCTTGTCCAGCTGTCCCAGGAAGCTATGGTGCCATGCTTCGAGGGTCCGGGCGTAGTCCTGTGTGATATCGCGGAGCTGGGTCATCTGCAGGTCAGTATGTTCAGCAAGGTTGTCCCCGATGACTTTCAGGGACGGCAGGCAGCCGCCGGGAAAGATATAACGTTTTATATAGTCCACTGATTGTCGCGCCAGGTCGTAGCGCTGGTCGGGTATGGTGATGGCCTGGATAACAGCTTTTCCCGTGGGCTTGAGCAGCCGGCTTACGCAGCCGAAATAACTCTCATAAAATTCATGGCCTACCGCCTCGATCATCTCGATGGATACCAGCTTGTCGAAGCTGCCCTCAAGTTTTCTGTAGTCCTCACACAGTACGGTAATCAGATCCTGAAGGCCTTTTGCCTCGACTTCGGCTAGGGTGTGCTCATACTGCTCTTGAGAGATTGTCGTGGTGGTGACGCGGCATCCGTAGTTCTCGGCGGCATAAATTGCCATGCCGCCCCAGCCCGTGCCGATTTCGATCAGCTCATCCTCGGCCCTGAGTTCAAGGGATTGGCAGATCAGGTCAAGTTTGTGAATGGCCGCGGTATCGAGTGTAGCGTCGGTACTCGGGTACACCGCAGCCGAGTACATCATGGAGGGGTCGAGAAACAGGGCAAAGAAATCATTGCCAAGATCGTAGTGGGCCGCAATGTTTTTTCTCGAACCCAGCATGGTATTGCGTCGGCCAAAATGGGCGACCTTGAGTGCCATTTGCATGAGCCAGCTCTGGCTGTCTTTCATCGCCAGCAAGGTTTCCATGTTGGCACTGAACAGACGGGTCACTTCGGTGAGGTCTCTGCTGCTCCAGTCACCATCAATGTAGGCTTCACCTGAGGCAATGGATCCGCCGGTCAGAACGCGCCAGTAGGCCCGGGGGTTGTGCACGGTAATGTGCGCATGAGGAGCTTCGGGGCGGGGGTCATTGCCCAGGGTGAAAACGTTATCGCCGTCGGCTATGGTCAGGGTCCCAACGCGAATATTCCTGAACAGGCGCAGTATCAGTTCCCTTGCGACCTGTGTCTTTGCCCCCTTTTTAAGGGTGGGTAGCTTGGGGATATTCCGCACGCTGGATTCAGACATCTGGTTTTACCTCAACGGTTGGCGTCAGCGACATTACGGGATGATCCCCCTTTCGGATGAGGGTACACCGGGACACGCTTGAGCCAAAGTTTCAGTGCCTGCCAGTAAATGCCCGCCAGCACTTTAAGGGTCATAAAAGGGACCCCCATCAGCGCTCGGATGAGGTTGGGGGCAGTGAAGGGTTCAGCTGCCAATGTCAGCGTGGCATCAAATATTCGTCGGCCGGCCTGGAAGTTGCTCAGTTTGATGGCCAGTTGGTCCCCTGGCGCACTGCTTGACCATTGGTAAACCATGTCCATGGGGTTGAATGGCGATACGTGCAGTGATTTTGCAAACTCAATGTGCAGCTGGCCATCTGGTTTAGTGACGGGAAGGACGTAGCTATGACGCTCGTCCCAGGGGGTATTGGTCACCTCCGCAACAATATACTCGAGGGTCTCCCCGTCGGGGGCAAAACAAAAATAGCAGGCGATGGGGTTGGCTTGAATCCCGAAGTAGCGCCAATTGGCCAGGAGGTAGATGGGGCCATTGGGACTTTGTCCGTGCTCGAGGGCGATGCGGTTGCGGACGGCGTCGATGAGGGGTACACCCGGGTCGCCGAGAAAGTCCTCGCGTTTGAACATCGCGGGTGCCCAGCGCCGTGCCGACCAAAAGGCAATACCGTCAACCAGGCCGGGGAGCGCCGCCAGATCGACCAGGGGCATAAAAACCCGATAGGAGAATTGATGATGCCGCGGGCTGTGGCGGCAATGAAACAGGGTCCCGCGGTACAGCCGGGATATCATGCTGCCATCGAGTCCGTTTGGGCCAGCGCCTCTGCTACCCGCAGCCCGCTGACAAGCCCATCCTCGTGGAAGCCGTTGCGCCAGTAGGCACCACAAAACCACGTATTGTTGACGCCATTGATGTCCGCCCATCGTGATTGTGCTGCAACACCCGCAACTGTAAATTGGGGGTGCGCGTAGTTGAAGCGGCCAAGAATCCGCGCCGGATTGATCGAGTCGGTGTCGTTGAGCGTCACGCAGAACGTTTCCGGGGCTTGTATACCCTGCAGGATATTCATGTTGTACGTCACCACTGCCCGCGCATTACCCGGGCGCATACGATAATTCCAGCTCGACCATGTGCGCCGGTTACGGGGTAGCAACCGATGGTCTGTATGCAGGACCACATCGTTGTCCCGATAGGGAATGGCGCCGAGAATGGCCCTTTCCTGTGCTGACGGCTCGGCGAGCAGGGCCAGCGCCTGATCGGAGTGGGTGGCGATGACCACCTGATCAAACTGTCTTCGCGTACCGTCTTTGAAGTTCAGGGCAACGCCACGGCCCGTCGTGCGCTCTACGGACTGTACGGGATGGTTGAGGAATATACGGTCCTCAAAGCCAAAGGTCAGCGGCCCGATGTACTCCCGGCTGCCCCCCTCTATAACCCGCCATTGGGGGCGATTAGCGACCTGCAGCAGGCCGTGGTTGCGGAAAAAGCGAATAAAAAACTCGACCGGGAAGTCTCTGGCATCGGCAAAATCTGCAGACCATATTGCCGACGTCATGGCCAGCAAATAGTGTTGGCAGAAGGCCTGCGTATAACGCTTACGCTCGAGATAGGCGCCCAGAGTTTCACCGTTTTCCAGCCGGCCCGCCTCGAGGTCTGCTACTGACTCCTTGTTGAAGCGCAAAATGTCCCGGACCATGGCCAGAAACCGGGGCGAAATAAGGTTGCTGCGTTGGGCAAACAGCGCATTGAGGTTGTTGCCGGCATACTCGAGTCCGGTTGCGTCGTCTGATACCGAAAAACCCATTGCGGTGGCGCGGGTGGCAACGCCCAGACTGTCCAGTAACTCGATGAAATGGGGGTACGTATGGTCGTTGTAAACAATGAATCCGGTGTCGATGGCGTAGCGCCGCGCGCCCAGCTTTACATCGTAGGTGGCTGTATGGCCACCAATGCGGTCCGCCGCCTCAAAAACGGCAATGTCGTGTCTTTGGGCCGCGAGCTGGTGCGCGCAGCCCAGGCCGGAAATGCCCGACCCGATTATTGCAACCTTCACCAGTGTGCCACCTGCAATGTATGAGCTATAAATCGGGTTACGCGAGGTGGCGGGGCCCGGATCAGCGTGGTTGTAGTGCCAGCAGCATCGTGTATGCTGCTTAGCGATTGGGTCTGAACCTCGGTGTAGCGCGGTATGGTCGAAAACAAGAGTGGAAATGAAACCGATGCAGGGCGGAGTTCGGGAAGCTGGACTGCGCCCACCGGACGCAGGACGGACGAGTGGAGCGAATGCCTTGTCCAAGTTGGTAACAGCAACGACCGGGCTGCTTTCACCCGTTTTTTCCGGCATTTTGCCCCGCTGATCAAGGCCTTCGCTCTGGCCGGTTCCAGCCTTTCCGCGGCTCACGCTGATGAGCTTGTACAGGAAGTCATGCTGAAGGTCTGGCAAAAGGCGGGGGGATTCAACCCGGAGAAAGCCGCCGCCAGCACATGGATCTACACCATTGCGCGCAACTGCAGGACTGACATGTTTAGACGCCTGCAGAAGTTCGACACCCCCCTGGCGGCGGACGACCTGAATATAGAGCTCGAGGGTGAAGAGCCCTTTACCGTGCTGCACACGCGGCGCGGCTCAGACCGCATAAAGGACCTGATGGGCCAATTGCCTCCGGATCAGGCCCAAATACTGGCAAAGGTCTATATGGAAGGGAAGTCGCATTCCGAGGCGGCGGCAGAGCTTGATCTGCCACTGGGAACGGTCAAATCCCGGGTCAGGCTCGCCATCCAAAAACTGCAGGTTCAAATGGATCGCCAGTAAACCGATTGGGCTTGTGGGGCGTATTGATCACACACAATCAACAGGTAGCTGGGGCTGAGGGCCACCGGTTTACACAAGGTAGGCCTGCTATGACAAAACATCACCCCTCCAATGACTGCCTCATGGAACACGCAGCGGGAAGCCTTCCTGTCGCCCAGGCAGCCTGCGTGTCAGCCCATCTCTCATACTGCGAGCGCTGCCGGCGCACTGACAGCCAGTTGCAGACCGTGGGCGGCGCGCTGCTTGAGCGTCTGGAACCTGTGCCGGTGTCCGAAGCGCTGCTCGATACCGTGCTCGCGCGCCTTGAAGATCCGGCACCTTTGGCCTATCCGGGCCAGACACAAGCGGCTCAACTGCCAAGCCTGCTGCAGCGCCTTACGAACGGCGATTTCAGCAAGCTGGTATGGAAGCGTGTGACGCGCTCGCTCAGTATCAGTTACCTGTCCACCGGCGACACCAATTACGAGTTTGCGCTGTACAGAATTGCGGCCGGCGGGCGCATTCCAGAGCACACCCACGGTGGTGGTGAAATGACACTGGTGCTCGAGGGCGGATTCAGTGATGGCAGGGACAGTTATCACCCGGGTGATTTTATATATCGGGATGCCGATGACACCCACGCCCCCGTGGCATTGGATGGCGAGGATTGTATCTGCCTCGCCGTATTGGATGCTCCGCTGCGTTTCACCAGCTGGAAATACCGCTGGTTGAATCCTCTACAGCAACTCAACGCAGGTTAATTAGGGTCCCTGGGCGCCGGGGCCTAGATTAAGTGCGCTCAAAATTGTGGGATGTGAATATTTACAATAGCTTGAGTCCCACGCTCCAACAAAAGAAAAATCAGGTTGAGACACTATGCGACTAGCGATACCCCGTGAGACGCACCCCGGTGAGAACCGCGCGTCTGTTACTCCGGAAACGGTCAAGAAACTGGTCCGACTGGGTGCCGATATTGCCATTGAGGCCGGCGCCGGCGCCGGCGCAGGATTCAGTGATGAGGCCTTTGTCGCGGAGGGCGCTTCGATTGAAGCTGACCGCGATACGCTGCTGGGAAGTGCCGATATGGTGCTCCGGCTGCGTAAACCCGAGTTGGCTGAAGTCGCCAAATTGAAAAAGGGCTGCATCCATGTGTCCTACCTTGATCCCTTTAACGAGCATGAGTTGATCAGGGAGTTTGCTGCCCGGCACGTTACCGCTGTCAGCATGGAAATGATTCCCCGCTCGACACGATCACAAAAGATGGATGCCCTCAGCTCCCAGGCCAACCTCGCGGGCTACATCGCCGTGATGCTGGCGGCGACCCGGTTGCCAAGAATTTTCCCCATGATGATGACCCCCGCGGGCACGCTGAAACCGGCGAAGGTGTTCATCATTGGTGCCGGGGTGGCTGGTTTGCAGGCTATTGCGACCGCGAAGCGACTCGGGGCACGGGTAACGGCATTTGATACGCGCCCGGTGGTGGCGGAACAGGTGCAGTCCCTCGGTGGCAAGTTTCTTGAGATTGACCTGGGAGACACGGGACAGACCACAGACGGGTACGCCCGCGAACTGACCCCAGAGCAGGTCGAGCTGCAGCGCCAGGCCCAGAAAGCCGTGATCGCTGAGTCGGATGTGGTCATTACCACCGCGCAGGTGTTTGGCCGCAAGCCGCCTGTGCTGGTCACGGAAGACATGGTTGCCGGGATGGCGCCGGGCTCTGTGGTTGTGGATATGGCAGCGGAGACCGGTGGCAACGTCGAGGGTTCTGTGCCTGACGACGTTGTGGATGTGGGAGGCGTCACGATTATCGGGACAGGAAACCTCGCGAACCTGGTTGCACGGGATGCGACCCAGATGTATGCGAGCAATATGTTCAACCTCGTGGAAGATACCTGGGATGAAGAGGCCAAGTCCTTTGTCCTGGATATGGACAATGACATTCTGCCCGGCTGCGTCATCACCCACGACGGCGGTGTGGTGCACCCGACCATCAAAGACATCATCCAAGGAGCCAGCTGATCATGAACGGTGCCGAATATCTTCTGTTTATTCTCATGCTCTCGGTTTTCCTGGGGTTTGAACTTATCAATAAAGTTCCTGCGACCCTGCATACGCCCCTGATGTCTGGAGCCAATGCCATCTCGGGTATCACCGTTGTCGGCGCCGTAGCACTGGCGGGTAACGGGCAGGACAATCTTGCCCAGTGGCTGGGAGCCGGTGCGGTGGCGCTGGCGAGCATCAACGTGGTGGGTGGGTACATGGTGACCGACCGCATGCTTGGCTTCTTCAAGAAGAAGGAGGGCTGATCATGGATACTTCGCTGGTGACCGGATTGGGTTACGTTGTTGCATCAGGGCTGTTCATCTTTGGTCTGAAAATGCTGGGGTCTCCCGCTACGGCGCGGAGGGGCAATATGGTCTCTGCGGCGGGCATGTTGGTTGCCATTGTGGTGGCGCTGCTTGATCAGGGCATTGTCAATTACACCTGGATTGCCGGGGGCATGCTTGCCGGCGGCCTGCTGGGTGCCGTTGTCGCCCGATCAGTGGCGATGACCTCCATGCCGGAAATGGTTGCCCTGTTCAATGGTCTTGGTGGCTCAGCTTCGCTACTGGTTGGTTGGGCTGCGCTCACGCCGGATGCCGCGACGTTCACGCTGGTGACCATTGTGCTGTCTATTCTTATCGGCGGGGTGACCCTCACCGGCTCATTGATTGCCTATGGCAAGCTGAGCGAGAAGCTCGGTAGCGGCCAGGTTGTTTTCAGTGGACAGCAGATCGTCAACTCGCTGGTGGTACTGGGGGTTATCGGCAGTGCGGCGCTGTTTGTGATGGAGCCCACGAATGCCATGTGGCTATATGTTGTTATCGGGCTGGCGCTCGTATTCGGCATCATGGTGGTGATTCCCATTGGCGGCGCTGACATGCCCGTCGTTATTTCGCTCCTCAATTCTTACTCTGGTCTCGCGGCCTGCGCGGCGGGTTTTGCCATCGACAACAACGTGTTGATTGTGGCCGGATCTCTGGTGGGGGC
>CALKDK010000043.1 GCA_938084055.1 uncultured Luminiphilus sp.
TCCTCCCGCAGCTGTGCCTTGACCTCAACCAGGAGTGGGGTGATGTCGATATGCCTGGGCAGTAGCCCGGAAACCCGCAACAGAGTGGCAAGGTTATCGACATCGGAATCAATACTCTCCCCAACACCGGGGTACTGCACCTTCAATACCGCGGGGCGGCCATCCCGGGTGGTCAGGCGATGCACCTGACCAATCGATGCCGCGGCAAAGGGTCGACGCTCAAAATGTCGTAACTTCGGTTCGTAACCGCGACCAAAAGCCTCCCTCAGGACCTCATCAAGCTGGGCGTCGGGCATGGCATAGGCGGCATCGCGCAGGGTTGCAAGGATATCGGCCAGCTCCCGGGGCAGGAAGTCCCCGGTGTCCATAGAAAAAATCTGACCCAGCTTCATGGCAGCACCGCGCATCTCGGCCAGCTGCCGGGTAAGGCGCCGGGCGTTATCGGGCGTCAGCAATAAATCCCGTGCTCTTGGTCGGTTGCCTGAGGCCACCTGCCTGACACCTTGGGCGAGCATATTGGTCGCCACGCCACCAGCCAGCCGTGCAAATTTGCCGAACCGGCGCGCTCGCCCGCGGGGTATCGCTCTGGTCGTCTCGGTCACGAACGTGTCCCCGGGCGACCATCAGCCCTGCCCTGTTCCCCGGCGGATAAACCCTTGTCGAGATACGGCGCGACGACGTCGTAGGCATTGAATTGTGCATTGAGGACCGAAATAAAAGTGAAGACTCCGGTCAGCTTACGAGCCACCATGGCAAAGTCGCCACTGGGAATCGTGAAGTCCCTGCTGGTGACAGACCGGGTGACGTGACGTCCCGTGCGTTTGATGAGCCCCGAGCGACCCCAGCAGTACTCACCCCGGGAGTTGAGGAATTCCCGGGGCAGCTCACTAGGGTGCGCCAGAGGCTCAAGGAGGTTGCAGACGAAGGTGCGGAAGGTAGTTTTGGCGTGACTCCCTGCGTCAGCATTGAGACATCCCAGGCGCTCGAGGGCGTCATAGATTGCTTGCTCATCCCGTCGGCAGCCCGCGACTATGGTGTCGCAGAGCGCCCCGCGGAGCGAAGCACTGAGATGCACGACAGAACCGAAGTCCAGCAGCGTCAGAGAGTCCCCACCACCACTGATCAGGTAATTACCAAAGTTGGGGTCGGTCTGCATGATGCCCAGCTCAAAGATCTCGATGAAGAACAGCTTCAGCATGAGTCGCCCAAGGGCGTCACGCTGCTGCTGGGACAGTGCGGCCACCGCTTCTGAGCCCACTCTGTGTCCCGCAACATAGGCCATGGTCAAGCACTGCGGCCCGCAGTAATCATCAAAAAAGGCTGGAATGCGGAGTTCGATACCCATGTCCACCAGACCCGGGTGGCCTGCCAGCGCCAGCGCCATCTCCCGGGCGATGACGCGCTCCCTCGGGTAGTCGATCTCAGCTTTCAACTGGTTGTGCAGCGTGCTCAGCCAGGAATCAAAATCACGACCGGCCGGTATCCATCGTGCAAGACGCAGCATGCGGACCACGGCCTGGAAGTCCTCATCCAGCACTTCTGCCAATTCAGGGTACTGGACCTTGATGACCACAGATTCCCCCGTCTCATTAACGGTCGCCCGATGGACCTGGGCCAGGCTTGCCGCCGCGAGAGCCTCATGTTCGATGGTCAGTTCTGCAAAGTGGTCGCCCAACGCGGCGCGAAATACCGGCTCCATGTGGCGCCACTGTATGGGTTGGGTGTCCGCCTCTAACCGATGCAACGCCCGGGTCAGCGGTAATGGCAGGAAGTGCTCACCGAGCAACGCAAACAGCTGGCCAATCTTGACATAACTGCCTTTGAGCTCGCCGAGACGGTCAGCGAAACGCTCGGCCTCACGTTCCAGGCGGGCCGGATTGCCGGTGTTGTCACCCCAGATTCGCCGCACTGCGCCGTCGAGGGCAAAGGCGCCCCCTGCCCGGGCACCAGCAACAGTGAGGCTGAGACCCCGTGCGAAAGCTCCGCGTCGAATAGGTTTGTCCTTAGGCATGGCAGTCCTACGTGTCACCCTGGGGACCGGACTACCCAAGGAGCGCTATACCTTGGGACAAAAAAAGGTCAGTCGAGCAACAGGGCTGCCAGCCGCTTGCGATGGTGGATGGCGTCGCCAAATACCTGTCGACTCCACTGCCCCCGACGGATAAAGAGTGTGGAATCACAATCCCAGGTAAAGCCGATGCCACCATGGAACTGCACCGCACGATCACCGGCATGAGCCATGGTCTCTCCCGCATATACCTTGGCCATACGGCAGGCAATTTCCGCCTCCTTGCTGAGCGCTTCCGACTCGAGCAGGGTCGCTGCGTGGTAGCAAAAACTGCGCGCGTCCTCGACACCGCAATAAATATCTACCGATGGGTGCTTGAGCGCCTGATAGGAGCCAATCAACTTGCCAAACTGCTTGCGTGTCTTGAGGTACTCAATGATCACCTCCAAACAACGCGCGGCACTTCCTGTGGCCTCGGCGGCGGCCAACAGGGCGCCCAACAGTCGGTAATCCCTGAGGGCTGGTAGTACAGCGGCACCCGTCAATACACGACGCGCGGTGGCTCCGGTGAAATCCACACGCGCAGTGCGCTTGGTGGGATCGATAAGCGTATTGGCTGCGATAGCCCCCTCAGCAAGCGCTGTGGCCTCGACCAGCGCGATGGCGGGCTCGCCCGCCAACCTTCCCACCACCAGGAAAAGCTCAGCCTCGCCCGCACTACCCACCAGGCACTTCGCTCCCGTCAGTACACCATCAGACGTAATGCTCAACCCGGTGTTCCCTGCACCCCAGTCAGCGCCATCCAGATAGGCCACCGTCGCGATCCTCCCGGCAGCAATATCCACAAGCAGCGCCTCATCCCCAGTGCCACCCGCACGCTCAAGCAGTTGTCCTGCGAGGGTTGTGTCAATCAACGGGCTACCCAGCAGCGCGTGTCCCATTGCTTCCACGACGGGCACAACGGCGCCCAGGCCCAGCCCGGCCCCACCCACCGATTCCGGCAGGGCAATGCCGGTCCAGCCGAGCTCAACCATCTGCCCCCAGAGCGCAGGCTCGTAACCCCGCTCCGTTTCCAGAAATTCACGGATCTTGTCCGTTGGCGCCTTGTCCTGCAGAAAGCCACGGGCCACGTCCATGAGCATGCCCTGCTCTTCGCTGAAACTGAGGGATAGACTCCCAAGTACAGATGTCATCACAAATCTCCTTTACTTGGGTAAACCGAGCACGTGTTCGGCGATGATATTGGCCTGAACCTGGCTGGTTCCGCCGCCAATGGTTGCACCAAAATTTGAAAAATAGGCCCGCTGCCAAAAGCCGCCACGGTGCGCATCACTGTCCTCGATATACAACGCGCTGCGGGCCCCCTGCATCGCGGCACCAAACAATTTCATGCGCCGCGCCCATTCAGTACCGCGATACTTTGAAGACAGCGGTAAGCCCATTGGGAAGTCGCTGGTCAGTGCGGGAATGCCCATGCGCCTGGCAGACAGCGACAGGGCTTTGGCTTCCATGATCAGGCCAACCGTCTGGTCACGAACCGCGGCATCTTCAAAGAGCGGCGCCCCATCACGCTCAAAACCCCGAAGATCGTCAACAAGATCATCTATCTGGATGGAAACCATCCAGTGACCCGTCGCCTGACCGGCCGTGACGCCACGCTCGTACTCGAGGGTTTTCATCGCGACGCCCCAGCCCTTGCCCTCACCCACCATGAGGGTGTCAGCAGGAATCCGGGTGTCGGTGAAAAACACCTGGTTGAAACCGTACTCACCGGTCACCTTTCGGATCGGGACCGCATCCACACCAGGCACCTTCATGGGCGAAAGGAAAAAAGACAGGCCGTCGTACTTGCGCTGTACCGTAGGGTCAGTACGCGCCAGCAGAATCATATGGTCTGCATAATTTCCCAGAGTCGTCCAGATTTTTGAGCCATTGATCACATACTCGTCGCCGTCCCGCACCGCCTTGGTCTGCACCGCACCAAGATCGGAGCCGTGATCGGGTTCCGAGAATCCC
>CALKDK010000044.1 GCA_938084055.1 uncultured Luminiphilus sp.
GTCATGAGCAGTGATGGCCGATTGATCGGCCAGTTTGGTGAGCAAAAACGAAGCCCCCTGGTATTCACCGAAATACCGGCTGATTTTGTCAACGCCCTGCTCGCCGCTGAAGATGACCAGTTTTTTGAACACAGCGGCGTCGACTTCCTCGGTTTGGCGCGCGCGGTATCTGAGCTGATAGCCACCGGGCAGAAGCGCTCGGGGGGCAGCACCCTTACGATGCAGGTGGCGAGGAACTACTTCCTATCTCTGGAAAGGACATTCCTGCGCAAGTTCAACGAGATCCTTCTGGCACTCGAGATTGAGCGGGCGCTGACAAAACAGGAGATTTTTGAACTCTATGTCAACCGGGTATTTTTAGGGCACCGGGCCTACGGATTTGAAGCAGCGGCCCAGACGTATTACGGCAAATCCCTGTCCCAGCTGTCACTTGCCCAACACGCCATGCTCGCCGGCATTCCCAAAGCGCCGTCGAGGAATAATCCACTGAGCAACCCCGAAGCCGGCAAAGTTCGAAGGGACTGGATTTTGGGTCGCATGGCCTCTCTGGGCATGATTGACCCCCCGGTGCTTGAGGCGACACGGAATGAGCCAGTAACTGCGGCCTACTACGGACCCCAGGTGGAAGTCGACGCGGATTACGTAGCGGAAATGGCGCGGAAGGAGATGCTGGATCGCTTTGGCAGCGGAGCCTATAGCGACGGCTACGTGGTGTACACCACGGTGGACGGCGCAGCTCAGGTCTCAGCGCGGCGGGCGCTGATCAACGGACTCATGACCTATGACCGGCGTCACGGTTGGCGGGGACCGGAGCAACAGCTGCCGCCATTCCCTGAGGAGACCATCGGCGAAACAGAGGAAAGATGGACCGACGCATTGGACAACATGCCGGTCATTGCAGATCTTGCGCCAGCCGTTGTAACGGCCGTTGACCCTCTCGGTGCCGATGTCATCGACAAGGCGGGTGGACGTATGCGACTGTTGTGGCCCGACGATCTCGACTCAATCAGGCGCTACCGAACCGAAAACATCACCGCGGGCCCTGCAGCCAGTATCGAAGCGCTGTTGAACGTAGGGGACCTCATTCGTATCCGCTGGGACAACGAGGCGAGCCTCTGGCGTCTCGCGCAGGTTCCCAGAGCGCAGGCTGCACTGGTCGCCCTGGATCCGCAGGATGGCGCGATCAGGGCCCTCGTAGGCGGAATGGGATTTGAGCTGTCGAAATTCAACCGGGCGACCCAGGCACGCCGCCAACCGGGCTCCAATTTCAAGGCCTTCCTGTACGCTGCTGCGCTTGAGTACGGCATCACCCCTGCGACCCTGATAAACGACGCACCGATTGTGTTGGACAACCTCTCCAGCGACGAAATCTGGCGACCCGAGAATGACAGCGGGCGTTTTTACGGGCCCACACGGCTGCGCGATGCACTGACCTACTCGAGGAACCTGGTGTCCATCAGGGTTCTGCAGCGCCTGGGTCTCAGCCGATTCATCGACTACGTGGAGGGTATGGGTTTCAGTGTAGAAGGCATGGCCCGCAATCTCACCCTAGCGCTCGGAACCCACGCCTATACGCCCCTGGAGATCGCAACGGGCTACTCCGTGGTAGCCAACGGTGGCTTTCGTGTCGAACCCTATCTCATTGACCGCATTGAAGACGCTGCGGGCAACATCATTTACGAAGCCGACCCCTGGGTAGCCTGCAAGACCTGCGAAAACCCAATGCCAGAAAGCCCCGGAGAGCCGCTGCGAATGGAAGACATCCTCGAACCCGTGCCAGATCCCGTCAGGGAAGCGCCCCGGGTAATGGATGCGCGGGCAAGCTTTATCGTGACATCCATGCTCGGGGACGTCATACGCCGGGGTACTGGCAGGCGGGCCCGAGTATTGGAGCGCGGTGATATCGCCGGTAAAACCGGAACCACAAACGGACCTCGCGATGCCTGGTTCTCCGGTTTTAACCCTGACCTTGTGACCACCGCATGGGTTGGCTTTGACGACTACAGCCTGCTGGGCAAACGGGAATTCGGGGGTACTGCTGCACTGCCCATCTGGATCGACTTCATGCGCGACGCTCTGCCGCCTGAGCAGCCCGCCCCCGCCATGCCCAGTGGCGTCGTCCGTCTTCGCATTGATCGGGAGACAGGCCGTCGGGTCGCAGGATCACCCGAGGGGAGTATGTTTGAGTATTTTCTGGAGGAATTTTTGCCCGGAGATGTCCGGGCAGGAGAGCAGCCAGTAGGCACTGACGAACTCGATGATCTTTTTTAGCTCCCGATATGACGGGCCCTAGCGCCAGTTACGGTCGGCACCGAAGCCTACGCCACCCCAAAGCTGTTCCTCGTAATCATCGTCGATATCCACCCGCGCGACACCTGAGGCCATTGCCGCCCGCGCCACCGCAGGAGCAATGATCGGCATAAGGCGTGGATCCATCGGCTTGGGCAAAATGTATTCGGGCCCGTATTCAAGATCAATCAGGCTGTAGGCATCCAGCACGGACTCGGGCACTGGCTCCCTCGCCAGCTCGGCCAGCGCGTTTACGGTGGCAATTTTCATGGCCTCGTTAATAGCGGAGGCCCTGACATCCAGCGCACCGCGAAAAATGAAAGGAAAGCCCAGCACATTGTTGACCTGATTTGGCAAGTCGGACCGCCCGGTCGCCATGACAATATCACTCCGCGTTGCCATGGCAAGCTCCCGCTTGATCTCAGGATCCGGATTGGAACACGCAAAAATAATGGGACGCGGCGCCATGGACCTGACCATATCCTGTGACACCAGATTCGACCCCGACAGGCCGACAAAGACATCGCAGTCCACCATGGCATCTTCGAGGGTGCGCTTTGTCGTATCGACCGCGAAGAGGGCCTTCTGCTCACTCAGCCCATCGCGACCTGAATGAATCACACCCTGGCGGTCCAACATCAACATGCGACTGGGATCAGCGCCCATTTCCAGGAGCAGTTTCATACAGGCAACCGCTGCGGCTCCTGCACCAAGGCACACCACATTGACACTATCCAGCGACTTACGCTGTATTTCCAACGCATTGACCAGAGCGGCCGCAGTCACAATCGCCGTACCGTGTTGGTCGTCATGAAAAATGGGAATATCGCACAGCGCCCGCAGGCGCCGCTCGATCTCGAAACATTCGGGGGCCTTGATATCCTCGAGGTTGATACCACCGTAGGTGCAGGAGATGGCGCGCACCGTACTGACGAATGTATCAACGTCGGCGGTGTCCACCAGGACATCAATGGCATTGATATTGGCAAAACGTTTGAAAAGTAACGCCTTACCCTCCATCACTGGCTTACTGGCCAGCGCCCCCAGGTTACCCAGACCGAGCACCGCGCTACCGTTGGAGATCACCGCCACGCTGTTGCCCTTACCCGTGTAGCGGTAGGCCATCAGTGGATCCTGGGCAATCTCGCTGCAGGGCGCGGCGACACCCGGCGAGTAAGCCATGGCCAGATGGCGCATCGTCTCGGCGGGCTTGGTGAGTTCCACGCTGATTTTCCCCGGAACAGGCAGGGCGTGGTAATCGAGCGCGTCGTTCAGTAACTGTTTGGACATGGCATGGGCGCCCTGCGTGAGGCATGTCGCAGGGCGACATTTAAGACAAAAAAAACGCCGGCTTAGCCGGCGCTTGCTTCCCTTCGGGAAACTATTTCTTCAGGCTTCTGCCAGCAAACCGCTTGTTGAAGCGATCAACCCGGCCGCCAGTATCGACGATTTTCTGCTTGCCGGTAAAGAAGGGATGGCATTGACTACACACATCCAACAAAATGTCCTGACAGACGGTTGAGCGCGTCTTGATCTCGTTTCCGCAACTGCAGCGTGCGGTGATGTCCTCATAACGTGGATGGATATCGGCTTTCATGGATTGAGTCCCTGCACCTGCCCAGCGGGCGATGCGATAAAAAAAGAGCGCGAAGAGTACCAGAATCCAATGGTTTTTCAATACCTTCCGGGCAGCGTCGAAATGCCGGCCGCCAGATTACAGGGGATCCAGTTTGTCGGACATTAACGACGAAAAGAGCGCGCTTCTGCGCTGCGCGATGCCCGTGCCCCTGCGGAAGTACCTGGACTACTTGCCACCTGAGGACTGCAGGGAACTTCCCAAACCGGGGAGCCGGGTTCGTGCCCCACTGGGATCACGGGTTCTCACGGGTGTCGTCACGGAAATTGTGGGCTCCAGCAGCCTCGAAACAGGAAAACTCAAGCCCGTGCAGGCAATTCTCGACGACGCACCATTAATCGATAGCCGGGTAATGGACTTGCTTTGCTGGACCGCGGACTACTATCAGCACCCCCCGGGGGAGACGCTGATGCTGGGTCTCGCCCCGGGGGAAAGACGGGGTGAGGCGCCGGCCGACAGCGGCCAACCCGGGTTCGCACTTACCACCCGCGGCCGGGGCCTGGCCGATGACTCACTGCACCGGGCACCTCGCCAGAAGGCGCTGATCGCTGCGCTGCAAGGAGGCCCAAAGACCCGTGCTGACCTGTCGGATGCGGGCTTTCGTCCCGATAACTTGCGCCGCTTGAAAGCCCGGAGCCTCATTGAGCCTGTGGTGGTAAAGGACGCGGGCAACTGGGTAATTCGGACACCCCTGGAGCCCAATCCAGAGCAGGCCAGTGCCATTGCCCTTATCTCGGCATCGCTGGGACAATTCGGCTGCCACCTTCTGGAGGGAGTGACCGGGAGCGGCAAGACAGAAGTCTACCTGCACACCATCGCCGCAACCATGGCCAAGGGCCAGCAGGCACTGGTGCTCGTACCGGAGATCGGTCTTACACCACAGCTGCTGCAGCGCTTTGAGGAGCGCTTCAGCGCGCCTATCGTTATTCTGCACTCGGGCCTGGGCGATGCCGAGCGTGATCGTAACTGGCATAGGGCTCGGCTAGGCGAGGCCGCCATCATCATCGGAACTCGCTCAGCAGTCTTTACCCCGATGCTGGCTCCGGGCGTCATCATTGTGGATGAAGAGCACGATGCCTCACTGAGCCAGCAGGACGGCCTGCGTTACTCGGCCCGTGATGTGGCAGTAAAACGGGCACAACTGAGCAACTGTCCCATCGTCCTTGGCTCGGCCACACCCAGCCTGGAATCGATGGCCAACGCGCAGGGCAAACGATATCAATGGCATCAGCTCACACGCCGGGCAACAGGGGCAGGAGCACCGCAGAAACACGTCATTGATATACGGGGACTGGCGCTGAGAGCAGGCCTGTCCTCCACACTCGAAACCAGCGTGGCGGGCGCCCTGTCCAGGGAGGAGCAGGTTCTGCTGTTCCTAAATCGCCGTGGCTTTGCGCCCGCACTGCGCTGCCTGGACTGCGGCTGGGTGGCTGAGTGCCGACATTGCGACGCCAGGGAAACCCTGCACCGGAGACCGCCGCGACTGCAATGCCATCACTGCGGTTTCCGGGAGCCACTGCCCAACCGCTGCCCGGATTGCGAAGAGCGTCGGCTGTTCACAAGTGGCCTGGGTACTGAACAGACCGAACAGGCGCTGCAGGATGCCTATCCGAATGTGCCCATTTACCGCGTGGACAGTGACACCATGTCGGGGCGACAGGCCATGGCATCGTTTACCAATGCTGTGGCACGAACCGGCCCCTGTATCATGCTGGGGACACAGCTCCTGGCCAAAGGCCATCACTTCCCCCGGGTAACCTGTGTCGGTGTTCTGGATGCGGATGCCATGCTGTTCAGTCCGGACTTTCGGGGTGAGGAGCGTCTGGCGCAGTTACTGACGCAGGTCGGCGGTCGCGCAGGGCGTGCAGACAGGCCTGGGGAGGTCCTGATTCAAACCCGCCACCCCGACCACCCCATCATCAGGGCGATACTCGAAACCGAATGGAGCGCCCTGGCGACCGAACTGCTGGCAGCCCGCAAGCGCCAGGGCTTGCCACCCCACGGTGCCCTGGCCGCCCTGCGGTGCGACAGTCCCGATCCCGATACCGGCCTGTCGTTTCTGCAAAAGCTTGCTGAGCAGCCCGATCCGACCGGGGTGCGCAGCACAGTGCGCATCGTTGGCCCCCTCGCAGCACCCATGGCACGTCGGGCGGGCCTCTACCGCAGTCACCTGATTATCGCTGGCAGCACCCGGGGGGCCGTGCAGATGGCGGTGCAAAATCTGGTCGGCAATGCCATGGGCCAGCGCCTGCCCAGCGGCCTGCGCTGGTTTGTGGATATTGATCCAACCGAGCCCCTTTAGCAGAACCTGCTAACCTGCCCTGTCAAAAATACGCGGGCTCGGGGATAATTCCGGCCGCTCGGGAACATCAATCCTGCGGAACATGCGGAGTAAACAACTATGAAGGAAGCGCTAACCTCGCTTCTGGAGCAATCCTTGTCGAATCTCGTGACCCAAGGCCTCGTGCCCGAGTGTCCGGGGCTGACACCCCAGGTCGACCACACCCGGGACGCCAGTCACGGCGATCTGGCGACCAACCTGGCCATGGTGCTCGCCAAGCGCGCAGGTATGCCGCCGAGGGATCTTGCCAAGGCCATTATCACTGCGCTGCCAGACAACACGCTGATTGCCAGGACGGAGATTGCCGGGCCAGGCTTTATTAATTTTTTCCTCAACCAGGCGAGTCACGTCGATGTCATTCGTCAGGTGCTGGGCGCGGGACCGACGTTTGGCACCTCCGCAGTCGGTGCCGGGCGTAAAGTTCAGGTGGAGTTTGTATCCGCTAATCCTACCGGGCCACTCCACGTCGGACACGGTCGAGGTGCGGCCATCGGCGACTCGCTGTGCAGGCTACTCTCAGCCACCGGATGGACGGTTCACAGTGAGTTTTATTACAACGATGCTGGCCAGCAGATCACTAATCTGGCCAGGTCTGTCCAGGCCCGGGCGCTGGGCCTGACCCCTGAAGACGACGACTGGCCTGCAGACGGTTACCGCGGTACCTACATCGCTGATCTCGCCACCGCCTATCAAGCCCGTTCGACGGTGTCCGCGGCAGACCGTTCAATTACCGCACTGGGGGATATCCATGACCTCGATGCCATCCAGGACTTTTCAGTTGCCTGGCTGCGCCGCGAGCAGGATCTCGATCTCAAAGCTTTCGGCGTCACCTTCGACGAATACTTCCTGGAAAGTTCGCTGTATGAAAGTGGGGCAGTAAACCGCACGGTGGCTGCCCTTGAACAGGGTGGCCACACCTATGAGCAGGGCGGTGCACTGTGGCTTAGAACCAGCGACTTTGGTGACGATAAGGACCGGGTCATGCGCAAAAAAGAGGGCGACTACACCTACTTCGTCCCCGACGTTGCCTACCACCTGAATAAATGGCAGCGCGGCTTTGAGCGGGTGATCAACGAGCAGGGAGCAGATCACCACAGCACGATCACCCGGGTCAGGGCCGGACTTCAGGGTCTGGCAGAGGGTATTCCACAGGGATGGCCCGAGTACGTGCTGCACCAGATGGTGACCGTACTCAGGGACGGAGAGGAAGTTAAACTGTCCAAGCGCGCGGGCAGTTACGTCACCCTGCGGGATCTTATTGACTGGGTGGGTCGTGACGCGACGCGGTTTTTCCTGGCGGCACGGTCCGCATCTTCCCAACTCACCTTCGATATTGACCTCGCCCTCGCCCAAAGTAATGAAAACCCTGTGTTCTACATCCAGTACGCCCATGCGCGTATCTGCAGCGTCAAGCGCAAAGCCGTGCACCATGAGGCAAATTGGACACCCGAGTCGGGCCTGGAGCACCTGGATAGACTGGTCGAACCCGAAGCCCTGGCCCTTGCTCTGCTGCTGACCAAATACCCGGGGGTTGTCGCTGCAGCGGCGCAGCAACTTGAGCCACACGCCGTTGCCAATTACCTGCGCGAACTGGCAGCCGCATTCCATGGTTTTTACAACGCGCATAAAATGGTGGACGAGTCGGAAGAGGGCCTGTCCCTGGCGCGCCTCGCCCTTGCTGAGGCCACTCGTCAGGTCATCGCAAACGGTCTGGCCCTACTGGGTGTATCAGCGCCGGAGACTATGTAACTGTGGCCAGTAATAACCGTAGAGCGCCGGCGAACAAGGCACCCGCAAAATCCACGGGGACGCGCAAATCGGCCAGCCGCAAGCCCGCTGCCGATGCGGGACCTCCCTCACTGTCCCTCGCCCATCTGCAGGGATTTTTGGTCGGCGGCCTGGCCGGGGTCATTCTCGGTGCTGCCAGTGTCACGTGGCTGTCACAACAGGGCCCACCCTCTCTTGAGGACCTGACAGGCCCGGTGACCAATGACGGGAAGGAGGAGCTGCAGCCCCGTTTTGACTTTTACACCGTATTACCCTCTCAGACACTGGACCTCACCTCAGATATCGAGCCGCCGGACACAAGTGGTTCGGGTACGGGTGATCTGTTCGTTCTCCAGGCCGGTTCGTTCCGGGCTCGGGCGGACGCCGACCGGCGCCGGGGTGAACTGGCGCTGTTGGGCCTCGAAGCCACAATAGAGCGTACCGAAAGCGACAATGGCGCCTGGTTCCGCGTGTATCTTGGTCCTTACGAAAGCCGGTCAAAAATGGCACAGGCGCGGTCGATTACCGCTCAGCAATCGATCGATACCCTGCTGCTTCGCCGACCCCGCTCACCCTGAAAGACGAGGAAAAGCCTTATGGAACAGTTTCATGGGACAACCATACTGTCCGTGCGTCGGGATGGTCACGTGGCCATAGGCGGAGACGGACAGGTATCAATGGGGAACACCGTGATGAAGGGGAACGCGCGCAAGGTACGGCGGCTGTACCGCGATACTGTAATAGCGGGTTTCGCCGGCGGTACCGCCGATGCCTTTACGTTATTTGAATTGTTCGAGGCCCAGCTTGAAAAGTACCAGGGTCAGCTGACCCGGGCGGCTGTCGAGCTGGCCAAACTCTGGCGTTCGGAGCGCTCGCTGCGCCGACTCGAGGCGCTGCTGGCGGTGGCTGATGCGGATACCTCCCTGGTCATCACAGGCAATGGCGACGTTATTGAGCCAGAAGACAGCCTCATTGCCATCGGCTCGGGTGGCCCCTATGCACAGGCTGCTGCCCGCGCCCTTCTCGATAACACGACCCTCGGTGCAGAGGATATTGTTGCGCGAGGGCTTTCGATTGCCGGTGATATTTGCGTTTTCACCAACCACCACCACACCATAGAAACTCTGGGCTAACCTATGTCAAATATGACACCTCGTGAAATCGTGCATGCCCTGGACCAGCATATTATTGGTCAGGGTGAAGCCAAGCGTGCGGTTGCCATTGCCCTGCGCAACCGGTGGCGCAGGCAGCAACTCGACAGCGAACTCCGCGGTGAAATCACGCCAAAGAACATCCTCATGATCGGCCCCACCGGCGTTGGAAAAACCGAAATAGCGCGCCGGCTGGCCAAGCTGGCGGGCGCACCCTTCGTCAAGGTAGAAGCGACCAAATTCACCGAAGTCGGCTATGTGGGACGAGATGTCGAATCCATGATCAGGGATCTGGTCGAGACAGCCATCACGCTCCTGCGGGAGGAGGCTCTGGGCAAGGTGGAAGCCAGGGCTTCAGACGCTGCCGAGGAACGGTTGTTGGACTTGCTGCTGCCTCCGGGGCGCGAGGACAGCAACACCAGCACGCGCCAAATTTTGCGTAAAAAACTTCGCGAAGGCGACCTCGACGACCGCGAGGTGGAGGTAGAGGTAAAGGCACCCAGCGCCAGCGTCGACATCATGGCGCCGCCCGGAATGGAGGAAATGACCCAGCAACTGCAGGGTATGTTTGCCAATCTGAACCAGGGTGGTAAACCCCGCAAAGTGCCCATTCGTGACGCACTCAAACTGCTGGCTGAGGAGGAAGCAGCAAAACTTATTGATCTTGAGGATCTCAAAAGTCAGGCAGTAACAGCAGCTGAACAAACCGGCATTATCTTCATAGATGAAATCGACAAGGTCGCCAAGCGCGGTGACGTGGGAGGGGCAGATGTTTCCCGGGAAGGCGTACAGCGCGATCTCCTGCCGCTGATAGAGGGCTGCTCGGTAACCACGAAGCATGGCACCATAAAAACCGACCACATACTCTTCATTGCATCAGGGGCTTTTCACCTGTCCAAACCCTCCGACCTCATTCCGGAGCTGCAGGGCCGACTCCCCATCCGCGTCGAACTACAGGCTCTGTCCACCCAGGACTTTCGCCGCATACTCACCGAACCCAAAGCGTCGCTGACGGGCCAGTACCGCGCCCTGCTGGGCACCGAGGGGCTCGACATACAGTTTACGGAATGCGGCGTGGAGCGCATTGCGGAGATTGCCTGGCAGGTTAACGAACGTTCGGAAAATATCGGCGCGCGCCGCCTCGCTACGGCGATGGAGCGACTGCTTGAGGAAATTTCCTTCGGTGCCTCTGATGCAGGCGTCAGCGGTAGTTCTGTGACCATTGACCGGGCGTACGTGGACGAACAGCTGGGTGAATTGGCGGGAGACGAAGACCTCTCGAGGTTTATCCTGTGACCGATTCACCACCCGAAACCAGCGTCTGTCGGCTGCACTATGCGCGCCAGCGACGGGAACTTGAGATTGGCTTCAGTGATGGGCTGAGCGCTTCACTCACCGCTGAGTTCCTTCGGGTCTTCTCACCCTCAGCAGAGGTGCGAGGCCATGGCCCGGGACAGGATGTACTGCAAGCCGGTAAGTCAGCCGTGGCAATCACGGCCGTCGAACCGGTGGGGCACTACGCCGTACAACTGATTTTTGATGATGGCCACGATAGTGGGCTGTACAGCTGGTCCTATCTGCGTGACCTGGTGGACAGGCAGGAAATGCTATGGGGCGACTACCTGGGACGACTGGCCGAGGCGGGACTGGGTCGAGATCCCGATGTACAGGTACTGATGTTCCAACCCTGACGGCAACCGTAACAGCGGCGCGAGCTGCACAGCTCGGTTACAATGCCGGGCCGAACAAAGCCGGAAACCCTGCATGAAGGACAATGACACAGCCGATGATCCGGGAACCACCCACTTTGGTTTTCAGACGGTAGACCGGGACCAGAAAGAAAGTCTGGTGCGCGGCGTTTTTGATTCCGTGGCCACGCGCTATGACCTGATGAACGACCTCATGTCCGCGGGCATTCACCGACTCTGGAAGCGGTTTACGATCGAATTAAGCTCGGTGAGGCCCGGACAGACCGTGCTCGACATCGCCGGAGGTACGGGTGACCTGGCGGCTAAATTCTCCCATCTTGTTGGCAGCGAAGGCAGGGTGGTTCTGGCTGATATCAACGACTCCATGCTCAAGGTCGGTCGGGATCGATTGATCGATTCGGGAGCCGTTGGCAACCTGCATACGGTGCAATGCGATGCCCAGTCCCTGCCTTTTCCCGACCACTCGGTTGACTGCATCACGATTGCATTTGGACTGCGCAACGTGACCGATAAGGACCGGGCGCTGCGCTCCATGGAACGCGTGCTCAAGCCCGGGGGTAGACTGCTGGTACTCGAATTCTCCAAACCGGTCCACCCGGTTTTGGAACGGATCTACGACACGTACTCGTTCCGGGTGCTGCCGCTCATGGGCCAGCTCGTTGCGAATGATCCTGACAGCTATCGCTATCTGGCTGAATCCATACGGCAACACCCCGATCAGGACACCCTGTTGGGAATGATGGAAGACGCTGGGTTTGTCAGCTGCGAATACCACAACATGACCGGCGGAATTGTGGCAGTTCACAAAGGGATCAAGGCCTGACGGTGACCAGCAGCCACGACCCGACTGTTGTCACCGCTGTATTGATGGCTGCTGAGGCGGCTATCAACCGTGGGCTGGCACTCGATCCCACCAGCGCCAGGGACCTCGCAGAACTGGCCGGGACGGTGCTGGCCATCGAATGCTTTTCCCCAGATATGGAAGTCTTCGCCATCGTTCGGCCGGGAGGGACCCTGCACCTCACCCCCTACTCCGAGGCGGTCGCCCATGTCCGGGTACGCGGGGAACTCAGTGATTTCCTCTCTTTGGCGACAGCAGAAGATCCTGCCGCCACACTCATTAACAGCGATCTCGAGATTGTGGGCAACACAGCGCCCCTGCTGACGCTACAGGCACTGGTGACCCGAATGCAGCCCGACTGGGAAGCGCCCCTGGCGGATGCTCTTGGGGATGTGGCGGGTCATCAATTGGCTAATTTACTGCGCAGGATTTTCCGCTGGGGCCAGGCGAGCAGTCAGAGCCTGCGTCGGCAGCTTTCAGAATTCATCCTGGAGGAGGGCCGGCTATCCCCACCGGCGGCCGAGCTTGAATTCTTCTATCAGGAAGTCGGTGCACTGGGGCTGCGAGTGGACAGGCTGGAATCCCGGCTGAAGCGCCTGGCCCAGCGCCTGGCGACGGTGCGGTGATGGTATCCCGTCTGCTACAGGTCTGGGGAATCATCCGCAGGAACGGGCTTTATGACCTGGCTCCTGCCAGCCGCCAAACCCGGCTCGGTCGTTTCCTGTTGCGGCCACTGGGCAGCATGTCGCCCGGTTCAGGACAGGATCGGGGTGAACGCCTGCGCATTGCCCTGGAGGAACTGGGGCCTATTTTCATCAAGTTCGGACAGTTGCTCTCAACGAGGAGAGATTTACTGCCAGACGATATTGCCGATGAACTGGCCCAGCTTCAGGACAACGTACCGCCCTTCGCCTCCGAAGACGCCATGGCCACCATTGAGGCACAGTGCGGTGACCGCATCGACAGGCTGTTTGCCCATTTCGAGCCCAATCCGCTGGCCGCCGCATCAGTTGCCCAGGTGCACTCGGCAACCCTGCCTGCGGGCAACGACGTCGTGGTTAAAGTATTGCGCCCGGGCATCGAGGCGACCATTCGATCTGACCTGAAGCTCATCCACCTTTTGGCCTGGGTTGTAGAGCACCTGTTTCGGGAGGGACGCCGACTCAGACCCGTCGAAGTCGCCCGGAACTACGAGCAAACCATCCTCGACGAACTCGACCTCCGCAGGGAGGCAGGCAACGCTTCCCAGCTCCGGCGCAATTTCAAGGACAGCGGCCTGGTCTATGTTCCGGAGGTCCATTGGGCACTGACCCACAGTAAGGTCATGGTCAGCGAGCGTATCTACGGGGTGCCGGTGACTGATGTCGAAACACTGAATGCCCGGGGTGTAGACATGAAGCTTCTCGCAGAGCGAGGCGTAGAAATATTCTTCACCCAGGTATTCAGGGATAGCTTTTTCCATGCCGACATGCATCCGGGCAACATCTTCGTCGATACCAGCGACCCGGAAAGTCCCTCGTACCTTGCTGTTGACTGTGCCATTGTCGGCCAGTTGGACGAGCAGGACCTCTACTATCTGGCGCGCAACCTGCTGGCCATTTTCCAACAGGACTACCGTCTGGTCGCCAAACTGCATGTGGCGTGTGGCTGGGTTCCCGAAAATACGTCGATCGCCGATTTTGAGTCGGCGATGCGCACACTGTGTGAGCCGGTTTTCGAGCGTCCTTTGGCAGATATTTCCTTTGGCCACATGCTGGTAACGCTTTTTCGTACGGCTGGACGCTTTGACATGACCGTTCAGCCCCAGTTGGTCCTGCTGCAGAAAACCCTGCTCAACATCGAGGGCCTGGGCCGCCAGCTCTACCCGGAGCTCAACCTCTGGGACACGGCCAAGCCCTTTCTGGAGCAGTGGCTGGCGGACCGTTATGCGCCCCAGACAGTTTTGAAACGCCTGCAGCAGGAAGCGCCCTTCTGGCTGGAGACCCTGCCCAGAGTGCCTGATCTACTGATCAAAAACCTAAAGTCGGAGCAACCGCTCCGGGAGCAGCGAGCCACCAGACGGCCACATCAGTACCTGGCGCCCGGGGCGGCACTGGCAGGCGTCGGAGTTCTGGGGCTGGCCGGTGTCTCTGTAAATAGCGCGCCACTGGCTCTCGGCGGTTGTGCCCTTCTGCTACTGGGCTGGTTACTGGGCAGGCGTCGTTAGCCCAGTCTGGCATACTAGGCACCATGACCACGATACCCAGCACTATGTCCCCACACTGGAATGACCAGGGCCTGATTCCTGTTATCGCCCAGGACGCAGCCAGCGGGGACGTTCTTATGTTGGCATGGATGAACCGGGAGGCCCTCGCCCTCACCCTCGCCGAGGGGCGCGCCGTATACTGGTCGCGGTCCAGAGCCGCGCTCTGGAGAAAAGGTGAGACCTCGGGTCACATTCAAAAACTTGTCGACGCCCGGTTGGACTGCGATGGCGATACGCTTCTCCTCAAGGTCGAACAACGCGGTGCGGCATGCCACACAGGCAGTCGAACCTGCTTCTTTTACTGCCCATCTGAAGGTCAGTGGGTCACTGACCCGGGGGAACACCAATGACAGACGTTCTGGGCGCACTCCAGGAAACCCTGGAAGCGCGAAAATCCGCGGGCGCTGACAGCTCCTACGTCGCCGGTCTGTACGCCCAGGGGCTCAACAAAATTCTGGAGAAGGTAGGTGAGGAAGCGACCGAAACTGTTCTGGCAGCCAAAGATTACGACGGCTCGGATACGGCTAGGGCCGCATTGGTCGCAGAGACCGCCGATCTTTGGTTTCATTCCTTGGTCATGCTGACCCACCTCGGCCTCAGCTATGATGAAGTGCTCGATACTTTGAGCAATCGCTTTGGCACATCAGGTCTGGAAGAGAAGGCCGCACGTACTGAAGCTTAATCCGCGACCGTAAAGACGCGGCAAAACGTTACTGGGGGAGCAGACCCATGGGACTTGGTGGAATTAGCATTTGGCAATTACTTATTATCCTGGCAATTGTTGTCATGCTGTTTGGTACATCACGATTGAAAAATATTGGCAGTGATTTGGGAAGCGCGATCAAGGGCTTCAAAAAAAGCATCGGCGATAGTGAGGCTCCGGAGGAGGCTGCAACCCAGCACCGGGAGACACCTGAACCCGAGTCTAAAGATTCACCCTCCTGACCCTTCAGGCCTTATCAGGTAACAACCCCGATGTTTGATATTGGGTTTTTTGAGCTGTTGCTAATCAGCGTTGTCGGCCTGCTGGTCTTCGGACCCGAGCAGTTCCTGGATGCCGTGCATACAACGCTGCGCTGGACGCGGAAATTACGCCGTAGTTTTGACGACGTCCGAAGGGATGTTCAGCGTGAACTGCACAACGATGAAGTCATGAAAAAGCTCAAGGACAGCGCCTCCGAACTCGAACAGGAGATTCGCGACGCTGCGGCACCCGTGGGGGAGAGCCTGACCGACATTGAGCGCAAAACCCGCACTGCACTTGCTAGCCCTGTACCCGAGACGCCGTCGGTTGGAGAGAAAGCAGAAACAGGGGCTGAAAACCCGTGACCGACGCCCCCGACATATCTGATGCCAATACTGAGGATGCCCCACAACCCCTTGTCGCCCACCTGATGGAGCTGCGCGACCGACTGCTGCGCGCAGTGCTCTCTGTGCTCGTGGCGTTCATCTGCCTGTTTCCATTTGCCAACGATATCTACGCCTTCGTGTCCGAACCTCTGCGCGAGTTGCTTCCACAGGGATCCAGCATGATTGCCACAGAAGTGGCGTCACCGTTTCTCACGCCCTTCAAGCTCACCCTGGTGGTGGCCGTATTCATTGCGATGCCCTACATTTTGTTTCAGGTTTGGGCCTTCGTAGCGCCGGGAATGTACCGCAAGGAAAAACGCATAGCGTTTCCGCTCCTGGCCTCGAGCGTGCTGCTGTTTTACGCTGGAGCAGCATTTGCCTACTTTGTCGTTTTCCCCCTTATATTCGCTTTTTTTACCAGCGTAGGCCCCAGCGATATTACGGTGATGACCGACATCAACAGCTACCTCGACTTCGTGCTGAAACTGTTTTTCGCCTTTGGTGTGGCGTTTGAAATTCCAATCGCTGCGGTTATTCTGATTTTGACCGGTGTTACAACGCCAGAGAAGCTCGCCAAAAAGCGGCCCTGGATTGTCGTTGGCTGTTTTATTGCCGGCATGCTGTTGACCCCTCCCGATGTGATCTCACAATCCCTTCTGGCGCTCCCCATGTGGCTGTTGTTTGAGCTTGGTATCATCTTCGGGCGACTTTTTAATCAACGGCTGCAGTCGGGTGATTCAAGTTAAAGTGTGATTAAGGTGCATGGCATTGGACTTGCACTGACTCGCACCGTGCCGCAGGCTAGGCAGCATCAATTTCCGGAATCATGGTAATGAGCGTACGTTGGCATTATCTCGTTTGTGTGCTTGTCGGCACCCTGTGCTTCAAAGTACAGGGTCAGACTCCGATCGATGAAAAAGCCCGGCAGGCGTCCGCTGTTGCGGTATTCCAGTCTGAACAGCAGGCAGAAGAGCTGAGCCGGGATAACGGCGAACGCAAATTGTTTCCCGCCGCTGCGCGAACCCCACTCGAGGCCATTCTTGGTTTTCGAAAATTCATGCGCGCCGGAGACTATGACACAGCCGGTATGTACCTCGATCTCCGCTACATTCCAGAAGAGGTTTCCCAGTACGAGGCCAGCAAGCTCGCCCAGGCCCTGGCCTTTGTATGGACCCAGCAAAACGCTCTCGACATCACGGCCCTGAGCGACAGCGTCGAGGGACACGTGGATGATGGCCTGCCGAGCTATCGCGACCAGATGGGTGAGGTACAACTGAGTGACAGTGTTGTACCCATATACCTCCAGCGCATCCCCGACAACAACGGCGGCCAGGTTTGGAGAATCTCCAATACAACGGTGGCATTGATTCCCCTGATGTGGAACGAGCACGGCTTCTCAGAGCTTGCTATATGGCTGTCCAGGAACCTGCCGCAGTTCACGGTGTTGGGTATGACCAACTGGCAGGCTGTCTCATTGGCCACCGCCCTTGTGGTGTTCTGGTTCGTTGCCGGATTCATAGCCAGGTTTTTGTCCTGGCTCGCCCTGCATATTCCCAACAGGTTCCCCGGTGGTATTGAGCGCTTTTTTGCCGCACCGATGCGGCTGATAATTTATGTACTGCTGTTTCGCAGCGTGGTCGAGCTCCTGGGGCTGTCAATTACCGCGCGGGTTTACTTGCATAGTTCGCCCCTGGAGTATCTTGCCAGTACAGTATTGGCGCTCGGCCTCATCACCCTGTGGCGGGACTATAAGCTCAAGCAGCTCGAGGCCACCGGGGACCTGCATCTGGCGGCGCTGCTTAAACCGATTATTCTTATTTTTAAAATTGTTGTCGTTGTCGTCGCCGCCTTGGTCTGGGCACGGAACGCGGGATTCAATATTTCGACCCTCATTGCCGGTTTGGGTGTCGGGTCTCTGGCGATTGCCCTGGCTGCCCAGCGCACCATGGAGAATATCATTGGCGCCGCAACACTGTATGCGGCACG
>CALKDK010000045.1 GCA_938084055.1 uncultured Luminiphilus sp.
GTGAATACAGGGGGTCACCCCGAAGGTAGTTCTGCAATGCCCCCAGGGCCACCAGGGTGGCGGCCACCAAAGCCAACCTGAGATCACCCCTGACGGGAATGGAACCCACGCTGAGGAGCAGCAGCCAAAGCAAAACGCCCACGTGAAAATAAATACCCCCCGGCCCACCGAGCCCCATTAAATGGACCGCGGAGTAACCCAGGAAAGCGAGTGCCCAGACCATTCGTGCCGAAACAAGGGACAGTTCACCCAGGTATTCCGGCGGGACGGGTTCCGCGTACCACAGACCCCTGATACCGCTGGGCTTGCTCGGCGAGCCTGAAATCCCGGGACGCTTTGCATCGGCAGTGGCCAAGGGACGTTCAATGGGTAGATTCAACGGATTATTTCCCATGGTGAGACGATGTGACTAGGAAAAAGTCCTTACAGGAGGAGCTTTTTCGCAAAACGCGTAGTATAGCGCGGCCCAAAACACAAGCAATGTGCCAAATGTGTCAATCTATGCGCTAAAAGTTCAGGCTTTTTCCTGCAGCGCCAATTCCATGTGCATCACAAACACCAGAACCTCGGCTACCGCTCGATATAATGCGGGGGGTATCTCCTCGCCCAATGGCACCTGAGTCAACAGATTCGCTAACTTGGGATCCTCAATAACAGGCACCCCCGACTCCTCAGCCTTGACCCGAATGGCTTCCGCGACCTCGCCCATGCCGGTAGCAACAACTACGGGGGCCTGGGCACCGTCATACCGTAGCGCAACCGATGACCGGTCTCGCGAACGCCCATCCCAGGAGAAGTCTGTCATGCCTCGACGCTCAGTCCGGAAGTACCCGGTGTCGGGTCGTCATCCCAACCTGCGACATTCACGGCAAGACCCGTCGCACTCAGGTTACGCGCTGCCAACTGGCCTTCCAGTGTCGGAAAGTTGTGGCCAAGCCGGGCGGCTGTTGCGGGGATTTTGCAGTCAAAAGCTACGTTGACGGAACTACCCCTAAGTTGCAGCCTGACGGTCACAGCGCCCATTTCAGGAAACTCAAATGTCAGCGACGCCCGCCAGGTTTCTTCCTGGTCCGCCTGGCGGGGCTCCCTTTCAAACTCCAGCCTCACGTCGTCGAACTGTTCACCGAACTGCACAGGCAATGTGAATATCCAGCGCTGCAAACCGTCATCCTGGGGCAGGGACGCGAGCTGCTGTTGCGCAATACCATTGAGCAGCGCAGTAGCCCTGTCCACCAGTTGATGGAGTACCCGCGCCTCTGCCAGCTCCTCATCCAGGTCCTCCGCCAAAGCAAGGGCCACGGCCTGCAACTGGGAGAGGCTCGCCTTACCGGACTGACGGGCACGACCCATCCGGCCTGCCAACAAATCTGCCTCGACGAACAGCCCGGAATCCCTCAGTCCCCGCTGAATGGCTCCCGGTGTCAGGCCCTCCATTTTAAGCGCACGGCCACGCAGTTCCCTGGCGATCTCCTGCAGTTCAGTCGAGCCGAACCGGGCGGGCTGCGCTGCCAATTGATTCAACAAGACCGATGGGCGAACCGAACTGAGCTCAATGGTTGTTTGTGCCGCTCGGCCACCGGCGTCAGTTCGGCCCTGAGGGCTATCAGGCACGCGGCGTAAAACAATTTCCTGCCCAACCTGTTTCACCTCCAACGCCATTCGGGTTCCGGGCTGCACGGGCAGGTCCGAGCTCACCGTAAACGTTTTTCCCGCCACCGAGAGCAAAAGCCCCCCGTTGGGCCGGCTATCCACCACCAGCGCGCTCAATTGCTGACCCACACGCCAACTGCTCAGCTGGATGCCAAAGTTCCGCTGGTCAACCCGGGCGGGAGTTAAGGTGAGTTGCAGCTCTTCCAAACCGTTTTTGCTCCAAAGTAGCGGGCAAATGCGTCCTAAAGCTTCTTGATTATCGGACGCTCTAGGATACGATGCCTTGAAGGAGATCGGTGCATCCGTTTCCTGAAGCCCTTTCTACAGTGTAAGCGGCAGAATAACGAATGGATTTAGCGACTCTTCTTGGATTGATTGGTGCGATGGCTGTCGTGGCGGCGGCTATTTTCACTGGGGGCTCGGCACCCACCTTTTTCAACCCCCCATCGATCTACATTGTGCTTGGCGGCACCTTCCTTGTCGTCATGGTGAAATTCTCTCTCAAACAGTTCCTCGGCGCCTTCAAAGTTGCGGGGCGAGCGTTCTCCAGCAAGGTCCATGATCCCGAGGCGCTGATTGCGGAAATCGTCAATCTGGCCAATATTGGCCGCAAAGAGGGATTGCTGGCTCTGGAGAAAGCCACCATTTCAGAACCCTTTCTGCAGGATGGCATTCGCATGCTGGTCGACGGCACCAGCCAGGAAGTGGTCAAGGCAGTCATGGCGAAAGACATGCAACAAACCATTGACCGACACAATTGGGGCGAGCGGGTCTGGCGAGCTGCTGGGGATGTCGCACCGGCTATGGGCATGATTGGCACGCTCATTGGATTGGTTCAGATGCTATCCAATATGAACGATCCCAAGGCGATTGGACCCTCAATGGCCGTAGCCCTGCTAACAACACTCTACGGGGCCGTACTGGCCAACATGATCGCCCTACCTATCGCCGACAAGCTGCATCTTCGCAAAAGTAACGAGAAGCTTATTCACTCAATGTGTATCGATGGTGTTCTGGCCATCCAGGCCGGACAGAACCCGCGGGTTATCGAGAGTATGCTTAAGGCTTACCTCGATCCGGCCAGCCGCGACAAGTCGGCGAACAAGGGCAAATGAGCGACGAGGACGAGGAAGAAAAGGCGGCCGGTGCGCCGCTATGGATGGCCACCTTTGCCGATCTCATGTCACTGCTGATGTGCTTCTTCGTCTTGATCCTATCGTTCTCCGAACTCGATGTTATTAAATACAAACAGATTGCCGAATCGATGAAAGATGCCTTTGGCGTTCAGCAGAAGATGGAGCTAACTTCCATCCCGAAGGGCACCAGTGTTGTTGCGACTGATTTCCAGCCAGGGATACCTCAACCGACACCCATTGAGACCATACAACAGGTGACCACAGACCAGGATCTTAACTCGCTCCGCATTGGTAATCCTGATGCACAAGAGTCCGAGGCCAGAGAAGTAAAAGACCTCATCACAGAAGAAATGCAGCGCCTGATTGAGGAAACTGACCTCGATGCGGATATGTTGCGACGCCTGCTACGAGCCGAGATTGAGGCCGGACAGATTGACGTGGAGAGCGAGGGGCGCACCATTATTATTCGAATTCGTGAAAAAGGGTCTTTTACCTCGGGATCCGCCCAGTTGGATATTGCGTTCCTCGCGGTGCTGGATAAAACCGGTCTGGCATTGAATGAAATCAAGGGCAGCATCTTCATTGAAGGTCATACCGATAATGTGCCCATTGATAACGCGCGCTATGGCTCCAACTGGGATCTGTCCGCAGCCCGCGCCGTCGCCGTTGCCGAACACCTCCTGGAGGGACCGAAAATGGACCCCATCCGCCTGACCATTTCAGGCCACGCTGATACCCGGCCCCAGGCGCCCAATAATTCATGGGAGGGGCGGGCCCAGAATCGACGCGTTGAGGTCATAGTCAAGCAACCCCTGGATGAGAGTCGTAGCGCCCTGATCCAGGAGATGCGTGCAACCAATCCGGAAGCCGTGAAAGCCCTCGATGACACTGGCCTCATGACCCGTGATTTTGAGAATGAGTAAATGACTTTGCGCCGGTTGGGTGGCGCTCGGGTGAGCCGAAGTGGTCGCTGGCTTGCAGACTGCCCACGAGAGAAGAGAGTAACGAAGAGGGAGGAAGACCGACCATGACGGATCACGAGATTGGCACCGACAGAGAATTCTTCCGAATCGATGACGAACTGCGCCTCAGGTGGGAAAAAATTGACCCTGATGCGGTTCGCTCGCAGACCGACAGGGAACAGGAGCTCAAGGACCTCAACCTTGATCTACACAACCTCATCTCCACCGCCTATGGTGACTCTGCGGTAGTAGGTGAGGCACTCGGGCTGCTGAACCGTAAAATTGAGTTACTGACAGATAGTGACGACGGCCCGCAATTAAACCTGGGCGCTGTGCCCGTGAATCTGAGCGGATCAGGGCTTGCTTTCGCCTCCAATGAACCCCTGCATCCTGATGAGCACATTGAGATCACCATGCTCATGCTGCCGGCCAACACGGTTGTGCGTATTCAGGCACAGGTTATCCGAACCGCGGCCTACCCTGACAGCGATTGGACATATTGGGTGCGCGCCAAATACGGTCCGCAGCAGGAGATCGTCACAGAACAGATCGTACAGCATGTCAACCTCAGGCAAATGCAGATCCTGGCGGCACGACACGATAAAGGCGTCTGACAGCACCCTGCTAACGGGCCCCGCACTACCTCACCTCCAATCAGTAAGCCTCGAGCGCAGGCGCGCCACGGCCTGGCCGTGGATCTGCGAAACACGGGACTCGCTGACATTGAGAACCAGGCCAATTTCCTTGAGATTCAAGCCCTGGGTGTAATAGAGCGAGAGCATGAGGCCCTCCTTTTCCGGCAGTCGACCGATGGCCTCAACCAATGCCTCCCGGCGAGCAACATCAAAAACCAGGTCAGTCGTTCCGTCCCCCTCTGACGAGACGTCGGTCTCATCGAGCTGGGCAATTCGAGCGCAA
>CALKDK010000046.1 GCA_938084055.1 uncultured Luminiphilus sp.
CATGGTGGTGATTCCCATTGGCGGCGCTGACATGCCCGTCGTTATTTCGCTCCTCAATTCTTACTCTGGTCTCGCGGCCTGCGCGGCGGGTTTTGCCATCGACAACAACGTGTTGATTGTGGCCGGATCTCTGGTGGGGGCCTCGGGCATTATCCTCACCCAGATCATGTGCAAGGCCATGAACCGATCGCTGTCGAATGTGCTCTTTTCCGGATTTGCCAGTGTCTCCAACGAGGTCACTGAGATTGAGGGTGAGATCAAACCGATTACTGCAGACGATGCCTACTACATTCTTGAGGCGGCCAGCAGCGTGGCGATTGTGCCGGGCTACGGTATGGCGGTTGCCCAGGCGCAGCACGTCGTGAAGGAGCTCGCCAACCTGCTTGAGGCTAACGGGGCGGAGGTTGTATTTGGTATCCACCCGGTCGCGGGTCGTATGCCGGGCCACATGAATGTCCTGCTGGCCGAAGCGGACGTGCCTTATGACCAGCTGCTGGAGATGGATGAAATTAATCCCCGTATGGATTCGGTGGACGTCGCTATCGTGATCGGCGCCAATGACGTGGTCAACCCGGCGGCCAGAGAGGTGGAGTCCTCGCCAATCTATGGCATGCCTGTAATCAACGTGGCGGATGCCAGGACGGTGTTTGTCCTGAAGCGTTCCATGGCCTCGGGTTTCGCAGGGATTGAGAATCCCCTGTTTTACAAAGAAAACACCCGAATGTTGTTTGGTGACGCCAAGGAGAGCCTGGGTAAACTGGTGTCAGAACTCGGTAGCTGAAACCCCAGGCCGCTACGCCTGGCCCGTGCGAGCGGGCTTTTTTCCAGTTATCAAACGGCGCTGCCATCGCTATGCTGTGGCCGTGGAGAATTACCCGAAAAAAATAGTCGTCCAATGCCTGGCCCTTGTGGTCCTGGGCGGCTTTGCCCTGCTGCTGGTCACTATGGTGCGCCCTGCGCTGGTGGTGGTTTACCCGCTGGCACTCACCCTGCTCAAACTTTGGTGTGCCTTGATGGTGTTCCTGCTGGGAGCATTGGTTTTGCGCCTGGGCCGCTCCGACCAGACCACGGCGATGCACCGCAAAGACAAAAACAACCCCGGATGGCGTGCCTTTGAAGAGCGCAAGGAGCAGGCGATGGCCAAGCGACAGTTGGGCTACAGCCGGACTGCATTGCTGCGGGCCCGCGAGCAGGCCGAACAAGCCGCCCGGGCAGAGGCCCTGGAGAGGGCAGGTGTCGAGGTAAAATTTCGCCCGCCCAGGAATGGCGATCAGGCATAGACCTGCGTTGGGTCCCTGGTCATGGTGACCCGACGTTGCTCTGGGCCTGTATCCGCGTTGACTGGTGAGCAGAGCGTTCCCTTGCTGCTCTTGGCGGGACTGCCGGGCAGAGTGTGGGGCAACCCAGGTACGTTCCATGGTGCTCGAGTAACCCTGAGCGCCGGTTCGGCCACCCACATCCGCTGAGCCGATTCTGTTGGAACCCGGATTGAGCGATTACTCAGACCGCCTCGTCCCTGAACTGCAGGTTTGCCAGGCGGGCATAGATCGGCGAGGTTGTCAGCAGTTCACCGTGGGTACCCGTAGCAACGACGCGACCTTTGTCGACCACGGCGATTTTGTCCGCGTTGATAATTGTCGACAGGCGGTGGGCGATAATGATGGTGGTGCGATCACGCATGATCTCGGTCAGCGCTTGCTGGACGTGAAACTCGCTCTCTGTATCCAGGGCGCTGGTAGCTTCATCCAGCAACAATATTTCCGGGTTCTTGAGTACAGCCCTTGCGATGGCAATCCGCTGACGCTGACCTCCTGAAAGGCGAACGCCCTGAGCTCCCAGCGGGCTGTCATAGCCTCCGGGTAGCTGGGCAATGAACTCATCGGCGTGGGCTGCGCGGGCCGCCGCCTCAATCTCCTCAAGGGTGGCCTCCGGCCTGCCATAGGCGATGTTGTAACGGACGCTGCCTGTGAACAGCACAGGGCTCTGGGGTACTACAGCTATTCGCTCCCGCCAGGAAGTGAGCGAAATACTGGAAATATCGAGATCACCATAGGTAATGCTGCCGTCCCGGGGTTCGTGGAAACGCTGCAGCAATTCAAAAACGGTCGACTTGCCCGCGCCCGACTGCCCGACCAGCGCCAATGATCTCCCGGGAGGAATGGTCAGGTCGAAACCGCTGAGGGCGGGCTGTTCTGGACGACTGGGGTAGGCAAAGGTCACATTTTTGAATGCCATGGACAGCCGATGGGCTGGGTTCTCGGTGCCGGTATCACTGATGGCGCTGGTCTCGTTGAGTAATTCCATAAGCCGTTCAGCGGCACCGGCCGCACGCTGTAAATCGCCCCAAACCTCGGAGAGGGTTGCGAATGCAGCTCCCAGCATGACCGCATAGAAAACGAAGGCGCCCATTTCTCCCCCGCTCATGCGTCCGGAGATAACATCCTGCCCACCACTCCACATCATGCCGGCCATACCACCCACGAGTAGTAAAATCGCGAAGCCTGTCAGCAGTGCCCGCTGCCGGATACGGGCGCGGGCCACATCAAAGGCCGTGGTAACGTCGCGATTGAAGGCCTCCTGCTCCATGGTCTCCCGGTTATAACTCTGTACCACCTTGATGGACTGCAGAATTTCACCGGCATGACTGCCGACGTCTGCAATGGTCTGTTGGCTCCGGTTAGACAGGGTTCGCACCCGGCGTCCGAAAAATAAAATGGGCAGCAGGGTCAGCGGGACGACCACCAATATAATCAGGCTCAGTTTGAGGTTTGTGATCAGCATCATGACCAGAGCGCCCACCAGTGACAGGGCATTGCGGGCAGCCATGCTGACCGAGGATCCAATCAATGTTTGCAACAGGGTTGTATCCGTGGTCAGGCGGGACATGATTTCTCCGGCCTGATTGGACTCAAAGTAACTTGGGTGGAGTCGGACCAGATTGCTGAACACGGCGCTGCGCAGGTCGGCACTGACTCGCTCACCCAACCAGGAGACTAAATAAAAGCGGATCATGGCGCCCAGCGCCATTGCCGCACCGACACCCACAATAAAGACGACTGCCTTGCGCAGGCCGTTGGTATCTGCTCCGGAGAATCCCTCGTCAATCAGGATTTGCAGGCCGTAACCGAGGGACAGTTGCAGCATTGCCGTGATGATCAGGGCCAGGCTTGCTGCAACCAAACGCGCCTTGTGTCGCCAGAGAAACCTCAGGAGTCCCCGAAGCGGCTGGAAGTTTTTGGACTTGGGTCGCTCCCCGGAACCATTCTCCTGCCGCGGGTGTTCGCTCATTTGTCCCCTGAGCCACCCAGCGGCGGATAGGTCAGGCTCGCTTCAAGCTCAGCTTTTCTGGCATCGGGAACATCGGGAAAGGGGAGTTGCTGGTTAGTCCGCCAGCTCTCAAGCTTGTGGTTGACTGCGCCCATCATTTCTTCGCTGGCCTGGTGGAACTCGCGCAGCTGCAGCACCTGCCCCGGCCCGGAGAAAATAGAGCCATTGCCGTGGACTATCTCAATGATGCGCAGGTTAAGATCCTCTGCGACAGCCAGGTATTCCTGGTAGTCCTGGGTCACCACCCCCGCATCAAGACGCAGCACAGCGTTGGCCGCGGCAATATCCTCAAGACGGACACTCACCGTGTCTTGCCGGACTCGAGGGTGCGAGGACAGCATTTCCCGTAGTTCACCGAGAATGACTCGCAGCTGCTCCGATGTGGGCATTTGCAGCTGAAGGCGCTTAAAAAACCGGATGCGGTCCCTAACGGAGATGTTTTCAATTTGCTCTGCGGCAAACTTTGAGTTGGGTATAGACACCAGCGTACGGTCAAGTGTTCGCAGGGTCACCGACCGGAGCCCAATTTCCTCGACGGTGCCCTTGATCTCGCCAAAGCGACAAAGGTCTCCGGGTCGGATAGGGCGTGCCGCATACAGTGTTGCGGCGCCAATGATATTCTCCATGGTGCGCTGGGCAGCCAGGGCAATCGCCAGAGACCCGACACCCAAACCGGCAATGAGGGTCGAAATATTGAATCCCGCGTTCCGTGCCCAGACCAAGGCG
>CALKDK010000047.1 GCA_938084055.1 uncultured Luminiphilus sp.
TGCGGCCAGTGTATTCTGTGACCGCATCACCCGGGATTTCTCCGATCCAACCGACCCTCGAATCGTCTTCATGGACCTTGGTTTCATCAACCGAGACCAGGAAGTGGCGCGTGGGGTCGACTACAACATCTTCTTCCGGGATACGATCAACCTGGGTGCTCCACTTGATTTCAGCGCCAACCTAACGGCCAGTAAATTGCTAGAGCGTTCCACTGAGTTCGTCAATGCTGACGGGAGCGTTGATAGGGAGACCTATCAGGGTGAGTGGGGGTTCCCAGAGTGGCAGGCGCAACTGGCACTGCGGCTGACCTGGGATCGCTGGACGGCCACATGGGAAACGCGCTTCATCGATAGCGTTGACGAAGACGTCGACAATATCGATCCGTTTGACTCCGTGGCTGGACTATCAGACACCTGTTTCGGCCCACCCAATGATGTTCTTTGCCGGGATTTTGCTGAAGGTGACGATTACTTCCTGCATAGCACATCGCTGTTTTACGATGCCGACTCCTGGACTGTTGGTGCTGGCATTCGCAACGTCTTCAACCAGGAACCCCCGGTAGTAGACGCAAGTGAAGTTCTCGGCTATTCAAATACCCCTATCGGCTATGGCTATGACCTTCAGGGTCGTACTTTCTTCTTCGATGTGGTGTATCGAATGGGCGGCAGCTAACGCCACGACCAAAAACCGGGCGTGCCCAGGCACGCCTTTTTTGTTTAGTAACAACTCAGGACACCGCCATGACCCGTGTTCTTTCATTCCTTTGTACCCTTGTATTTGCACTGGCGCTGGAAGCCTCTGCGGAACCCTATCCTCTTGACCAGTGGGCCCGCCGCGCAGCCATCACCAACATTGAGATGTCCCCAGACGGCCGCTATTTAGGCCTTTTAAAAGTCGCTGCCAAGCGGGCCAACCCGGTCATTGAGGTGTACTCAACAGACGACCTGTCTGCAGAACCCTTCAGGGTCAATGCCAAGCCTATGGAAATCACTTCCTTCAACT
Source organism: uncultured Luminiphilus sp. (assembly GCA_938084055.1). GTDB lineage: Bacteria > Pseudomonadota > Gammaproteobacteria > Pseudomonadales > Halieaceae > Luminiphilus. The sequence continues at coordinate 1,004 of CALKDK010000047.1, forward strand.
GGGTATCCAACGACAATTTCGTCTTTCGAGCGCGTCAAAAAGTTCGAGATCAAGTGGAGGGATTCAATCGCGGGGTGTATGAGTACCGAATCGCTCTCGTCGATGTGGGTGAAAAGGACATTGAACTTATTGAGGAGCGTGACCCAAGTATTGTCAGTGTTCTCCCTGAAAAACCTGGAAAAATCCTGATCTCTTTCTCGGAGGGTGGAGATCGGGACGTGGGACAACGACTCGAGGAGGCCTTTCGTCCTAGAGCCTATTGGGAGTATGACCTCAAGCGAGAGACCAAAAAGCTCCTGATTCGCGGCAAGATTTCGCTGGGCAATATCGATTTTGACGGTGCCGGCAATCCGTACCTGGCCCGGGGTTTTGACATCCAGAGCAGCGAATTTATCTGGTACTACCGCAAGCCAGGCGAGGACAAATGGCTGGAGTTTCAACGTCAGCATGAAGATTCCTTCGACACTTTTCAGGTGTGGGGGAAAGACCCCGACGTGGCAGGCAACTTTATCGTCGAAGCGCACAACGGCAGCAATACCACGGGCCTTTGGTCATTCAATCCTGACACGCGTCAGTACGCGGAACTCCTCTACCAGCGCAAAGACAACGATATTTGTAATGTCCAGTACCACAGCAACGACTGGACTCACTACCGGGAGATTACCGGCGTCGTCCACTGTGGCGCCGAACTCAAGGTAGAGTTTTTTGATGCCGCCGAGGGAGCACTTTATGACCAGCTCAAATCGGTAATACCCAATGCCTATGTGGGACAGATCACCAGTCGCTCCAAAGACGGTGCCTCTATGACCATTCGCAACCGAGGTCCCAGAGATCCCGGCACCTATTACCTGCTGCACAAAGGCAAGCTGCAAATCATCGGTGGTGCACGCCCTTACTTTGAAGCAGAGCAACTCGCGGACGTCCGATTCATTACCTATCCAGCCCGGGATAAAACCCCCATACCGGGCTATCTAACCGTGCCCAACGGCACACCGCCCTTTCCACTGGTAGTTCTGCCACACGGGGGTCCGTTTGTGCGAGAGGTCATCGTCTTTGATGAATGGGCTCAACTCCTGGCCAACCATGGTTACCTGGTATTGCAACCACAGTACCGGGGCTCCCGGGGCTACGGCCAGGCTTTCTACCAATCAGCGTTCATGAATGGTGGCCAAGGGGGCTATCAGATGCAGGACGACAAAGACGACGGTGTCATTTACCTGGTGGGAGAAGGACTGACAACCGCAGACAACGTAGCCATGTTTGGCTGGTCCTATGGCGGTTACGCCGCCCTCGTTGCAGCTTCGCGCAGTCCCAATGCCTATCAGTGCGTCATTGCCGGTGCCGCCGTGTCGGACAATGAGATGCAGGTCAACTACTACCGCTATCGGCTTCGCGGTTCCGGCAAGATAGAACAGTTGAGCATGTGGGATGACAGCATTTCACCCCTTGATGAAGTAGATAAGGTCAACGTACCCATCCTGCTCATCCACGGTGATGTGGACCAGCGCGTTCCGGTCGAGCATGCCGAAAAGTACCTCAGCAAATTGGAGGCCGAAGAAAAACCACACACCTACGTGGAGCTGAAAGGCGCTGATCACTTTTCCAACACGCTGTTTTACGATCACAAGCTCCTGCTCTATCAGTCTATGCTGAACTACCTGAGAGATGAGTGTGGCCTCCAGGGCGGCAGTGCACCTGTCGTATCGGCCCAACTGACAGCAGCCCAATCCTGAAAAAAAACCCCAGGGGCTCACGTCCCTGGGGTTTTCAGCCTCGCCTCGATCGCTCAGCCAAACTGATTCATCGTGTTATCTTCCCCAGCCGCCTTCAGTGCGGCATCACCAGAAAAGTACTCCTTGTGATCATCGCCCATGTCCGATCCCGCCATATTCTGATGCCTGACACAGGCAATACCCTGCCGTATCTCCTGACGCTGAACTCCCGCCACATAACCCAGCATACCCGCGTCCCCAAAGTATTCCTTGGCAAGGTTGTCGGTCGACAGCGCCGCGGTATGGTACGTGGGCAAGGTAATCAGATGGTGGAAAATGCCCGCCTCACGGGAGCCGTCGGCCTGAAAGGACTGAATCCGCGAATCCGCCTCGGCCGCCAGCTCAGTTTCGTCGTACTCGGCACCCATCAGGGCCCCTCGATCGTAAGCTGACATGTCCTTGCCCGCCTCGACCCAGACATCGAAAACCTGCTGGCGGAAGCTCAGGGTCCAGTTGAAGCTTGGGCTGTTGTTGTAGACCAGCTTGGCATTGGGAACCACTTCCTTAATCCGATTCACCACGCTGGCTATCTGCCCAACATGGGGTTTCTCGGTTTCAATCCAAATCAGATCGGCGCCGTTCTGGAGTGATGTAATGCAGTCGAGTACGACCCGATCTTCACCGGTCCCCGCCTTGAACTGAAACAATCCAGAGGGCAGGCGAGCAGGCTTCAATAGCTTGCCGTTGGCTTTGACCACCACATCTCCATTGGCGATATCCTCCGCCGACTCGATGTAGTCACCGTCCAGAAAGCTATTGTACTTGTCACCGAGATCACCGGGCTCGTCGGTCACCGCTATCTGCTTGGTGAGGCCCGCACCCAGTGAGTCCGTGCGCGCTACGATAACGCCGTTATCAACACCCAATTCAAGAAAGGCGTAGCGCACAGCCCTTATTTTGGCCAGAAAGTCTGCGTGAGGCACCGTAACCTTGCCGTCCTGGTGACCACACTGCTTCTCGTCTGAAACCTGGTTTTCAATCTGGATAGCACAGGCACCCGCCTCAATCATACGCTTGGCAAGAAGGTAGGTGGCTTCTTCATTACCAAACCCTGCGTCAATGTCCGCAATAATCGGCACCACATGGGTCTGGTAGTTATCGATCTGCTTGGCGAGGTTCTGAACTTCAACCTCATTGCCCGCAGTGCGCGCTGCATCCAGCTGACGAAACAGCCCACCCAGCTCCCGGGCATCAGCCTGGCGCAGGAAGGTATAAAGCTCTTCAATAAGAGCGGGCACAGAGGTTTTTTCATGCATCGACTGGTCGGGCAGGGGACCAAACTCTGACCGAAGAGCGGCAATCATCCAGCCCGACAGGTACAGATATCGCTTGTCGGTAGTCCCAAAATGCTTCTTTATGGCGATCAGCTTCTGCTGGCCGATGAAGCCGTGCCAGCAACCCAGCGACTGGGTGTAGGATGCGGAGTCCGCGTCGTAATCAGCCATATCCTTGCGCATGATGTCAGCGGTGTAACGCGCAATGTCGATACCCGTCTTGAACCGATTTTGGAGGCGCATCCGAGCCGCATACTCCGGGCTGATATCGGCCCATGCGGTACCCGATTCGGCAACTAATTTCTCGAATTCACCAATAGTATCCAGATACATCCCCATATAACCTCCCCGCCAAAAATCAATGACAAGCCCACGCTGGGCTCCGCGTTTACTTGGATGGGGATGCTAAGGCCTCGACTTATATTTGCAAAGAGAATGCTGTAGATTATTACCATTCACATGATGAATGAATTTAACGGCCCTTTCGCTGCTTTTTTTTCTTTTCGGATTTCTTGATATGGGACATCAAGCGCTGGCGACGCTGCACCTGCCTTTGCGTCAGTTTGTTCCGCTTTCCAGAATAGGGATTGTCACTCGTACGCAACTGGATACGAATGGGTGTGCCATGCAGCTCCAGAACCCGACGGAACGTCTTTTCCAGGTACCGTGAATAACTTGCCGGCAAGGCATCGGTCTGGGTACCGTGGATGACAACTATCGGAGGGTTTTGACCGCCGGCATGGGCGTAGCGCAACTTAATGCGTCTCCCATTGGCCATTGGCGGGGGATGACTGGCCACCGCGTCCTCAAGAATCTGCGACAGGCGGTGCGTGTTGAGTGTAGTAGTCGCCGCTCGATAGGCCTGCTGAATCGAATCGTACAGATGGCCAACCCCAGTCCCATGAAGTGCCGATATAAAATGCACATCAGCGTAATCGACAAACTGTAGACGTCGATTGAGCTCTGAACGAATCCATTCGCGCTCGTCCGATGCAATGCCATCCCATTTATTGACCGCCACCACCAAACCGCGGCCGGCATCAATACACTGACCCAAAAGATGCAGGTCCTGCTCAACCAAGCCTTCATGGGCATCCATAAGCAAGATGACAACGTGCGCTTCATTGATGGCTTTGAGCGTCTTTACAATCGAAAACTTCTCAACCACTTCCCGTACGTTTTTTCGTCGACGAACCCCGGCCGTATCGATCAGCGTGTAAGCCTGGTCGTGTCGGGTGTACCTGATGTAGACACTGTCACGGGTGGTTCCGGGTTCGTCGAATACCACAACACGCTGCTCACCCAGCAAACGATTGACCAGGGTCGATTTCCCAACGTTGGGTCGACCAACAACAGCGACTCGCACGCTCGCGTCGTTGGCGATGTTCTCAGGTTCCGTTGGGGGCAGGTCTGCGAGGACGTCGGTGATCAGTCGCTGGACACCCCGATTATGTGACGCAGCAATCGTATGCAGCTGCGGGCAACCCAAACGATAAAAGTCACTGGCAGCAATATCCTCGCCCACGCCATCAATTTTATTAACGACCAGGTGAAAGGGCTTCGCCCGTTGCCGCAGATAGGCAACCAGTGCCTCATCGCCGGGGTGGAGGCCCGCGCGCCCATCGACCAATAATAGGACACTGTCGGCTTCGTCAATCGCGACCCGAGACTGGCTCGCCATGGCGGCATCGATCCCCTGCTCATCGCCACTGATGCCACCGGTGTCGATAACAATGTAGGGAATCTCTCCGACCTTGCCTTCACCGTATTTTCGATCCCGGGTCAGTCCAGACAAGTTAGCAACCAGCGCATCACGAGTGCGTGTCAGCTGATTGAACAGCGTCGACTTGCCAACGTTGGGACGCCCGACGAGGGCGATTACGGGGAGCATGATCTAATCAAGGGTGGCGACATCATAGGCCATGAGCTTGCCGTTATTAGTGTAAATATAGAGGCGATTACCATCGGCAATCATATCGGCCCGGGCTCCACTACCATCCGGTCGAGTACGCCCGACAATCTCTCCGTCTACCTGGGACATCAGGTGCAGATAGCCCTCAAAATCGACAACAGCGACATAGCTGGATATTGGTGTGGGTCTGCTCAGCCCGCGGTAGCCCAGTTGAATATTCTGCCAGCGCACACCCTGCCCGTTGCGCAAATAAGCACTCACCGTTCCATCCTGGTCCGCCACGTACACATTGCCGAAACCCACCGAGACACCAGATACCGAGGACACGTTACGCTGCCAGATCTTTCGTCCTGCGCGCATTTCCAGAGCGACAAGTCGCCCCTGATAGCTCGCCACGTAAAGCTCAACCCCCTGCGTCGCCATACTGCCGTCAATATCGACAATGCGCTCTATCTCCGAACGCCCCTGGGGTATGGCTACGCGCGCCTCCCAGGCGATGCTGCCATTATCCAACGAGATTGCCAGCACCTTTCCGTCGGCAAAGGCTGCAATAGCAAAATTTTCGACGATCAATGGCGTGGAAGTGCCCCGAAGGGTCAGCACGGGGACATCACTGAGGTGTGCCCAGCGCTGCTCACCGGTCTCGTAATCAAAACCGATCAATTTGCCATCATAGGTTTGTGCAATGACGATATCACCATTGCTCTGTGGCGCTGAAAGCACCTCACCAGATACAGTTGCTCGCCAAATTTCATTGCCATTGGCGGCATCGAGGCGCGCGACCAGCCCGTCTGCCCCCCCCACAAAAAGAGAATCGCCAAATTTCCCCACACCACCGGAAACAATGAAGTCGACACTGGCGCCCCAAAGCTTTCGGCCACTCGCGGCATCGACCGCCATTAAATCGCCCTCGGCTGCCGCGATGTACAGGGTGCCGGCTTCGAGAACAGGCGTAAGTTTATAGAGGCCTTTGCCCTGGCCGTCACCAACGGAGGTAGACCAACTTCGATTTAACTTTACCGTTGGCTTTATATCGGTAAGTTCAACGGGCTGGGTTGGGTCATATTCATCCTCGTCAAACCAACCACCAATCGTCTCGCACCCAACAAGCAGGAACGTTAGCGATGTGCTCAGCAGGAGACGATGCAACGAGGACATGTTCAAGAGGCTTCCTCCGATACCCCGAGTCGGGATTCCAGGCTGGTAATTTTAGTATCAAGAATACCGGGAGGATTACCCACAGCCAGCAGGACTGAGCGTGCCTCGATATAGGCGTCAAGGGCCTGCTGGGGGCGCCCAGCGGCGAGGTGGATGTCACCACGCGCCGTCGCATAGGCCGCCGGGTAGGCGCTGCCATTGGTATTGAGAATAGCCAGTGCCGCTTCCTCGTCTCCCCCATCCGCGAGCACCCGTGCCAACCTCAGTTGAATCAGCTGACCCAACTCAGAATTTACGTCCTCGTGGGTCAGCGCCCAGCGCAATTCAGCTTCTGCAGCTTCAAGGTTCCCCTCCCCGATGGCCAGCGCGGCGAGCTGCATGGCGGCAAAGCGCGCATAAATCGTTCCGCTGAAATCATTCTTCAGGGTATCGGCGAGTAGGCCAATGCCCTCCAACGACCGTTCTTCCCCCCGTTGCAGTTCTATCTCAATGGCGCTCCAGGCGTCAGAGGCCAATTCGGCTTGCTGAACGCTCCAGCCCTGGTACTGCTGCCAGCCCACGGTGCCCGCTACAGCCAAAAAGACCGCTCCCAGTGTGCTTTTGCCATTTTCATCCCACCAGCGCTTGAGCGCCTCTACCTGTTCATCATCTTCAAGATGGTCTGCCATGGGTTATTCTCCCTTGTCTTCCGCGAGTTTCCCCGCCAGAAATATTTCGATCTGCGCATCGGGCAACGTCATCTGCTCGCCCTCGCCACGCAGTGGTTTTAATGTTACCGAATTGGCGGCCAACTCAGATTCGCCATAGACCAGGGCAAAACGCGCGCCGCTTCGATCGGCCCGTTTAAACTGGCTCTTGAAACTACCACCGCCCAGGTGCATCTGGATTGCCGTATCGGGCAAGGCCCTGCGGAGTGCTTCGATCCGCGGCAGGGCATGCCGTTGTGCTGCAGCATCTGCCGTCACCACGTAAATGTCGGTGGGAGACATGGACGCTTCACTCTGACTCTTCATCAGCAATACCAAACGCTCCAGACCTATGGCAAATCCGGCCGCGGGTGTATCACGCCCGCCAAACTGGCCTACCAAACCGTCATAACGCCCGCCGCCGCAGACAGTACCCTGGGCTCCGAGGGCGGTGGTGGTCCACTCAAAAACCGTTTTGTTGTAGTAGTCCAACCCCCGAACCAGGCGCTCATTGACCCTGTAAGGCTGTCCAATGGCATCCAGAGTCGACAGCAACCTATCAAAATCCGACTTCGCCTCATCATCGAGGTACGCGCCCATACTGGGAGCCCCAGCCAGCAGGGCTTGGGTGTCGGGGTTTTTACTATCCAGTATGCGCAGCGGGTTGCTGGTCAGTCGCCGCTGACTATCCTCATCAAGGGCGGCCTTTTTGTCGGACAGAAAAGCCACCAACGCCTCGCGATATTCTGCTCGGGAAGCCGGGCTACCAATGGAATTAACTTCAAGCGTCAGAAGAGAGTCTACCTCCAAGGCGCGCCAAAGCGCCCTGGAGACCAGGATCAGCTCAGCGTCCAGATCCGGGGTGGCAATCCCAAACCCCTCCACCCCGAGTTGATGAAATTGGCGTTGGCGACCCTTCTGTGGTCGTTCGTAGCGAAACATCGGACCCAGGTACCAGAGTTTTTGTGGCGTCTGCAGAAGATTATGCTGGACGACCGCACGCACACACCCGGCAGTGCCCTCCGGGCGAAGCGCCAGACTTTCCCCGTTCCGATCCGCAAAGGTATACATTTCTTTTTCAACGATATCAGTCACCTCGCCAATGGAGCGCGAGAACAGCTGGGTCGCCTCGATCAATGGCAACCTGATTTCCTGAAATCCGTACTGACGCAAAACCCCACGCGCCTGCGTCTCGAGGCGCTGCCAATGGCAGCTGTCCTCGGGGAGGATGTCAACCATCCCGCGCACTGAGCGATATTCCGTCATCTTTTTGTCTTCAGGGGCTGCGTAAGATTATCTGCTCATCGGCGTCAGCACGCTCTGATGCCAACCGAGCTGCTCGGTCGCGAATGACAGATTCCAAATGATCAACAAAATCCTGATTACTGACTTTGTGGTCGGGTTCACCATCAAGGTAAATCAGGTTGTTGGGAGTAGCACCCGTGAGACCCACATCCGCTTCACGGGCTTCTCCCGGGCCGTTGACGATACATCCAATAACGGCAACGTCCATGGGCGTTCGGATATCCTCAAGACGCCGTTCAAGCTCGTTCATCGTCCCGACAACGTCGAAATTCTGGCGTGAACAACTGGGGCAGGCGATAAAGTTGATACCGTTGGTCCGCAGCTTCAGGCTTTTGAGTACTTCAAAGCCAACCTTGACCTCTTCAACGGGATCCGCGGCCAGCGATATACGAATCGTATCCCCTATCCCATCCATCAGGAGCGAGCCCAGGCCGACGGCAGACTTGACGGTACCCCCGCGCAACCCGCCAGCCTCGGTGATCCCCAGATGGAGCGGCTGCTCAATTTGTTGCGCCAGGCTTCGATAGGCCGCGGTCGCCATGAACACCTCTGAAGCCTTAACACTGACCTTAAAATCAGGAAAATCGTGACGATCGAGAATATCGACATTGCGCAGCGCCGACTCGACCAGCGCCTCCGCCGTGGGTTCCGGGTATTTCCGAAGCAGCTCCTTGCCCAGAGAACCCGCGTTGACGCCAATTCGAATAGGAATCTCCCGGTCTTTGCATGCCGCAATGACCTCACGCACCTTCGCCTCGCGGCCAATATTTCCCGGATTAATGCGCAGGCAGTCAACACCGTACTCAGCGACCTTCAGCGCAATCTTGTGGTCGAAATGAATATCGGCGACCAGGGGCACATCAACTTGCGCCCTGATAGCGCGAAACGCCTCAGCCGCGTCCATACTAGGAACCGACACCCTGACAATATCTGCGCCAGCCTCTGCAATTGCCCTGACCTGCGCAACAGTGGCCCCAACATCGCAGGTCTCGGTGTTGGTCATACTCTGCACGCTAATGGGCGCATCGCCCCCTACAGGGACACGTCCCACGTGAATCTGGCGGCTTTTGCGGCGCTTGATGGGTGATTCCTGTTTCATGTCTCCTGCCGGTCTGACCTTTGTTCTATTGTAACCCCTGCAGGGCCTGCCATGCTTGGTATTCACTCGAATCGGGGTAGAGATTCCTCAGCGCCAATTCGTAGCTACTCTGGGCATCACGATCCCCCACGGCTGCCGAAATTTCAATCCCGAGCACCAGCCCACGTGGTGACTGGCGTGGTACGACGGTCCGGTAGACACCGTAGTAGGATTCAGCAGCCGCAACATCACCAGCGGCAAGACGCAGGTAACCCATTTCCAGCAATGCCATTGGGTTGCGCCGATCCATCCGCAGCGTCCTGCTGAAAGCCTCTTCGGCACCGGGCTTATCATCGAGATTCAGTCGCGCCATGCCCAAATTCAGGTACGCAAGCGGACGACCGGAATACAGCGGATCCTCTGAAACAATTTGGAACTCTTTTTCAGCTTCCTCGAAGCGACCCATTGAAAACAAAAAAGCGGCGTAATTATTGCGCGCCCTTGAGAACCCGGGATCGATTCGCAGAGCGCGTTTGAAGCTATCTTCCGCCCGGTCGTATTCTCCAGTGCTCTGGTAAACCAGCCCAAAAGCCTCATGGACCGAGGGATTATCTGGGTTAAGGTCGTTGGCAAGCTCCAGGTTACGCTTGGCGTTCTCCCAGTCGCCACGACCAATGTATTGGCGAGCCAGCTCAACGCGACGCTCGAGGGCCGCTTCTGGATTTGCCTCAACGTCCGTACCGCCGATCGTTTCGGTAACGCAGGACGACAAAAGCCCCCCTGCCAGCACGAAAAAAATGACCATTCCACATGATTTCACGATCGCTCATCCCCAGACGCAGCAAATCCTGCTGCATAGGACTCACGGTATCGCTCAGAACGACGGGTCCGGTCAACTACTTCCCCAACTAACTGACCGCAAGCAGCATCAATATCGTCCCCCCGGGTGCTGCGAACCGTCACAATAAATCCGGCATCCACCAGAATTTGCCAAAAGCGACTGACCGCATTGCCACTGGGACGACTAAAGCCCGAGTTCGGAAAATCATTGAAAGGAATCAGGTTGATCTTGCAGGGGTAGTCCTTGAGCAGGCCACATAACTCCCGCGCATGCTCAGTCTGGTCGTTGACCCCAGCCATCAGCGTGTACTCGATCGTGACCACGCGCTTTCGATCACTCTGGGCATCCAGGTAATCCCGAGCGCTCTTCAATAGGCGCTGTATTGGATAACGACGATTTATCGGCACAATTCGGCTGCGCAGCTCGTCATTGGGTGCGTGCAGCGATATCGCCAAACTGACGTCAGTAAACTCTGCCAGGCGATCCAGGGCAGGAACCACTCCAGACGTGCTCAGGGTGACTTTACGCTTGGACAGGCCATAGGCCAGATCGTCGGTCATGAGGTCCATCGCCGCTACCACGTTGTCGAAATTCAGGAGCGGCTCGCCCATTCCCATCATGACAACATTGGTAACCACCCGGCCCTTGCCGGACTGCCAGCCAGCGTATGAGTCAATAGCCAGCCAAACCTGGCCAATAATTTCCGCCGCGGTGAGATCCCTCTGAAAACCCTGTTTCCCAGTGGAACAGAACTTACAGTCCAAACTACAGCCCACCTGGGAGGAGACACACAGGGTCGCGCGTCCCGACTCGGGTATGAGCACCGCCTCAACCAGCGCACCACCCTCCACTCGGATAGCCCACTTCCGGGTGCCGTCCGACGAGTCCTGCTGCTCCGCAATGACCGGCGGTGCAATGATGGCTATATCCGCCAGTTTCTCGCGCAAACCTTTGCCAAGATTACTCATGGCATCGAAATCAAGGACCCCTTGGTGATGCATCCATTTCATGACCTGCTGGGCGCGGAATCGTTTTTCCCCGAGATCGAGGAAAAAATCTTCCAGCTGCTGGCGACTCAATCCAAGCAGGTTGACCTTGTCTACGGAAGCAGACTTGGCGATCAACCCGTCAGTAGCGGTCATGACAATAGGCTGATGAAAGCTCAGCGCCCGCAGATTTCGCTGGCGGCAAAAAAGTAGGCGATTTCCCGAGCAGCGGATTCTGGAGAATCGGAGCCATGCACAGCGTTGGCGTCGATAGTCTCAGCGAAATCCGCGCGAATCGTACCGGCAGCCGCTTCCTGGGGATTTGTGGCGCCCATCAATTCGCGATTCTTCGCGATCGCATCCTCGCCTTCGAGCACCTGAACGACCACAGGGCCAGACGTCATGAATTTAACCAGGTCATCATAGAAAGGCCGACCGAGGTGCTCGGCATAAAAACCACCCGCAGTCACATCGGAGAGCTGCACCATCCGCGCTGCCGCAATGCGCAATCCAGCGGCTTCGAAACGGGTGTAGATTTGACCTATAACATTTTTGCCGACGGCATCGGGCTTAATGATAGAGAGGGTACGTTCAATAGCCATGGGACACTCCGATCCGAATGAAAAGTCGCGCTGCGGGCAGACAGCCCAAAAGACGCGCGCGGATTATATGCCAGCGCGCGTGCTGTGTCATTGCCCACGCAAACTCCCGCCTCAGTTGGACAACGCGGCCCCGTGCGGCGTCAGTGGTGTTCTCTGGCGTGATTAATCGTGTATCTGGGAATTTCCACTACGAGGGGTTCGTCTGCCACGATAGCCTGACAGGACAGGCGTGACTCGGGCTCCAGCCCCCATGCCTTATCAAGGAAATCCTCTTCCAGTTCGTCTGCCTCCTCCAGGGAATCGAAACCTTCACGAACAATGACATGGCAGGTCGTGCAGGCACAGGACATCTCACAGGCATGCTCGATCGGAATGTCGCTCGCCAGCAGCGCGTCACAGATCGAGGTTCCGGGCTCCGCCTCAAATGCAGCTCCCTCGGGGCAAAAATCATCATTGGGCAAAACAACTATTCGGGTCATGAAGGCGATTCCCCTGCCAATATATCGATTGAGACACCACCGAGTGCGGTCTTGATACTGCGATCCATACGGCGCGCCGCCAGGGTTTCAGAGGCCTGCCCCGTGGCATCTACTGCCTCTCGGAGCTGTTCGATGTCAGAGCCCTCGGAAGCGGCTACCAGACGAGCCACTGCTGCATTGAGATACTCGCGCTCATCGCCGTCCAACAGGTCACCGTCTTTCGCCAGGGCTGTTTCAATGCCCGCGATTAACTGCTCCGCCTCCACCAGCGCTTCAGCCAGTTGCCGGGCACGCATATCATCCCCGGCGTGTTCATAGCTGGCACGCAACATTGCTGCAATGTCCTCATCCGCAAGACCAAACGCGGGCCTAACCACCACGTGGGCTGTTGCATTGGTCGTCGCTTCTCGAGCCGTCACCTCCAGCAGACCGTCCGCATCGACCTGAAAAGTGACTTCGATGCGCGCAGCCCCGGCAACCATCGGAGGGATGCCACCCAATTCGAATCTGGCAAGCGACCGGCAGTCCACGACACGCTCACGCTCCCCCTGCACAACATGTACCACGAGACCCGTCTGACCATCCCGGGCCGTGGTGAATTCCTGTGCGCGAGCTACAGGTATCGTGGTGTTTCGGGGCACGATGCGCTCAACAAGGCCCCCATAAGTTTCCACCCCAAGTGACAGGGGAATAACATCAAGAAGTAAAAGATCCTCTGCATCCCGGTTGCCCACCAATAAATCTGCCTGCCGCGCAGCCCCCATGGCAACAACCTGGTCAGGGTCAATGGTATCGAGTGGCTGTCGAGCAAAGAGATCACCCACGGCCTGTGCTATCACGGGCATTCGCGTCGACCCTCCCACCAGCACAACCTGGTCAACCTCAGCGACGCCCGCATCGGCCAAACACCGTCGGCAGGCTTCCAGACTGCGAAGAATGAGGTCTTCACAAAGGCTATTAAACTGCTGTCGGCTGACGACAACGGGTGCCGTGTCGGCGGCCACTGAATCAAGATAAAGGGTCACTTCGTCCGCCTCGGTCAACCCCTCCTTGGCCTCCCGTGCCAACTGCAGGAGTCGTCGTGCCTGGGAATGGTCCAGATCACTCAATTCCCTCTCTTCACACACCAACGCCACGATCCGTTCATCGAAGTCATCCCCGCCGAGACTGGTGTCACCTCCCGTCGCCAGTACCTCAAAAACGCCTCGCTCGAGACGCAGGATGGAGATATCAAAAGTGCCGCCCCCCAGGTCGTAGACCGCTACTACGCCCTCCTCGCGGCTGTCCAAGCCATAGGCAACCGCGGCAGCGGTGGGCTCATTCAACAAGCGCAAAACGTTGAGGCCGCTCAATTCAGCAGCCTGCCGCGTCGCCAGACGCTGGCTGTCGTCAAAATAGGCCGGCACCGTTATAACCGCGCCTTCGACCCGCCGGGTGAGTGTTTGCTCGGCCCGTCGACGCAGCGTTTGCAGAATTTCTGCTGCGACCTCAACGGGCGTAACGCTGCCCCGGGACGTTACAAATGCCAGGGGATCTTCCTGCAGTTCTGGGTACTTACTGCCGGCGAATTCGGCAGCATCGCGACCAAGATAGCGCTTTGAAGAGGCGATCGTGTCACGGGGGGACGACACGGCCAGCGCCTCGGCTGGCTTTCCCACCAACACGGCCTCGGCGCCGAAGTGGACAACAGAGGGTAAACAGGCCAAACCCTCGTCGTCGGCCAGCACGCTAACGGAGCCGCCATCGACGTGGGCCACAAGGCTGTTTGTTGTCCCCAAATCAATACCAAGTGCCAGTTTGCGCTCGGAGGGACCCGCCGGATTCACACCGGGTTCTGCTATTTGTAGTAAAACCATTCCCGTCCGTTATGCAGGCTCGCTGCTGGCAGCGACCTCTGTCTTGAGTTTTCCAATGTAGAGCAACTGAACCCATGCAACACCCGCAGCGGCCAGGTCGTTCGTCTGAAACCCCGCTCTCAAGGCGGCAATGGCCAGATCCTCCAGCCCCTGTACCTGAGCCAGCAGCGCTGCCCTCGCCGGGGCGTCCCGGGGTGCCGCTTGCACGGCATCCCGCAGTTCCATCTGCCGCATCAAAAAGGCACCATCCACCGGCTCACGCTCCAGCGCCTTCAGGTCGCAGCCGAGTCGCTCCAGCATAAACCCTGCACGCGCCACAGGGTCTTTCAATATCCGGTAACCCGCATTGATGTCGGCAGACAGCTGGGCAGCAGCCCGCTTTTCCCCCGCACCCTGACTGGCAAAGCGGTCGGGGTGGAAGGTCCTTTGGAGGCTGCGAAAACGTGCTGCCAATTCATCCAGATCAAGATCGAAATTGGGCTGCAGCTGAAACAAGTCGAAGTAATCCCGGGACACTCCGGGACGGCCATCAGCAACCACCGGCATGCCTAGACGGTGAAACTCTCACCACATCCGCACTCCCCAGCAACATTGGGATTGCGAAACTCCAGACCCTCGTTGAGACCCTCTTTGGCATAATCCACGATGGTTCCATCCAGGTACACCAGACTCTTTGGGTCAATGAACACCTTAACGCCAAAATCCTCGAACAGCGCGTCTTCCGGATCCGGCGCATCCACAAACTCCAGCACATAGGCCAAACCAGAACAGCCCGAGGTTTTCACGGCAATGCGGATACCCGCGCCCCGCCCCCGGGCCTCAAGCTGGCGTTGCACGTGACCCGCCGCTGCCTCTGTTACCCCAATCGCCATTTAGTTGTCCTGCTTGTCCCGGAAGTTTTTGACCGCCGCCTTGATAGCATCCTCGGCGAGCACAGAGCAGTGGATCTTTACCGGAGGTAAGGCCAACTCCTGAGCGATCTCCGTATTTTTGATTTGCTCGGCATCCTCAAGCTTCCTGCCCTTTACCCACTCTGTTAGCAGGGAACTGGAAGCAATCGCAGAACCACAGCCGTAGGTCTTGAATTTGGCGTCCTCGATCACGCCCTCGTCATTCACCTTGATCTGCAGGCGCATAACATCACCACAGGCGGGCGCTCCCACCATGCCCGTGCCCACGCTCTCATCTTCGTCGTCAAATTTGCCGACATTTCTCGGATTTTCGTAGTGGTCGATCACCTTGTCACTGTAAGCCATACTGCTCTCCTCGCTGGTCTGGTTGCCTGGGTCTACGACCTAGTGCGCTGACCATTCAATAGAATTAAGATCGATTCCGTCCTGGTACATATCCCAAAGCGGGGATAATTCGCGCAGTTTCTCCACCGCATTCCGAATCTGGATGATCGCATGATCAACCTCAGCCTCGCTGCTGAAGCGGCCGAAACTGAACCGCAGCGAGCTGTGCGCCAACTCATCATTCAATCCCAAAGCGCGCAGCACGTAGGACGGTTCGAGGCTGGCCGACGTACAGGCCGAGCCTGATGAGAGCGCCAGATCTTTAAGGGACATCAACAGAGATTCCCCCTCAACAAAGGCGAAACTCACGTTGAGCGCACCCGGCAACCGGTGCTCCTCGTCCCCGTTGATATGTACCTCAGCGAGATCTTCTATGCCCCGCCAGAAGCGCATGCGCAGGGCCTTCAGTCGGGCCCCTTCATCGGTCATCTCCTCGCGAGCGATACGGGCTGCCTCACCAAAGCCAACGGCCTGGTGGGTCGCCAGGGTACCTGAGCGCATGCCCCGCTCATGGCCTCCCCCGTGCATCTGGGCCTCTAACCTGACCCGGGGCTTGCGGCGCACATACAGCGCGCCAATACCCTTGGGGCCATACATCTTGTGCGCACTCATAGACAGCAGATCGACCTTCATCGACTCCATATCAAGGGGCACTTTTCCCGCGCTCTGCGCCGCATCAACGTGATAGAGAACACCGGCCTCCCGACACACTTCGCCGATCGCTGAAATATCATTCACAACGCCAATTTCGTTGTTGGCATGCATGATACTGACCAGCACGGTGTCAGGCCGAATGGCTTCCTTTATGCGTTCAGCGGTGGTCAGTCCGGCCTCATTGGGATCCAGGTAGGTGACTTCGAATCCTTCGCGCTCCAGCTGTCGACACGTATCCAGAACTGCCTTGTGCTCAATTTTTGACGTAATGATGTGCTGCCCTTTTTTGCGGTAGAAATGGGCCGCACCTTTGATAGCAAGGTTGTCAGATTCTGTGGCACCCGATGTCCACACGATTTCCCGGGAATCTGCGTTTATCAGCTCTGCAATCTCAGCTCGGGCATTTTCCACTGCTTCTTCTGCTTTCCAACCGAACACGTGGGAGCGGGAGGCCGGGTTACCGAAGGTGCCCTCCATGGACAAACAATGGGACATAGCTTCCGCTACCCGGGGATCAACCGGCGTGGTCGACAGGTAATCGAGATAGATCGGGGTGTTTACGGGTGCATTCATTACGGGACATTCCTCACTGCAAAATCAGTTTTTGCACGGTATCAGAACCGCGCGCTGCAACACGGCCGCGGTTATCCACCAGGTCAGCCAGGCTGATACCGCTCAAAAAACCATGGATTCGGTCGCTGAGGTCCTGCCAAAGGTGGTGCGTCAGGCAGACTTCTCCATGGTGGCAGTTACCCTTGCCCTGGCAGTTGGTCACATCGACAGATTCATCAACCGCGTCGATAATTTGTGCGACGAATATCGCTTCGCTGTCATGGGCCAGGCGATACCCGCCACCCGGACCCCGCACACTGTCTACCAGAGCCTCACGTCGCAGTTTGGCGAACAACTGCTCCAGATAGGATAGCGAAATCTCCTGGCGTTTGGAGATATCAGCCAGGGATACCGGTTGCATCTCGCCGTGGATGGCAAGATCCAGCATCGCCGTTACGGCATAGCGCCCTCGTGTCGTCAGTTTCATAGCCCCTCCGTTCCTCCGGCAGTGTGACAAAACCCAGTAAAACACTCAAGTAAAAAACCAACTAAATTAGTAGGTTTTTATGGATCCCTAGGCCGCTGATGCTTTTGCGTCTCAGAAAGGATGCCCCGGAGGATATTCAGCTCCATTTCATCCAAGCGGACCCGGTTGTAGAGTCGTTTCAGACGCCGCATGAGCTGCCGTGGTGCCTTGGGATCGAGAAATCCAATATCCACCAACGTTTCCTCAAGGTGCAGGTAAAATCGCGCCATATCCTCTGCCGGAGCAAAGGGGGTATCCCAGTCATCGTCCTCGGCGGCGTCGTCAACGCCCCCTAACCCTGCCATACGGACTTCATAACAAAGAATTTGGACGGCCATTGCGAGGTTCAGGGAAGGGTAGGATTCGTGGCTCGGTATGTGACAGTGCAGATTGCACAACTCAAGTTCCTCATTGAGCAAACCACGGTCCTCACGACCAAAAATAATCGCAACCTCCTCACCGCGGCTTGCGTGACCCTGTATCCGCTCACCGCAACGTCGGGCGTCCTGAACCGGCCAGGGGATGCGTCGCTCCCTGGCACTGGTACCAACGACAAACTGCGCGCCCCTGATCGCCTCCTCAACAGAGGAGACAACCTCTGCAGCATCCAAAACGTCGCCGGCGGAGGCTGCGCGCCACCGCGCTTCCGGAGCAGGATACTCCCGGGGTTCCACTAAGATCAGTCGGGATAAGCCCATATTTTTCATGGCCCGCGCAACGCCGCCAATATTGCCTGGATGCGTTGTGTGGACCAAAATCACACGAATATTTTCTGCGCTCATGGGAATTGCATGTCCCCCAGTGACAAAAAGCTGGCGGAGTGTAACAAAGCACTGAACTCAACTCCCTGCCCCTGCTATGCTTCGCCCCCCGTTACAGACAACTGTCCGATCCAGCTCTGGAGAAATCATCATGGAACCGATGGCCACCATCGCCCTGCGTGCCGCTCGAAAAGCCGGCGACCTGATCGTGAGGGCATCCGACGAGCTCGACCGGGTCGGTCATCAGGCCAAGGGCGCCGCTGATTTCGTTACCGAGGTGGACCTCGCCTCGGAGAAGGAAATTCTCTACCACCTCGGCAAAGCCTACCCGGATCACGCTTTTCTTGCCGAAGAAGGCGGGCGCACGGGTAATCCAGAGGCCAACCACCTGTGGGTCATTGACCCACTGGATGGCACCAGCAACTTTATGCGGGGAATCCCCCATTACTGTGTCTCGATAGCCTGCTTCGTAGACGGTCGACTGGAGCATGGCATTGTTCTTGACCCCGTTCGCAGGGAAGAATTCACCGCCTCACGAGGTCGCGGTGCACAACTCAATGGGCACCGACTGCGGGTCAGTGGCCGAACCGATCTGCGGGAATGCCTGCTGGGAACCGGTATCCCCTTCCTGGGGCATGAGCAGGAGAAGCTGCCGCAGTACAGTAAGACCCTCGCCGATCTGGCGGCACAGTGTATGGGTATCCGCCGAGCCGGTGCCGCAGCTCTGGATCTTGCCTATGTTGCCGCAGGGCGTCTGGATGGTTTCTGGGAGGTCGGCCTGGAACGTTGGGATATGGCGGCCGGCGCTTTGCTGATACGGGAGGCTGGGGGCCTCATATCTGATCTGGAGGGTTCAGAGGGCTATCTGGATAACGGGCAGGTTGTCTGCGGCAGTCCAAAGGTGTTTAAACAAATTCTTGCCACCGTGGGACCCGCCCTGCGCTGAACGTCGTCTCAGACCTGAGACCCATCCTCACTGCCCCCCTCCCTGACAGGAATTGCAACGTCGTCCTTGCTGACGCCCATGGCAAGCAAAATCGTGGCCGAAACATAAATCGACGAATAGGTTCCTATCGCAACACCCGCCAGCAACGCTAAGGCGAAACTATGGATCATCTCGCCGCCAAACACGGCCAGCGCCAGCAGTACAAGCAATGTGGTCAGTGACGTCACCAATGTTCGGCCCAAGGTCTCCGTCAGTGAGATATCAATCACCTCTAGCGAGGGTTTACGGCGCAGCTTGCGAAAATTCTCCCGAATGCGGTCCGCGACCACGATGGTATCGTTCAGCGAGTAACCAATCACCGCCAGAATCGCCGCCAGCACGGTCAAGTCGAACTCAAAACCCATAAGCGAGAAATAGCCGAGGACAAACAATACGTCGTGGGCCAGCGCCATCACGGCCCCGACTGCGAATTTGACCTGAAAACGAAAGCCAACATAGAGCATGACGAGTCCGAGAGCCAACAGCATCGCCAGCCCCCCCTGTTCCCTGAGCTCCTCACCAACTGCAGGCCCTACGAATTCAATTCGACGCAGTTCCACAGGCACGCTGGAAGCTTCCCGAAGGGCAGCAACCATCGCCAGGCCCTGCTCGTCAGAGTAGCTGAGCGGCAGCCGAATCAAGACATCGCGATCCGTACCAAAGGCCACAACGATGGCGCCATCATAGCCACTCATCTCGAGTGTCTGGCGTATTTGCTGCAGGTTGGCAGTGTCCCCATAGGCCACCTCCACCAGCGTACCGCCGGTAAAATCGAGGCCCCAGTTCAACGAGCGGGTTACCAGTGCACCACCGGCCACCAGCATCGCCAATAAGGAGAAAACCGTTGCGACACGGCGCCAGGCCATAAAGGGAATCACTTTCATGCCGCCGCCTCCTTCGCATCGCGCTTGGGCAGTGGGCCAATCGATAAACTGTCCACCCTGCGCCCGCCATAAATGATATTAACCAGCGCTCGGGTCCCGAGAATGGCAGTAAACATTGATGTGATGATCCCCAGCGACAGCGTTACGGCAAATCCCTTGATAGGACCCGTGCCCACGGCGTACAGGATGACCGCGACGATCAGCGTTGTAATGTTGGCGTCCAGGATGGTGGCCACGGCCCGTTCAAACCCGGCATCGATTGCCATTTGCGGTGCCATACGCCGGGCCAATTCTTCACGAATCCGCGCAAAAATGAGCACATTGGCATCCACGGCCATGCCTACAGTCAGAACGATGCCCGCTATACCGGGAAGGGTGAGGGTGGCCCCCAGTAAAGACATAAAGGCCAGCAGCAAAATAAGGTTGGTGGTGAGGGCGATAACCGCGGCTATACCGAAGACCCGGTAATACAACATCATGAATACGATCACGAGGGCCAGGCCGATCTGGACGGACTTCACCCCCAGGGCGATGTTCTCGGCACCCAGTGACGGGCCTACGGTACGTTCCTCAACGAAAGAAATAGGCGCGGCAAGAGCACCTGCACGCAGCATCAGTGCCAACTCAGAGGCCTCACCGGGCGAATCCAATCCGGTAATCTGGAATGAGGCACCCAGGGCAGACTGAATCACAGGTGCCGTCAGGATTTTCCTCTCGTCATAGGGGACCTTGATCGCTATTTCTTCTCCTGTTTCATCCCGTTCATAGCGGGTTCGATACTTCCGCTCGATGAAAAGAACGCCCATACGCCGCTTGATATTGCTTCGAGTTGCTCGGGACATAAGCATGCCACCCTCACCATCAAGGGTTATGGACACGTTGGGTTGGCCGTTCTGATCAAAACCGGCCGCTGCATTGGATACACGCTCACCCGTGATGATGATCTCCCGCTCCAGCCACTCGGTCAGGCTGGAGCGATCCTCACCCCGGTATTCGAAGCGCTGTCGGTCCGTAACGGGGGCATTGGTCTCAGCAACCAGTCGAAACTCGAGGTTTGCGACCTTACCCAAAATGCGCTTGGCCTCGGCAGTATCCTGAATTCCCGGAAGTTCAACAACGATGCGGTTGGCACCCTGTTTCTGCACCAGGGGCTCCGACACACCCAGTTCATTTACCCGATTGCGAATCGTCGTCAGGTTCTGATCGACAGCGTAGTCAACCACCTCGCTGATCGTCGCGTCCGTGACTTCAGCAAACAACTCCCATTTCCCTTCGCTGTCAACCCGATCGAGCCGGAGTTCGGGATAGAGACTGGCAGTAACGCCCCGCGCCGCTTCACGCGTCTCAGCATCTTGAAAACTCATGGCCACACGACGCCCCTGCAGGCGCACGAGCCCGCGAATTCGCTCCTCCCTTAAACCCCGCTTGATGCCTGCCTCATACATTTCCACGCGTCTCTCGGTTGCGGCAGCGACATCAACTTCGAGTTTGAAGTGCACGCCACCGCTGAGATCAAGGCCGAGTTTCATGGGTTGTGCACCGCCCCTGACCAACCAGTCTGGCGTGGTCGGCGCGAGGTTGAGGGCAATGATGTAACTGTCACCGAGGGCTCTGGACAACACCGATTGGGCGCGGAGCTGGTCGTCCCGTGCAGCAAGTCGGATCAGGCCAGACTTACCGCCGTCCTGCAGCTCCTCTCCAAAATGGGTAATGCCCGCCTCGTCAAGGGCGCTTGTGGCGCGCGACAGCGTCTGCTCGTCTATCGCCTGGGAACCACTGGCCCCACCGATCTGTAATGCGGGATCCGGGGCGTACAGATTGGGGGCGGCATAGTAGAAACCAAACAACACCACACCGAGGATCAGAAGGTTCTTCCAGAGGGAATAACGATTGAGCATGGAAAACTCGTCAGTTGGTCAGTGCGATTGGCGAAGGGCGCTCGGTCAATCCCAACGCCACGTGGGGTGGCGCGCAGTGTAGCGACTGAGCGTCTCCATTAACAGGCAGATGTGGGGACTGGACACACCGATTTCAACCCAACCAGGTTCGGGCATTGCGAAACAGTCGCATCCATCCTGAGTCCTCTGGCCAGTCCCCAGGCGCCCAGGATAGCTGCGCAGTCCTGAATACACGCTCCGGATGGGGCATCATGATCGTTACCCGGCCGTCTTCGCTACACAACCCGGCAATGCCCGCGGGCGAACCGTTGGGATTGAAGGGATAACGCTGGGTAACGGCACCCTGGTGATCGATGTAGCGCATGCCGATGGTTCCCGATGCCTGTGCATTGCTGAGGTGACCATCGCCTGCAAACAGGGCGCGGCCCTCGCCATGAGCCACTGCAATCGGCAACTTCGACCCGGCCATACCATCCAGGAGCAGCGACGGACTGTGCTCTACCTGAATCAACGCTACCCGCGCCTCATATTGCTCCGACGTGTTTCTGGCAAAACGAGGCCAGTGGCCGGCGCCGGGGATCAACTCGCCAAGATTGGATAGCATTTGGCAACCATTACAGACGCCGAGGGTAAAAGTATCAGGGCGCTCAAAAAATGCCGAGAACTCGGACCGGAGACCGCCGTTGAAGAGAATGGTCTTGGCCCAGCCCTCTCCCGCACCCAGGACATCGCCGTAGGAAAACCCCCCACAAGCTGCAAGGCCCTGAAAATCCTGCAGGGATACCCCACCATCCAACAGGTCACTCATATGCACGTCAATGGCAGCAAAACCCGCGCGATGGAATGCCGCAGCCATTTCTGATTGGCCATTTACACCCTGCTCTCGCAGAATAGCGACCCGCGGCGCAACACCCGTCGCAATAAACGGGGCGGCCACGTCGTCTCCGGGATCAAAGGACAGCTCGGCCGACAGACCGGGATCATCAGCCAGAATGTTGTCAAACTCCTGATCAGCACAGGCGCTGTTATCGCGCATCCGCTGCAACTGGTGGCTCGTCCGGCTCCAAAGCTGCTGCAGTGCGCCGCGCCGGCTATCAATCAGTTCAAATTTATTGGTATTGACGACAATGCGTTCATCCAGCCTGGGTACCGCAACCGGGACAAGGCACCCGCCCAGACCCGCCTCAACCGCAAGAGCCTCCACCCGGTGACGATCCTTTTCATGCACCTGTACAACGACACCGATCTCCTCGCTGAACAGGGCGGCCAGGGCCTCCGGTCCCTCTGCACCGATGGAGATATCCAAACCACACCGAGCGGCGAAGGCCATCTCCAGCAAAGTGACCAGGAGACCACCATCAGACCGATCGTGATAGGCAAGAATCAGGTCACGAGACTTGAGCTGGTTGATAAAAGTGAACAGAGCCGTGACATCCCCGGCATCTACATCGGGCACTTCCGCGGCCAGGGCGCCCCAACACTGTGCTAGCGCCGAGCCGCCCAGCCGATTACGGCCACGGCCAAGATCAATGAGAAGTAACGCCGTGTCCTCTGACCGGGACAATTGCGGCGTCAACGTAGCGCGCACATCGCCGACCGGTGCAAACGCAGAGACAATCAGGGATACAGGGGCCGTAACAGTTTTTTCCTCTCCGCCATCCTGCCAGGCCGTGCGCATTGACATGGAGTCCTTACCCACCGGCACGGTTATCCCCAGCTCGGGGCAAAATTCAAGGCCCACGGTGCGAACGGTATCGTACAGAACGGCATCGTTATCACCGTGTCCCGCCGCACACATCCAGTTGGCAGATAATCGAATATCCGCAAGGTGCGCCACGGGCGCTGCGAGAAGATTGGTAATAGCCTCTGCTATGGCTATTCGAGCCGACGCAGGTCCGCTCATGAGCGCTACGGGGGTCCGCTCCCCCATGCTCATGGCCTCGCCAAGATACGAGTCAAGCGATACGGCTGTAACGGCGCAATCAGCAACCGGTACCTGCCAAGGACCCACCATCTGGTCCCGTGCGACCAGCCCGGTTACTGATCTATCGCCAATGGTAATAAGGAACGCCTTGGAGCCAACCGCTGGAAATTGCAGGACACGCTCCAGGGCATCGGCGGGGCTAAGTTCGGCTGTAAAATCATCGACGCAGGGCGCCCCCCTGTGGGCATCCCTGTGCATTTTGGGCGGCTTGCCAAAAAGCAGTCCCATGGGCAAATCAACGGGTTGGTTGCCAAAATGGGCGTCCGCAACCTCAAGGTGCAGCGTCTCGGTGGCTTCGCCCACCACCGCATAGGGGCATCTTTCACGATCACAGATAGCCCTGAAGACAGCCAAATGCTCGGGTTCAATGGCCAGCACATAGCGCTCCTGCGCCTCGTTACACCAGATTTCCAAAGGACTCATACCCGGTTCATCACTGGGTATGCTGCGTAACTCGATACGACCACCACGGCCCCCGTCCTTGACCAATTCGGGCAGCGCATTGCTCAGGCCTCCCGCACCGACGTCATGGATGAAGGCGATGGGATTGTGATCCCCCAGAGCCCAGCAGCCATCGATAACTTCCTGACAGCGTCGCTCCATCTCGGGGTTTTGGCGCTGTACCGAGGCAAAGTCGAGCGCTTCATCGCTTTCGCCACTGGTCATGGATGAGGCGGCACCGCCGCCAAGACCGATCAGCATCGCAGGACCACCCAGTACAATCAGGTGCGCCCCGGGGGTAAAACCGCCTTTTTCAATGTGGGCTTCGCGGATGTTGCCAAAGCCACCGGCGATCATGATCGGTTTGTGATAGCCCTTGACACCCTCTGCAGTCAGAAGCTCAAAGGTACGAAAATAACCGGTCAGGTTTGGCCTGCCGAATTCGTTGTTAAACGCCGCCGCGCCGATAGGTCCGTCAAGCATGATTTGCAGTGGAGACACAATCCGAGTGGGGCGTCCGTAGCCCAACTCCCAGGGTTGGGGCAGCTCGGGAAGCTCAAGATGCGAAACCGTAAATCCGACCAGGCCCGCCTTGGGCTTTGAACCGCGACCCACAGCGCCCTCATCGCGGATCTCGCCACCCGAGCCTGTGCCGGCGCCCGCAAAGGGTGCTATGGCGGTGGGATGGTTATGAGTCTCCACCTTCATAAGGAGGTGGATGGACTCGTCATGAAACCCATATTCACCACTTTGGGGATCTGGATACCAGCGCCCGGCCCGGTGTCCGGCTACAACGGCAGCATTGTCGGAATAAGCCGACAACACGCCCTCACCGCCAGCTTGGTGGGTATGTCGGATCATACTGAACAGGGAGTGTTCACAGTCAACGCCATCAATCGTCCAACTCGCGTTGAAAATCTTATGACGGCAATGCTCTGAGTTCGCCTGGGCAAACATCATGAGTTCGATATCGCTTGGATTCCGCCCGAGGCCTCGAAATGCGTCGACCAGATAATCAATTTCGTCGGCTGCCAGGGCGAGTCCCAGTGAGACATTCGCGTCTTCCAACGCAGCACTCCCACCCGAGATCACGTCGATAATCGTGAAAGCCGAAGGCTCAGTTGCCTTGAATAAACCCTCCAATTCCGCGGCGGAGGAGAGCACCGACTCCACCATCCGGTCATGTAATAAACCCAGTATTTGTGCGCTATCCCTATCACCGAGCGCCTCGAGCCCTGCCATGACGTAACACACGCCGCGTTCGATCCGCTCTACGGCGCTGAATCCGCAGTTGTGGGCGATGTCGGTTGCCTTGCTCGACCACGGAGAGATAGTGCCCAACCGCGGGACCACAAAACGGCAGCCACCCATGTCGGGCAGACCCTGCCGCGCGGGACCTGCTGCACCGGGCTGCAGCAAACGCGCAAGTTGTTCTCTATCGACAGGTGCGGAGTGCTCTACCGCATAGATATAGTAGGCATCCTGAAGGACAATCCGGGAATCCACGGCCTGCAACGCGTCCTGTAACACCCGGTAGCGCGGTGGCGTCAGAGCGGAAGATCCGGGAAGAATAAACATGTAATGGCTCCGGGCAGGGACTGCGCAAGTATACCTGCGACGGCCGAGCTCCAACATATCGGACATGCCACAATCAGTCGCGCTACACTAAATTCATGAACCCAAGAGCCACCATCATTACCCTCACCCTGCTACTGACCCTGTTGGGCTGCAGTAACGATGACATTTTTGAGAATCTGGCCATCGACAGGGAACTGGTTGTAGTCACCCGGAACAGTCCTACCACCTACTACTTCGACGGTGACCAACCTGCAGGTTTCGAGTATGAGTTGCTCAAGGCGTTCGCTGATGCCAGAGGCTACCGGCTTCGCTTTCAGGTTGCATTTACGATTGAAGAACTCCTGGCAACACTGGATGACCAAAAGGCTCACCTTGCGGCAGCTGGATTGACCGTGACCCCCGATCGCAGCGAGCGCTTTTTGACTACCCGGCCCTATTTGAACCAAAGCCCACTGATCATTTACAAAAGTGGTAACCAACGCCCACGGAAGCTTCAGGATCTCATTGGTCGGGATCTGGTGGTCCTTGCGGGCAGCAGCCACGCGGAACTACTGAAGCGACTGTCGAAACGGGTACCCGGACTCTCGTGGCGGGAAGTGCAGGCGGGGGATACGCTGGAACTGATGCAGTTGGTCACACTGCAAAAGGCTGAACTCGCCGTCATAGATTCTGCAGAATTCAAGATCCAGCAACAGCTTTACCCACGCCTGGTTGCAGCAATGGATCTGGAGGCTGAAGAAGCTATGGCTTGGCACCTGCCAAAAACCCCAGCAGCTGCGGCGCTGGTGGAGGACATCAATGCATTTTTTATCGAGGCAGGCCAGTCTGGCGTACTGGAAACCATTCGTGAACGGCATTTTGGCGCCACCCGATTTTCATCGAGGGTCGGCGCCTTCACTTTCAACAGGCGGGTGACAGGTTTGCTGCCCAAGTGGCAACCGATGATTGAAGCCGTAGCGATCGAGTACCAAATGGACTGGCGGCTCCTCGCCGCAGTGTCTTATCAGGAATCCCATTGGAACCCAAAAGCCAGATCCCGTACCGGCGTCGAGGGCATGATGATGATAACCCGGGCTACGGCCAGAGAATTAGGCGTTACAGACCGGCTGGATCCACAGCAGAGTTTACGGGGCGGGGCACGTTTCATTCGTAATTTGCTGCGCCGCCTCCCCCCTGACATCGAGGAGCCCAACCGGCTATGGATGGCACTTGCGGCCTATAATATTGGCCTTGGCCATCTGGAGGATGCCCGGGTTCTGGCCGAGAAGCGCGGTCTCGATCCCCACCTTTGGCCCGATGTGCGTGCCCAGCTCACCGACCTGCAGAATCCGGATATTTATCCCACGACACGCTTTGGATTCGCCAGGGGCGCCGAAGCCGTCACCTATGTGGATAATATTCGCCAGTACTACGCTACCCTGCAGTTGATAACCCTCACCGAGGACCGTATCCAGCCGCCAATCGATGTCTCAAACCTGCTGACCAATACGCACCAACTGCCCCTGCCACTGGCCCTTTAGGGGCTTGGGTTGTAACCGAGACGAGCTGCAGCGCAGCACTCCCTCACCGGTCGGCGCAAGCCCCTCGCACCGGCAAATTGTCCCGACGTCACAACCTGCCATCGGCCCGGATAACGTGCATCCATCAAGTCGCCTCGACCTCCGGAACAGCCCCGTAGTAGTGCCAGCAGAGCAGTGCCAGCGCACTTCTGTAGGGCTGAAATGTGTCTGCAAGCTGCTCCGTCTCACGCGCTGTAGGACGGGTGGACAAACCCATAAGTCGCCCAAACCCCACCCTAACTGCGAGATCACCACTGGGCCAAATGTCAGTGCGACCCAGGGAAAACATGAGGTACATGTGGGCCGACCAGACCCCGAAGCCCCGAATCGCCGTAATGCGCTCCAGGACTTCCCCGTCAGACATCTCGGGTAAGCGGTCGAGGGCTAATTCACCGGTCAGTACGGCGTCGGCCAAACTCCTCAAATAAGACACCTTTTGGCGCGACAATCCCGCACCCCGCAGCGCAGCATCGGCCGACGCGGCAATGCTCGTTGGGGCAAGGCGACCCTCCAGGGTTTCGACGAGCCGGGCTGTGATAGCTTCCGCAGCCCGGGTCGAGACCTGTTGCCCGACCACGATCCGCGCCAGTGACTCAAAACCATGGGGCGACCGCCTGGCCTTGGGAATCCCAACGCGTGCGATAGCCATGGCCACACGCTCATCCCGCTCGGCCGAGACGCCCAGAGCCTTCTTTACGTGACCGGGGGTCAGCTTGAAGTTGGCAACGCGCTTCATCACTTTAAATCCTCCAAAGAAAACGGATGTGCCAGGCTGTCCAAATCCCGAGCAGCATTGCCGCCCTGCTCACTGACTATGCCACTGTTTCGAGCAAATTCTCCAGAGTCCTATTCTGCAGGCAACTGTCAATCCGAGGGGGGATGGAAGGTCTCCGGTCACATCACACTTGGAATCACCAACGCCCAACCAGGTCCGACGCAGCGGCGACGTACACCGGGTCAGTTTCTGCGCTGGGCAAAAAAGGACTTAAGCAGCGTGGCGGAGTCGAGAGACAATACGCCCTCTGACCAGGATACCCGGTGATTCAACCCCGGATTTGCCAGCGCTTCTGCCGTACTGACCACGGCCCCCGCTTTGGGCTCACGGGCGGCAAACACAACACGCTCAACCCGGGCATGCACGAGGGCACCGCAGCACATCGTGCAGGGCTCCAGTGTTACGTAGAGCACTGTCCCGGGTAACCGATAATTGCCAAGCCGTTGTCCCGCCTTTTGGAGCACTTGCATCTCAGCGTGGGCAGTGGCGTCGCACTTGCCGATTTGTGCGTTACCTGCGGTCGCCAGTACCTCCCCCGTGGCACTGACCAATACCGCACCCACAGGCACCTCTCCCCTTTCAGCCGCGCTCCGGGCCTCTGCAAGCGCCTGTGTCATGTAGGTTTGATCATCTAGCATGCCATTCTCCCAGACTTCTCTTTACGCGAGGGAAAAGGCGCCACCCTACGCACAGCACACATAATCTCGCTACGGGGCACATAAAAAAACCCCGCGGAACAATCCGCAGGGTTTTTCAGAAGCAGCTTCGCGTGAAAAAACTGCCGGGTTAGCTGGCCTTGGCAGCGCGGCGCTCTTTCTCCTCAGCAATGACCTTCTCCGCTACCGACGCCGGGCAGGGCAGGTAGTGGGAAAACTCCATCGAGAACTGTCCACGCCCCGAGGTAATCGTTCGCAGGTGACCAATATACCCAAACATTTCTGCCAGGGGGACATCGGCCTTGATGCGAATACCCGTTGACATCGAGTCCTGGTCCTTGATCATGCCGCGACGACGGTTCAGGTCACCGATCACGTCACCTACGTTATCCTCAGGACTGAACACATCCACCTTCATGATCGGTTCGATCAATTGGGGGTTGGCTTTGGGCATGGACTGTCGGAATGCTCCCTTCGCCGCCAGCTCGAAGGCTATCGCCGACGAGTCCACGGCATGGAAACCACCGTCATAGAGTTCAACACCGACATCGAGCACGGGAAAGCCCGCCAGCGGGCCCTCTTCCATCATGACCCGGAAGCCCTTCTCAATGGCCGGGAAGAATTCCTTGGGTACGTTCCCGCCCACCACGGTGGAAGTGAACTGATAGCCACTGCCGGGTTCACCCGGAATGATTTTGTAATCAATCTTGCCGAACTGGCCGGAGCCGCCCGACTGCTTCTTGTGGGTGTAGCTGTCATCCACCTCTGCGGTAATAGTTTCGCGGTAGGCAACCTGGGGCTGACCAACATCGAGCTCTACACCATAGGTTCGCTTGAGGATATCAACCTTGATATCGAGGTGAAGCTCTCCCATGCCCTTGAGGATGGTCTCACCGGAATCCTGGTCGGTCTCTACCCTGAAGGACGGGTCCTCGGCGATCATCTTACCGATGGCCACACCCATCTTCTCAGTGCCCGCCTTGTCTTTGGGCGCCACTGCAATGGAAATCACCGGCTCAGGAAAGACCATCGCCTCAAGCGTGCAGGGCTTGGCAGTGCTACAGAGGGTGTGTCCTGTTTGTACATTCTTCATACCGACACAGGCAAAGATATCGCCCGCCTGGGCGCTATCGATTTCATTGCGCTCATCAGCGTGCATCTCTACCATTCGTCCAATACGCTCGGTCTTGCCCGTCGCTGAATTGAGGATGGTGTCGCCCTTTTTGAGCTGGCCTGAGTACACCCGAATGAATGTCAGGGCGCCGAAGCGGTCATCCATTATCTTGAACGCCAGACCCCGAAACGGCTCTTCGGTGGACACAATGGCCTTCTCTCCCGTGGGATTGCCTTCCTCGTCGGTCAGATCCTGTGGATCCACTTCTGTCGGGCTGGGCAGATAATCCACCACCGCATCGAGAACCAGCTGCACACCCTTATTCTTGAATGCCGAGCCACAATAGGTGGGAAAGAACTTGAGCATCCTTGTTCCCTCTCGGATACACATTTTGATGTCATCAATGGAGGGTTCCTCCCCCTCCATGTAGGCCATCATCACGTCATCATCCATTTCGACTGCGGCTTCGATCAATTCCTCCCGATAGGCGGCGGCATCATCCACAAGGTCTGCGGGGATATCGGTAATTTCGTAATTCTCGGGCAAGCCTGTGTCGTCCCAGATGTACGCCTTCTGGGTCAGGATATCGACCACACCGGTAAATTCGTCCTCGCGTCCGATCGGCAGGGTCATCACCAGTGGATTGGCCCCCAAAACTTTCTTTACCTGCTCAACCACGCGGTAAAAATCAGCGCCCACCCGGTCGAGCTTGTTGACGAATATCAGCCTTGATACCTCGGAGTCGTTGGCATAGCGCCAGTTGGTCTCGGACTGGGGTTCCACACCACCCGAGCCACAGAAGACGCCGACGCCACCATCGAGGACCTTGAGAGACCGGTAGACCTCGACGGTAAAGTCAACGTGCCCGGGCGTATCAATAATATTCAGTCGATGATCTTTCCAGAAACAGGTCGTGGCCGCGGATTGAATCGTAATGCCGCGCTCCTGCTCCTGGTCCATAAAGTCCGTGGTGGCTTCGCCATCGTGGACTTCGCCGGTTTTATGAATCTTGCCAGTGAGCTTCAGTATGCGCTCTGTGGTGGTGGTCTTGCCCGCGTCAACATGGGCGAAAACTCCGATATTTCGATATAAGTTAAGGTCTGTCATTTCTCTGCTTCTGCTCTGTTAGTTGTTTCCTGGTACCAACCATCAATTACTGACATACCGTTAGGTGCTCTCATGGAGTTCTAGCAGCGAGAGCCCGGCAATAAATCGAGGTGGACGCACGTAATTCCTTGCCGGTCCTTAATGCACTTCCTGGCAGCAGCTATGGCGCTGCAAATCAGGTAGGACGGGCTTTCGGGCGCGGATAATAACAGTGCAGGGCGGCCTAAACCAGTCCCAATGTCAACACCACCCAACGAGTCATGCCAATCATTCGAAAAATTAATATAAACAGTAGGTTAACGTATTGAAGTCAGCGACGAAGAATCGCAATCCAGCGCGCGATATTGAGTAGGCTCATTAACGACGCCGAAACGTAGGTCAGTGCCGCAGCAGTTAGCAGCCTGCGGGCATGAGGGCGGTCAGCTGGTTTGAGGGTATTGAGTTTATCCAGAAGGGGTAGTGCTCGATTGAAACTGGCGTCAAATTCGGTCGGTAAAGTAAGACCATGCACGATCACTGAACTGCCAAGCGTCATGAATCCCGCGAGGATGGTGATGATGCCTAGGGCTGGAACCCGAGTTAGCAGGCCTATAAAGGGCGATATCACTAGCAGCCCAGCGCCAATTTTCTCGATTTTA
>CALKDK010000048.1 GCA_938084055.1 uncultured Luminiphilus sp.
TCTGGAAGATATAAATGGTCAGTCGCTTCAAGGTGAACGGTTCACCAAGATCACGCCGCTCGAAGCAGGCCCAAGCCTGGTGTTAGCTGAGCGATTTGAGGTTGATGCACCAGGGATTGTAGGAGAATGTCCTGCCGCCACGCTGCAAGTCGTGCAAATTACTTGGGAAGGTGGCGTATCTGGCCCAATGGGTTCTGCACTGGGGGAGCCTCAGCGCCTTGGTATATCCGTGCTACTTGAAGACGGCCAGACCGTTACCCCCATCGCGTTAGCGGATGATGACCCGGATAATCATGTACTGGTCTGTTTGGACGTAGCAACCGCAGCTGTTTCCGTTGCCGCTGCACCAGGACTTTTCCACGACCCGGGTGACGACCCTAATCCTGAGACAAGCATCGATGTTGATCCTGTTCAA
The DNA here is from genome assembly GCA_938084055.1 of uncultured Luminiphilus sp. GTDB lineage: Bacteria > Pseudomonadota > Gammaproteobacteria > Pseudomonadales > Halieaceae > Luminiphilus. The sequence continues at coordinate 416 of CALKDK010000048.1, forward strand.
CCCGGGACATACTGATTTTTCTTATTAATGATGATTGAAAAGGGCCAAAAATAAATCTGTCCCCTCAGTGCTTAATGCCCCAGTAAGATCGACATCCAATTCTTCCGCCAACTCCGTTTGATACAGCGATGCCATGGGCACTCCACCGAGCCCGGTCGACGCACATTAGCTGGCCTGTAATCTCGGAACCTGTACTTCCAATCACCAGAGCGAAAAATAGCAGTATCTATTTCGAGGCCTTCGCCAGCTTCATTTCTACAGACCGATCAAGACTACGCAAGGTTGAACTCACCGGACGCATGCTATCTGTAGGCGAGCAGCAATAGCCAATCAAAACATTGGCACAGGTGTCCAGATGAAGTTGAGGGCCATCCACTCACCCTGGAGGCGCGCCTTGCCCTCATACTCCTTGATATAGCGCAGTGACATGTTGAAGCGAGGCGTGAACCAGTAAGCCGCCTCCACGCCGAAGGCATGCACTTCGCCCTTGGCATTGGGGTCCAGTCCCAACCCGGTCACCATCGGCCGCTTGTCTTGCTCGACCTGCCATTGGCTGTAACCGGAAATACCCACTTCGAATCGTTGGCTCAGGTACTGGCTGAAGCCGTACTCGACGGATACGTGATCACCCGGCGTGATGTCGTTATCTTCCTGTTCGCCATGAAATTCGTAGGTGACAGCGAACTCCAGGGCTGAGGCCCGCGCCTCATCCAGATACCAGTAAGCCGAACTCTGGAGCTGGCCGGTCCAAAATCCCAGGCCAATGCTGTCGCCGTCCTCCGCGTCGTACTTGCCCGTGGGCAGATGTGCCCCAGCACCGAACGCAATGTCATAGCGCTCACCTTGCCAACCCAGCCAAACGGGTTGGACAAAGGTGTCGCCAATGCCGATGGCGTCATCGTCGGTCTTGCCCACTTGATCCAGCACCGACAACTGGGCCGACACGGAGCTTTTGCCAAGGGTGGGCGCGACATAAAAGGCGTAGTTTGCACCCAGGATTTTTTTGGAAGTGGACCAGAGAAAAACCGGCGCGATCGCCAGCATATCCACATCGGTATCCAGTTTGACCTGACCGCCCTCGGACTCAAAGTTCAGGCGCCTGTTACCATCGCCATCGACATAACGATCCGCCGAGTAGTAAGCGTTGTACTGGGCATAGAAAAAGCCGGGCATAGGTGGCACGGCCAAATCCCGAATACTCACCACTCCGGGCGCGTAGTGACCCATTTCCCTGGCCTGGGCAATGGAAACGTTGCAGACCAGCCCAATGGTGATGATTCTCGCCATACTAATTTTCACGGGATACCCCTCGATCAAAATGCGCCCCGCTACCTTCATCCACAGACCCAGTCAATGGATAAGCCCATCGAGACGCCGGAATAAGCGAGACTGATCTCATATCCTGCAACCTCAACGCGGCACTTTATTCAAGCAGGGCAATATTTTTGTTAAACTTTTGTTTGTTATGTTAGATGTGCTCCTGTATGAGATCAAGGGGCTTTTGCAAATCATCGCTCATGACATGGCGAGCGCAGCTACGGATAATCCGATTATCTCTGGGACAACCGCCCTATTCCGCGGGGCCAGCGGACCCCTGCCGATCTCACCCAACAGCGGCCGCTTGAGTGTCTCACGGGAGGATGCACAGAGGAGTCTGGCACCCGGGTGTTTGGCGGGTTGAGCCACGGCAAAGTCGTGTAGGCGGCCACCTTTCGGAGCCCGGCCAAAGGAATAGGTAGCAACTCGGGACGTTTACCGCGACTAGGCACTGGACCCATTTGACAGGGTCCTGGGGTCGACCTCAATTGGGCCAGTAAATATACTCATCACCTATAACAAAGGTTTGCGAGAGGTCCCTGTCTACCGCAATCGCCATCTCGACTACGGAGGGATACAGTGGCGGTCGCCCTGCCCGACGATGCGCGTCCAACAACGCCTTCAACTCTCTGCGTTTGTCCGGACGGACATCAGCCAAGTTGTTTTGCTCGGTTGGATCGGCCGCCAAATCAAACAGCCACGACTTGGCCGGGTTAGCCGATACCTGCAGTTTCCAGTCGCCATGGCGCACCACACGGTAGTGACCACTCTGCCAGAACAGGGTTTCCCGAGGCCAGGCCTGCTGGCCACCGGGTTGCGTCAATGACAGCACATCATGGCCATCAATTACCCTGTCGTCAGGCAGGGGAGCCCCGGCTGCCGAGGCCAGCGTGGGCATGGCATCAATGTGGGCAACGGGCACTTCCGAAACCGTGCCGGGGGCAATTTTTGCCGGCCATTTAATGAAAAGGGGAACCCGAATTCCCCCTTCAAATTGAGTGATCTTCCAGCCTCGGAACGGACTGTTGACATCGGGCAACCCAATATAGCCCGCACCGCCATTATCGCTTGTGAACATGATTACAGTGTTATCTGCCTGGCCGGTGCGCTCGAGCGCGGCAACGATACGACCGACACTGCGATCCAGCGCATGCACCATGGCTGCGTAGACCCGCAACCGGTGGGGCTCAATATCCCCTACCGCCTCATAATCCTCCCGGGTGGCCTGCAGCGGAGTGTGCACACCCCAATGGGCCAGATAAAGAAAATAAGGCCGGTTCCTGTTGCCTTCGATAATCTTGATCGATTCATCCGTCCAATAGTCAGTGAGGTAGCCCCCCGGTCGGAAACGATCGGCATCACCACTGTTGAAACTATTTGCGTAGGTCATCCCCGCCCAGAGAAATCGATCGATCGGATCAAACGCTATCTTGGCGTTGACCACATTGGGATCATCCTCCGGCAGAAACAGGCCACTCGCCATCAACAGGCTTTGGTCAAAACCCTGCTCGTGCGCCGCCATACCATTGCGTCGCCCGAGGTGCCATTTGCCAATATGAAAGGTGGCATAGCCCGTGTCGCGCAGAATTTCCGCGAGGGTACGCTCTGAGGCCGGCAGGCCCTGATCTTCGTAGGGCGCTTTGGTCGCATCGAGATCGGCGTCATAGTAGGAAGACGGTAAGTTGGTGGGTATGGTTTTGCGAACCATATTGACAATAGGCGCCATGCCCGACGGAGTTGGGGTAAATTCAAAGCCTGTACGCGACGGATAGCGCCCCGTCATCAGCATCGCCCGGGATGGCGCGCAGGTGCCGGCACCCGAATAGGACTGGGTGAACGTCGCGCCCGCAGCAGCCAATTCATCGATGTGCGGTGTCTGAACACGCCCACCGGCAACGCCACCGCCAAACGTGGAGATATCGTTATAGCCCAGGTCATCAGCGACGATCAAAATAATATTTGGGGGTCGTTCACCGGCAGCCTGCTCAGCCTCAGCAGGACCCACCGACCACGGTATTTCCCTCGCTGGAGCAACGGGCGCCGAGCCGGCGCGATATTTGACCAAGGCCAGCATCAGCGTCACTCGGTTGGCGTAACCCAAGCCTCCGAGCACCAAAGCCACGGTGATACTGACAAGCAACAATTTTTTCATGGCGCCCAACGCATTATCGCGCTCCAATTTAATGGCAGTTAATGTGCCATTTTTTTTATGGTCTTGAAACCCCATTAGTAATTATTCCAGCGCTGGCACCCAAAAAAAGCACGGGGCATGAGCCGCGTATCGCCTCCTGCAACCTGTCCTAAATCACGGCGTAAGGGGCTAAATTTCGATAACCTGCCGCAGCAAGGACATCACTTCACGGGCGGCGGGTGTCGGGGAAACTCCGCGCTGCGTTATGATACCCACGGAGCGTGCAATCGCGGGTTGCAGTAGCGGAATGAAACGCAGCGACGCGTACCCCTCCTCAAACGCCAGGCGCGGTAGCGTCGTATAAGCCGTGCCTGTTTCCAACATTGCTATGATCGAAATCATCTCAGAAATGTAGATACGGCTCTCCGCCAGCAGGTCGGCTATGGGGGTGTCTTCAAGTAATCTAGACGTGCCATTGCGAATCAGGGTCTGACCCCTAAGATCAGGCCATCGCAGGCTGTTAGCGTCTGCGAGGGGATGGGTTTGGTGACAAACCACGCCCACTTCATCCTCAAACAGGGGTTGAAAATCGAGGTCGCTGCTTTCGCCCCAAAGGGCGCTGACGCCAAACTCAACCTCGCCGGTACGGACCATGTCGGCAACAACCTCACTGGGCCCATCATGGAGCACCACTTCCAGCCCCGGGTGTTCACGTAAAAAATGGTTCAGCACACGGGGCATATAGCGCCTCGCCACCGATGGCGCTGTGACCACTGTGACACGACCGCTGCGCCGATTGACGATGTCATCCAAATCCTGAACCACGCGCTCGTGGACCCCAAGCAACTCCCTGAATCGGGACACGCACTGCTGACCGAAGGGTGTCAGCCGGATGCCGCCTGACTTCTCAAAAATATCGCCACCCAACCGCTGTTCAAGCTCCTTGATACCCAGTGACAGTGCAGGCTGAGTCCGGTGCAGCTGTTTCGCAGCGACCTGAAAGCTGCCTCCGTCGACCACGGCAAGGACATACCGCAGTTGCTGTAGCTTAAGCGTGCCAAGCATAAATTTTTCTAATGAAATGATTGAATGAATTAATTTTTCTTATTTACCACAGCGGCGTACCATCGGCCAGCAGCCATCCAATCCTACACAACCTGACACCGGGAGACCGCCATGACCGACACTCACGCCCTGTACATAGATGGCGCCTGGATAGAAACAGCGGATACCCTGCCCAATATCAACCCGTCCGACACCGGAGACATTATCGGAGATTTTGCTCAGGCCAGCGCCAGCCAGGTCGAGGACGCCATTACCGCCGCGAACCGTGCACTTCAACAATGGGGACAATCGCCCCTGGAAACCCGCCATCAGGTTCTGATGGCCATTGGTAACGAACTGATTGAGCGCAGCGGAGAGCTGGGGGAATTACTGGCCCGGGAAGAGGGCAAGACCCGCGCTGAAGGCGTCGGGGAAGTGTACCGTTCAGGCCAGTTTTTCCACTATTTTGCTGCCGAGGTTCACCGCCAGATTGACGACCGGGCGGATTCGGTACGCCCGGGCATAGAAATAGAGACCCGACGCGAACCCGTGGGCGTGGTGGCCATCATCAGTCCTTGGAATTTTCCCATGGCCACCGCGGTATGGAAAATTGCCCCGGCACTCGCCTTTGGTAATGCGGTGATCTTCAAACCCGCCAATCTGGTTCCTGCCAGTGCCTGGGCCCTGACTGAAATCATTTCCAGGCAAACGGCCCTACCCGCCGGCACTTTCAATTTGGTGATGGGCAGTGGCAGCGATGTGGGCAACACCCTAATCCACAGCGAACGTATCCACGCCGTCAGCTTTACCGGATCCCTTCCTGTTGGCCGGCAGGTCGCCAGCGCAACCGCCGCGAACCTGGTGAAATGCCAGCTTGAGATGGGCTCAAAAAATGCCTTGATCGTGGCCGCCGATGCCGACATTGATGTGGCGGTTAACGCCGCGTTTGTCGGCGCCTACAGCGGCACCGGGCAAAAGTGCACGGCTTCCTCGCGGCTCATCGTCGACGATCACGTCCACGACGCTTTTGTCAGCAAGCTGTTGGACAAGCTGCGGGCGACCCGCGTGGGTCATGCCCTTGAGGAGGGCGTGGATATGGGACCGGTCGCGTCCGAAATCCAACTGGAGGCCAATCTCGCCTGGATTCAGGCGGGTCTGGAGGCCGGCGCCCAGCTGGCATTTGGTGGTGAGCGTCTGCAACTGGCAACTCCCGGCTTTTACATGTCACCTGCTCTTTTTACAGAGACTGGTAATGACATGGCGATTAACCGCGAGGAACTCTTTGCACCCATTGCCTGTGTCATCCGGGCCAGCGACTATGAACATGCATTGGGCATCCTGAACGATACGGAATTCGGGCTGACAGCAGGCATCATTACCCGCTCCCTGGCAACTGCCACTGATTTCAAAAAGCGGGCCGTCAGTGGCTGTGTCATGGTCAATCTGCCCACCGCGGGAACCGATTACCATGTCCCCTTCGGCGGACGCAAAAACTCGAGTTTCGGACCCCGGGAACAGGGACAGTACGCGCGGGAATTCTATACGACAGTCAAGACGACCTATATTCAGCCCTGAGCGGGAGACACGTGAACATGAATCCTGACTGGACGGTTATCGACGGACTGCAATACTCGGCCTGGTCCCGGGAAATTTTTGAACAAATGCACGCCGGTGGCCTGACCGCAGTGCATGTGACCGTGGCCTATCACGAGACGACGCGAGAAACCCTCACGCGACTGGGGGAATGGAACGCACGCTTTGAGGCCTTCCCGGAACTGATCCGCCCCGTTTACAACCCGGACGACATTGCCAAAGCCAAAACCGAAGGTCGGGTTGGTATCATTTTCGGAGCCCAGAACTGCTCACCCATCGAGGACGAAATCCGCTTGGTGGAAATCATGCGTCGCCTCGGGCTCATGATCATGCAGCTCACCTACAACAACCAGAGCCTGCTGGCCTGCGGCTGTTATGAAGATGAAGACAGCGGCCTGACCCGCTTCGGAAAGCAGGTCATTCGTGAAATGAACCGGGTGGGCATGGTCATCGACATGTCCCACAGCGCCGAGCGTTCCACCCTGGAAGCAATTGCCCATTCCGAGCAGCCGGTCATCATCTCCCACGCCAATCCCAGCCATTTTCACCCGGCACTGCGCAACAAATCCAACAAAGTGGTCGACGCGATAGCCGCCAACGAGGGCCTGCTGGGATTCTCACTGTATCCCTTCCACCTGAAAAACGGTCCACAATGCAGCCTCGACGAGTTCTGCGATATGGTGGCCTGGACCGCAGACCGAATGGGCGTGGACCGCATTGGTTTTGGCTCGGATCTTTGCCAGCAGCAGCCCCAAACCGTACTGGAGTGGATGCGTAACGGCCGCTGGTCCAAAGCCATGGACTTTGGCGAGGGCTCCTCCAACAACGCCGGCTGGCCCGATCCGCTTGCCTGGTTTGCCAACAGCAGTGATTTTCCGGGAATTGCAGCCGCACTCATGGCCCGGGGTTTTTCAGATGAGGAAATGGCTAAAATTATGGGGGGAAACTGGGTGGCCCTGCTCACCCGCGTCGCCCAACCCAGAGACACGACGGGCCCATCGAAAGAGGATGCTGCATGATTGATGCTGTATTGCAGGCAGCACGAACGCTCCCGCCCATGCGGGCGCCCTCGCTGGTCATGGATCTCGAGCGACTCGGATCCCTGGTGCCAAGTCGTCTCAGCTTTGCCCGTAGCCTGATACGCCAGATGGCAAGGCAACGCTGGCATATTACCCGTCAGTATTTTGCTCTTGATGAGGGGGGCTATGGCGAGGTTATTTACCGGGTGCAGACCCCCAATGGCCGCTACCACGTGGTCATCTTCTCCAGGCCACTGGACGATGACCAGCGCACGGATCGGGTGATTGCCAATGCCTGGGACCTCACCTTTGGCCTGGTCGAGGGCGACGTTGAAGATTCACTGTTCGAGACGCTGGCTGAGAACGTGCCGCTGCAGGAGGCCGGTCGCCAACACCCCAGGCTTCTGGTGATTTCGCGAGCCAACAAGAGCCTGCGCAACTTCGAGATTTTCGTGAACGCCCTCGCTGGGGGCGAGCAGCCCCCCGTCCAGGCTATTCGCGAGGTGGGCTACCTCTATCGGACGACCGCAGTCTATGGCAACGGTAAATTCGGAATTGCTGACTACGGCCGCCTCAAGAACAACCCTGATTTTCGCTATCCCTTTTCTGCACAAATGACCGCGGTTTATGTCCTGCGACAGTTTTCCATCGAGCAGGCCGAACATTTGGCGCGTCACCGGGCACCCGAGACCGCCGTGCCCCTCGAGCCGACGCTGCGGCGCTACCTGGGTATCGGCAACTCCACGGGCCTGGGGATGGCGCCCTTCCTGATTCGCCATCCACAGCTGATTAACCAATGGGTACACGCCAGGGAACAGGCGTTGGCCATTGCCAAGTCACAGATACCCAGCGAGGAGGCCCGGCACCGTCTGTTATCACTGTGCACCCGAGCACGGGAGTACCTCGCGGAAACCCGGGTAGAAGATGCCGACCAGACCGTTCGTAATACCCGTACCATCAATGAACTGGACGACATCCTGCCCTGGCTCGAGCAGGTCGAGCTGGAGGACAACCTTTGGCAGCAGCTCACCGACTGGTCCGAGGCCGCACAGTCTGTCGATACCCAGGAAATGATCAACACCCTGCTGATAGAGCTTTACCCCGAGCCCGTCGACCTCCTGGAAGACACCATGGCGGTCGAGGAAAAGTTCGAGCTGGAACCCGACATGCCGCTGATCCGCCTCAAGCAGTTGATCGAAACCCAGTTCGACTGGGCGCTGGCTGAAGATTTTGACAATCCGGAAGCCCGCTACTGGTTCTGGTACCAGTCTGTAGAGAAGGAGGAGCCGCGCCTTGGGATTCGCGGCGAAGACCCGGGGGTTGAGAAGGAACTCCCTCTCGCCATTGCCCCCCGGGTACAGCGCAGCTACCGTGCCCTGCAGTCCTACCTGGAAGCCAACCCAGGCGCACTGACCATAGATTTTCTCCTCGCCGAGCCAGCCCACATGGAGTGTATTCGGCGCATACAAACCATGGCGATGACCGCTTTTGGCGAAATACAGGGCAATCTGTGGCATCGGGATATGAAACCAATGCACCTGCTCCGCACCAAGCTGTCATTCCTCGGCGCCAACCGATTTGATCCGCGGGGTGAGCGCTGGGTTCGTGTTACATTTTTCCAGGGCGCTCCCCTGGTCGAAGAGTTGAACGCAGAGCCCACAGATCTCGGCACCTTTGATGACTGGAGCTTTGCGCACAGCCCTGGGGATGCCCGGGACTCGGTTGATCCCACGCAGATAAAACGCGATGAAAGTCTCGTTTAACGAATTACAGGCTCTGTCCCGCAAAGCCTTTATGGGCATTGGCTTTGCAGAGGGCCACGCCGATGATGCCGCCGATATGGTGACATGGATGGAGAGCTACGACCTGCATGGTCTCGAGGCGCTCAACAGGGGCCTCGAACACTTGATGAACAGCGACCCGGACACCCGCCCGGAGATTCTCTACCAGGACAGTGACCTGGCGGTCGTCGATGGCCACCACCTCAGTGTCCTGAGGGCGAGCAATCTTGCCCTTGAACTGGCGTTCGCCAAAGCCCGTTCCAGGGGATTATCGGTCATCAAGATCCGGCGCTGCCATCAACGGCAACTGATTATGGGTTACCTTGCCCGCCTGTCTGCCCGGGGCATGAATATCACCGCCTTCTGGCGTAACGCACACGACCCCCTGACCGAACAGGTGGTGGGCTTCCGCGCCAATTCGACCGTACCCTCGATTCGTGTCTATGCCGTCGAGGAAGTTCCCGAGGAAAACGAGGCCAATGACGGCATCACCCTGGTGATGGCGAACCACGTGGATCTGTTGCCGACCATGCGCTCCGACTACCGCTATGACCTTCTGGCCAAGCACGAGGAGTCTGAGCTACTCGCTGTTCGAGAGCGAGCTATGACCTCCGGCATCGAAGTGACGCCCGAGCTGTGGCTGCGACTCAAGCAATTGGCACACGTCACACTGGTGGAGTCCTTCGACGCCTCTCGACTCGGAGCAGGGCCCGCAGAATGAATCGTCAGCCGCACCTGCGCTGTGCAACGGCACATCAACCAATACCCGGACTGCCCCGTCCCTTATTTTTCGTTCGCCGCAGCCCACGCCAAAAAGGAATCTTGACATGAACGAGGGCAAGACGTTCATCCCCGGGGCACCACGCCGGGTTACAGGCCTGTCTGCTCTCTTTGTGTGTGCATTCCTGGGCCTGTTCTTTCTCGATGCCGAGCTATTTTCGTGGGTCATCGACCAATCTTTTGGCTGGAGCGCACAGTACTTTGGGCTCTTTTGGCAGTTACTGATGGTGGCCAATTTTGCCGTCGCCCTATATATAGTCACCCGGCCCTACGCCAGCAGACGGTTGGGCGGCAGGGACACACCAGAATTCCCCGCTTTCCAGTGGATTGCCATGGTGCTCTGCACCCTGCTGGCCGGTGGCGGCGTGTTCTGGGCCGCCGCTGAACCGGTGGCACATTTTGTCAGCGTACCCCCCCTGTTCAGCCACATCACGCCCGGCTCTGAAGAAGCAGTACCCCTGGCTTTGGCACAGTCTTTCCTGCATTGGGGTTTTCTGGCGTGGTCCATATTGGGCAGTCTCACTGCGATCATATTGATGCGTTTGCACTATGACCGGGGGCTGCCGCTGGCGCCGCGAACACTGCTCTTTCCCCTGCTTGGCGAGAAAGGCGTGCGCGGGCCGGTGGGCGATATTGCTGATGTAGTCTCCATACTGGCCGTCTTCGCCGGCACGGTTGGCCCCATTGGCTTCCTGGGCCTACAGATCAGCTATGGTCTCGGTGTGCTTTACGACACCCCTGACACCACCACAATCCAGCTTTTCACCATTGCCGGTCTCATGCTGATCTACCTGACTTCGGCAGTCAGCGGCATGCATCGGGGCATCCAGATCCTCAGTCGACTCAATGTGATCCTCGGTGGTGCCTTGCTGCTATTCCTTCTCATCGCGGGTCCGAGCTTGTTCATCTTTCAGGCGTTTTTTGATGGCTTGCTCGGCCACCTGCAATGGTTTGGCCAACAGGCGCTTTATCGAGGTGACGCGGGCTGGTTTGATGATCCGGGTTGGCTGGCCTACTGGACCATTTTTTTCTGGGGTTGGTTTATTGGGTATGGGCCCATGATGGCCATCTTTATCGCCCGAATCAGCCGCGGTCGCAGTGCCCGCGAGATCATTGTCCTTATGTCCATAGTGGCGCCCCTACTCACCATGGCCTGGTTCTCCATTCTCGGGGGTACAGGCCTGGGGTTGGAACTTGAGAACCCCGGCGTCATTACAGGCCCCTTTGAAGGCTTCAACCTGCCCGCGGCGTTATTGGCCATCACCCAGGCTATGCCACTGGACGGGATACTTTCATTTCTTTTTCTGGTTCTAACCGCGCTGTTCGTGGCCACAACCGGAGACTCCATGACCTACAGCCTGTCAGTGGTCTCAGCGGGCACTGACAGTCCTCCGCGCTCCCTGCGCCTGTTCTGGGGCCTGACCCTGGGCATCGCCGCCATGGTACTGGTGGGAGGTCCCGAGGGTGGCGTCGGCAAATTACAGAACTTCATTGTCGTCACCGCGGTCCCCGTTTCCCTTCTGTTGCTGCCATCAGTCTGGGGCGTTTTCCCCGTGTTGAGGGACAGCGAATGAGCCGTCCCATCGCGCCCTGTGGTGCGTTCAGTGGGCAGTCCTACCGGCCGGCCTCGCAAAAATCCGCAGGGGAGGCATCATGCCGTTAGGCCTTCTGAAGTATGGTCGGGGAGATAAGTACCCCTACGAGCAGCACGCCGATCTTCCCGGGCCCACCCAGCTGCGGGATCACTATGATGTCGTCATTATCGGCGGTGGTGGCCATGGTGTAGCTACCGCGTACTACCTCGCCAAATACCATGGCATCACCAATGTGGCAGTGCTTGAAAAAGCCTACCTCGGCGGCGGTAATACCGCGCGTAACACCGCCGTCATTCGTTCAAACTATCTCACCCCCGAGGGCGTTCGTTTTTACAGCGCCTCAGTGAAACTCTACGAGAACCTGTCCAACGAATTCGACTTCAACATCATGTACTCCCAACGTGGCCAACTCACCCTGGCCCATACCGACGCCACGGTGCGTGCCTTCCGCCAGCGCGCTGAGGTCAACAAACATTTCCGTGGTCGCACAGAACTGATCGATCGACAGGCGATTGCCGAACTGGTGCCCTGCCTCAACCTCGATCCAGCGGAATTACCCGTGCTGGCGGGACTCTGGCACCGCGATGGCGCGACTGCCCGACACGATGCCGTGGCCTGGGGCTATGCCCGGGGGGCGACCCAGCGCGGCGTGGAGTTGCATCAGTTGACCGAGGTCACAGGTATTGAACAGAGCCAGGGGCGCGTTACCGGCGTGGTCACCAACCGCGGCAGGGTAAACTGTGGTTGCGTGGTACAGGCCGTCGCCGGACACAGCGCGCTGCTTGCCGATAAAGCGGGTTTTGCCCTGCCTCTGGTGGCCTACCCCCTGCAGGCGATGGTCACCCTACCGGTGAAACCGTTCCTGAACCCCCTGGTCAGTTCCTCCGCCCTGCACTGCTATGTTCAGCAGACCAGCCGGGGGGAAATCGTCATTGGTGGCGGCTCAGATCCCTACCCGCTTTACCAGAGCCGCGCGTCCCTGCCGCTAAAGGAGAGCCTGATTGCCAGCGCGGTCGACCTATTTCCGTTTCTCAGCGAAATGCGCCTGCTGCGACAGTGGGCAGGCATCACCGACATGACCACCGACTACAGTCCCATCATGGGTTTAAGTCCCCTGGAAAACTATTACCTTGATGCTGGCTGGGGCACCTGGGGCTTCAAGGCGACCCCCATCTGCGGACAGACCATGGCGCAACTGGTTGCCAGTGGTGGCCAGGTCCCTGACCTGATCGCGCCCTTTGCGCTCGAGCGCTTTGATCGCTTCCAGCAGGTCAACGAAATGGGCGCTACGGCAGCGAGTCACTAGGGAACCACTATGAAGATCATGCACTGCCCGCTGAATGGCCCGCGAAATATCAGTGAGTTCACCTACGGTGGGCAAGTGCTGGCCATGCCTGACCCGGAACGCTGCAGCGACCGGGAATGGTCGCATTATGTTTTTTATGCGGACAACACCATCGGTGTGGTAAGGGAGTGGTGGCAGCACACGCCAAGCAGCTACTGGTTTATCGCTGAGCGCCACAATGGCAGCGACGACATCCTGCGCACCTACGATCCCGGTGAACTGTTTTCTGCCCAGGGCGACCTCACCGAGGGAGGGGCATCACCATGAGCGGGCCACGTCTGGACGCACCCTTTGGTCGCCTGATCGACCGTAGCTGCCCGACCCAGTTCGAATTTGAGGGACAGGTGATACAGGGATTTGAGGGGGACACGGTGGCCTCGGCACTGCTGGCGGCAGATCACTGGTTGATATCCCGGTCCTTCAAATACCATCGACCCAGAGGGCCACTGTCACTCGCCGGGCACGATGCCAATACCCTGATCCAGACTCCGGAAGCACCTAACCGTCTTGCTGAGGAACTGGCGGCGGGTAACCACCCACGACTCAGGGCACAGAATTATCTGGGCTCACTGGCGTCCGATCGCTATGCCCTGCTGGACCGGCTGGGCCGCTTCCTCCCAGTCGGCTTTTACTACCGTGCTTTTTTTAAACCCCGGGGCATCTGGCAGTTCTGGGAACGGTTCATCCGTGCTGCGGCAGGACTGGGTGTTGCCAATCTCGAGGTACAGCCGCGCTATACCGACAAGCAGTATCTGTTCTGCGACGTCGCTGTCATTGGCGCAGGTCCTGCGGGCCTGAATGCCGCGTTGACAGCGGCCCAGGGCGGCGCCGATGTGCTGCTGATCGATGAGCACCCTTATCTGGGCGGCGCACTGACTTACCACCGCTTTGATGTTGAGGGTACTCAAAGCCAGGACATGCTCAATACGCTGTGTGACGCGGTGACCCAACACAAGGGCATTCGTATACTCTCACGCGCCACCTGCAATGCCTGGTTCAGCGACCACTACCTGCCCGTGTTCCAGGGTGACCGGTTGTTCAAGGTTCGGGCCAAGCAATGCGTACTCGCCTCTGGCTCCAGCGAGCAGCCCGTGGTTTTTCGCAACAACGACCTGCCCGGCATTGTGCTGTGCAGTGCCCTCGATCGTATGCTCTGCCACTACGGCGTCACCAGCAGGGCCCCGGTTGTTGTATTGGCCGGGAACGACAGTGCCTACCTGACGGCGGTCAATGCCCTCGAGGCGGGTCTCACGGTGGCTGCTGTTGTCGACCTGCGCTCCGGACCCGGTGATACCGACTTGGTGACAGTACTGGCGAATGCGAACATTCCCCTGTACACCAATGCCACAGTCTACGAAGCGAAGACTGATTCCAGCGGCGTGCGGCTGGGCAAAGTTCATGTGCACACCTGCGCTGCCGATGGCTCCGTGGGTGCGCTGCAGGCGGTGATTCCCTGCGGGATACTGGCCATGTCAGCGGGCTTCATGCCCGCCTATCAGCTGGCCTGCCACGGTGGCGCCCAACTTGAGTACCACGATGACCGATCTGCTTTTGCCCTGACCCGACTGCCCGAGGGCATGTTGTTAGCGGGTAGCGTCAATAGCATCCACGAACTCGCCGCCGTGTGCGTCGATGGACGCAATGCGGCTCGCCGCGCCCTGCGCGCCCTGTCCCTGACAACAGACGAAGACGAGACCCGCCATTGCCCGCAAACCGTCAACCACCCCTGGCCTATTTTCAAACACCCCAGAGGTCGCGAATTTGTGGATTTTGACGAAGATCTGCAGATCAAGGACATCATCAACAGCGCCCGCCTGGGGTACCGTGATATTCAACTGGTGAAACGGTACTCCACCGTGGGTATGGGCCCCTCCCAGGGTCGGCATTCGGCGCTGACAACGGCGCGACTCATCGCCAAAGCAACGGGTCGCACTGTCTCAGAGACGGGTGTCACCACCGCCCGACCCCCGGTAAAGCCAGAGTCCCTGGGCGTGCTTGCTGGCCGTCGCTTCCACCCAATCAGGACAACACCCCTGCACGATCGACATCGGGCCCTTGGCGCCCACATGATCCCGGCTGGCAGCTGGCGTCGTCCTGCATACTACGGAGACCCCAAAGACCGTGCTGGCTGTATCGAAGCTGAAGCGCAGGCAGTGCGGACCGGCGTGGGCATCATCGATGTCAGTACCCTGGGGGGAATTGAACTGCGCGGGGCCCATGCCGCTGAGTTTCTTAATCGCATGTACACCTACGGCTTCCTGAAGCAACCGGTGGGTAAGACGCGCTATGCCGTGCTTACCAACGAACAGGGCGTCGTGATTGATGATGGCGTAGCGGCGCGCTTCGCCGAGACACATTTTTATGTTTCCGCCACCACAACCGGCGTTGATCGCGTGTACCGCGATATGCAGCGTTGGAATGCCCAGTGGCGCCTCGACGTGGATATTGCCAACGTCACAGCGGCTTTCTCCGCAGTCAATGTCGCCGGTCCGCTGTGTCGGGACGTGCTCCTCGCGGCGGGCTGCGATCTTGACCTTTCCCCAGAGGGTTTTCCCTATCTGGCCTGTCAAGAAGGCCGGTTGGCGGGCATACCCGCCCGCCTGATGCGGGTGGGCTTTGTCGGCGAGCTCGGGTTTGAGATTCATGTTCCCAGCCTCATGGCCGCGGCACTCTGGGATCGGCTCATGTCTGCAGGCGAAGGGTTTGGCATCCGGCCTTTCGGCGTTGAAACCCAGCGTCTGCTGCGCCTGGAAAAGGGCCACATCATTGTCGGACAGGATACCGATGGTATGAGCCATCCAGGTGAGGTTGGGCTTGACTGGGCGGTCAGCCATCGAAAACCCTTTTTTGTCGGTCAGCGCTCGGTGAAAATTCTCGCCGCTCAACCCCGGTGCCGGCAGCTGGTCGGCTTTGCCCTCTCCCCTGCAGCACCGATGCCCAAAGAGGGGCACCTGGTCCTCCGTGGGCGGGATATAGCTGGCCATGTCACGTCCTGCGAATATTCGCCTACGCTGGGCCAAATCATTGGATTGGCTTATGTCCATCCCGACGACAGCGGGCCCGGGAGTACCATCACTGTTCGCACCGATCGTGACGTCTGTGTAGCAGCCAACGTAGTGGCGCTGCCCTTTTATGACCCTGACAACCTGAGGCAAGGTCTATGAGCCAGGCCGATGGGGAGAACATCCTGTGTAGCCCGATTTCCGGTATCGGGCGCCGTTTGACGGACGCATCGAACGTTCTGGGGCTAATGGACTTCAGCCTCGCCGCCCGCTCTGGCGTGCGTGGACACGGCGCCCGCGAGTGGCTGGCTTCCCGGGGCTTACCCAGCGATATCGCGCCCAACCACATTTCAGATGCGTCTGACCAGGGCCTGGTGATGGCACTGAGCCAGCGGGAGTTCTGGCTGCTGCAACCTGACGCCGACGCCAACGTCCAACAGCCCGCCAGCAACGCCCTGGCACCAGGAGCATGGCCGCTCTACTGCCAGCACAGTCATGCCTGGCTGATGCTCATTGGTGAACCCAAAGCCGCCATGATGGCAAAGCTCTGCGGGGTCGACCTGAGGGAATGCGCCTTCCCCATTGGGCAGGTCGCCCAAACCCAGATGGCCCATGTGAGCGTGGTTATCGCCCACCACGACTACCAAGATGAAGCGGTGTTCTCGCTGTTCGTCGATCAAAGCCTGGCGGAGTACGCCGCGGGCGCACTCACAGACGCAATATCAGAATTTAATCCACCGGGCGTTTAGCTGGAACGACCGTCATCCACGGTCATGTCTCGCGACGCAGCTGCAGTCAGCCGCACGCAACGGGTACAGTCCATGAGGGGGCGATGCAGAGATCGCATTGTCTATCCAACCCTTTCATTTACGTGGGCTCCAAGCCGGAAACAGGGGGCAGCCCCGCTACATGGGGCACCCGCAGCATACGGAGCCGCGCTGGAAAACATTGTCCGCTGGCGCCAGTGCGTTACAACGGACTTTTTTCGATGGCGTATATAAGCTGATCGCAACGCGGCTCAGGAACTCTCCATGAAAACACTTCTGAAACTACTGGGCGGGCTCGCGGCAGTCACCATCCTGGTCGCCTATCTGGTGATTGAAGACGGCGAGCCGGTGACCCCGACAGGCAGCGGCACGGTCAAACTCGATGCGGGTGGCTTCGAAGCCTTGCCGTTGCCAGACTACGCAGCCAAGCAGCTGACGGGCAACTACAAAAGCTACCTGGTGGAGGTGGATCCGGGCATCAAGGTGCACGTGCTCGAAGTCGGCTCTGGCGTCCCGCTATTTTTACAGCATGGCAACCCCACCTCAGGGTTCCTGTACCGCAAAGTGGCGGCGGCGCTGCCCACCGATCGGGTGCGGGTGATCATGCCAACCCTGGTCGGACTGGGCTTTTCCAGCAAGGTGCCGGTGAGTGAGCACACCCTGGACAACCACGTGCGCTGGATCAAGGGCGTCTTGGACCAGCTGCAGCTGACCGAAGTGGTCTACGCTGGCCAGGACTGGGGCGGCCCCATCGGCATGGGCGCTCTGGCCCAATCTCCGGGCCTGCTGAAAGGCGCGGTGATCATGAATACCGGCTTCTCCGCACCCACCGGCCCCATTGAGCTGTCCCAAGCCCACGCCACCGTGCGCACGCCGGTCGTTGGAGAGCTGGTAATCAATGTGTTCACTTCCATTTTCGAGATGCTGCCCCGGATGCAGGGCGACCCGAACTCAATCCCCCCCGCCATCCAGGAGCTCTATGGGCGGCCGGTGCTGGATAGCGGCAACAGCGTGGCGCCCCTGGCCCTGATGCGCATGGTGCCGGATGGCGTGGACCACCCCAGCGTGGCGACCCAGCGCATCACCGAGGCCTATGTCCGCGGCCTGGACATTCCCGCCGAGATCGTCTGGGGCATGAACGACCCGATCCTCGCCAGGGGTCTGCCGATCATGAAAACGCTTTTCCCCACGGCCCTGGTAACCGAAACCCAGGCCGGTCACTTCCTGCAGGAGGAAGTCCCGGATGACATCGCCGCGGCGCTAATGCGGGTGGTCGCCCAGGTTGAAGCCGATCGCATGCTGAGCAACGCCGAACCGACGCTGGAATGACGTAATGGGGACTGCAGCCGTATCCCCACAGGGGCACGAATAGTTCGTTGCCTCCGAATCGTCCCCCAGAGAAAGCTTATCTCGGCAATTTCCGATTTACCTGGTTCGGTCCCAAGGGCTGATACCCGGTCTGCAGCGAGGGAGTGAAAGGCCCCGTGGCGCGGCCTGACTTTTAGCCCAGGGCATCGGCCAGTGCATTGACCATGCTTGCGTTCAGGCGCTTGCTGACCACGGCAGCTGGGGTAAACACCTCCGCCGCGTGATAGACGCCCGGGAACAGCGCCAGCTCACAGGGGACATCGGCCGCCATCAGGCGTCGGGCGTAGTCGATATCCTCATCCCGGAACAGGTCCTCGACACCGACACACACATAGGCCGGT
>CALKDK010000049.1 GCA_938084055.1 uncultured Luminiphilus sp.
GCAATGCCTTCCAGTGCGCTCCGGGTGACAATGGCACAGCCACTGGTGTCGTTGTAAATACCGGCGAAATAAAGCAGTTCACCCTGTAGATGGTGGAACCAGGGTATTTTTCCTGCCGGCTGCCGCTGCCACTCGTACCAACCGTCGGCCAGTAAGACACAGCGCCGGGCTTTGCGAAACGAGGGCTTTTCCCTGAGAGTTTCACTGCGGGCATTACTGATATGCATAGGCGTCCTGGCCCAGGGCGGCGAGTAATCCCAGGGCATCAGCCGGTGCTGATTGCGTTCGTCCCTAACCAGCACTGACGTCTGTGGCGCGATGTTATAGCGGTCCGCAGTCTGCAGGCCCAGATCCATGAGTTCCGGTCGTTGGGAAACCATCAGTGTGTAGCGGCCACACATCAGAAGCTGCCGCTTGCCGTCTGTGCCATGGCCATCAAACAGTTCACCGCACGCTCACCTGCCTTTGCTGTCGTGGTCGGTGCTTAATGTACAACAAAGGGCCGAACCGGTCGCAGGGATACAAAACAACCGGCAGTGCTGTTGCCACTGGGGTTCCCGCCACGGCGCATGCACGCCAAAGATCAGGGTCCGGCCCAGCCCCTCAGGACCAGGCCAACAGCGGCGGTCTGTTGCAAGCAGCAACCGGCGCACTCGGACTCAGGTGAAGAGTGCACCCTCTGCCAGCTTGGCACCCACAATTGCAGGGGCTTTGAAACGTTCACCGTAGGCCTCAGCCAGTTCATCACACCGGCCGATAAAACGCTCCAGGCCATAAGTGTTTACGAACTGGATAAGACCACCGGTCCAGACCGGCGCTCCAATACCCATTATCGACCCAATATTGCCGTCAGCCACCGTGCGCAGCACGCCTTCCTCAAGACAGCGCAGCGCTTCAATGACCTGGCGGAACAACATCCGATCCTTGGCATCCTGGTCGGGGATGGTCACCTCGGGTTGGTAGTAAATGTCCAGCAAAGGCGGCCAGATCTTGCGGCTGCCGTCTTCGCCATACTCGTAGAAGCCACCACCGTGGTAGCGCCCGCCGCGACCGTGCTCGCCGATCATGGTCCCGACCACAGAGCTCACGGCGGCGTTATCGCGACCGCTGGTGTCGATCCCCATTTCCTCCCAGGCCTCCTGAGCCTTGCGGGACAGCTCCAGGCTGACTTCATCGTAGACCTGCAGGGGCCCAACGGGCATACCGACGGCCTTGCCCAGATTGTCGATCTTGACCGGGTGCATACCCTCGCTCAACAGCCGCACGCCTTCATCCAGGAAGGTGCCAAAGGTCCGGGAGGTAAAGAAGCCGAGGGAATCATTGACTACAATCGGGGTCTTCCTGATCTGCAGGGCGTAGTCGAAGGCCTTGGCCAGGGCTACATCACTGGTCTTCTCACCCATGATAATTTCCACCAGGGGCATCTTGTCCACGGGTGAGAAAAAGTGCACACCAATGAAGTTGGTAGCGTCACGGCTGGCCTCCGCGAGGCGGGTAATCGGCAGCGTGGAGGTATTGGAGCCCCAGACGCCGTCCTCGGACAAATATTCCTCGAGTTCTTGGGTAATCTGGTGCTTGAGCTTGATGTTCTCAAAAACAGCCTCAATGATCAGGTCGCAGCCCTGCAGCTGATCGTTGCTGGCTGTGGGCGTGATCAAGCCCAGCACCGCCTGGGCCTTCTCTTCGGTCATACGACCGCGCCCCACCCGTTTGGCCAACAGTTTCTCCGTGTATGCCTTACCCTTCTCTGCAGCCTCCTGGGAGATATCCTTGAGGATCACCTCAATGCCCGCCATCGCGGAAACATAGGCAATGCCCTGTCCCATCATGCCCGCACCCAGGACGCCAACCTTACGGGTTTTCTGAGGTGCTACGCCCTCAGGTCGCGACGCCCCTCCCGTGATCTGGTTCATCTGGAAGAAAAAGGTGTTGATCATATTTTTGGCCTGGGGAGTCAGGGCCAGATAAGTGAGACCTCGGCTCTCGATGCGCATAGCCGTTTCAAAATCCAAACGCATGGCGGCTACAGCAATATCAAGAATCTTGGCAGGGGCTGGCAAGAGGCCACGGGTCTTCTGCTGCAGCATGGCTGCCGCTACAGGGAGCATCTGTGCCACACCGGGGGAATTGGCATTGCCTCCGGGTATCTTGTAACCCTTGGTATCCCAGGGCTGGGTCATGGCAGCTTCGTCGTCACTGTGCGCCAGGATCCAGGATTTGGCTGCTGGTACCAGTTCCTCGAGGGTTTCCACAGAGGCATCAATCAAGCCGGATTCCTGCGCCTTTGCGGGGGCAACACGCTTGCCCTCAAGGAGGTATTCATTGGATGCCATAAGACCCATCAGATAAATCGCCTTAACAACACCACCACCGCCGGGGAGTAATCCCAAGGTGACCTCGGGGAAGCCCAGTTGGACCGACTTATCGCTCCAGGCCACGCGATGGTGACAGGCCAGCGCCAATTCGAGGCCGCCGCCCAGGGCGGCACCATTGATCGCAGCAGCCACGGGTACAGGCAATTTTTCAAGTCGTCGCATGACCGCCTTGGTGGCTTCCACACCCTGAAAAAACTCGTCCGACGTCTCCGGCGTGACCTGGCACAGCATGTTGAGATCACCGCCGGCAAAAAATGTTTTTTTGGCAGAGGTCAGTACCACACCCGTCAGGCCCTGCTCCGTCTCGAGCCTGTCAATCGTGTCCGTGAGTAAAGGCAGGAATTCCGCACTCATGGAATTAACGGGGCCATCCATGTCCATGGTGACAGTGACGATACCTTCGGCATCTTTTTCGTAATTAAATCCAGTCATGTTTGTGACGTCCTTTTCCTGTGGCTCAAACGCGCTCAATAATGGTGGAAATACCCATGCCGCCGCCCACACAGAGTGACAACATGGCGCGCTTGGCATCCCGCCGCTCCAACTCGTCGAGCACGGTGCTGACCAGGCAGCCACCTGTGGCACCCAGGGGGTGACCCATGGCGATGGCGCCGCCATTGACATTGGTCACCTCAGCATCGAGATCAAGATCCTGCATGTAGCGCAGAACAACAGATGCGAAGGCCTCATTGATTTCCCAGAGATCGATATCGCCCTTGGTGAGTCCCGCCCGTTTGAGACACTTCATAGCCGCAGGCCCGGGTCCGGTCAGCATGATAATGGGGTCAGTGGCCAGAACCGCGGTGGCGACAATACGACCCCGTGGCTTGAGACCCAGATCCTTCGCAGCCCGCTCGCTGCCAATCAGTACAGCAGACGAGCCATCGACGATACCAGAGGAATTACCCGGCGTATGAACATGATTTATGCGGTCCAGTTCGGGATACTTGTTAATAATAATGTCATCAAATCCGAGCCCACCGTGCATTTCGAAGGAGGGCTTAAGCTTTGCCAGGCCCTCCATTGACGTCTGGGGCTTTATAAAATCATCGCGCTCCAAAATCGTAATGCCCACTTCATCCTTGACAGGGACAACAGAACCGTCGAACCAACCGCTGTCCCTCGCGTGCGCTGCGCGCCGCTGGGATTCGACCGCATAGGCATCCACATCATCGCGAGACCAACCAGCAAGTGTCGCGATGGTATCGGCACCGATTCCCTGGGGTACAAAACCTGTTTTCATCGAAAACCCCGGATCTGAACCCATCGCACCCCCGTTGGAGCCCATGGGTACCCGGGACATACATTCGATGCCCCCCGCCACGACCAGATCTTCCCAACCGGATGCAACCTTTTGCGCCGCAATGTTCACGGCCTCAAGGCCTGAAGCGCAAAACCGATCAAGCTGCACCCCCGCCACGGATTCGTCCCAGTCAGCGTTCTGCACAATCATCTTTGCCACATCAGAACCCTGCTCACCAATGGGCGTGACACACCCCATCACCACATCGTCCACATAGGAAGTGTCCAGATCATGCCGGGCCTGCAGCGCCCTGAGCAGGCCACCACCCAGATCCACGGGCTTGACCTCGTAGAGCGTGCCGTCTTTCTTTCCCTTGCTCCGGGGGGTTCGAACAGCGTCATAAATGTAAGCAGTCGTTGTCATAGTGTCTCCATGGGCGGCTACGCATCGGATTGGGGCTCGTCGTTTGCCTGCCATCGGCGGCGCGACTCAGCGGAAAAAAACTGGCGGGAAGA
This sequence comes from uncultured Luminiphilus sp., assembly GCA_938084055.1. Lineage (GTDB taxonomy): Bacteria > Pseudomonadota > Gammaproteobacteria > Pseudomonadales > Halieaceae > Luminiphilus. The sequence goes on from CALKDK010000049.1 coordinate 4,134, forward strand.
AAAACATACTCCAAGTTCAAACTCAAGCAGAACCGGCGCCAGGGATCTCCCCACTGCCAAGCCGGCGCACTGGGCAGCACCAATGATACCAGCGGCTCGGCGTCCGCCCCCCCCACCGAAATGGTGTTCCCCGGGCGCCGGGAAACAGTCTGACCTAACCGACAGTGCCAACGGAATTTTCTTGGCTTTGGGCGAGCCAAAGCCTTCGTATGAGAATCAAGCCCGCAACATCCAGTGGACGTCCCACAGGATACGCCGAAACCTGCAGTCCCCACCTTGTTACCCGAAGCAAGACATTGCAATCAGCCTGTAGCAACCGGCGTGCCGCCGGTTCATATCACCATCGTGATATGCTCTGGACTGCCTCCATCTAACCCCCACTTCCGCTGGCAGTGCGTGACCTCAGCCCATTGGGGTAACCGTATCGCCCAGGTCCCGGGCTATAACCGCTCGTATCTCGGCTCTGAGCTCCTGGTAGAACGATCGGGAGGGCGCGTGACGACGGTATAGAAAGGCATGCTCACGGAACAACCGCCCACCCCGCAAGGGCCGCACCCGCAACTCCTCAGGCCGGTGAATTTCACTGCGTACATACAGTGCAGGCAGGAAAGCCAGCCCCATACCCATAACAACCATCTGGCGCAGGGTGTCGAGGCTTGTGCCCTCGTAGTCGCTGTTGAGCCGCGCCCCGGCTCGCTCACAAATTCGTTCCACTTCACGACGCAGGGTATGTCGCTCATCCATGGCGAGAACCTCAAGTCCACTGAGATCACTTTCATTGAGGTCCCCTTTGAAGCCCACGTCCATTTCCACCGGGCTGGCCAGCAGGAGCGGTTCACGAAAAAGGGGCTCTCGGACGATAGTCTCAGGCACTCCGGCAATGGGACCAATGACCAGGTCAAAGTGGCCTTCCTCCAGACCACGCAATAGCATGTCGGGCACCTCCTCCCGCACGTGCAGGCGCAGCTGGCTGAAACGTTTGTGCAGGGTCGGCAATAAGCTGGGCAACAGGTAGGGGCCCAGTGTTTGCGGCACCCCAAGGCGATAGGTTGAATGGCTGTGATCGCTGCTCAGGTGTGCGCTCTCGACCAGGTTACGCCACTGTGCCAACAGCGCCTGGGCTTCGGGTAATAGGTTGCGCCCGGCAGGGGTCAGCAGGGTCGCGTTGCGGGTCCGCTCAAATAACACCACGCCGAGGACATCCTCTAGGGCTCGCAGCTGAACGGTCAGGGTCGGCTGGGTCACGCCAAGACGCTGGGCCGCCTGGCGCAGAGACCCGGCTTCTGAGATCGCAACGAAGTACTCAAGTTGTCGAAGTGAAGCCACCGTTCCAGTCCTCTCGCCTGCTGCACCACAGGGACCAGGAGGTCCCGCGTACCCAAATGTTGGGCGATATGCCTATATAGTGAAAATCTATCATAAAATCCTAAAACCATCGATATGTGGTTGCACGTATAGTCCGCACCTTCCACTCCAATCGAGACCGGCCATGCGTGCTGCCTACACATTCAACTTCAACCACCTGCGCGGTGATATCTACGGCGGCGTAACCGCGGGCGTGGTTGCCATACCCCTCGCACTGGCCTTTGGCCTGGCCTCGGGCCTCGGGCCCATGGCCGGCATGTATGGCGCCATCATCGTCGGGTTCTTCGCGGCCTGGCTGGGTGGGACACCCACCAACGTCTCGGGTCCCACGGGGCCGATGGTCGTTGTCCTCGCGGGTTTGTTTGCCAGCTTATCCGGCAACGTCAGTCTCATCCTGACCGCCGTGGTACTCGCGGGTCTGTTCCAGATCGTCTTCGGCCTGATAAAGGTTGGGGATTTCATACGCTTGGTACCCTACCCAGTGGTATCGGGATTTATGAGTGGTATCGGCATCATCATCATCATCCTGCAACTCGATGCAACCGTTGGTCATATGGCACCTGCCGGAACAATATCGGCGCTCAAATACCTGCCCACTGCCCTGACCGACATCAATCTCTCAGCACTGATAGTGGCTGCGGTGACCCTGGGGGTGGTTTACAGCTGGCCAACAAGTTGGGGCAAGTACCTGCCTGCCGCGCTTGCTGCACTTATCGTCGGGACCCTACTGTCCCTATTCCTCGAGCCAGTACCGATCCTGGGTGAAATTCCCAGCGGACTGCCCGAATTCCACATACCTGTCTACGAGCAGGGCGCCATGATGCTGGTCATCGAAGCGGCGTTCATCCTCGCTGTTTTGGGTGCTATCGACAGTCTCCTGACCTCACTGGTGGCTGACAATATGACCCGCACCCGCCACGACTCCAACCAGGAATTGATTGGCCAGGGTGTGGGCAATGCGGTAGCGGGTCTGTTTGGTGGTATCGCTGGAGCGGGGGCCACCATGCGTACGGTGGTCAACATCCGCTCCGGTGGGCATACCAAGATATCTGGCATGATCCACTCTGTCGTGCTCGCGGCGATAGTTCTGGGCCTCGGCCCGATAGCGTCATATATTCCCCACGCGGCCCTGGCGGGCGTCCTCATCAAGGTCGGCCTCGATATTATCGATTTCAGTTACCTGAGGAATGCGCACCGGGGTCCACGCTGGGACCTGGCGCTGATGGCGCTGGTTTTGGGGTTGACGGTGCTGGTTGACCTCATTACCGCTGTGGGTGCTGGCGTAGTGCTCGCCGCGCTCGCCTACGTGCGGCAGGTCGCCAAAAGCCAATTGGATGACCTTCTGTCGCGCCCCCTGACAGCGACCAGCGAGGAGGAGCAGGCGCTCCTCGAGGAACTCATTGATCGCGTCACAGTTTTCGAATTTGGCGGCCCATTGAGTTTCGGCGCCGCAGCCGACGTGGGGCATCATGTACGTGAGCGCTACAAAGATGACATGCACGCGATCATTTTGGACTTCCGGCGGGTCCCCTTCATGGATGTGTCGGCGGTGCGTGCCGTTGAGACCATCACCTGCGACGCCGAGCGCGCGGGCAAAAAGATCTACATAACGGGTATGAGCGATGAAATCGCCGAAACCATCGTGGGCCTGGATGCCGATTGCTGCCTCAACCTTGAGCAGTCCCGCTTCGCAGAACGACTCACGTTACTGCGTCAGTTACGCGATGAGTACAATAGCAAGCGGCAGGAAAAATAGGCACGCAACCGAACACCCCGCGCGCCAAAGTGTGTACTGGGCGCGGATCGAATTAACCCCACCCCATTGACTCACCAGGAGACTCAGCAATGACCGAGCAAGACATCGTGCAATTATTCACCAACTGGAACGCGGCACTGCGAACCGGGGATCCCGACCAAGTCACCGCACTCTATGCGGCGGATGCGGTGCTCCTGCCCACAGTCTCCAACCAGGTCAGACACAATCACGCCGAAATCAGGGATTACTTCGTACACTTTCTCGCCAAGCAGCCCCAGGGCGTGATTGATGAAGCCAATACCCGGCACCTGGCAGACGATCTGGCCAGCAATGCCGGGGTGTACACCTTCACCTTTGGTGACGGCAACCAGGTGACAGCGCGATTCAGTTACCTGTACAAGCGTGTTGAGGGCGAGTGGAAAATACTCGAGCATCACAGCTCTGCTATGCCCGAGGGTTAGAACAGACTGGAAACGCCCATCCCCAAATCAATGGCCCCGCCCTACAGCGGGGTTTTTTTCACCCTGCAAGCGTCACCCCTCGTCACTACCGTGGAGCTCAGTAATGAGGTCACGTGCGCTGGCATGCAGAGGCACGGGATCCTCCGCCAGTAGTGTGATGTGCCCCACTTTACGGCCTTTACGCAACCCCTTGCCGTAGGTCTGTATCAGGCTACGGACAGGCCCCTGCGGTAACACCCGGGGAAACTTGTTATCCAGCAAATTGATCATGGCTGCAGCGCCGAAAAATTGAGGCGCCCTCACCGGCCAGCCCAACACGCAACCGACGTGCTGGGTAAACTGGTCCGCGCCGAGCGCACCGATGGTCCAGTGACCCGTGTTGTGAACCCGTGGCGCAATTTCATTGACGATGAGCCTGCCATCGGTCACGAAGAACTCAATTGCAAGCACGCCCACATAATCCATGGCTGTCACCAGGGAGGTCGCGTGGCGACCGGCCTCTGCTGCCATAGCATCGGATACATTGGCCGGTACAAGACTGCCAATGAGAATACCGTCGCGCATTACGTTTTCGGTCATCGGGTAGGTCACCACCGAACCTGCGACATCCCGGGCGACGATAATTGCCAACTCCCGCTCAATGGTTATTTCTACCTCGGCAATAACCGGATAGGCGTCATCGGGAATCAGTTCGGTGGCTTCCGGGCCGGCTATGCGCCACTGCCCGCCACCGTCATATCCCCCCAGAGTGCGCTTGCATCGAACAGCTGTTCCCGGCAGCGACGCCAGCCCTGCTAACAGTTCATTCCGGTTAGCCGCGTACAACCAGGGCGAGGTAGGGATAGCCAGGGTATCGAGCATCCCCTTCTGGGTGTTGCGCTCACGCAGCACCACCAGCGCGTCGTATCCGGGTGCGAGGCCCACATCATCACGGGCTCGCCGCAGTACCCCATCGTCAATGCTTTCGCGTTCAACCGTTATGGCATCGCTGGATTCAAGAAAGTCCTCGAGCTCGCCCTCGCCGTAAATCGGGCCCAGACCATGCACCACGGGCGTTTCATCGAGACAAAGAAAGCAGACCTCGACACCCTGCCGGTTCGCCGCCTCTCCCAGCATCTGGCTGAGCTGGCCACAGCCGATAATACCAAGGCGCTTGTTCAACCCCGGGGATCCTCCGGCACGTCGGCAGTCTGCTGTGCGCGATAGGCATCCAGCGCATCGGCCAGCCTTGAATCGTCATTGGCCAGAAGCGCCGCGGCAAATAGCGCCGCGTTTACTGCACCGGGCTGGCCGATGGCAAAGGTCGCCACCGGAATACCCTTGGGCATTTGCGCTATCGATAGCAGTGCGTCGGCGCCGTTGAGTACCGTTGCCGCTACCGGCACCCCGAGTACCGGCACGGGGGTCATTGCCGCACACATACCCGGCAGGTGTGCGGCCCCCCCCGCCCCAGCAATAATGACCTTCAAGCCTCGATCGCGCGCGGAACGCGCATAGTCGTAGAGTCGATCAGGGGTGCGGTGCGCTGAAACCACCTTGGCTTCGTAGCGGACTCCCAGGGTATCCAGCATGGCAGCAGCAGCTTCCATCACGCCCCAGTCGGAGCGTGATCCCATGATGATACCCACAGCAACGTCAGTCATGACCGGCCTCCCCTGCGGTTACTTTCCCTTGGGATAGTCCCGCAATGAAAAGCGGGCGAGTATACCCTATGCTTTGGTCAGCTTCACCCGGCAGCAAACCGTACCCCAGGTGTTTTTCCCCGGGTCGGTGTGCCATGCCGGATGCGTGATGACTGGCTACCCCGCTTAAGCTAAGGAGCAGCCCATGGTAACGATGACAATTTGGGGCGCGGGCACGCCGCGAAGCATGCGCCCGCTCTGGATGGCCGAGGAGCTGGGACTGCGCTACCAACACCGACCGATCAGGCCGAGGAGCGGCGAGACCCAGTCCGATGTGTATCGCACACTGAACCCCAAACAAAAAATACCCTTCCTCGAAGACGGGCAGGTAGCGCTATCCGAGAGTCTGGCCATATGCCGTTATCTTCGCGATACCTACCCTGCACCAGGGCTTTTTACACCGACTGACATACGAACCCGAGCCAGGGAGGACGAGCTGTGCTGCCACATCTATGGGGAAATTGACCAAACCGGACTCTATGTCATGCGCCGCCACGGGGACCTCGCTGCGATTTATGGCGCATCCAAAGCCGCTGTGACAGCCTCTCAGTCCTACGTCGAGGGGCAACTTGCGATCCTTGCCGCCGTGCTGGGCACCGAAGACTTCCTGATGGTGACTCAATTTGGACTGCCCGACCTGCTTCTGGTCTCCTGCCTGGATTGGGCAGACGCCTGCAATGTACCCCTGCCTCAAAACCTGAGAAGCTATCGAGAGCGCATAGCGCTACGGCCGGCCTACCGGCACGCCTTCCGCATTAATTACCCTGAATCGCAAGGAGATACATAATGGGCGCACTCGATGGCCTGAAGGTAGTTGACCTCACCAGCATGGTATCGGGTCCGGTCGCGGCCATGATGCTGGCTGACCAGGGTGCACGCGTCATTAAAGTGGAGCCTCTGGCAGGCGAACAGATGCGCCATCTCGGGAGTCAGCACAACGGTCTTACGCCGGCTTTTTTTTCCTGCAACCGAGGTAAGGAATCCATTGCCCTCAACCTGAAGTCCCAGGAGGGGAGGGAAATCCTGCTGAAACTGGCACAGGATGCGGACGTTTTTATCCAGAATTTCCGCCCCGGCGCCATTGAACGAATGGGCTTTGGCGAGGAGGTCTTGAGAGCCACTAACAAACAGCTCATTTATGTCTCAATCAGTGGCTTTGGTGAACTCGGACCCTACGCAGACAAACGCGTTTATGACCCGATCGTCCAGGCGCTCTCCGGTGCTACCGACATACAGGCTGACAAGGTGACCGGGGACCCCAACATGTTCCGGATCATTATCGCCGACAAGGTCACATCGCTGACGGCAGCCCAGGCGATCAGTACAGCGCTTTACGCCAGAGAAAAAAATGGCGAGGGGCAGCACATACGCCTCTCAATGCTCGACACGATGCTCTCTTTTGTCTGGCCCGAGGCCATGATCGGCCTGACCTACGCTGAGCTGGAGTTCGATCCCCGCAAATCAGGCGGCGCTATGGATCTGGTTTATAAAACACGGGACCGTTACATCACTGCGGGAGCGATTTCCGACAGGGAATGGCAGGGCATGTGCAGGGCGCTGCAGCGCGAAGACTGGATAGATGACGAACGTTTCAGGACGGCGACAGCGCGCTTTAAAAACGTGGCCGAACGAAAGGAGTTGACCGCCTCTGAAATAGAGAGATGGTCGAGTGACGATATCCTGTCTCGCTTTGAGGCGGAGGGCGTACCCTGCGCCCCCCTGCTCACTCGGGAAGAACTTTTGCATCATGAGCAGGTTAATGCCAACGGAACCATTCAACGTCTTCATTTCGACGGCTTCGGTGAGGTCCGGCAACCGCGTCCCGCAGCGCAGTTCAGTAAAACACCCAGCGCAATCGCCGGCCCGGGCCCCGGGCTCGGTGAACACGGGCGTGCGATTCTTGCCGAGTTGGGTTACACCCCGACGACGATTGAGCAGTTGATCAAAGATGGCAACACCAGGGTGAAAGACCCCATTTAATGCTGGAGGGCTGAAATGAAGAACGTTTGTCTGGTTGTAGGTGCAGGAGCGGGCATAGGTGGCAGCGTTGGACGGAAATTTGCCAAGCACGGCTACCACGCCGCACTCTGCCGCCGCAGCAATGCTGAGGGACTCGCACACCTGGTCGAGGAGATTGAGGCGGAGGGGGGCTCTGCATCCGGTCATTTAATCAATGCCGCAGAGGAAGGGGCCATTGAACGACTGGTCGAAGACGCTGCACAGATCGGTCCCATTGAAGTGGTGCTGTTCAACCTGGGGGCCCAGATCGGTACCCGCTCACTCGAGGCAACCTCGCTAAAGACTTTTGAGTTGGGCTGGCGTATGGCCTGCTTCGGTCTGTTCAGGTTGGCGCAATCAGTCATCCCTACCATGGCCGCCCGGGGCAGCGGTACGTTACTGGTCACCTCGGCAACTGCGGCGGTGAGGGGCAATGCGGGCCAGCATTCTCACGCCGCCGCTATGGCGGGCCGGCGCATGCTGTGCCAATCGCTCAATGCTGAATATGCCCATCAGGGGATTCACGTGGCGCATATTTTGGTTGACGGTGCCGTCGATGCACCGGACACACTGGGGAAAATGCTGGGCAAGGCGACCTTCGAAAAGCTTCGCCAAACCCGCGGGATGGACCATGACGGCCTGTTACTGCCTGGGGAAATCGCCGAGACCTATTTCCATATTGCCCACCAACATCGTTCCGCCTGGACCCATGAGCTGGATTTGCGGGCATACTCTGACCTCGCCTGGTGGAACCACGAGACACAGGTTCTGTGAGAGTGCACTGATGGCTGTAAGCGGTCCCCCGGGGCGCGACCCCGTGGTCGGCGAGTCAAAAATTAAATGCTGGACCAAGAGTTGATTGCAGCCAAAAAGCACGCACTAACCGGAGGAATAACCCATGACTATCAATGTAATACCCAGCGGTGCTCCCTGTGGCGCGACACTTACCGGCATCGATCTCAGTCAGCCTCTGTCTGATGATGCCATTACTGAAATCCGAGGCCACTGGCTCGAACACAAAGTCGTCGCATTCCCGGACCAGGTGCTCAACCCTGAGGATCTGCAGCGGATAGCCCGTTACTTTGGCGAGATTGGCGCTGATCCATTTTTTGGCCACATTGAAGGTTACCCCAACATATGCGCCATCCAGCGCAATGCCGACGAAAAGACGTCCATCTTTGCCGAGACATTCCATACCGACTGGAGTTTCATGTCGGTGCCCCCGGCCGCGACGACACTCTACGGCATCACCATTCCCCCCTGCGGCGGCGATACGCTGTTCGCCGACCAGACCAAGGCCTATGAAGAAATGCCCGACGATCTGCGGGAGCGTGTCGAGGACCTCACGGCGATTCATTCAGCCGCACTGGGCTATGCTCCGGATGGCGCTTACGGCGATAAGGATCAGGAAAGTGGCCGTAGCATGCAGATCAAGCCCAGTGACAAGGCCCGTGAAACTTGTTCACATCCATTCATAAGGACCCATCGGGAAACGGGTAAGAAAGCGCTTTTCTCATCGGCAGCCTATATACAGGGCTTTGCTGATATGACGTCGGAAGCGTCCCAGGCTTTGCTGATGGAGCTCTACCAATACCAGACCCAGGAGAGGTTCCTGTACCGCCACCAATGGCAAGCCAGGATGCTGGTCATGTGGGACAACCGATCGCTGCTGCACGCCGCCACGGGCGGTTACGACGGGTACGATCGACTCCTACACCGTATTACCATTGCAGATAGTGCCTGGTAGGGCGTGAAAAAACCTCATGGAAAGCGCGCCGCAGTACAGAGCATAAGGCCTGGACAGACAGGGGTGGTGTTAAGCTCGACGGCCGCTGGCCAGAACGGTGTCGGGTCCAGCCACCCACGGAAATTTTGACGCGCAATGCCAATTCAAACACTCCAGGTCCTCGTCTTCGTTGCCATCACAGTCCTCATCGCAGGTCTTACATGGCGTCGCTGTGCGAGAGATGCTGCGCGGCTGAACCATAAAACAACGACGCGTGATGATGTTTTCCTCGCCGGACGTGGACTCGGCTGGATTGTGGTCGCGGGTTCGATCACCCTGACCAACCTGAGCACTGATCAACTGGTTGGCATGAACGGCAACCAGATGGCATTGCTCGCTTTGTGGGAATTGTCAGCGGTGGTGGGTCTGGTCATTCTCGCCCGGGTTATTTTACCGGTGTACTACCGCTATCAGTGCACCACAACCACTGAGCTCCTGGAGAAACGCTACGGCGACTATCGCATCCGCGCCTTAATCGGGCTGCTTTTTCTTCTGGGTAATTTGTTTATTTTCATACCCGCCATGCTCTACAGCGGATCGTTGTTCATGCAGACCCTGTTCAACGTAGACCTGCCCATCATCGTGATTGCCGCGGCCTTTGCCACCATCGGCGCCGCGTACGCCGTGCTGGGAGGGCTGAGGGCTGTGGCTGTCTCCGACGCCTACAGTGGCGTTTTGCTCCTCAGCCTGGGGGTGGTTGTCGTCATCCTGTCACTCGCCGCAATCGACTTTGATTTTTCCGGCATTCCGACGGAGCGACTTACGCTCATTGGCGATAATGCCTCTCCTATTCCCTGGCATACCCTGCTGACCGGCATGCTCTTCATACAGATTTTCTACTGGGGCACCAATCAAACTATCACCCAGCGTGCCATGGCCTCTCCCACGGTCAAAGAAGGTCAAAAAGGGGTACTGGCTGCGGCCCTGATCCGACTGGTCATAATACCCCCCATGGTTGTCCTACCCGGAATCGTGTCATTCAAGCTTTATGGTGATATTGGGGATGCCGCTTTCGGCAGAGTGGTGGGCGAGGTCCTGCCGCTGTGGCTTTCAGGGGCCTTCGCGGCCGCCATCGCCGCAGCGGTGCTGACCAGCGTCAACAGCGTACTCAATTCCTCTACGGCACTTTATGTCTGTGATATCCACGAACGGTTTATTGCACCGGCACCCGACCTGCGCCGCCTCAATCTCATTATCACAGTCAGTTTCGTATTGATTGGTTTGGGCATGGTGCCCATCTATGCCCAGGCGGAAAGTATTATTAATCTTGTGCAGGAGCTGTATGGCCTGCTCAGCATGCCTATCTTGTCAGCCTTCATCGTCGGTTTGTTGTTTCGTGATGTCGCGGCGGGCGCTGCGATTGTTGCCGTTGTCCTCGGTGTCGCACTCTACGGGTTTTTCTCTTTCGTATGGGCGCCCTTCCACTACATTCATATGATGTTTATCACCGTGATTTTTTGTGTGGCGGCCGCACTGCTGGTGAGTCGCTTCCTGTTCGGCACTTCACCGCTGTGGTCTCCCGCTATTTTCCGGGCGCCCGCATAACGCTGGCCATTCGCTCAGGACACGCCAAGCCCTCGGGCAGTAACCATAGCCAGTTCCAGCTCTGATCGGGCAGGGCAAAGCCAGCGGCTTTTGCGGTGACCCCCTGCACTGCTCATAACAAAAAAAACCAACCCCTCAGGCGACGGAGCGCCCCCCCTCGGAAGGCTATCCGGATTCCTGAACGCGCTCGAGGTGGTAAATGAAGAGCGTCTCGGGTGCCATAATGGGGAGCTCGATTCCCAGTCGTACCAGTACGGCGCCGGGGATCGGTTCTCGAGCGAGTCCAGTAGCATGGCTGGAGAGCACCGCCCCATAGTGGTTTGGCCACACCAGACGCACGCGATAGCAGGCTGTTTCATCGAGTCCACGAAATCGATAGCGTCTGGGAAAGACATCAACGGTGTTGTACAACCGCGCAGCGGCAAACAGACCCTCGGCCTGGGTACCGTCGACTACCGCCCAGGCCATCTCACCATCCGGGCGGTCAATACGCAGCGCCCGGCCACCGTGCAGGAGAGCACGATGGCGTTTATAAAGCTCGATCAGTGCACGCAAAGTATCTTCATCGTCCTGGTCAAGGCCATCAGGATCCATCTCGATACCAAGGTGGCCCCAGAGGGCGACGCCACCCCTAAAGGCCAATGTATGGCGACGCCCCGTCAGATGACAGACTTGCGAACCGATATGACACCCCATCACCTCAGGGGGCAGAAACAAAGAGAAGCCGCGCTGGATCACCAACCGGTCCAGCGCGTCATTGCTGTCTGAGGTCCAAAAGCGACTCACGTACGGCAAGACACCCAAGTCGACCCGTCCCCCGCCCGAGGCACAGCTCTCTATTTCGACATCGGGAAAGCGGAGCTTCAGTCGCTCCAGCAAACCATAAAGTGACTGTATCTGTCTGTGGGCGGCTGGGTGGCCTTCTGCATTTCCCGCCTGGTGAATCTCGCGGTTCATGTCCCATTTCAGGTAAGTGATGGCATGACTGGACAACAGATCGGAAATCACCTCAAACAGATATTCCTGCACCTCCCCACGGCCAAGGTCCAAAACCAACTGCTGCCGAGCCAAAAGCCGCGGCAGCGGGTCATGATTTAGCACCCAATCCGGATGGCGACGATACAGATCACTGTCTGGGCTCACCATTTCCGGCTCTATCCACAGGCCAAACTCCATACCCTGATCCTGACACGCCGCGATCAGCGGGTTCAGGCCACCGGGTAATTTCTCCCTGTCGACCTGCCAGTCACCCAGTGACGACCCGTCGCTGTTGCGTCCCAAAAACCAACCATCGTCCAGAACAAAACGCTCAATACCCAAATCCCCCGCGCTCTCAATCAATCCCAGCAGCCGCGCCTCATTAAAATCAAAGTACGTGGCTTCCCAGGTATTGAACTGCACAGGCCGGGCCTTACCCCGCAGGCCTGAGACGTTCGGGAAACGATCCCGAACCAGTTGGTGCCAACTGTCAGATAGCCCCCCCCGCCCGCGATCAGTGGCGGCGCACCAAACTGTGGGGCTGGTGTAGACGGCCCCGGGCTCAAGGTCTATCTCGCCAGGGGTTAATAGTTCACCCAACTGCATATAACGCCGTCCATCGGATAACTGTTCTACGCGAATCTGGGAGTTACCGCTCCAGGCCAGGTGGCAGGCAAGTACCTCCCCCAGGGTTTCACTCGCACCCTTTTGATGCACCATGAGATAAGGAGGGCTCTGGTGAGAAGTCCGGCCGCTGCGGTTTTCCCTGACATGAGCCCCCTGCTGGATAGCCTGCGTCTGCGCTTGAAATTCCAGACCCCAACGACCCCCAAAACCGCTGCAGTGGGTTAAATGGTCGGGTACCGGCACAGTGATATTGCACTCATCAACGGCGAGTTTCCCCGCCGAACTCTGGTTGGTAATACAGACCCGCAGGGCAACGATCGGAAGATCTGGATCCAGCATCAATTCGTACCGCACCCCGACCTCGGTGACCTGGCAGTAGGCCTCTAAGTTCAGCTGATTGGGGCTGAGCTGATTCGCTGCCCGCACCACGGGATGCAGTTGCCAGCCTGTTCTACCCCTGCGGGTTGCTATTCCTGGATGGCCCAGAAATCCTGATGACGCATCGGGCAGCAGGGCCAGAGGTGTCGAGCCAGGGAGTGCAGCGGGTGCGTCCCCACGATCGAGAAGACCGAGATTATCGGCAGTAAAGTGGTGAATAGGCGGCCCGAAATAGACAAGGGCGGGCAGCCGGTGCCGACAGTCAACAATCAGCGAGGTATTGCCGTTGGCCAGCTGATAGCAGGGATCGATCTCTGGCGATTCCGTTGGCATGACGACACGCTCTACTTTGGGGCTGGCAAGACGGGGTGAGACACCCACGGGTAACAGGATACCGCGAGGCGGCGGCTGAGATACACTTTGTGTCTGGATGTTTTAGGGGCCGAGGCAGTCCTGGAGGAAATTTGTTCAGCGAGGCGAATCACAGACGGCACAATGCACTCACCGGCGATTGGGTTCTGGTCAGCCCCCAGCGCAGTCACCGACCCTGGTCAGGGGAATCAGGATCGGCGGTATCTGAGTCCGATGCCGAGTATCAGGATAACTGCCCCCTGTGCCCGGGAAATGAGCGCTCCAAAGGTCGGGAGAATCCAATGTACCTCGGGCCCTATGTGTTCGAGAATGACTTCCCGGCACTGGCCAAACCCCCTTCTTCACGCGTCGAGGTGTCATTATCGCTTGGCGTGGAGGACGACAAGCCCGCGTTCATAACCGAGGAGCAAACTGCTGGTGAGTGCCGTGTCATTTGCTTTGACCACCGGCACAACAAAACCCTCGCAGATCTAAAGCACCCGGAGCTGAGGAATTTACTTGCCGTACAGCAGCGCGAGTACAGCGAACTTGCCGCGCGCTATCGCTGCGTCACGCTCTTTGAAAACAAAGGCGGCATGATGGGTTGCTCCCAACCCCATCCGCACGGCCAGATTTGGGCCCATGATCACCTTTCCACAATTGTTGCGGGTGAAGATCGACAACAAAAGCAGCACTTCGACCAATATGGCTCGGCGCTGCTGGCCGATTATCAGGCCTGGGAATCCCGCGTCGGGGACCGCACCGTCTTTGAAAACTCCGGCTGGCTCGTAGTGGTGCCTTACTGGGCGGCCTGGCCCTATGAAACGCTTGTCATGAGCAAGGGGCGCCAGGCACACTTTGGGCAACTATTGGCACAGGACCTTGATACGCTAGCTGAAGTCCTGTCGGTTCTGGCGCGTTGTTACGATGCCTTGTTTAACTGCCCTTTTCCTTATTCCATGGGTTGGCACAATGCTCCCACCGGTATGCCAGCCAGCCACTGGCGATTGCACGCACACTTCTTCCCGCCCCTGCTGCGGTCAGCCACGGTCAAAAAACACATGGTGGGCTATGAAATGCTGGGTGAACCCCAACGGGACCTCACTCCCGAATCAGCCGCGGCCCAGCTGCGCCCGCTGGCTGCTGACGCAGTGCAGCTGGTGACAGGCGACACGTGATAAACCCGGCATTTGAAAGGTATTTTGGCCAACCCCCTCAGGGCTCGGCCTCGGCCCCCGGGCGCGTCAACCTGATCGGCGAATTCACCGACTACAACGGGGGCTGGGTTCTGCCCTGCGCCCTCCAATTCAGGTGCCAGGTGACCTGGCGACGCCGCACTGACAACACTATTTCAGTGATGTCACGGGAGTACCCCCAGACCCTAGATCGGTTTGATAGCCGAGATGGCTACAAACCCGGGGATTTACCCTGGGCCAATTATGTACGTGCTGTGATTGCCGCCTTACAGACAGTCGGGTACGTGACGACAGGCATCGATCTCTTAATCAGCAGCGATGTCCCCCAGGGACGGGGACTCTCCTCCTCCGCGGCGCTGGAAGTAGCACTTCTTGGTGCGCTGTCCAGCGCCTTTGACTGGCCGCTGGGCCGCATCGAGATCGCGCGCCTGGGCCAACTGGCCGAGAATCAATTCATAGGTTGTCAGTGCGGCATCATGGATCAGCTTGTCTCTGCCGTGGCCGTGCAGCAGTCAGCGCTGCTCCTCGATTGCCGGTCACTGGAAACCAAAAGCGTGGCCCTCCCCAATAAGTGGGCATTGGTAGTGCTTGACTCCAATCATCCAAGGCAACTGGTGGACAGCGAGTACAACAGCCGCCGGGTCGATTGCAATCGCGCCACTGAGATTATGGGGGTGTCCAGTCTGCGGGACGCGACTCATGAATGCCTGGATGGCCATCGCGCGCACATGACTTTGCAGCAATATCAGAGGGCGAGGCATGTTATCGAAGAGAATTCCCGAGTCGCGGCGGCGGCATGCGCGCTGCAGGCTGGCAATCTTGATGAACTGTCCCGGGTATTGGCAGAGGGGCATCATTCCCTCGCCACGCAGTTTGAAGTCACCGTACCGGCCACCGATGCGCTGGTAGCCATCGCCAAGTCAACGCTGGGCACTCGCGTTGCCGCCCGCCAAACCGGTGGTGGCTTCGGTGGAGCTGTCGTCTGCCTTTGTGGTCACAGCGATGTGGAGAGACTGATCGCTGCGGTACATCGGGACTACCCGGCCAAAACCGGATTGGCGGCAACCGCGCTCGTCTGCACCCCGGGCCGGGGTCTGGAGAGCCTAACCTATGACTAAACAGGTATTCACCGGTGGCCATACTGCGCTGGCACTGGGGGTGTGCTACTACCCTGAGCAATGGCCTGAACAGGATTGGGCCGATGATGCGAGACAGATGCACGCACTGGGACTTCACTATGTACGCATCGGCGAGTTTGCGTGGTCACGCCTTGAACCCAGGCAGGGGGAGTTTTGTTTTGGGTGGCTGGACAGGGCTATCGACACGCTTGCCTCAGCGGGTTTAAAAATAGTGCTGTGCACGCCAACTGCCACGCCGCCCAAATGGTTGATTGATGCGCATCCGGAGATCCTCCCGGTCGACCCGGTCAGTGGACACACCCGGGGCTTTGGTTCGCGCCGCCACTATGACTTTTCAAGCCCCGTGTTCCTGAGGGAGGCCAGTCGCATTTCGGCGGTTTTGGCCCAGCGCTACGGATGTGATGACCGGATAGTCGGCTGGCAAACGGACAATGAGCTCTGCTGCCATGATACGAGCCACAGCGCATCAAACACGGCACGGGAGAATTTTCAGGCCTGGTGCGAGCGCCGATATGGCGACATAAGTTCACTCAATACCGCATGGGGTAATGTATTTTGGTCAATGGAATATTCGTCTTTCGCCAGCATTGAATTACCTTTCAACGCGGTCACTGAAACCAATCCAGCACACCAACTGGCCTACCGTCGCTTTGCCTCGGAGCAGGTCATCCACTTTCACAATAGCTGCATTGAAGCCATTCGGCCCCATGCCCCCAGCCAGTGGATTACCCACAACTTCATCCCAATGAAAGATACGCAGGTGAACTGCTTCGATCTGGCACGGCCCCTCGACTTTGTCAGTTACGACAGCTATCCCCTCGGCCGCAGCGAGTTCCTTCTGGGTCGGGAGCAACCCGAACTCGCGCGACGTTATATGCGCACCGGGCATCCCGACTACACCGCCTACTACCTCGATCAATGCAGGGGATTAAAAAACAGGGGCTTTTGGATCATGGAACAGCAACCGGGCCCGGTAAACTGGGCGCCGAGTAATCCTCGGCCTGCCCCGGGCATGGTGGCGCTGTGGACTTTGGAGGCCATTGCCCATGGCGCCGATGTGGTGTCTTTCTTCCGCTGGCGCCAGGCTCCATTTGCCCAGGAGCAGATGCATGCAGGATTGCTCCGTTCGGACCGCAGCAAAAGTGATGCCTGGCGGGAAGTAGAAACCGTCGTCCGGGTACTGGGCGCGCTCGCTCCCCTGCCACTGCCACAACCTGTGGCCCAAGTGGCACTGCTTGCTGATGTCAGCGCCCAGTGGGTATGTGACATAGAGCAACAGGGGCAAAAAGCAGAAGCGCATAAAGTTGCCTTTCAATTCTACAGCGCACTGCGAGGACTCAGCGTTGCGGTGGATATTCTCGGAGTTGATGCTGACCTGTCCGCCTACGCATTGGTTGTCATTCCATCACTGCCCATAGTCCCCGACCCCCTCCTCAGCTCCCTGGGGACTATCGATGCCACCGTACTGTTCGGACCGCGATGCGGAGCCAAGACGGAAGAATTTGGGATACCCGCCCAGCGGGCTCCCGGGGTGCTGCAATCATTCCTCGACATTCGGGTCAACTCTGTGGAGACACTGCGACCCGATGTGCGTGAGGCTTTCAGCTACCGTGGCGAAACCTTCCACAGTCGCCTGTGGTGTGAGGACCTCGAAGTTGGTAGCGCCTCGGTGGAAATGTCCTATCAATCGGGTCGGGCCGGCCTGGTTCGTAACGGCCGTTATTACTACCTCAGCACCCTGACTGACGATCCCTTTCTGGATCGTTTGCTGGAAAACCTGCTCACTGGCGCGGATGTTGACTGGCGGAAGGTGCCCGGCGACGTGCGGTACCTCCGTCGGGGACAGGTCTGTTTCGCTTTCAATTATGGCGAGACGTCGACGCAGCTCGCTGTCGACGACCAGCTTGAGTTCCTGCTGGGCGGTCGTGAATTACCGGGCCATAGCGCCAGTATATGGCTCGATGACCGCACCGCTGACTAGTCGAGGGCGTGTTTCAGTTGGCGGCGATGCTGCTCCCATGCCCAGGCCGACTCAACAATAGCCTGCAGGCCTCGTGATGGTGTCCAGCCCAAAACCTCCTCGGCAAGCTGGGCCTCGGCTACCAGGCGGGCAGGGTCCCCCGGGCGGCGTGGCCCAATCGTGTGGGTGATGCTTGCACCGACGGCCCGTTCGCAGGCGGCCAGAACTTCCTTAACCGAGTAGCCCTGACCATTGCCCAAATTCAGCTGATGAAAACCGCCCGCACGGTGCAACAGCTCCATGGCCCTGACGTGGGCATCGGCGAGGTCCAGTACGTGCACATAGTCACGGATGCAAGTGCCATCCGGGGTTGGATAATCATCGCCATAAAGCGTCAACGCGACGTCATCGCCCGCGGCCCCGCGCAGGATATTGGGTATCAGGTGCGTCTCCGGTTCGTGCCATTCCCCCCGTTGGTCCTCGGGGGACGCACCTGCGGCGTTGAAGTACCGGAGGCAAGCTGCGTTCAGGTCGCCCTGCGCATGAACTGCCGCGAGAAGCTCTTCCATCACCCGCTTGGTCTGGCCGTAGACATTGATGGGATTGAGGGGATGAGTTTCGGCAATAAGCGGCGTCAGCGGGTTTCCATAGACCGCAGCCGTCGAGGAGAACACACAGTCCCGCCACCCCTCCTCCAGGGCCACCGTTATCAGGTTGGCCGTGCCTGAGACGTTGTTTTGGTAGTAGTAGAGTGGTTTTTGGGCCGACTCTCCGACCAGGGATTTGGCCGCTAAATGGAATACACCATCAAAACGGCGACCTGCCAGCGCGGGTCTGATCCCCTCTAGATCACGCAGATCGGCTTCAATGACTTCCAATCCAGCCACTGCCCAACGGTGACCCGAGGAAAAATCATCGAGCACCGTCACCTCATGGCTCCGGGCCTTGAGTTCAAGGCAAATGTGCGAGCCGATGTAGCCTGCTCCACCGGTGACCAAATAATGCATGTCTTTCCTCAATAAAGTGAATGTGCTTCGCTACCCATAGGCCCAGGCCCCTCTCCAGGGTGGGCAGGCGCCAGCCTACTTCATAATTATGCGGGTCAACACCCTCGGTGATCGGCACAAGCCTTGATCAGCAGGCCACCCCGTGGACAGGGCATCGGGAACTGCCCGACAGGTCGCCACCCCGTAGGCAAACTTTACCTCGTGGTGTTTCCAGCTGTAGCGTGGGCTTCATGTGGCCAAGACCAAGTTGCACACCGGGAGGATGTTATGGAAATGACGACTTATGAAACGCTCGCTCTCTTTTATGAGACCAGCAGCACGCTGGACCGATTCTTTGAATTCTGGCTCTCGGCGACCTTTGCCGTAATCGTAGCTGTCCACTTGGGCAGAGACGCGATCACCCGCAGCTATGCAACCGTGATCGTCATGCTTTACACCAGCTTTACGATCAGCGTATTAACACGCCAAATGGTCTTTTCTAATTTCATGACCACCCTGCGCGAGAATCTGGCATCCCGGGGTGGCCTCCCCGATGTTGCATGGGCTATTCCAGTAATCGACGGGTCATTGCTGGCCACTATGGCTCTGGGTACCGCATCTACGATTTATTTCGTTTGGCGTTGTGCGCCAACGTCAGTGGCGGACGCGTAACCGGACCTACGGGAGGTGGGTTGGGCAGCACCGCTGGCGGTTATTGATCTGACCGCTGACCGCTGAATGCCGCGAGCGATCGAGAATCCTGAGGTGAGCTAAGCAGAAATTGATGATCACGCGGCGCCCAGACCAGCGGTGGCCACGACATCGCCCCTGGGTGTTCACCGGTAACGCAAAAGAGTTCGCGACAATCTGGCCAAGACCCCCCGTCACCGTTATTGTTGGCCGCAATGAAATGACCACGGTAAAAGGGTCTCCATGCGGATCTACACCCACCAGGACTGTATAGAGCACGCGGTGCCCCCCGGGCATCCCGAACGCCCGGAGCGACTTATACATCTGCTGAGACATCTTGAGGACATTGGCCTTACCGCCGATTACCCCTTGAATACGGCCACCGAAATAAACGATGAAATGGTCAACAATGCCCATCAAACTGGCTACCTTGCACAACTTGCCGCGGGCCAGCCATCTCAGGGAATTCAGGCGCTTGACGCCGATACCTGGATGGGGCCAAACAGTCTCAATGCGGCCCGCTGTGCGGCCGGTGCGGTGTGGCAGGGCGTGACTGATGTGCTGTCTGGCAACGAGCAGCGTGTCTTTTGCGCTGTGCGCCCTCCCGGGCACCATGCCGAACTGGGCACGGCCATGGGATTCTGCCTGCTCAACAGTGTGGCAATAGGCGCCATCAATGCCCTGCAGCTACCGGGCGTCGACCGCGTGGCCATTCTCGATTTCGATGTCCACCACGGAAACGGAACTGTTGACCTGTGCCGGGGCATCCCGGAAATTTTAGTCTGCTCCAGCTTTCAACACCCCTATTATCCCGGGCGACTGCACGATGTACTGCGACCCAACATTGTCAATACGCCCCTGCCTGCCGGCACCGCCGGTGATGATTTTCGCCGGGCTATTGCCCGGAACTGGTGGCCCGCAATTGAACGCCATGCCCCCGACTTATTCTTCCTCTCTGCGGGCTTTGACGGTCACAGGGATGACCCGCTGGCACAGCTGTTATTGGATGAATCAGATTTTTCCTGGATCACTGGGGAAATTGTTGACCGGGCCAATGCGTATGCGCAGGGACGCATCGTGTCAGCACTGGAAGGGGGCTATGATCTCGAAGCCACCAGCCGGAGTGTGGCGACTCATCTTGAAGCATTGGGCAAATGAGCGCCTGGGTCACCGGAATCTCAGCCGACCCATGCGGCTAGGATTTGCGTCTTGAACTATCTGGCACATCTCTACCTGGCCGACAACGATCCCGACAGTCGTATAGGCAGCCTGATGGGAGATTTCGTCAAGGGCCCCATTACTGAGTCACTGCCCGGGCAGATGCGCAAGGCGATACTGCAACATCGACGCATTGACTCATTCACTGACCAACACCCGATTGTCCAACAGAGTAAACGCCGGATCAGTCCCCGCTTCCGGCGCTATGCACCTATTTTGATCGATATGTTTTTTGATCACTTCCTGGCGGTCCACTGGGACGACTATGCCAGCCAGTCCCTGGAATCATTTTCTGGTTCCGTTTACAACGCACTCGAATCACGACAAACAGCCCTGCCGCCCAATATGCAAAAACCCATGTATTACCTGGTGCACTACGACCTGCTGCTGAGCTACCGCAGCCTGCGGGGCATTGAGCAGGCACTCCGGGGTATTGAAGGCCGTCTCAAACGGCCCAGTCGACTGGGTGAGGCTATTCGGGAACTGCAGGATAACCTCGAGCCTCTGTACCAGGACTTCACGCATTTTTTCCCCCTACTCATCCAATTCAGCGCGATCGACCAAAACCCAGGGCCATGAGTTACCCGGATGGACCGGGACTCTCGCCCCACTATCCGTTGTAGGCATTACGGTGGCGGGCGCGAGGGCCTGCCCAACCCGGAGGCTTGGATCAATGCTACCCGTTCCAGAGTGGTGGGGTGAGCCCCAAAATGAACCTCGAGTCATACCCTCACCTGTCAGCTGTCACCTGGGGGTCAAGGGTCATTTGAATCTTCAATCCACACCTTGCTATCCTGTCCCACCATGGACTGTGACAAACACTATCCGCCCAGTGGTTGCAGCGCGCTCACAGCAACAAATGCGCGACCCACTATGCGCGTCGAGCGCGTGTCGCGATTGACTGGCATGTCCCTGTTGCTCTCTACCCTCTGGGCTCCAGCGCTTACAGCAGCAGGGGCTGGTGTCGAGGTGGGTGAGCTGCAGATAACACCTACATTTGCCGCTCGAACCCAGAGCGATGGCAACTCGGTGGATACCAACCAAGACGAATTGAAATCCTGGGTAAACCTTGTGGATGCGGGCATGGCGCTGCGTTTCACGAAGAGCAAGGCCAGTTGGGAAGTCGGTTATCGAGCAGCCGCAGCTGACCATGACCTCAATGAAGACAGTGATTACCTCGATCATTTTTTCTCCGGCAACGGAACGCTGCACATTGGCAAGCGGCATGCACTCCAGGTACAAGCCAATCTGGATGTGGCGCACACCGATGCGGGGAAAAGTCGCTCCAAGGTCGCAAGCAAGGCGCTAGGGGAGCTCGACATGTTTGCCCGCAAGGAGGTGGGCGTCACCTACAGCTTTGGTGCGAGCAGCAGCGATGAGCCCTTCAGTGCGGAGATCAGCTATACGGATCTCAGGTATGAGGATCAGCAGGCTAGTCGTCACCAGACCAGATACAGCGAAGATTTTGTTTCCAGTACCTTGCTGTGGCAGGCGCTGCCCGGCAGCACGTTCCTTGTCGAACTGAGTCATCTGAAAGTCGGTTACGGGGACGAGGATGCCCGTATTGAATCGGATAATCGCTCCAGTAATCGCGTTTTTACTGGCTACAAATGGCAAAGCTCTCAACATACCTCGGGAGTGCTCAAGTTAGGTTACCTTCGCCAGGATTTCGACACCCAGGGCCGGGAACCCTTTATTGCGCCGAGTTGGGAGGTCAAGATCGAGTGGTCGCCGCACGAGCGGTCGAAGGTCATTCTGGAAAGCCAACGGCTCGATAAAGAAGCGGCGGCGGGTAGTGACCTCATCGATACTCGACGTTACGGGATCCACTGGACCCAGGCGTGGGATGACGAATGGTCGCTACAAATCGCCGGCACCTATCTTGATGAAGTCTATACGCTCGCGGATCAGACCCTGGACACTGTCCATATCGATACGTCATTACACTACCTGCAGCCACGGGGTGTGCAATGGACCCTGGGCTATCGGTGGCGGGATCGGGATTCGAATATCGAACACCTGCGGCTGGGCCGCAATGAAGTTGAGCTGAGCGCCACCATCCCACTCTAGAAGCACAGACAGCCAGCGCAGGCGAAAACACTGCATGGATCTTAGTTTGCGCAGACGGCGTGGGGTGCTGCCGGGATGTTTTACCCGGACAGCAGTCGACGGGCTGAAGCGGGCATTTGACTTGCCACTACCGGCGCAGCACCCGACCGGGAAACGCAGCGGTAGGCTCACCCGCACTGAGCACAGCAACACCATTTACCCATACATGGGAGATACCCGTAGCGGGCAAAAAGGGCTCCATCGTGGTGGCACGGTCAATGATGGTCATCGGGTCAAACAGCACCAGATCGGCACGTTTACCCACCGCAATCACACCCCGGTCTTCAAAACCCATGTGCCGGGCTGCCAGGCCTGTCATTTTGTGAATCGCAGCTTCAAGCGTGAGTAACTTCAAATCCCTCACATAGCGTCCCAGCACCCTGGGAAAGCTGCCCGCGCCCCGCGGATGTCGATCTTCCAGACCGCCGTCAGTGCAGATATTGGCGTGGGGCCATCCCATCAGTGTCTGTAAATCCACCTCATCCATACTCGTGCCGATAATCATATCCCCGGGCTCTCCCGTATCACGGGTCCAGGCGACTGAAAGCTGGGCCAGGGCTGAAAAAGCCTGCCCTGGAGACTCTCCCCGAAGAGCTGCCACCTCAACCAACGTCTTGCCGACATAATCCGGTTCGGGGGGAAAATGGGTAAAAATAATACCCTCGGGCGGTGCCAGCTGGGTCATGACAAAGGCTATGGCCGACAGGTCGGTTGGGTCACGTTCGGGAAGTAACACCATCATGTTGGACTGCCAGTAAACGTAGGGGTACAGGTCTGCTGTAATGTCAACGCCGTCCGCACGCGCTTCATCCAGCCGCGTGATGATCTCGGGCCCGGTGCCCCACAGTCGCTTCATGGCGAGTTTCAGGTGAGAAATCTGGACGGGCATCCCGGTGATACGTCCAATATTGATAATTTCTCCCAGCGCCTCCTCAAACCAACGATCCTCACTGCGGATGTGGCTGATGTAGCGGCCTCCCCGCTGGGCCGTCTGTTGAGCCAGCAGAAGAACCTCAGCCTGTTTGCTGTAAATACCCGGCTCATATTCGAGACCGGTGGACAGACCCAGGGCACCCGCATTCAGTTCGGAATCCAGCCGCTGAGCCATGGCCTGCATAGCCACAGGACTGGCCGCACGCGCGCTGTCCGGACCCATCACGGCGCTACGCAGGGTGTTGTGCCCGACATAGGCAGCCACATTGACCTTGGCCGGAGCCTCGTCGAGCGCCCGAAAAAAATCAGCCAATGGATAAGGTGAACTCCCATCCTGGCCCACAACCACCGTGGTGATCCCCTGGGTAATTTTGGGCAGGGCGTTGGGCCGCTCGAGGATCAGGTCATCGGCGTGGCTGTGGGTATCGATGAAACCGGGGGCCAGGACACGTCCCCCACCATTGATGACCCAATCACCGGGGCCGGGGACAACCTCGCCCACCTCAGCTATTCGCGAGTCAACCACCCTGACGCTGCCCGCACGAGGGGGCGCCCCCGAGCCGTCGACAATGAGCACGTTGCTGATAAGGGTATCAGCGCCATGTACGGACGCGATCGAACCTGCCAGGGTCAGGGCAACCCCCAACATTAAGCCCGGTCCTAAACGTCGCGGTAATCTGTCCACCCAATACGTCAAAAGATATCCACCGTCTCCTGAGCCCCATCGTAGCAGGGAATCTGGGCCCTCACGCTGCGGGAGCGCTAGGTTGCACTGGCGCGGAGGTTTGCCTCAACAGCGTCCAGAAATCCTGACATATCGACGACTGTCTCAACCTCCGGTTTGACAGTTTTGCCCCTGAGATCACCGGTGATGGTGCCTTGCGCCACCGTTTCGATCAACGCTGTTTTGAGGTCCGCCGCATAGGCATCCAACGGCGCATTTCCCTCGCGCCGCGCCAGTTCCTCAAGCGCATTCGCCACCGCGAAAATAAGCGCGGATGAGTTGAAGTTAGCCTCTTTACCATCGGTCTCGAGATAGCGCAGGTAGAGATCATGAGCCGTACCGTGGGGCGCTTCATAGAGTTTGGTACCGTCCTTGCTGGTAATCACTGAACTCGCTGTCGCCAGACTACCCCCGAGGGCAGCTGAAATATCTGAGAAAATATCACCGTCAAGGTTTTGAGCGGGGTACAGGCCCCAACGGGGCGGATCACATATCATCTTACTGAGCTGGCGTGACGGTCGCATAATCATAAATGACGGTGGGGGCGTATCGAGGGCGGCCAGCTCCTGGCGCAGCTCAAGAATGATCGAGGAGTACACCTCGTCGTACTGCACGAACTCTCGCTTCAGGCCAAAGTATATTTCTTTTTTGTTTAGCGCGGCATCGAGGAATACCTGCTCTACCCAATCCTTGATCGCCTCCCTGTCGTTGGACATAAAGAGAATGGGATCATCAGCTTTGACCTCCCGGGCGTGCTTCTCAACCCCGTCCACCAGGACCTTGACAATGCCGTCCTCTGGCGCGGGCATGTTGTAGCTTCCGTACTGATCGCCACCTCCTGCACTCATCCGGGAAATCGAAACATGGGCTTTGCGCTCGGGCAGGCCGTAGCGCTTCAGCTGTTGCACAAGCTTGTAAAGCTTCATTCCACTGACGTTGTCGGGCACCCCCCATAGCGCCCGCTCCGGGGGATTGGCAATAATCCGTGCGGCCTGGGCGTCGATCAACTCGTAATGGTATGAGAGTCCGGCAGCGGCGACCTGCTCCCGGTAATCCTGCTCATAAATGGCCTCGATGGCAGCCCGCATCACGCCATCGTAGCCGGGTACCACCGTGTCCTTGAGACCCAGATAGATATCCCGCTGCTCAGCAAGTGCACGTTGAAAAAAACGGTGGGCCCAGGTTTTCACTTCATCAATGGCGTTACTCGCCAGCATCCAGGGGTCCCCCTTCTTGAGAATGCGGCGGTGGACCTCCACCGGATCGCCACTGCTCCCTACGAAGATAACCTTGGCCACACCGGTGGCGTCACTGAGCTCGCTATAGCTGAAGTCGAGGCCACCGGTCTCCATGGTGTCGACCTCAATATCCCGGTCAATCCAGTCCGGGCGAACGCTTCTCAGGTTGCGAAATTCGATATCTTCCCGGGTAATATTGCCGCTGATACCCTTGCGGATGGCACCGTTGGGTGACTTGGTGGCCAGCTTGTCGAGCCCGTCCTCGGAAACCTGTGGGTACTTGGCCAGCAGTTCATCCAATTGGGCACGGTTAACCGTCATCCCAGCATTCTTGATGCCAACACCATGGGTCTTCAAGGCATGAATGGCGTCAGTCACGACCGCTCCATTGCTGGTGAAACGCTGCTCTGCAGAAAGATCGACCTCAATGAGCTCTATGTCGAGGCGGGAGCGCACAAACTGATCCAGGATGCGCTCAAAGGCGACCTGCGCCATCTCATCACCGTGCAATACCACCAATGGCTTTTCGACTTTTATCGTCGCACCCATCAACTGCTCCCCGAGCAAAAATTCAGAATGCGAACGGTACATCGGTTGCAGGGGGCAATGAAATGAAAAACAGCACAAACACGCGCCAAATCGGTCCCCGTCAGCGTGGACAGGGACGCAACCAAAAGAATGTATTCTGATGCGCCACTAATTCCCTGGCCCGCGACAGGACTGCCGCACCGCGTCCTAATTAAACAGACTCGGATCTACTCAGAAAGAAACGTCCCACTGCAACCTGACACGATTCTCTGAGTCGCTGGCCCGCAAGACGCTGTCATCAATGGTTAGGTGGGAAAAATCGAACGTGAGCTTGTTGCTGTGTCCCTTGAAGAACCAGTTGGCGCCGAGGGTGAACTCCTCCCGCTCGTTGTAAAAGGCACGATCTATTTTGTTGGGCTCTTTGACGTAGGCATAGCGCGCCGCCAGCTCGAGGGGCGCTGGGAAGCCATCGATCAGGTTGTGGAAGAAGTAACCGGCCTGCACGTAGGTGCCGGTCAGATCACTCTCAGTACCCTCGACGCGATCGGTAATAAACTTACGATGCCACTCCTGCTGGAAGGAGAAGCCCTGGTACTTGAATGCCAATTCCTGAACACCCTGCTCGATACGGTACTGGTCTTGCTGAGCCACGACGGGCTTGAGGAAACCATCGAGATTGCCGCACCCCGATGAGGACCAGCGGGTACAGGGGCCAACATTTGTGAACCCAGCCACAGCAAATGACCCCGTTGGACGCTCGGTGAATTCAACATCGGTCTGACGGAAGGCCAATTCACGCCCAAGGAAATTCCACTGCAAACGGCCCATATACAGGTGATCCTCAGAGCTGTTCTTAACGCTTCGACCTTCACCATTAAAGACACCGGCATAGTAGTTCAGATCAGCAGGCGTCCCCTCAAAAAGCCGACCACGCAGCTGCACACCCACCTGCCGGTCTACCGTGAATATCCTGTTCACAATAGACCGCTCTACGAACTGCTGGCGCCCCGATGAATCTACTCGCTCACGGTTCAAATCAATTTTCCACTGGCCCATGCGAATACCGCCCCAGTCCCATTTAGCCAGGTCAACTCGCCAGTCGATGACACGGGCACCTGAGGAAACGGCATCGGCATCGACATCCCGGGCAGGCTGCAAGTCAACCTCAAAGTAATATTTAATCCAGGGCTGGAAGCCGTGGCCCCCGATTTTCATTCGCAGGCGCCGCTGCTCAAAACTGGAGGTGCTGTCTTCCTCGAAGGCGCTAATCTGCCGGGGGTCCGAGCCGAAGGGATTGCTGTAGCGGAACTGCGCCCGCCACTGCAGGTTGGTAGCAAATTTGCCATCCCGCGTAGCGAAACCGAACCCCTTGGAGCCATAACTGGCCTTGATGGGAGAGGCCTCAGACACCGATTGAGCCACCGCCTCGTTTATCGCTGTCTGGATCTCCTCATCGAGGGATACCTCTGTAACGATCTCCTCCTCATCGACGCTCACCACAACAACATCGTCCGCGTCGGTGCTTGGGAGTAAGTCTTCGCTAGACAAGGACTCCTTATCCACGAGGCGCTCGTACTGCTCGGCCGTAATAACACCGTTCTGGAGCAATATATCCAGAAGCTCCCGGTCAGCGGCGTGAGCTCCCTGTAGGCACATCAAAAAACACAACATCAGAACGTTGAAAATCGTGACCGGCCGGGGTGAAGGGTTCATCTCGATGCCTCCTCGAAAAAGATTCCAGCACCATATGTCAAAATGATTACAAAAATATGACAACGCACCCTCCGCAGGAGGAAGATCACAGGCCAACACCCCGTTATGCCAGGGAAAACACGAAGAACCGGCCTCCTCGCCGGCAGGCGCGTGGAGCCGCCGACTGCCTGTCAGGGTTGCTCGTGGGGTTGTGGCGTGATGACCGGAGGATGGCCAGGGGAACCAGCCCCCAGCCAGGATCATTCTGGGATGGGAGCGGACTAGCTATTGGCGATTATCTGGGCCCGATGGGTCACTTTTTCCGCGCTGTCAGCAATATCACCAATCTGCGTGAGTAACTGGTAAAGAAATATGGCGTCTATGGGCGACAGTTTATCCTCGTGGCCCCGCAACTTTGCCCTGAGCCGGGATTGCATATCATCTGTCTTACGCTCGAGGCGCTCAACAGCGGCCGACTTGGAAGCGATTGCTTTCACCTGTCGTGCGCCAAATGCAGTTCTTGACAGCTCTCGAGTGGCAGAAACGACTTCAACCGCCGCATTGACACAGTCAAGCACGGTGGAGATGTACTTGATCACTTGCTTTTCCAGCGGTGCTGGAAAAGCAAGCTCCCGTCCCAGGGACAAGCCCACGACATCTTTGGTGTCATTAGCCATTTTGTCCTGCATTCGAACCAACTCAAGAAGGTCGGTCCTGGAGACCGACATCCACAATCCCCTGGGCATATTCTGCCGCACAACCCCTTTCAGTTCGTCGGCGGCGCTCTCGAGCTCGGACACCTCCTTCTGAACTTTCTCAGCCCGAGACCACTTGCCCGCCTGAGCTTCCTGAAAAAACACGGGGAGCTTTGCCACACAGCTGGCACAAGATTTGGCGTGCTCCTCCAGCACTGCCAGTGGGGAACTGATGATGACCTCAGATAGTGCGGTTCTGACTTTCATGCTGTAGTTACTCTCGCTCGCTTCAATTTTACTCGCCCAGGCAACCGAAGTTGCGGAGACCTCCTATGGGTTAATGCAGCGCCCATCGCCCGCCGGCCAGAGTCAAGAACAACCCACTCGCGACCTGCAGCCGTCTGGGTCGGCCAAACCACTGGCAGACCAGCGGCATTAACCACCAAACGCGGCGCGCAGTATAAAGAAAAATATCACGGACAGCGTAGCTCCCGCCGGGAGAGTCACCACCCATGACGTAACAATTGCACCCACGGTTGGTAAATGAAGGGCCTCCACACCCCGAGCGAGACCTACGCCGAGCACCGCACCCACCAGCGTGTGGGTGGTTGAAATGGGCAGACCGGTCGCCGAGGCGAGAACAACTGTGCTGGCAGCGGCCAACTCCGCCGCAAAGCCACGACTGGGGGTGAGTTCCGTAATCTTACGACCAATGGTCTGAATAACACGCCAGCCATAGGTCGCCAGACCCACCACAATACCCATGGCCCCAATGACCAGCACCCACCAGGGTAGACCGGACTTGGCAACGACTTGACCACCCGACTGTACCGTACTGACCACAGCCGCCAGTGGACCCACGGCGTTGGCCACGTCATTGGAACCGTGGGCGAACGCCATCGCACAGGCAGTAAATATCATGAGAATGCCAAACACCCGTTCGACATTTTCCGTACTGTTGATATCACCGCCCACCCCGTGGATCCGGCGGAGCAGCAAGGCACCCAACACCGACACGGCGGCGCCAGCAAAAACCGACAGCACCATGGCATTGGCAAATTTCGACCCCATGCCAAAATCAACTTCAACACCAATATGCTTCAGACCCTTGAGAAGGGTCACCATGCTGATCATGAAGCCCACCATCCACATGTACATAGGGATGTATTTTATGGCTCGGGCAAAGGTGTCCTCATGATCAAGAATCAGCCATTTAACCGACATGAACAGCAAAAAAGCGATCGTACCGGACAGCAGTGGGGACACGACCCAACTCGCGGCGATGGCACCCACCTTGTCCCACGCAACCGCATCTACTGATATACCCACCGCGGCAAAGCCAACAATAGCACCTACGATAGAATGCGTGGTGGAGACTGGCCACCCCCGGACACTGGCCACCGCGAGCCACGTGGCAGCGGCCAGCAACGACGCCAGCATGCCGTAAACCAGGAGCTCAGGGCTGTCGGTAAGCAGCGCGGGGTCAACAATGCCCTTCCGGATCGTGGAAGTAACCTCTCCCCCGGCCAGGTAAGCCCCCAAAAATTCGAAGATAGCGGCCACAAGAATGGCCTGTTTGAGCGTCAGTGCACGTGCGCCAACGGAGGTACCCATGGCATTGGCCACATCATTGGCTCCGATACCCCAGGCCATAAAGAGTCCAAACACACATGCCAGTGACAGCAGCAAAAAACCATGAGTAGCAATAATGTCCACGGTCACACGATCCTTTTTATTAGGGTTGCCGGTGCGGCGGAGTATATACGGGAATTATGACAGAAGGGTTACACGGGTCATAAACCTGCAGGAAAGCGTCAATGTTCGAACCGTCGCGACTGAGCACCGACTGGCTGGGGCTGCCCGGGCTACTTTTGGGGCGCATTCTGGCGCTGGGACACATGCACTCCACCGCCTTACTCCCCATCACCCAGCCTGCACGTATCCCGATAGTCCGATATCTGGAATAATCGGACCTGACCACCCTCCCCAGCAGTGCCCCGGAATACCAGCGGGTTATATAGTTTTTTGGCCGTATGGCGTCACGACGGCTGTTGGATGACCGGGTCACCTGCCAATAGGCAGGAATATTGGTTTTGACTAAAGGAATCCTTCAGGTAATGTTCGGACTCAGAAGGATACCTCCAACCTTTTTTAACCATTCTGCAAGGACTGCCCGACTATGGCCCTCGTTAATCTACACAGTTTAAAGTCGCTGATGACCGCAAAGAACAGCGACGATGAAGAGCGCAGCAACTACAAAACACTTCTCTTCACAATACTAACCAAAGCCTCACGCGTTGATCTGCATACGGATGGCAGTGAAGTCGAGCTTATCCAGAAGATCATGCTGGAGTACACGGGCGAAAACTACGACGCCGGGGCCATTCGAGCCGAGGCCATTGCCCAGTCCCAGGAGGAGTCCCTGCGACCGGTCGCCAAATTGGCGGCCAAGCTACCCGAAACCATGCGCGTACTGGCCATAGATGCGCTCGCCAGCGTCATGCGGGCTGATGACCAGATCAGCTATGCAGAAATTGACTATTTCAATGCCGTTGCTGGGGCTATGCGCATGAGCTTCGCTGATGTAGCCGGTCTGCTGCAGGACTGAATCCACTCCAGCTGCCCATCCTGGGTGCGGCTACACCGCGGCGCCTGGCGCTGGGTTTACGGCTTCCAACCTCAGCACACCCGGTTAATGGGGGGGACTGCTGCACCCCGGCAAGTGCGACATGGCGAGATTACTGGTCCGGATGCCGCTGGACCACAGATCAGCGGGCTCAGTCATTTATGGCGGAGAAGGAGGGATTCTATATAAATCGCCCCAAACAATGCATTACCTAGTTATTCTACGCAGGACTGTGATATTTTTGTGTGATATTTATCGAAAACTGATTTCATGGCCAAGCACAGATACTTTCAACTTCGCGGCAACGTCTGGCAGTGCGTCATGCTGATACCAAAGGACGTGCGGCATGTTTTTAAGGCTACACACTTCCGCCGTTCCACGCGACACCGTGACCTTACTCAAGCGCAGATCGTTGGTCTCCCTTGGGTCGCTGAATGGAAGCAAAAAATCTCTCGCGCGCGTATGGAGCCTGACACCATCATGGCCGACATTGCCAAGGCCAAGGCAACCGTACCAGAGGGTACTGACGCGCGCACGGGCATTCCACACGATCAGATAAACTGCGTCACATGGAGACAGATCGATGCATGGGGTGATCACAAGGTGATCGGCGACAGTAGAGGCTTCAAAGTTACTACAGCCCGAGTTGATACTGACCAGTTCGGCCCCGTAGTCGTCGTTACTGGATACATAAACGATGAGGTCGATGAGATCACTGTGATGCCCCTTTTGATGGATGAGGTGGTCACTAGCGTCATATGGAACGATAACGCGGCATCCGCACATACCTATGTGCCAACTCTGCTAGGTGAGCAGGGCATCCCCTTTGGCCAGTTCTCTGAGGAATTCGCCGAGCAGTACGGCAAAAGCCAAAAGGATGCGAAATCAGCACTCAATGGTGGGGCGAAAATATTTGCCACGCTAGACGCCGTAACGCCTGACTCAGTGCAAGCGTGGGTCAGTCATGAAACCCGCGCACGAGAGACCGTCGTAAAGCATCTCGCCATCCTTTCCAGTTACTGGAAGTTCCTGCAGGAAAAGCGATACATCAAACAGGGAGCCATTCCGTTCCAGGGTGTAAGCATCCCAAAGACCCTCGCGAAGAAGAAAGGCTACGGCCCGTTTGAGTGGGACGAACTAATGGCCATTCGTGCACTCTGCGACGCGGAATTACAGGATGTGGTGGATATCGCCCGATACACGGGGATGCGTATCGCTGAAATTTGTATTCAGGAAAAGACCCTCATTCATCAGGGTGTCGAGTGTTTTCACGTAGATGAAAAGGCCGCGAAAACAGGCGCGTCCGTTCGCTTCGTTCCCGTTGCTGATGAGATAAAACACATCGTGCTAGAGAAACGAAACGTCAATGCGATAGGCAAACGGTTCGGGCACGCCAAGAAAAAGATCGTGGGCCCCAATAGGCAGAAGTCCTTCCACAGCATCCGAAAAAATGTCATCACCTTCTTAGAGCAGGCCAGCATCCCTGAGGGTGTCGCGGCTGACCTTTGCGGACACGAGAAACAAACCATAACTTACGGCGTTTACAGCGGCGGGAGTAGCATGCCCCAGCTACTCGAAGCCATAAAAGCGATCAAAGCAGGAAACGCCAGATCGGCTCAGTTGGCATAGTCGAGGAATTCCAACGAAGCATCGGGAGAATTGAGCTTTATTGTTCCCGAGTCGACCTCACCCGACCTCACCGCTAACACCGTCTCTAGCAGGTTGAGAAAGAGTTGTGATGAGGTGCTTGCGCCCTGGCTTTGGGACGGAATGATCAGCGCAAAAAAGAGAATTAGTAGTTTCACAAAAGTACCCCTGACTAAGCTTGTCACTAAATGCAATCGGATCGCTACTCTTTAATCAATTAAGCCTAGTGTTTTCAATACTGTGTCCGGATCTTAGAACTTGCCTGTCCTGACTGAAGCGGCGCCCAGCAAAGAAAAACAATGGAATTGCCGAAAACGAGATCAACGTAAACGACACCAAGGTGATTGTGTAGGGATTTGCAATCTCATTTATCGTTAGCCAGTCCAACAACAGACCGCTAGATGTCACTCCCAAACCAAGACCGAGTACATTTATCATCAGCAACGCAACTGCAGTGACCGTCCCCCGTAAATACGTCGGGACTAACTCCTGAATCGTTCCAAAAACTGGCCCATATAAGCAACCCAATTGAAAAAATGCGAGAAACATACAAACCATAAAGAAAAATGAAGTGGGATCAGAAAATCGATAGGCGAGCATAATGGGCATGATGAATAGGGTAATCCAAAACATAAACATTGGGCGGCCAATGCCGGTTTTCTTCAGGAAGTAGTCACTGCCCAACCCACCGAATAAATTGCCGCTGACGCCCCCGACTAGTGCCAGCCAACCGGTGAGCTCAGCAATGCTATTTCGATCAAATCCGCGTTCCTCAACAAACCAAATTTGCTCGAAAACAGCGGCACCCAAGAAGACATGAAACATTACTGCCCCAGAAATGGTTAACAACAGTGCCGGACACCGAAGCAAACTATCTCGGATGAGTATTATCGTGCCTTTCAGTGGCAGCAGCGCAGGCTTTCTGCTCGAACGGATCGCCGAGTCATCTACAGGGGGGCGCGGCGTCTCTCTGAGGAACAAGAGCACTAAGCTCAACAAAACACCCATGCCACCAAGCGCGTAAAAACAACCGCGCCAGCCCAGTAAAGGCTCAAGGTACCCTGCAATCAATAAGCTCACAGAGATACCAATTGGTGCCGCCATGTAATAAAAGGACGTTGCAAAACCCAAGCGCTTTGCCGGGAAGCGATCTGAGAGTATCGACATTGACGCGGGCGTCATGATCGATTCACCAATGCCTATAAACAACCGCGGAATCGCGAGGCTAACGAACCCCCTCGCCGCA
>CALKDK010000050.1 GCA_938084055.1 uncultured Luminiphilus sp.
CCCCGACCGCGCTCACAGCGATCCAGCCCAATAACGATACCCTTGGGCGTCGCGCCAGCCGCGGCAATGATGTCAATAGCCTCCCTAACCGCTGTGCCCGCTGTAATAACATCATCAACAATGATGACGTCTCCACGCAGGGGGGCTCCCACCAATTGCCCCCCCTCCCCGTGGGTTTTCTGCTCTTTCCGATTAAAACTATAAGGTACGTCCAGCCCATGGTGACCGGCGAGGGCAATCGCGGTAGCCACTACCAGGGGGATACCTTTATAGGCAGGACCAAACAGCACCGACGGCGTCATGGCAGAAGCGATCAGAGTATTGGCATAACACGCCCCCAGGGTTGCCAGGGCGTGTCCGCCGGAGAAGCCACCTGCATTAAAAAAATAGGGGCTCACTCGCCCCGATTTCAGTTCGAACTCACCGAAACGCAGCACCTCGCAGCGAATAGCCAATTCTATGAATGATCTTCTCGTTTGCTCGTGCTTATCGTTCATAATGGCGATAGTTCGAAGTTTCGTGACACGGCGCGGCATAATCGGTGTCCACCGCGATGGCGGGCAGGACACCCTTACCCTATGATACTGGCCTTAAGAGTACAGGACTAGCAATGAAAGTCGTCAGTTTGGTGGTAGAGGGTCTTGAACGGGCCCAAGAATCGGGTTTATTCGAATGGCTCCAGGAAGAGGACGCCGATATAGTCTGTCTGCAGGACACCCGATGCTCCGAGTATTCACTCAAGGGAGACGTGTTCTTTCCTGCCAACTACAACGCTTATTTTCTTGATAATTTTGAGAACCCCAAACAAAACGGCGTAGCGATTTACTGCAAGAAACTGCCAAAAGCCATCATGACCGGACTGGGGTTCACGGACTTCGATAGCCTGGGTTTGTACCTTCAGGCTGATTACGGCAACGTAAGCATTGGCTCGCTTCTGATGCCGAGCGGTCGCGACAGTGATTCGGCACTTAACACCAAGTTTAAGTTCATGGAGCTGCTTGATCAGCATTTGCAGAAGGTCCGCAACAAGCGAAGGGACTTCATAATTTGTGGTGGCTGGGAGCTCGTAGGGCACCCAATCGATGCGGAAGAAGCCGGCAACAGAGTCGCCCTTCCCGGGTTTTCTGATCTCGAGCAGGCTTGGTTGCAGTCACTTTATGCCAACGGCTATTGCGACGCTTTCAGAACCATCAACCCAGACGCCGATGAGTTCACATGGTGGCCCGAGGGCGATGATGGGGGCGGTTTACGCACAGACACCCAAATTGTTTCCATGTCCCTCGATGGCCGTGTCGATTCGGTAGAGATCAATTCAGCCGACGCATTTTCGAAACACGCACCCGTGATCATTGAATACGATCTGGACCTCTAGACTGACAACGCCTCGCGCTGCTTGGCTATTATGGCCTGCCCACCCAGAACAGCGAGGTCGAGCATGCCGGTCAGCATGTCACGACTGAAGGTCGCGCCCTCAGCGGTACCCTGCACTTCAATCAACCCACCAGTATCGGTCATAACGACATTCATGTCCGTATCGGCGGTCGAATCCTCCGCGTAGTCGAGGTCCAGCACAGGCTGCCCCTGCCAGACACCAACCGACACCGCAGAAATCAAATAACGCAGGGGATCGGCCCGTAATGTCTGGGAGCGCTGCAGGGTATTCAAGGCATCAACAACAGCGACACAGGCACCTGAAATAGCCGCGGTGCGTGTGCCCCCATCCGCCTGCAGTACATCACAGTCGATTGTGAGGGTGTTTTCACCCAGGACCTCGAGGTCGAGGGCGGCGCGAAGAGAGCGACCGATGAGGCGCTGAATTTCGACGGTCCGCCCGGACTGCTTGCCACGACTGGCCTCCCGCGCCATCCGGCTACCGGTAGATCGCGGCAGCATGCCGTATTCAGCGGTGAGCCATCCCTGGCCCTTTCCGCGAAGAAAGCCCGGGACGCCCGGTGCGATGGAGGCGGTACACAGAACGCGGGTTTGGCCAAAGGATACCAGCACCGATCCTTCGGCATGGCACGTAAAATGGCGCTCGAAGGATATCGCTCGCAGCTCGTCAACCGCCCTGCCGCTGGGCCGTTCCAAGTTCGCGGACATGAAAAACTCCTCTGTACAATGGTCAGGATTTTCGGGCAATGCGTTCACCGGTGCAGCTGGTAGACTCTTGACCGGCAACTTGCTTTAGCGCTCGTGGTTAAACGACGGAGTGACGATGTGACACAGAGCATGACTGGGTTTGCGCGCAGTAGTGTAGCAACAGACACCGTATCGGTCACAGTGGAAATGCGGTCGGTTAATAATCGGTATCTGGATGTTCAATTTCGCACCCCCGAAGGGCTCCGTTCCCTGGAGCCGGCATGGCGTGACGCAATAGCAAAATATCTGTCCCGTGGCAAAATTGACGTCTTTGTCAAAGCGGAGGTAATCAATACCAACTCTCAGCTGCGCGTGGATCAGCAGCGACTGGACGCCCTTAGAGACGCCCTTGCCAAAATAGCTGAAAGCTTCCCTGAGGCTGGCTGCCCTGACCAGCTGGCCATGCTGATGGCCCCGGGGGTTCTCACTGCCGAACTCGCAGAGGAGTCGACCTGGGTCGCGGTGGGTAACCAGGCAATGACCGCGGCATTGGAGGAGCTGCGCAACCAGCGCCGAGAGGAGGGTATGAAGCTGGAGCACATGGTGCGCAGCCGCGTCGCGGACTTCGGGGGACACCTGGCCAAGTTCAGGTTGATACTGCCGAAGCTGCAGGCCGCCCAGCGGCAGCGCATACTTGACAGACTTGAGCAAATGGCTGTCGAGCCGGATGCAAAGCGGCTGGAGGAGGAGTTGGTTTACGGCGCCCAAAAGGCTGATGTCGATGAGGAGCTGGACCGGCTGGAGGCTCACCTTGATGCCATAGCCAAGGCG
Source organism: uncultured Luminiphilus sp. (assembly GCA_938084055.1). Lineage (GTDB taxonomy): Bacteria > Pseudomonadota > Gammaproteobacteria > Pseudomonadales > Halieaceae > Luminiphilus. The sequence goes on from CALKDK010000050.1 coordinate 2,911, forward strand.
CTGGACGGCCAGCAGCCCTGCGGACGACGGCTTGATTTCCTCATGCAGGAGCTCAACCGTGAAGCGAACACATTGGCATCGAAATCAGCGTCACTGACCACCACCGAGACCGCCGTTGAATTCAAGGTGCTGATCGAGCAAATGCGTGAGCAAATCCAGAACATGGAGTAATCGGGGGACACCGACTTGGAAGAACATCCCGTAACCGGCAACTTACTGACGATTTCGGCTCCCAGCGGCGCCGGAAAGACCTCGTTGGTCAGGGCATTGCTCGAACGCCGACCCACTTTAACCGTCACCGTTTCACACACAACCCGCCCGATGCGACCGGGGGAAGTTGACGGCATCAATTACCACTTCATCAGTGACTCAGAGTTTGTTGCAGCGCGGGAGCGCGGGGACTTCTTTGAGTGGGCCAAGGTCTATGGGCACTTTTATGGCACCGCTAGGGCTGAAGTAGCGGGCCGGCGCGGTGCTGGCTATGACGTCATTATGGAAATTGATTGGCAGGGCGCCCGGCAGGTAAAACTGGCCCACGGGGAGAGTCGAAGTATTTTTATACTGCCTCCATCCATTGCCGCTTTGGAGGACCGGCTTATGTCCCGCGGACAGGATCAACGCCTCACGATCGAAGCCCGCATGGCGGAGGCGCGCAGTGAAATGGACCACTGGCGAGACGCTGACTTTCTGGTGCTGAACGATAACTTTGACCGGGCCCTGGGTGAATTGCTGGTCATAACCGACAGCCTGCGCCTGGGTGTGGATTACCAGGCCAGAAACCTCTCAGACACCCTGGCCGCCCTCACTCACCGCTGAGGGGGATTTTTACCATAGTCCCTTTGCGTCTGCTCTGCGGTATACTGTGCTGCTGAGCCGCACACACGCGACCATTAGAAGAGAGAAATCCAAACATGGCACGTATCACCGTAGAAGATTGCCTGGACAACGTGGATAACCGTTTTGAACTGGTTATGTTGGCCTCCAAGAGAGCCCGTCAGATAGCAACGCAGGGCAAAGATCCCCTTGTTGATGAAGAGTCAGACAAGCCAACCGTGATTGCACTGCGCGAAATTGCTGAGGGCATGGTCACCCCCGAGCTCATCGCCCGGGAAACCGAGATCGAAGCAGAAGAAGAACTCGCAGCCAGCTTCGAAACGCCCCTCTACTGATACCCGGCTAGGCGGGAACCTTGGTAGCCAATACTTTTCAGGTTCTCAGCGGGTCATTGCTTGATGTGACCTCTCGCCTGAGGTTCAGGGTTCCGGTCGCGCAAACAACCATCGACGGAGTCGGCCCCGACCGTTCATTTGCCGGCTTTGAACACCAGCTGAATAGCTATCTACATGACACGCAGGTGCAGCTGGTGAAACGCGCCTACTTCTTCGCCGAACAGGCTCATTATGGGCAGGTCCGACGGAGCGGTGAACCCTATGTCACCCACCCCCTGGCAGTGGCCGGTGTGCTGGCTGGCATGCACATGGACCACCAAAGCCTGATGGCCGCGCTGCTCCACGACACCATAGAAGATACCGGCGTCACCAAGGCTGATGTTGGTGCCCAGTTTGGTGAAGAGGTTGCAGAGCTGGTTGATGGTGTCAGCAAGCTGACCCATATCGAATTTGACAGCCTGGAGCACAAACAGGCGGAAAACTTTCAAAAAATGGTGCTTGCTATGGCCCGTGATATTCGGGTCATTCTGGTCAAGCTCGCTGACAGACTTCACAATATGCGCACACTCGGCGTTCTCCGGCGCGAGAAGATAAAGCGCATAGCCAATGAGACCCTCGACATTTATGCACCCATCGCACTACGCCTGGGAATGAATGCTATTCGAATGGAACTCGAGGACCTCGGTTTCAGGGCCCTGTACCCCATGCGTGCACGCCGTATTCAAGCCGCCGTAGGCAAAGCCAGGGGCAATCGCAAAGCGCTGGTTGATCAGGTCAAACACCAGATCGAATCCGCCCTGTCCCGGGATGCACTGCGCTGCGAGGTGATTGGTCGAGAAAAGCACCTCTACAGCATCTATTCCAAGATGCGGGCCAAACGTAAATCTTTCTCCGAAATCATGGATATTTTTGCGTTTCGCATTGTCGTCGACTGCGTCGATGACTGCTACCGGGTGCTGGGCGTCATACACAGCCTGTACAAGCCCGTTCCCGGCGAGTTCACCGACTACATTGCCATCCCCAAGGCCAATGGCTATCAGTCCCTTCACACCGTTTTAAAGGGCATGCACGGCGTACCTATTGAAATCCAGATTCGGACGCGCGAAATGGAAGGCATGGCCAACAACGGTATCGCCGCCCATTGGCTTTACAAGTCCGACAAAGGTACAGCGAACGCGTCCCATGCCAGAGCCCGGGAGTGGGTGCAAGGTCTGCTGGAAATGCAGCAGAGGGCGGGTAACCCGCTGGAGTTCATAGAAAGCGTAAAGATGGACCTTTTCCCCGATGAGGTTTATGTGTTCACGCCGAAAGGGGACATTATGGAAATGCCCCGGGGCGCAACGGCCGTTGATGCGGCCTACGCGATCCATACCGATATAGGCAACCAGTGCGTCGCGTGCCGTATCAACCGCAAACTCGCGCCCCTGTCAGAACCGCTGGAGAGTGGCCAGACCATAGAAATCATCACGTCTCCCAACGGTCGCCCTAATCCTGACTGGTTCAACTATGTTGTCACTGCTCGGGCCAGGACCCATATTCGCCACTTCCTGAAGGACCAACGCAGGGAGGATTCGATAGAGCTGGGTAAAAACCTTCTCAACAAGGCGCTCGCATCACACGGCGTCAGGGTGGAGGACCTGACGGGAGAGCCCATGGTTCAGGCCCTCGAAAAACTGGGCCGTCCAGACGCCGAGAGCCTTTTTATTGATATTGCACTCGGTAATCTGCTGCCCCAGATCATCGCAAGCAGGCTAGCCGGCGCTACGGCCGGCCCAGTGGATCCCGACCGCAACGAGGCTGTCGCCATTCGGGGTACCGAGGGTTTCGTAGTCAACTATGCCAAGTGTTGCTGTGCCATACCGGGCGATCCCATTGGCGGCTACCTAAGCCCTGAAAAGGGGCTCGTGGTGCACAGGGATCAATGTCGCAACCTGGTGGAAATGCGTGAACACCCCGAGCGTATGATGAATCTGCGATGGGATGAGGAGGCCGAAGGGCTTTACCCGGTTGGGCTGCGCCTGGAATCCGAGAACCGGCGCGGCATAATTGCCGTCGTAGCCACCCGACTGAATGCGGTTGGAATGAATATTGACCGTATATCGACCACCGACAAAGATGCCCAATACACCTATGTTGATATTGAATTGCAGGTGAGCAGCCGTATCCACCTCGCCCGCATCGTCAGGCGATTAAGAACCGTAGAGGGTGTCCGTCGCGTAATCCGCATCGGCCGTCGCTGATTATCAACGCCAAGCAGAACAGGCTGAGGAGGAATGTCTCTTGTCCAATCGTGCCATCATCGCTACGCAGACGGCCCCGGCCGCGATAGGCCCCTACTCCCAGGCGGTAAAAGTAGGGAACACCGTATGGGTATCTGGCCAGATTCCACTAAACCCAGAGACCATGACCTGCGTCGGGGGGGGTATAGAACAGGAGGCGCGTCAGGTCTTTGAAAATCTTGCCGCCATTGCCAACGCAGCCGGTGGCACTTTGAATGATGCCGTCAAAATAAATATCTCCCTGACCAATCTCGATGACTTTGCGGCGGTCAACGCCGTTATGGAGAGCTATTTTGACGAGCCCTACCCGGCGCGGGCTTGCGTTCAGGTGGCCGCCCTACCCAAGGGCGTTGCCATCGAGGTTGAAGCCATCCTCAGTCTGTAGGGGCTGTGTCACCGGTGACTATTTTGTCAGCGTGCTGCGCTATCAGCGCTGAAAACCCGGCCCGATAGTTGGGGTAGGCAAACTTGTAACCTGCCCGACAAAGGCGTTCGCTACTGCATCTGCGGTTGCCGCGACGCGCGGGGGCGGGCGTGGAGGCGGGAGGCAAATTCAGCTGCTGCGTCAACCAGCTCTCTATTTCGCCAATCGGCGTGGGCGCCTGATCACTAGCATTATAGATACTACTGTTGGTCAACCCAGCCTCGAGCCTCTCGAGACAAAACACCATGATGCCCACCAGGTCGTCTCGATGTATGCGATTACTAATCCGGTCGGGAGCAGGACTGGCATAGCCTTTCGTCAGCCGCTCGATAAACATGCCCGGCCAATCCCCATATATACCCGACGCACGCAGCACGGTTGCAGCAGGACATGCCCGGAGAAATGTTTGTTCCGCGGCAATAATGCTGGCGGCGCTGGGATCACTTTGGGTCAGTGGTGAGTCCTCATCTACCCAGCCACCATCGACCTCAGCATACACCCGGGTCGAGGAAACAAAGACGCCGCCATGGGCCCCAGCAAGCAAGCCACTCTCTGCCAGAAGGGCTGTTGCCATCGCAAAGCCCCGTTCATAGCCTGTAGCGTCCCGCGCCGCGGGCAGTGGTGTGAAGACAACATAATCAGGCTTTAGGTCCGTGAGACGAGCCACGTCCGCAGGGTCGGTATAGTCACCACGGATGCCTTGGAATGCGTCAGGAAGAGATTCAGGACGGCGGCGCAGGGCGCTTACCTGCCAGCCCGACGACACGAATTGCAACCCAAGCCGCTGACCCAGGTCGCCGCAACCAACAATCAACACATGTGGTCTCTTCACCCACGCCTCTCCCAGTCGTTATTATGGCTCTATTATGCCTCGACACCCGGCCCCAAGTACCACCTCCCAAGGATGATCGTCTGACATGACGGTGAGCACACCCAAGCCATTGCATGCGCCCCTGAGCACCCTGCGCGGGGTCGGTCCCAAACTGCTTGGTCGTCTTGAAGAGCTCGGACTGCGTCAGGTCGAGGACCTGCTCTATCACTTTCCACTGCGCTACCAGGACCGCACGCGCGTCACGCCCATTGGCAGCCTGCAGGAGGGCGTGGATGCTGTGGTACAGGGGCACATTCGAATTGCGAGCGTTGTACCCGGGCGCCGCCCCACCTTGATGGCCAAAGTAGAGGATGGCACCGGGCTACTGACGCTGCGCTTTTTCCACTTTAGGCGCGCCCAGGCCCAACAGATGAAACCGGGGGTTGCCATTACTTTCTTCGGTCAGGCCCGCCGCTCCAGTGCCGGTCTCGACATGGTACACCCCGAATACCGGCTGGACAGCACAGATACCGTGCTGGAGGACGCCCTGACGCCCATCTACCCCACTGTGGAGGGCATGGGTCAGGGGTTGTGGCGGAAACTTACCGAGCAGGCGCTGACCATCCTCGGCCAAACCGACCCTGATGACCTGCTGCGAGGAATCGCTTCATCACCTTTTAATTTGGCTGAGGCGATCAGGTACCTCCACCGCCCACCGCCAACGGCACCGGTTGAACAAATTCGTGGCTGGCAACACCCCGCGCAACTCCGGCTGGCCCTGGAGGAGCTCGTGGCCCACCACCTGTCACTGCAGGCGCTACGAGCCCGGGAAAAAGCTTGCCATGCCATAGCGATGAACGGCGATGGCTCCATTGCGAAGCCGTTCCTTGAGGCGCTCTCCTTCAAACCTACCGACGCCCAGGAGCGTGTTATTGGCGAAATACTTGAGGATATGTCCAAACCATCACCCATGCTGCGACTGGTTCAAGGTGATGTTGGCTCTGGGAAAACCTTTGTAGCTGCGATGGCCTGCATTTGCGCCATTGAATCCGGGCAACAAATAGCCTTAATGGCTCCTACTGAGTTGCTGGCAGAGCAACACCTGCAAACCTTCAAAGAGTGGCTGGCACCGCGAAATATTGGCATTGCATGGCTGAGTGGTAAGGTAAAGGGGCGCGCCCGGGGCAAGGTATTGCAGGAGATTGCCGAGGGTTCCGCCTCACTCGTTATCGGAACGCACGCCCTGTTTCAGGAGGGCGTGGTTTTCGCGTCCCTCGCACTGGTTATCGTCGATGAGCAGCACCGCTTTGGCGTCCACCAACGGCTGGCCCTGACGGAAAAAGCGCCGGGCAAGGCGCTGCCTCACCAGCTGGTGCTGACGGCGACACCCATACCCCGAACCCTGTCCATGGTCGCCTATGCTGACCTGGATTGCTCTGTGATCGACGAGCTGCCTCCCGGCAGAACGCCTGTCCAGACGACCTTACTAGACAGCCAGCGCCGTGATGCGGTAATTGCGCGGGTTGGCGCCGCGTGCGCCAATGGGCGGCAGGCCTATTGGGTTTGCACCCTTATTGATGAGTCAGATAACCTCGATGCACAGGCCGCCGAGGCCACCGCTTCGCTGCTACGGGAGCAACTTCCCTCACTGTCCATAGGGCTGATTCACGGCCGGCTATCCGGCGTCGAAAAAGAGTCGGTAATGGCTGATTTTAAGTCCGGCACCCTGCAGTTGTTGGTGGCCACTACGGTTATAGAAGTCGGCGTTGATGTCCCCAATGCCAGCCTCATGATCATCGAAAATCCAGAGCGTCTCGGTCTGGCGCAGCTCCACCAGCTGCGTGGCCGGGTTGGCCGTGGCCCAATTGAGAGCCACTGCCTGCTGCTTTATCGGGCACCTCTCAGCCGACAGGGGCGTGAACGCCTGGAGGTCATGCGCAGCAGCACTGACGGCTTCTATATTGCTGAACAGGATCTTCGGTTCAGGGGTCCTGGAGAGCTGCTGGGCACCCGCCAAACCGGTCTGACATCGTTCCGCGTTGCGCAATTGCCTGAGCATGAGGGACTCCTGGACGACGTCATCAAAATTGCCGCCCGCCTGATGCAAGACCACCCCGAGCGGTGCACCACACTCATAGACCGGTGGACCGGGGAGCGACAGGCCTTCGCAAGGGTTTGAACAGGTTACACTGCAAACCCGGAGACCGAACGACAAGCTGCCATGACCACTCCATTCCCCGATAATCCTAGTCAACCTGATCCCAGTGAGCTGGGGGGGAAGGTGCGAGGCTACTGGGAAATTATGCGTTTTCATAAGCCTATTGGTACCTGGCTGCTGGCAGCACCCACGGCCTGGGCTCTGGTCATCGCCAGCGCAGGCTGGCCCGAGCCCCGAATTTTTCTGGTGTTTTCACTGGGTATTGTCGTGATGCGGGCTGCGGGCTGTGTTGCCAATGACCTGGCGGATCGCAAGATGGACGGATTCGTAGCGCGAACCCAACAAAGACCTCTGGTCACAGGATTGATGTCTGCCCGGGAGGCCCTGACTTTATTGCTTCTGCTGCTCGTCGCGGCGCTGATTTTGGTGTCGTTCACCAATGCACTGACTATTCAGCTGTCCCTGGTCGGTGCCGTGCTTGCCATGGTTTACCCTTACATGAAACGGGTAACCCACCTCCCCCAGTTTGTTCTTGGGGCCGCTTTTTCCTGGGCAATTCCCATGGCATTCGCCGCTGTTACCAACCGGCTGGATCCGGGCTTATGGTGGCTCTTTGCGGGAAACCTGCTCTGGACGGTGGTTTATGACACGCAATATGCCATGGTGGATAGAGAGGATGACCTTTCCATAGGCATAAAATCCACGGCAATATTATTTGGGCACCTCGACCGCCGGTTAATCGCCCTGATGCAGATCGGTGCGCTGGGTTGCTTTGTCCAGGTGGGCCTGGTATTCAGCCTTGGCTGGCCGTACCAATTGTCTATCGGCTGCGTGGCGCTGCTGTTTGGCTGGCACCAATGGTTGATCCGGGGTCGGGAAGAAAGCGCCTGTTTCAAGGCCTTTAACCAAAGTAAATGGATTGGTCTCATTATCCTGCTGGGTATTGTGGGACATTTCTGGGTAGCGCGCGTATCAGGAACCTGACATCCCAACGCCTGTGACGCTATGGAACTCGAACTACATCGCAGCATCCAAGATATTCCGGCGCTCGAATGGGATAACTGGTTTGGCGGAGACTACCCTTTTCTTCGCCACGATTTTTTGCTCGGCCTTGAGACAACGGGATGTACCGGCAGTGACAGTGGCTGGGTACCGTGCCATCTGGTGCTCCGAGACGGCGCTGAAGCCATCGCCGCGGCACCTGCTTTCCTGAAAGAGCACTCCTACGGTGAATATGTTTTTGACTGGGCCTGGGCTGACGCCTGGCAACGAAACGGCGTGGCCTATTACCCGAAACTCGTTTCCGCAGCGCCCTTCACGCCTGCCGCGGGACCCAGAGTCTGGTGCAATCCCGAAATCGATGGTGCCGCCGTGATGTTGCGCGACGCAGTTCAGCACTTTTGTACCCAACAGGGTATATCCAGCTGGCACATCCTGTTTTCTGACCCGGACTCAATGGCCCATTTTTCCCAGCTGGCACTGGTGGAGCGGGCAACCTGCCAATTCCACTGGGTAAATCGTGGTTACGCTGATTTTGACGATTTTTTGAGTCTGTTCAGCAGTCGAAAGCGGAAAAATGTGCGCAAGGAACGAGAGCGGGTCACTGCCCAGGGGCTGTCATTGACAACCCGCACCGGTGCCGAGATTCAAGGCGAGGACTGGTCTTTTTTTCATCATTGTTACCAGACAACGTACGCCAAACGCAGCGGGCACGGCGGCTATCTGTCCAGGGAATTCTTTACCGACCTCTGCCCCCAGCTGGGCGGGATACCCGTGATGGTGCTGGCAATGCTTGACGGGCAGCCGGTCGCTGCCGCCCTGTTTTTCCGGTCTGCCGATACCCTCTATGGGCGCTACTGGGGCTGTCTCCGGGAATACGATGGTTTGCATTTCGAAGCCTGTTATTACCAGGGCATCGAATACTGCATTCACCACAAGCTGGCCCGTCTGGACCCAGGCGCGCAGGGAGAGCATAAAATTCAGAGAGGTTTCGAGCCTACAATCACGCGCTCGCTACACTGGGTTGCCGAGTCGGGTTTTCGCAGCGCAATTGTGGATTTCTGTGCACGGGAGACCGCCCAGGTTAAGGCCTATCGTGATGATGCCGCTACCCTCCTGCCATTCAGGGACGGCGTGTTGCCTCCGGCCGTTGAGTCCTAATTAACACCGGGCAAAGGAGCCTGGTCTCGCAGGAACACCCAATCACGCTCCGTAGATTGCTCAGGACAGTAATAATAGCCACCCCCGGTGAAGCCCTTTAGCCCCTCCGGGTCGTTGAGCTGCTTTTCCACAATGTAACGCGCCATGGTTCCCCGGGCCTTTTTGGCAAAGAAGCTGATCATTTTGTATTGCCCATTCTTGAGATCCTTAAACGCCGGAGTTATAACCTCCGCATCGAGCATCCTGGATTTCACCGCTTTGAAATATTCATTGGATGCCAGATTTACCAGCACAGGACTGCCGCTTTTGACCAGGGCTTTGTCCACGGCCTGGGTGATTTCATCGCCCCAGAATTCATAGAGATTACGACCCCCTTTGTTGGCAAATTTGAGCCCCATCTCCAATCGGTAGGGCTGCATGAGATCCAGCGGACGCAGCAAGCCATACAGCCCCGATAGGATCCGCAAGTGCTTTTGGGCAAAGTTAAGCGCTTTCGTGTCGAGGCTGGTGGCGTCGAGACCCGTATACACATCGCCCTTGAACGCCAGCACTGCCTGTTTGGCGTTATCGAGGGTAAATTCAGGATGCCAGTTCATGAAACGCGCATGGTTGAGGGCGGCAATGCTGTCGCTGACGCCCATGAGTTCCTGCAGTGCTTGGGGCGAGAGCGCACGCGCGTCGTCAATCAGCTGCGATGCACGATCGAGGAAAAGTGGCTGCGTGGACTTTTTGGTGCGGGGTGGCGTCTCGTAATCAAGAGTCTTGGCCGGGGAAAGAACTGTCAGCACGTGTGGGACCTCCCTGATATCAGCGCTGGGAGAATGATAACCTGTGTCTCGTCCAGAAGGACCCCATAAGGAATAAGAAGTGCCGGTTTTACTGTCAACTATTCGACTACTCGATGGTCTGTCACAGCGTCTGTCCAGGTTCATCGCCTGGCTGCCTGTGATTATGGCCGTGCTAACGGTCTTTGTTGTTGTTTTGCGCTACGGATTTGGGGTGGGTGCCATTGCGGCGCAGGAAAGTGTCATTTACCTCCATGGCACCCTGTTCATGCTCGGAGCATCCTGCACACTCCAGGCAGGGGAACACGTCAGGGTGGATGTGCTTTACCAGCGTTTCAACGCCAGAACCAGGGCCTGGATAAATGCGCTTGGCCACGTTGTTTTTACCCTGCCACTCTGCGCCCTGATCGGCCTTTCCAGCCTGGGATATGTCGCCGAATCGTGGGCGGCGCGGGAAACCTCAGCAGAACCAGGCGGCATTCCCGCTGTATTTTTACTGAAAACCCTGCTGCCCGTTATGGCCACCTTGCTCGCACTGCAGGCCGTGTCTGAAATCTGTAAAGCACTGACCGTGCTGATAGCCGAGGCGTCTGACAGTGATTGAAATACCGCTCCTGATGTTCCTGGCTGTTTGTGTTTTTCTTTTGGCAGGCTTCCCGGTTGCGTTGACCCTGGCCGGGGTCGGCTTGGTGTTCGCAACGCTTGGCACCTTGCTGGGTGTCTTCGATGTGAGCTACCTATCAGCCATTCCAACCCGTATTTTCGGCACCATAGGCAATGAGACGCTCATTGCCGTCCCATTGTTCATACTCATGGGCAATATTCTGGAGCGCGCCCGTATTGCAGAAGACCTGCTTAAAAATATGGCGCAGTTGTTTGGCGGACGACCTGGAGGGCTGGGGGTTGCCGTGATTCTGGTTGGCGCCCTGCTGGCAGCCAGCACGGGCATCGTAGGCGCGACTGTTGTGACCATGGGTCTGCTGTCCCTGCCATCAATGCTGCGGGCTGGCTATAGTCCGTCGCTGGCGTCCGGCACAATTTGCGCGACCGGCACCCTGGGGCAGATCATTCCACCGTCGATTGCGCTGGTCCTGCTGGGGGATGTCATTGCCAGCGCTTACCAGCGAGCGCAGCTGCAACTGGGCGTTATTAACACCGCGACCGTTTCTGTGGGTGACCTGTTTATCGGTGCCCTGATACCCGGCATGATTCTCGTTGGTCTCTATTTGGCCTGGGTGCTGCTCGTTGCAAGGATTTGGCCAGAAAAAGCGCCGGCGGTTCAATCTGAAGGGGCCTCCCTGGGCGAATTATTGCGCGCCCTGGTCCCCCCGTTTTTACTCATTATGCTGGTTCTGGGATCAATTCTCGCGGGAGCTGCTACCCCTACGGAAGCCGCGGGCGTTGGCGCTATCGGCGCGCTGCTACTGGCACTACAACGCGGCGGAATGGACTGGGCAAAGCTTCACGAAGTGGGGCTGTCCACCATGCGCATCACCAGCATGGTCTTTTTGATACTGATTGGTGCCGCCATCTTCACATTGGTATTTCGAGGTTTTGGCGGTGAAGAGTTGGTCCAGACGTTCTTTGAACGCATGGAATTGGGCCCGCAAGGCGCGCTACTACTGGTTATGGCCACCATTTTCCTGCTGGGCTTCATTCTGGATTTTATTGAAATTACCTTTGTTGTGGTCCCCATCGTCGGGCCCATTCTCCTGGCTATGGGGTTCGACCCCATCTGGCTGGCAATCATGGTGGCCGTCAACCTGCAAACGTCTTTCCTGACGCCGCCATTTGGTTTCGCATTGTTTTACCTGAGGGGGGTTGCTCCGGAGGGGCTTCAGACTTCCGCGCTCTACCGGGGCGTCATACCTTTTGTGGGATTGCAAATTTCGCTCCTTGTCCTGCTCTGGGCGATCCCGGACCTCGTAACCTGGCTACCGGGGCTGCTGCGCGGCCAATAGTGCTGATTTCGAGCCGCCGCGGGGTTCACAAACTCGCAACACAGAGAAAACCAAAGGCTGATTAATTTATGACTGACCTCGATATGAATCCGACACCCCAGGGGGAATTGAGTCTTCAGGCTGTCGCCATGCCCGCCGATACCAACCCACACGGCGATATCTTTGGTGGCTGGCTAATGTCCCAAATGGACCTGGCAGGTTATGTCACCGCCTGCGAGGTGGCTGGGGGCCGCGTCGCCACCGTCGCTGTAGAGGGAATGGTATTCCTGACGCCAGTGCACGTCGGTGCAGTCGTCAGCTGCTACTCTGACATATTGGAGGTAGGTCGCAGTTCGGTTCGAGTGGTGGTCGAGGTCTGGATCAACTCTAGGCAAGATGGAGAGCCCATTAAAGTCACGGAGGGTACCTTCGTCTACGTGGCTATTGGTGAGGACAAGCGAACCCGGGCCATCCAGCGGCGAGGTATCAGCTAATCAGTCACCGCCCGGCATAACCGGCGGCAATACCTTGTCGCGCGCATTGAGGTAGGCCCGCTCTGATATCTCATGGTAGGCCCGCACACTCTGCGCAAAGGCATCATAGGATTTTGCGATTTTCTCCGCCATCGGATCACCAGCACGGAGCGCCGCCATTGCCAACAGGGTTTTTTCGTACAGCAACGCCAGTATGTCATCGGGCATGGGACGCAACTTTGTGCCCGCAGCCAGCAACTGCTGCAATGATTCATTATTGCGCGCGGTGAATTCGTCCAGCATGTCTTGATTAGCGGCGCGCGCAGCGTAACGAACGATAGCTTGCAGATCGGGCGGGAGCTGGGCAAAAGCGTTGGCATTAACGGTGAATTCCAGAAGGGCTCCGGGCTCGTGCCACCCGGGATAGTAGTAGAACTCGGCCACCTCATTCAGCCCCAGGGTTCTGTCGTTGTAAGGACCCACCCATTCCACCGCATCGATCACACCAGTTTGCATGGAAGTGTAAACCTCACCCCCCGCAATTCGAACAGCAGTGCCCCCCGCCGCGTCAAAGACCTCCCCTGCCAGCCCGGGAATGCGCATCTTCAAGCCAGCCAGATCAGCCGTGCTTTTGAGTTCTCGATTGAACCACCCTGCCATTTGGACGCCTGAACTGCCGCCAGCAAAGGGAATGACACCGAATGGCGCGTACAGCTCTTGCCACAGTTCCAGACCGCCCCCATAGTGCAGCCAGCCATTCATTTCCTGTGCCGTCATACCAAAAGGTACCGCCGTAAAGAAGACTGACGCGGGAATCTTGCCCTTCCAGTAATAGCTCGCGCCGTGCCCAATTTCTGCGGCGCCCTGCGCGACGGCGTCGAAGACCTCGAAAGCGGGGACAATCTCACCAGCGCCAAATACCCGCACCTGCAGACGCCCGTCACTCATTTCTTTGACATAGCGGGCAAAGTTTTCCGGCGCAGCGCCAAGGCCCGGCAGGTTCTTCGGCCAGGTCGTAACCAGTTTCCAGTTGTACGCAGCTTCGCCGATCGATCGGGACGGATTTTCTGTGGGCAGGTGCTGCCGACTACTGTCTACCGCCCACAACCCGATCACAAGGACCAGGAGCGAAACGAGAGCGACGACCACGGCCGGTAACAAACGTTGCTCAAACATCAAGACACTCCTCAACTTATTATGGACCGGACATTGGATCTAGAGTGACTGGAGATTCGCGTATTGCAGCACCAGCCACTTCGAGCCCTCGGCGAAACTCACCTCAACACGGGCGTTGGCCCCGCGCCCCTCAAAATTTGTAATAACGCCCTCACCGAAGACCTTGTGCAGAACGCGCTGGCCGAGACTCACCCCACTCTCGATGTGGGCTGCGCTGGGTGTCATCGCCAAGGAAGATAGCGGGCGAGACACCGACGCACCCAGGCGAACTTCGTTGACCAACTCTGCGGGAATCTCTCTGACGAAACGGGATGCTGTGTTGTAAGACTCGGAGCCGTGTATCCGCCGACTTTCCGCATAGGTCAGTACCAGTTTTTGCATGGCTCGCGTCAGACCTACGTAGCACAGCCTGCGCTCCTCCTCGAGGCGCCCAGGCTCATCCAGCGACATGCGATGAGGAAATAAGTTTTCCTCCATCCCGGATAGAAAAACCAGTGGAAACTCCAGGCCTTTTGCCGAGTGCAGTGTCATGAGTTGAATACTGTCCTCGTGGGGGTCAGCCTGGGCATCGCCAGCATCCAGCGCAGCGCTGTCGAGAAATTGCTGCAGTGGTGAGAGCTCAGAGTCCTCGATAGCAAATGTTTTCGCCGCAGACACCAGTTCCTCCAGGTTTTCTACCCGGGCCTGCCCACGCTCCCCTTTCTCCGCCCGGTGGTACTCGAGCAAGCCAGATTGTGTCACCACATGTTCCGTCAGCTCCTCAAGGGGCAGCTCCAGGGTACTGGAATCCAACTCATCAACCAGTGCCGTAAAACCAGCCAGGGCATTCAGCGCCCGCTGGGTAAAGGCTTTTTCATCCCGTGCAATGGCAATAGCCTGCCACAGCGGCACCTGGCGACCCCGAGCCAAGTCACGCAACTGCTCCACTGTCTTATTGCCAATGCCCCGGGCAGGAACGTTGAGCACGCGCTCAAGGGCCATGTCGTCACTGCGGTTAATCAGCAGCCGCATATAGGCGAGGGCATTACGAATCTCCAGGCGCTCGTAGAAGCGCTGCCCGCCGTAGATCCGGTATGGGATCTGCGCCCTGATCAACGCCTCCTCCAACACGCGTGACTGGGCATTGGATCGATACAGGATGGCACTTGACCGTCGTGTATTACCCTCGGCTAGCCAGCCCTCAATCCGCTCAACAATGAACCGTGCCTCATCCTGTTCGTTAAAGCCCGCATAAAGGCTGATGGGTTCGCCCGGCTCACCAGCCGTCCATAACTCCTTGCCCAGGCGCCCAAAGTTGTGGCCGATTAACCCATTGGCGGCGTTGAGAATCGTTTGGGTAGAGCGGTAGTTTTGTTCAAGGCGAATGGTTTCGGCCGGGGAAAAATCATCTCCAAACCGATGAATATTCTCAATCTTGGCACCGCGCCATCCGTAAATCGACTGATCATCATCCCCCACGGCAACCGTCGGAATCACCCCCCCCGACAAAACCCGTAGCCAGGCGTACTGGATAGTATTGGTGTCCTGGAACTCATCGACCAGTATTGATCGGAAGCGCCGCTGATAATGGGCCAGAGTGTCCGGGGACTTCAGCCAGAGTTCGTGTGCACGGAGAAGCAG
>CALKDK010000051.1 GCA_938084055.1 uncultured Luminiphilus sp.
CATGAATCCCGCGATTGCAGGACGTCCTGATTTGTTGGGTGACCGTAAGTCACTCACGCTGTACGACGGTATGAACGGCATGTTGGAGAATGTGTTCATGAACTCCAAGAACAGGTCGAAGAGCATTACCGCAGAAGTAGACGTCGACAAAGACACAACCGGCGTAATTCTGACACAAGGTGGTCGATTTGGTGGCTGGTCGCTTTACATGAAGGATGGCCGACCCATTTACACCTATAACTTCTTGGGTCTTGAGCGATTTACTGTCGCAGCAGAAACGCCGATTCCCCCGGGGCCGGCAACCATTGTCATGAACTTTGACTACGATGGTGGCGGCCTGGGCAAAGGCGGCGATGCTACGATCTCGGTAGATGGGGAAGTGGTAGCCTCGGGCCGGATTGGTCGAACACAGCCGCTGATCTTTTCAGCTGATGAAACGGCTGATGTAGGTCTCGATAACCAGACGCCGGTTGCCAATGATATTGGTGTGGGCCCTGCCGAAACACGTTTCAGCGGAACCATCCACCAGGTCGTTATAGCAATCGAGTAATCGTACGGTTGTGCCAAGACGCCCAGCTTCGCCAAGGAAGTTGGGCGTTTTTTAGTCTAATTTTCCCGCCAGCCCCTTTACACAGCTCACAGCTACCATCCCCCAAAACACCGGATTGGCCCGGTCTAATTACTCTGGTAGATACACCTCGTAAGGCATCGGCAGGACGAAGTCGTCTAGACACTGTTATTGCCTTACAAAAGCACAAACCTGACTAGGTAACAGACTTCTCAAAACTCACTACCTGTATCCAACGGGCACGACAAGAGCGGTGACCTCTGGCGAACATCGCCAACGCAACTCTGCAGCGTGTCCAGGATTGCGAGCCCGGGCTGCCATCCGAAGAGAAAAATCAATCAGGTCCAATATTTTCAGAGCTCGCCAGCGGCATTCTTGACAGGATTTATTCACGGCATTTCTTTTATTTACCCTATACTCCGGGCGGTCGGGATGACGGCATCTATTCCTGCTGGGTGAATCCAGTTACTGATGCAACCGACGGGCAGTCACTCCAGTCGGGCTGGCATATTTAAAATATCTGGTGGCTCAGTGGTTCACGTAAAACGCAGGTAACTGTCCAAGAACAAACAGTCGATTTTTTTACCCACCATTCCTTCAACGGGCCAAAAAACCGTTGCTCACCACCTTACCGCTACTTAACAAGCCACATATGAACAGAGGCGCTATGAGTTTTTCCACACTGGGTTTATGTAAGCAGCTTCTTGAAGCAGTCTCTGAAAAAGGCTACGACACCCCTTCTCCTATACAGGCACAGGCCATACCCGCGGTACTAAACGGCCGCGACGTTATGGCCGCAGCACAAACCGGAACGGGTAAAACAGCGGGCTTCACCCTGCCGCTACTGCAGCGCCTGTCAAAGGGCCCACCCGCAAAGGCCAACCAAGTCCGAGCGCTCGTGTTGACACCCACGCGGGAACTGGCTGCTCAGGTTGGCGAAAGTGTAGAGGCGTATGGAAAACACCTTCGCTTGCGCTCTACGGTCGTTTTTGGCGGTGTCAAAATCAACCCGCAAATGATGCGGCTACGCAAGGGCGTCGATATTCTGGTTGCTACGCCTGGACGTTTACTGGACCTGTACCAGCAAAATGCCATGTCCTTCCATACGCTTGAGGTGCTGATCCTGGATGAAGCAGACCGCATGCTCGACATGGGGTTTATCCACGACATTCGGAGAATATTAAAGGCCCTGCCGAATAAGCGCCAAAACCTAATGTTTTCTGCGACTTTTTCTGACGACATTCGGGACTTAGCCAAGACCATCGTAAATGACCCCGTTGAAATCTCGGTCACGCCGAGGAATAGCACTGCACCTAATGTGAGCCAATGGATACATCCGGTCGATAAAAATCAGAAACGCCATTTGTTGCTTGAACTTATTAGTCATCATAAATGGGAGCAGGTTTTGGTCTTCAGCCGTACGAAGCGTGGCGCCAATAGACTCGCCGAGTTTTTAGAGAAAAACAACATTCAAGCCGCCGCGATTCATGGCAACAAAAGCCAGGGCGCCCGAACCCGGGCGCTCGGAGAATTCAAGTCGGGAAAGTTGCGGGTGTTAGTCGCCACCGATATTGCTGCCCGTGGGCTTGATATCGAGCAGCTCCCACAGGTGGTGAATCTGGACCTACCCGAGGTGGCGCATGATTACGTGCATCGCATCGGTCGTACTGGTCGTGCTGGTGCAACAGGGCAGGCGGTGTCCCTTGTAA
Source organism: uncultured Luminiphilus sp. (assembly GCA_938084055.1). Lineage (GTDB taxonomy): Bacteria > Pseudomonadota > Gammaproteobacteria > Pseudomonadales > Halieaceae > Luminiphilus. The sequence continues at coordinate 2,278 of CALKDK010000051.1, forward strand.
GCGCCGATGAAAGCCAACTTCTACAGGATATCGAACGATTGATCCAAACCCTACTCCCCAGAAAACTGGTCGCCGGCTTCGAGCCGCAAAACAAATTGCCTGAGTTGGCGCTGCGCCCACCTGCCAAAGCCAAAAAACCAAAAAAGCCCAAGCCACCCCAGTCAGAAAATGCCAGCAGCCGAGCTGAGACTCTCAAAAATGCACGTTTAACCGCCCCTAATCCACAAAAGAGGCGACGAAACCCTAACAAACTAAAATCCCAGAGCAGGCGCCCCATGCGAACACCCTAGGGCCCTTATGCGAAACAACTAAGTGCCCGAACCTCACTAGCCCGGCGCGATAAATATAAAAGTCCTTCACAAAAATGACTGCAACCGTCCGCCTGTCGTCATGAGAGGACCATTACACAGGGTCAGTACGCCGTGTTGTCGGCTCATGGAGTTTTTTATCCGACCGGCAAACACTCCTGTCGGTCGCGCTCTGACTGCTCGCTTGCTGATAGACGCCGTCAAAATTCAACGCATGCCTACTTGCCTTGAATTCGCCTCACCCTTCGCCGTCCAAAAGGCGCACAATTCCCAAGGTTTTTGACGCTGAACTTAAGTTCACAACCAGGCCGGAATAGAGCTCATTTTTTATTTGTTCAGATGAACAAGTAAATTGATGAAATGGCTTTTCTCAAGCGGTCAATTCGAGTTAGCCTCTGGAAAAATACTGGGGGAAGCGGCGGCCATGGAGACACAAGCCAAGGTTGTTATTGTCGGTGGCGGCATCATGGGCGTGGCCCTGGCCTACCACCTGGCTGAAGAGGGCGAAACCGATGTTTTGCTCATTGAAAAAGGCGAACTGACCTCGGGTTCCACCTGGCATGCCGCGGGCCAGTGTCCCAGCCTGGTCAGCAACTACAACCTTGCCAAAATCCATGACTACGGCAACCGGCTCTACCCGACACTCGAAGAAAAAACCGGGCAATACGTAAGCTGGCATGCCTCGGGTGGCATCAGAGTGGCTCGTCAGCAGGCTGATCTCGATTGGTTTCACTATATGAAAGGTATTGCCGACAACGTAGGTTTCCATATGGAAATCATCAGTCCGGCCAAGATCAAAGAAATCAACCCTTTTTACAACATCGATGGCGTTCTCGCCGGCGCCTGGACCCTCGACGACGGCCATGCCGACCCCTCAGGCCTAACCAACGCCATGGCTCGGGGCGCGACGAATCTTGGAGTGCGTATTGTTCGCCACAATCGGGTGCTCGACATCAACGCACTGGCATCAGGGGACTGGCAAATTGACACCGAGCAAGGCAGCGTGAGGGCGCAAATCGTGGTCAACGCCGCCGGTAGTTTCGCCCGGCAAATCGCACAGATGGTGGGCGCCGACCTGCCCATAGCCAATATGGAACACCATTATATTGTCACCGGGGCTATTCAGGATTTCGTCGATCGAGACGAAGAGTTTCCCGTCATGCGCGACCCCTACGCGTCGGCTTATATCCGTCAGGAGCAAAAATCCGGATTAATCGGCATCTACGAGTCCAGTGGTATAACTGAAGCCTGGGGTCCTTCGGGGCTGCCGCCCTGGTCGTCAGATAGCGAACTCTTTCCCGACGACCTCGAGCGAATCATGCCTTGGCTGGAACGCGCCATGGACTGCATGCCCAATATGCTGCATGCCGGCATCAAACGCATTGTTAACGGCGCAATTCCCCACTCGGCAGACGGTCCTCCCCTTTTGGGCCCGGTCGCCGGCATCCCCAACTTTTGGCTCTGCTGCGGCTCGTCATTTGGCATCGCCCAGGGCGCTGGCTGCGGCAAGTACCTTGCACAGTGGATGGTGTATGGCGATTCAGAAATCAACATGACCGGTTTTGACCCGCGGCGCTTTGGCGTGTTTGCTGATCGTGACTTCATGCGCGCCAAAGGCTTTCAAGATTATGGACTCACCTATGCAACGCCCTTGCCCGGAGAGGAATTTGAAGCTGCAAGGGAATGCCGACTAAGTCCCTTGTACAGTCAACTCAAAGACAAAGGCGCAATCCACACCCAAACCTTCGGCTGGGAACGCCCCAAATGGTTTTCAAGCGATGGCAGCAAGGAAGATTGTAGCTATCGACGAAATACCACCTTTGATGTGGTGCGCAAGGAGTGCCTTGCCGTACGAGAACGCGTTGGGGTGATTGATCTAACAGGGTTCGCAAAATATGACATCCGTGGGGCCAGTGCCGAGAATTTCCTAAATCGCATACTGGCCAACCGTATGCCGAAGCGCGATGGTGGCATTGCGCTGGCCCACTTCCTGTCCCGCAATGGCCGCATTCTGGGCGAGGCAACGGTAACTCGAGTCACCAGCGATCACTTTTATCTGCTTTCAGCAGCGAGCGCTGAGATGCGAGATCTAGATCATCTGACGCAGCAGGTGGAACCCGGCGAAGACGTCACTATTCAGAACGCGACCGATGAGCGTGGCGTACTGGCGCTAGTCGGCCCTAAATCGCGCGATGTACTGTCAACACTCACTGAAGCGCCATTGGACAATGCACATTTTCGCTGGCGCAGTAGCCAAGACATTGAAATCTCGGGGATAGAAGTTCGCGCTTTGCGCATTAATTATGTTGGGGAGTTAGGTTGGGAGCTGCATCCCAAGGTGGAAGATTTAGCAGCACTTTACGATGCGGTTTGGGATGCCGGACAAGACCATGGCATCACCGACTTTGGGTTGTATGCGCTCAACAGCCTACGCATGGAAAAAGCCTATCGTGGCTGGGGTACCGAGTTGACCAATGAGGTAACCCTTATGGAGGCCGATATGGCCCGATTTTTTAGTGGCAATAAGGCCGACTTCGTAGGTAAGTCAGCCACAGAATCCAAAACTGAGCGCACGTTGCAGCTGGTGTACTTCGAAGTCAATGCAAAAGACTCTGACGTTCGCGGCGGTGAGCCCATATTCATGGGGGATGACTGTATAGGGGTTACTACCTCCGGCGGTTATGGCTATGCCGTTGGCAAGAGCCTGGGTTTTGGCTACGTAGCACCCGAGCACGCCGTGCCAGGATCGGTTTTCCAGGTAGGGCTACTCGATGGGCGATACAAGGCCCAGGTTCTTGGCGAACCCGCTTATGATCCCACGAACACTCGGTTAGCCAGCTAATGACGTCCCTGCCAGAACAGTGTGAGGTCCTCATTGTCGGCGGTGGCGTTATAGGCTGTTCGGTGGCCTACCATTTAACGAAGCTGGGCATCACCGACGTCGTTTTGTTAGAGCGTAAAGAGCTGACGAGCGGCACAACTTGGCATGCTGCAGGACTCGTCGGTCAACTGCGCAGCTCTATCAACATGACCAAGCTAGCCCGCTACACCAGTGAGCTATACCGCGAATTGGAAGCTGAAACGGGTCAGGCAACGGGCTACCGCCAACCAGGCTCGATCTCGATTGCCTCAACCGAAGAGCGCATGGAAGAACTCAAACGCAGCGCCTCAATGGCAAAAGTTTTTGACTTGCAGGTGAACGTACTCGGCGTCGACGAAATTAGTGAAAGATACCCCCTGATCGAGACGCAAGATCTGCACGGCGGCATTCATATCCCCTCAGACGGCTATGCCAATGCCGTGGATATAACCCAAGCTCTCGCCAAAGGTGCGCGGAATCGTGGCGCACAGATGTTTACCGATACGGCAGTTGAAGAAATTCTGCGCACGGGCTCTAAAGTGTCTGGCGTTCGCACCGTTAAAGGTGACATTAAGGCGCGTCATGTTGTCATCTGTGGTGGCATGTGGTCCAGAGATCTGGCCGCCTCGGTGGGCGTCAATCTGCCACTGCATGCCTGCGAGCACTATTACGTTCTGTTCGACTCGGTGGCAGGTTTACAGCCCGACATGCCAGTGCTCCGCGACTATAACGCCTGCACCTATTACAAATACGATGCCGGTAAACTTTTGGTGGGGGCCTTTGAACCCCACGCAAAACCCTGGGGCATGGACGGCATTTCGGAAGATTTTTGTTTCGATGAGATAGCCGGGGATTTTGACCATTTTGAACCGGTGCTACACGACGCGATGAAGCGTTTGCCCGCATTGGAACACGCAGGGATACAAAAGTTTTTTTGCGGCCCTGAAAGTTTTACGCCGGATGTACGCTACCACCTGGGTGAAGCACCCGAACTGGAAAATTGCTTCGTGGCTGCGGGCCTTAACTCGATCGGCCTCCAGTCGGCGGGAGGGGTGGGTAAAGTCACTGCAGAATGGATTCGCGATAAGCGTCCCCCCGTTGATTTGTGGGAGGTCGATATTCGACGCAATATGCCGTTTCAAAACAATCGACGGTATTTACAAGAGCGGGTCAGCGAAAGTTTGGGCCTCCTCTACGCCACACACTACCCCTACCGTCAATATGAAACCGGGCGCGGGGTACGTAAATCTGCGATCCATGACCGGTTGGTGAAGGCCGGGGCCTGTCACGGTGAAGCTTACGGGTGGGAGCGACCCAACTGGTACGCACCTGCCGGAGTCTCGCCGGTCTATGCGTACAGCTATGGGCGTCAGAACTGGTTCGAGCATTCGGCCGCAGAGCACAGGGCGGCCCGGGAGGGTGTGGTGCTGTTCGATCAGTCTTCCTTTGCCAAATTTCGTCTTGAAGGTCGGGATGCACCCCGTGTTTTAAATCGTGTCTGCGCCAATGATATCGACGTTAAGATTGGCCGGGTGGTGTATACCCAGTGGCTGAACGCCCGGGGGGGCATTGAGGCAGATCTTACGGTGACGCGTCTCGCCGAAAACGCTTACCTCATCGTGACGGCCGCAGAAACCGAGGTCCGTGATTTCTACTGGCTCAAACGCCATATCCCTGAGGACGCCCACTGTGTGCTCACCAACGTTACCTCGGGCATGACGGTCATTTCCCTGATGGGTCCCCGCAGTAGAACTCTCCTGCAGTCACTGACCCCCGCCGACCTAAGTCCTAAGGGCTTTCCTTTTGCCACCAGTCGGGAAATCGAACTGGGGTTCGGTTACGCTCGGGCTTCACGGATCACCTTCGTCGGCGAGCTGGGTTGGGAGCTTTATATCCCCACGGAATTTGCCCAGGACATCTACGATCGACTCGTGGTCATGGGCCATGAACACAATCTGGTGCACGCCGGCTACCACGCACTCAACTCGTTGCGCATGGAAAAAGCCTACCGGCACTGGAGCCACGATGTCACAGATGAAGACACGCCCCTTGAGGCGGGACTGGAGTTTGTTGTGAAATTTGACAAGACTGGAGGATTCATTGGCCGCGAAGCATTACTGCAGCAGCGGGATCAGGGGGTACCGCGTCGCCTCCTGCAATTTCAGCTGAGCGATCCAGAACCCCTCATTTACCACAACGAGCCGGTATGGCGCGACGGTGTGCTGGTCGGTCATATCACCTCGGGCGCTTACGGCCATACCCTGGGAAGCGCACTTGGCCTGGGCTACGTGCAAACCGATCCCGAGGCGACCGCTGATGCCGTGCTGGAAGGCCACTACGAGATCGAAATTGCCTGCGAGCGCATACCCGCCAGACCTGCACTGCGCCCCCTGTATGATCCAGAGAACCGCCGAATACGGTCTTGAATCTACACTCAACCCCGGTACCAATAGATCAGCAGCGGGGCTGTTGAGGCAGCTCTAATCAGGCGGTTTTGGGCAAATCCTCAATCTGCAGGCGAATGGGAAACTTGGCCCTGACCTCGGCATCAATCGCCGGGCTGATGTGGGTCGGTACGTAGCTGGCCAGAATCGTATCCCGCCTGCGAATGGCACTGTCGATGGCGAGAGGCTTGTCAGATTGCTCCCATACGGTCGGACTGAAGCGATTGCCAACGTCGGGATAGATATACTCGCTCTGCATGACCGCCAGGGTGTGATCCGAACCCAGGTAATGGCCTTTTTCCCCAAGGCAAACTTCTGCCAGATCATCAAAACCAAGGGTTTTTTCATTGACCTCGATACCCCGAACAGCGCGCAGCGTGGCGCCAAGAACATCGTTATCGAGTAACAGGCTCTCCGGGCAGACACCGAGCAGGCTCGAGTACATACCCGCCGATTCATAAATAATATTGGCGCCAGCAAGAGCGGGTGGCATCAGCGTATGGGCACGCTCGGCTCCTGCCTGGAAGTCTGGCATATTGGCATCGGTCATGCCACAGGCGGTACCAAAGGGCAGATCGAAATGAATACCCAATTGCGCACAGGCGCTCGATATCAAGCCCTGCTCTGGAGAACCTCCGCTCATGGCGCCGGTACGCAGATCAGAAACAAAAGGCCAGGTACCGATAATGGCGGGTGCCCCGGGCTCTATGGCATTGACGTAGACGAGTCCACCCAGACACTCCGCCCAGGCTTGGCTTACGGCACCGGCGAGGGTTGCAGGTGTCGTGGCCCCCGCCTGCCCGGCAGACAGCAGCAGAACCGGCATGCCACCCTGCACTGCCACGCGAAGACATTCCAGGGCGTCACTCGCAAACTTCATTGGTGGTACCACAAAACAGTTGGACTGGCTGACAAAAGGCCGCGCCCGCCAGCTTGCCTCACCACCGGCAATGATATGCAGCATCTCAATGGATTTTTCGAGATGGGTGTAATGCCCCCAACTGGCCCCCGCGTGTTTCCGCGTACCCGCCACGGAGCAATAGGTGGTATTGAGGTCCATCTCATAGGGATCTTCGATGTCCCGGAGCACACACATGCGCTGGAACATGTGAATATGCTCACAGTTGTCTGCGATGCGCGCCAGGTCGTAGAGGTCACGGGCTGTGGAAGGTCGGTATTCGTTCTGCTCTGAATCGGCCACCATCACGGCAGCTCCCGCCGTTGAGAAATGAACCCGCGAACCGGATAGATCCAAATCGAACTCGGGGTCCTGGGCATACAGCGTCAGGTTCCGGCGCGCTTTGGCGAGTGCATCTTCAACAACCGACCGCGGCATACGAAGCCTGCCATCAGCTCCCAGTACGGCGCCCACGGCAGTGCAGCTCTCGATGCAATGGGGGGTCGCTTCCTTGAAGCCAACTTCTTCAAGAATGCGAAAGATATTGCCGACGACGGCACCCAGATCGTCGGCAGAAAACGGTTGATAACGCCCTCCGCACTCTCCGGGGCGAACGGGCTTCATGGCTTCCGCGAGGGGCGCACTTCGTTGGGCATGCCTCGCCTGCCGACCACCTGAACGTCTCACCATATTCTTGTACTCCCCCGAAATATCGGGTCAGACTTTTGTCGAACGCCCAGGGGGCGTCAGGTCAAAACCACGTTTAGAAATACCCGAATTACGGGACGAGTTCCAGACCTAAATACGACATTGATCAGTCGCTAATTGACGGCTGATCCAACAGCGCCACCTTACGTCACTGGGCTTCACAACGGTGTATATTTGATGCCCATGCCTGAGGGGGAAATATTTTGAGCTGGCTAATTTTTGGTTTTTGGGGTTGTCTGGCCATGTGGCTGATCAGTCTCGCTGGAGATCTCGGACTCGCGCGCCGCACCGATGCGCCCGTGGGCATGTTCTGGGTACCATTACTCAGCGCCACCGTCGCCTTCATTGGGATGTGTTTCTTTGGCAACGCGGCGGGCATGTTCGGTCTGTGACCGCGGACTGGATCAGGCTGAAATGGGGCTGCACCCGGGATCGTTGAGCACGGTGTCGCCTTGACCGACGGATAGGGACCGAGACCTGTCAAAAATCACTGCCCCTGATCCGTACATCATCGGGCTGCAGCGGTGTACATTCATCAATCGTATAATGAAAAGGCTTCGAAATATGAACCGATCTCTAAGCTACTGCAGTTTAAGGCTACTGCTACTCACCCTATTGACCCCCCTGGCCATGGCCCAGTTACCCGAGTCAGTTGACCAGGGCGTCGAACGGGTGATGCCTGATGTAGTGACCTGGCGTCGTGATTTGCACCAGAATCCGGAACTTGGCAATCGGGAATTTCGTACAGCCGGTGTCGTAGCGGAGCACTTGCGCGCTCTGGGCATGGAGGTTCGAACCGGGGTGGCCCATACCGGCGTTGTTGGCGTGCTACGCGGCGGCGAAGGACCAACTGTGGCGCTGCGAGCCGATATGGATGCCCTGCCGGTCACCGAACTTGTCGATCTGCCCTTTGCGTCCAAAGTCCGTGGCGAGTATCGGGGCCAGGATGTTGGCGTGATGCACGCCTGTGGCCATGACAATCACGTCGCCATATTGATGGGTGTTGCCCAGGTACTGGCCGAAATGGGCGAGGACTTACCGGGTACTGTGCTTTTCATTTTTCAGCCTGCGGAAGAAGGCACTCCAGACGACTCCGTGGGTGGGGCAGAATTGATGCTGGCAGAGGGTGCTTTCGATGCGCCCCGTCCCGATGCTGTATTTGGACTGCATGTGTTCCCCTACCCGGCAGGAACGATTGCCACCCGGCCCGGTGGCCTGATGGCATCCTCGGACAGTTATAAAATAACGATCACGGGTAAACAGACCCACGGCGCCATCCCCTGGGCGGGCGTCGACCCTATCGTCACCGCCAGTCAGGTTGTTCTCGGACTGCAGGCCATCGTATCCCGCCAGCTTGATGCAACCCTTACACCATCTATCGTCACCGTGGGGAAAATCGATGGCGGCGTGCGCAGTAACATCATCCCGGAATCCGTCGACCTGATCGGCACGATTCGCACCTTTGATGCCGCAACACGACTTGATATCCACGAGCGAGTACGACGCACCGCCACCCATATAGCCGCAGCGGCTGGGGCCACTGCCAAGGTCGACATCAAGCTCGGTTATGGGGTAACGCGCAACGACCCCGCTCTGTATCAGCAAATGGCGCCAACATTGCGCGGTATCGCGGGCGACGGGTTTATTCAGGCGCAGCAAACCACAACAGCTGAGGATTTTTCATATTTCGCCAACGAAGTCCCCGGGCTCTTTCTGTTTCTCGGGGCGGCTCCCGACGACCCAGAACTCGTGTACCCCAATCACTCCCCCCGGTTTTACGCCGATGAGCGGGCGCTGCCGGTAGGTGTAAGGGCGCTGACCGCCCTAACCCTGGATTTTATGGCTGCCGAGGCCCCTTAGTCCGGGCACTTTACACAATAGCGTCGGGCGGCTCGGTGGTTTCCCGACGACATTACCGCTATTGTGGGATCGCCCAGCTTCAGAAAAAGAGACGCCATCACCGTGAGTAATCTGGTTGTCAGGCAAATAGACTTCGATGTCGACCACGCAAGGTTTATCTGGAACCCAGACAACCCGTCGTTTTCTGTCCTGATGAATCAAATTACTTTTTTTGTGGTCGGGTTTGAGAAATACATGTGTCGCGTGATGCGCGATGCGGAGGCCCTCATAACCGACCCCGCCGTCATGGATGAAGCCGTTGCCTTCCGAAAGCAGGAGGCCATCCATGCGCAAAAACACCTGCGCCACGCCCGGGCACTGATTGCGCAATACCCAGCGCTGCAGAACGTACTCGACAACGTTCTCGAGAGCTACGAAGCCGTCTATGCGGCCCACCCGCTGGAATATCATCTAGCCTATGCCGGGGGTCTGGAAGCAATTTTCACCCCTTTTTTCAAGATGATACTCGACCACAGGGCGGTCTTGTTTCAGTCGGGAGATGCCCAAGTAGCCTCCCTGTTCATATGGCATTTCTGCGAGGAAATAGAACACCGAAGCTCCGCCTACGATGTGTATAACCATGTCGTGGGCAGCCACTGGTACCGCATCCGGCATACCGGCACGTTCCAGAAACACACCCGAGATTTATTCGACATGATCAAGCTGGAATTCGCCGCGTATGTGCAAGACGTGCCGGCCAACGCCTATTCCGACAACCCTTTTGCCCGCATACCGGTGCTGGCACAGGTGAAATCTGCGCTGGGCGTTTTGGCCTCACAGTTACCATGGCACGACAGCGTTAACCAGCCCCTGCCCGCGTATTACTCGGAATGGCTGGGTCACTGGCAAGCAGGAACTGATGTGTCGCAAATCATTGGCAAACCCCAGCCTCCGGTGCTGAGTGACTGAGACAGCCCTCACCTTCTCGCAACTGGTGGAGCGCCTGGGGGGGTTTCATCCTGATAATATCGAGAGCTGGGTCTTCGTAAAAAGCCCTTTCACGCTGTCACACTGGACCATGAATATCATCGAGGTCCTGTTGATTTTCGGTGCAGTCTGGGGCCTGCGTCATAGCCTCGGGCATTACAGGCGAGGAGACTCCATCTATCTGGGCTTCTGGCTGGCGTCTGTCATCTTTATGCTGGCACTGGAAATTCCCGTGTATTTCCCCGAAAAATTGGGTGCGGCGGACAACGCCCTATTTTTTATTCACAATGAGTTTTCGGTGCAGTTTTTTTTCGGACGGGCACCGCTGTATATCCTCGCGCTGTACCCGGCCATCATGTATGCAGCCTTCGTGCTGGTTCGACAGGCAGGGCTCTTCGAACAGCGATGGGGAGTGATCATGGGAGCCCTGTCCGTCGGGATAGTGCACCACGTTTTCTATGAGGTTTTTGATCACTTCGGACCCCAGTACGGCTGGTGGACATGGAACTATGCCAATTTTACGTCGTCCCTGGCATCGGTCCCCGTGTCCAGCATGGTGGGCTTTGCCTTCACGGGCCCAATTGCCCTGACCCTGGCGACCTCTGTACTCGTGCCCAAGGCAGCATCAACGTCCACCCAGAAGGTGGATTCAACGCGGCAAAAGAATCTGAAATTTGCCATGTACACACTGCTGGCCGGACTGCTTACACCGGTTATTTTTGTCCTGTTGACCCTCAATACCTGGTTTGATCTCCTGGGAATTCCCCTAACGCCGCGATCGGAAATGATGGGGTCGGTCATTCTTGTAACCAGCGCGCTCTTTATTTCCCTCCGGCAATTCATGGCCCAAACCAAATTCTCTGCACAGGGACTGCTCATGTTTTCACGGGGTTATCTCGGCCTGTTCCTTATCGTGTTTGCTGCGCTGTGGCTGTACGCCATGCCCGACTATTTGTCCGCCATAGACGGCATGACAACACAAGGGTCACCCATTGGCTCATTGCCCTATGTGGCCGGCTGTATGGCGCTTGCCGTGTTTTTCCTGTCACGCGAAAAACGATAGGCTCTTTTCACTGTACGCATCACACCCCAACCGTTTGACCCTGGACCCAATAAACGAAAGAAACCGCAAGGGACACAACTGTCGACATGAAATCATTGCTCACCACGCTTTGTGTGGTTCTGACCGGCGTCATCTGGTGGGCTGCCGTCGCGGTAACGCAGCAGCTGAATGAAATTCGCCACATTGAAGACCAGAAAGCCGCGTTGACCCTCAGCGATCGAACGCTTACCTCACCCGCCGTTTGGAGTGACCTTTTTGCAACGCTGGGCAATCAGGAGATTGAGCGTCTTTTTGCGCAACCAGGCGCCAGGGATTTGCTGATTGAAGCCACAGAAAAGTTGCTTTACACCGCCATCGAAGAATATCGAAAGTCGATAAGGGAAAAGCAGGCGGCGGCCACTGATATCAACGATTCGCTCCAGGCCCTCAGCCAGGCCTTTCTTCTCGACTTGCTCATCGACTTTGAAGCACTCGAGACCTCGGTCCCAGGGATCGCAGCGGCCTTCGTCAAGGATCTTGAAAACGGAGAGTTGGCGGGAAACCTAGAAGTCACACTAAACCAATATTTCACCAGTTTGTCCGGGGACCTGAATACTGTAGCGCAGCGGCAAAAAAACGCCCTACAAGGTAGTCTACAGTGCCATTCGACCAGCCAATGCCTGACCACCCTGAATGCCGCCCAACGCGAGCATGGTGAGCGCTTTAAGTGGTGGATGCTTTGGCTCCTGTCAGCGCTGCTTATCCTGCTGGCCCTGAATCAGTTTGGCCACCTGTTTAGCGGCGCGGAAAAATCAGCGCACATCATTACGCTGTGCATGCTCAACAGCGCCATTCTGGCATTGCTGGTACCGGGCATAGGGGTACCCATGATGAAGCTAAGGGCCTTCGTTGAACCTTTTACAGTAAATGTGGGCGGGGCCAGCATCTATTTTGACCAGCAGTTATTGATGTACCAAAACAAAAGCATTGGCGATCTCGTCAACCTGCTGATCGAAACCGGACAGCTGTCTCTTTTCTTTTTAGCCGCCGGCATGACCCTATTCTGTGTCCTACTACCCGCAGGCAAGTGCCTGGCGGCAATCACCCTGCTCCTGAGCAACAACAGTAGCCAGGGCCGGCCCCTACTGAGATGGCTGGCCATTGATTCCGGAAAATGGTCCATGGCCGATGTCTTTGTCGTCGCCCTGATCATGGCTTATATCGGCATGGACCAGCTCATATCAAGTCACGCCAGCGCGATGAACACGCTCTTCGCGGAATCCCAATTTATACAGATTGCCTCAGCTTCAGAGCTTGGCGTGGGATTTTTCTTCTTTCTGGCCTTTGTCCTTCTCAGCTTCTGGACTGCCAGGAAATGTCAGCGGGCCCTGGAAGCCGTCACGCTCAGAGCGACAACCAGTAGAACGACACCACCTTAAAGAGCAACACCACAGTTCCAACAACCCGCCATACCCGCTTCCAGCCATGACCCGTTCTGGTTTGGGCACTTTGACCCCACCCACTCACATGCAGAGCAGTTCCAATGGTGTCGCTCGGCTGCACCCGGGAACTCTTCAGGAGCAGCTAATATTTATTGATATCAGTATCTTCTGTACCCGCGACCGGTTTTTTGGTCAAACGTCGAAGCGGCACGAGAATCAACAGGCTGAAGACCGCGAAAAAAGTCAGCAAGGCCTCCCAACTGCCAGTGAAGGGCATCGGCAGGGCGTCCTTCATCAGCAGTGAGCTTCCCGTAACCGCCGCGCCAATACCAAAGGACAGAAGAATAAAATCCAGCCCTAAAACGACGTCGAGAGCCACAAGCAACAGTGCCGCAATAAACCAAACTTCGTAGCTTAGTAGCAGTTCCATCTCAGGCTCCATCCGTGCGTCGCAATACTTCCTGAAGGCCCGCCAACCCGCCAAGGGTCTTGGTGACATCCGAAGGGAGTACGATCGTTTTGGTATTATCGGAGGACGCCATGCGCGCAATAGCATCTACCTGACGCTTCAAGATTTCGAAATCAACCGCGGGTTGTCCATTATCTGCGATCGCTGCGGCAATCATCTTTGTCTGCTGGGCATCAGCCTCAGCTTTTTTGATAACCGCGTAAGCATCGGCGTCGGCGGTAAGCTTGATCGCCTCGGCCTTTTTGGTTGCCTCATAGAGCTCGGCATCAGCCTCCAGCTCTACCCGCGAGCGTTCACCCTCAGCTTTGGCCACCGTAGCCCTACGCTCCCGCTCCGCATTTAGCTGCTGACGCTGGGCCTGCTTTGTCGCCTCATCAACCCTCACATCGGTTATTTCAGAGCGAGTGATCTCAAGGCCCCACACTTCTGATGCATCCCGGAGATTTTTTAGAATTTCGTCGTTCATCTGCTGTCGGCTGCTCTGAATGTCATCGAGCTCCAACTTGCCCGCCGCGCTGCGAATAATAGACTCGGCGGTTGTTCGCAGTGCGAGAGGGACATCGCGAATTCTGTAGACTGATTTCGCGGCGTCAATCACCCGAAAGAAAACCGTGGTCTCCAGGACGATTTCGACGTTGTCCCGGGTAATCACTGAAATATCAAAAGCATCAAGTTGGCGCTCCAAAACTACAACTTTGTGCTCTATCCGATCCAAAAAGGGAATCAACAAATTAATCCCTGCCGGGAGTGTTTCCCGGTACTTACCAAAGCGCTCCACCACGTACTCATCCGACTGGGGCACTATGGCCACACTCTTGGCAGCAACCAAAACAGCAAATACGAAAAACGCCAAAGTCAAAATTATTCCAAGATCCATGTTCTATGTCCTTTTTTGTCGTCGGTCCCTGCCGATATGGAGCCCACCCCAATACCCCATTTACTGCGATACCCGGCGGGACCGGGGTCTGGGAACCCCGGGGTGGAAAGTCCCCCGGGGCAACGCAACATGGCCATGTCGGAGACCAGGTCCTGATGTTGCACGGGCTGTTCTTGTGCCCCGCTAACAGCAGCGGCCTGTCTCCGGGCACATAAACAAGGAGTAAACCTTACACCTCTGAGCGTGGTTGTAATAGAAGAACAATTACTCGTGAGTGAGGTTTTTTGCTATTGATGGGCTGCGGTGTGGTGCGACAACTTTACTGCCCCGCGGGCTGACAGCGCGTACTCGCAGAGCGTTTATGAGCCTTGCGCTGCCAACGCTCCCAGGACGCGCCCGGAAATTCATTGCCCTGGTACCCCGCCCCTCGAATTGAGTACTGCTTTTCTACCCTGGGAGGCGCTTTGGGCGGCAATGGGAATTCAGTTGCATAGTTTCAGCGCTGCAATGGGAGACTGGCTATCTCAGGCGGCTACCTACCACTTGGCTGGCAATGTACGAAGGGGTTTTGCCAACGGGAACTCAGCGCAATTTACACATTCACACAGGAAAAACCCGTTGCGCCTGGCGGCCACCTAGCCACGTAAGGCGTCACAAAATTCACAGTCGGGGGCCATGCCGTAGGTCGCAAGAACCTCCACAATAAACCGCCGCCAGTGCTCCACGGGTGTCCAAATGGAGGTTAAATCCATCACGGCATCATCCATGGGTACGTCATTGAAAATCACACGGTAAAGGAAGGAGAAACTGCTGGCCCGCCAATTGACCTGGCAATGGACCAACGTCCGCCTCTCACTGGCTTCCTGCATGAGGGCGGCAAACGCCCTGAAATCCGCGACTGAGGGCCTTTCCCAAAGCACCGGCACCTGCACGAACTGCATACCCAGGCTCCGCACGATACGATCTTCGTTGAGGAGCGACGTGTCATGATCGGCGAAGGCAAGATAAACGACCCGCTGCACGCCGGCGGCTGCCTGTGCCTCCAACTGGGCCGGGGTGGGCTGCCCTGAACTTGCCAGTGACTCCGAGTAGGCAATGTAGTTGATGATATCGGTGCGAGACGCCTGCACCGGCGCTGCATCCTGTGCCCGTCCCAACGGCAACCACACCATAATCGTTAGCAGAAGAACGCTTAAGGCACTGTGCAGGACCGGCGCCGACCCGCACGCACCCCACCGTTTCGCCGCTTCCAACTCACCCTTATTCACTGGCCGCCTCCCTGGACTCCCCAACCTGATTTCCCAGGCTGTCAGGCAGATGCCTAGGGCAGCAAGAAAGCTAACGCTCTGGGTACCCGGGGTCTATGACGCCCGCTGCAAGCTGGCGCCCTTCCCTGAAGTCGGGCGCAGTGCATTAAGCCGCTTGTGTCAGGGGCTCGCTGTGGCGACCGTCACTTTTGTCACCTTTCCGGTAAACCGCGAGTCTCTAACATTGTCAAAGGCGGCCACGACCTGGGTAGCATCGTCTTTACCAACGTCCGCCGTCTCATCACCGGAGAAAACCGCGGGCGTGGTGCGCTCAACGCGACCCTCGCTGACCTTGTCTCCATTCACGTACAGCGTTGCCAGCCCACCCTTGCCCGGACCGCCACCGTCGTAGGCGAACTCCAACCTCACTTCGGCAGAGCCTGCCGGCAGTGGTTCCTCTGCCGTAATGGTGTATTTCTCAAGACCAAACCAGTTGTAGGTATAGGCTGGCTTGCCACCATCCATGTACAGTGCCCAGCCGCCAAACTTGCCACCCTGGGTCAGGATAATGCCCCGATCGTCCCCTTCAAGTTCAAGACTGGCAGTGATGGTCTTGGAACGATTCTTGATATTGATAAAGGTATTTTCAAGCATGCCGTCCATGCCGTCCGCCAACGTCAGGCTGGTGCGCTCGCCCATAAGGTCGGGGCGCCCCGCCTGAGCTGGATCGAATCGCTCATAGCGTCGGTCATCGAGCGGGTAAACGTTGTTGGCGATGGCCTCGCGATCAAACAGTGCCTGAAGTTCGGCCAGCTTCTCCGGATACTCCGATGCCAGATCGTTGACCAGACTGAAGTCCGCGGTAGTATCGTAGAGCTCCCAGATATCCTCCTGCAACGGGCGGATAGGATTGGGGTGCCAGGGCACGCCGTGTACTACCCGAGCCAACCAGCCCTCGTGATAGATCGCCCGGTTGCCGAACATCTCGAAATACTGTGTCGTGTGACGATCCTCGGCGTCGGCGTCATCAGTGGCGTAGAGCAGGCTCACCCCATCCATGGGCAACTGAGGGATACCATTGATCGTATCCGGCTGCGGCAGACCGGCCGCTTCCAACACTGTGGGGCCAATATCGTTGACGTGGGACCATTGGGAGCGGACCTCGCCCCGGGATTCAAAGCCATCGGGCCAATGCATCACCATGCCGTTACGGGTACCGCCGTAATCCCCCGCCACCTGCTTGGTCCATTTGAAAGGGGTGTCGGTAGCCACCGTCCAGCCGGCCGCCATATGCGGGAAGGAATCGGGACCACCCCAGTCATCGGAGATCGAAAGCATGCTCTCGACCGTCTCAACACCGAAAATACCGTTGAGGCTAAGCAGCTCATTGAAGGTACCGATCAATCCGCCTTCCGCGCTGGAGCCATTGTCGCCCATGATGTAGACAAAGAGCGTGTTATCCAGTTCGCCAATGTCGTCAATGGCATCTACCAGTCGACCGATTTCGACATCGGTGTGCTCCATAAAACCCGCGAAGGTTTCCATCTGCACCTGGAACAGCTCATTCTCCTGATCACTCAGGGCATCCCAGTCCTTGATTTCATCGGGCTTTTCGGCCAGCTGGGTGCTCTCGGGGACAATACCCATTGCTTTTTGTTTGGCGAGCGTCTCCTCGCGCAGTGCGTCCCAGCCGTCGGCAAAGCGGCCCTTGTATTTATCCCGCCATTCCTCGGGGGCGTGGTGGGGCGCATGGGCTGCACCCGGCGCGTAGTAAATAAAGAAGGGCTTGTCAGGGGTCACAGCCTGCTGAAAGCGAACCCATGAGACCGCCTGATTCGTCATATCCGTGGTGAAGTGATAGTCGGGGTCGTCCTCGCGTTCAACCTTGGTCAATCCGTCATAAATCACCGGATCCCACTGGTTGGTCTCGCCGCCGATAAAACCGTAGAACTTGTCAAAACCCGAATTGGTCGGCCAGCGAAAGAAAGGACCGGACACCGAGGTTTCCCATGGCGCCGTTTCGTGCCACTTGCCAAAGGCTGCTGTGTTATAGCCGTTCTGACGCAATATTTCGGCGTAATACTTGGCGTTGTCCGGACGTCGGCCCTGATTGCCCGGGAAGCCGGTGGCAATCTCCATCACCGAACCTACGTTCACAACATGGTGGTTACGCCCCGCGAGCAATGATGCCCGGGTTGGTGAGCATAGGGCAGTTGTGTGGAACTGGTTAAAGCGCAAGCCGTTTTCTGCCAGCTGTGTAAAGGTCGGCGTCTCAATTGCGCCGCCGAAAGGCTCTGTGGCGCCAAAGCCAATATCGTCGATCAATACGATGACAACGTTGGGGGCACCCTTGGGGGCAGTGATATTAAAAGGGGGCGGCGCAGTCACATTGCGGGCATCTAACTCGGTAATGGACTCAGCCACGGGCGGCTGGATGGGTAGGGAGCTCCGGTCCAGCTCCTGTGCCGCCAGATGACCAACAAGGCCCAAACTGACAGCAAAACTCCCAACAACAGGTATCAACAAATTGATTGCTCTCATAAAGATGATTCCCTTACGTGCTTGTTTGTTATGAGTTGTAAGGTACAGAAAATTTCGACGATATCCACCCAGTTAGCCGAACTTCAACCCCCAGCTAACCGACATTGCCGCAATTTGCATCACGTGTTGTCAGAGGCCTCCCGCTAACCGGGTGGCCACGGCGGAGGCTCTGCCTTGCCCCCCTCCACGAGCTGGATCTGGGAGTCGCCGTTGGGAAGTTCGGTGAGCGCGCCGATGCAGGCGCCCGCCGCTGGCTTATCTGTCAAGGCGATTTGAAGGCCTGGAGACCCAGCCCAACCGAGTCGAGGACGAAGCTCCCTACCCTTCGAGAGCTAGCGAGACCCTCGACTCGCCTGGATACCCCGGTAAACAAAATGGCCAAAGGCAAGCCACAGCAACAGGTAGGCAAAGGTGAAACCAGAGCTATCTATCCAAACACCCCACACAACCCCCAGCACGGGCAGCATGGCGAGCCAGTGCCCCGTCACCCAGGCGCCGTGCTGCCAGGAAATCCACAGGGCACTGACCGCCGACACCAGCATAAGCCCCGAAAACAGCCAGAGGGCCGGCTCATAAGCAAACATCAAGGCACCGGCGACCAGGGCTACGAGACCCGCAATGGTGTGGGTCAGGACATCCCAGGTCCAAAGTGTGCTGCGTTCGGTCATTGGCAAAAAGTGGCGACAAATGGGCCCCTAGATTAGCAGAGATTGGAACCACTCCGCTCCTTTCGTGGCTGGCAGTAGACTGGCGGTCATCGTCACCAGACGGCCCCGGGCCCACCGGGACCGGGATGGGCTAGGCCCTCGGAGTACAAAGCGGATTTCAAACTGGGGCGGGCTCGTCAAGCTCCCGGGCGTCCTGCGAGGTAGGCGCAGACGGCAACACCGCCAGATGAATGCCCCGGGCTGCCCGCGCCTTTGTTCGTAACGCTACGGGTCGAGTCGCCGGCCGCAAAAAAGCTTCCGCAGGCGCCGGTTTTGTTTTACAACAACGGCAAAGCAGGATCCGCTGGAGAGCCCCCTTGGAGTTTCACCCTGTCACCGCCGCCCTGGGCGCCGAGGTCTCCGGTATCGACCTGGCGCAGCCCCTGGACACCCCAACCGCCGACGCCCTGCACGCTGGTCTGGTACAACACCAGGTGCTGTTTTTTCGGGATCAGGACCTCAACCCAGCGGCACACCTGGCCCTGGCGGAAGCCCTGGGCGAGGTTGATCCCGGGCACCCTGTTTATCCCCACGTCGAGGGCTACCCGAGTGTTGTGAAACTCCTGGCCGATGCGGATCATATCCCCGACACCGAAGACTGGCACAAGGACCTGACGTTCCGGGCCGAACCGGCCTTCGCCAGTATCCTGCATGCGGTCGAGGTACCTGCCGTTGGGGGTGACACCCTATGGGCGAGCATGAGTGCGGTCTACGACAGTCTGTCAGCAGGTTGGAAAGCGGATCTGGAGGGCCGTAGGGCTATTCACGACATGGGTACCTTCCGCAACGATTACCTCCGCCGGGGCGGCATCGATGCCGTAAACGCCGGACTGAGCGAAACCGGCTCGGCCGTGCATCCAGTGATTGGCGAGCACCCGGTCTCAGGCTTGAAATACCTGAACGTCAACCAGTCCTTCACCCGGCACATCATTGACCTGAACCAGGGGCCCAGCGATGAAATCCTCCAGTATCTGTTCCAGCAGGTGCGTAAACCCGAGTTTCAGGTGCGTTTCCGCTGGCGCAACAACTCCCTCGCCATTTGGGACAACCGCATTACCCAGCACTACGCTGTCTGCGACTACCTGCCCCATAGACGGCATATGCAGCGGGTTACCGTAACCTCGGATCGGCGGCAGTGACAGAGTTGAGCCAATTTGCCCAGAGAATTTAAAGCTCTCAGTAACAGACCGGGGCGCAGAAAGTATTCTGGGAACATGTCGTCGACAATGAAGCTGTATATGCACCAGGCTAATCCGTGACTGCGGCTTCTCCGCCAACTCACCCACTCCCCGCTGGCTTTGGTTCTGTCGACGGAAATCACGTTAAGCAGCGGCGGCCCTCAGGGCTCGCTCGCCGGACTGGCGTTTACATCGCGCTGAACGAACGCTAGCATGTCATATGACATGTGGAGTGGCTGATATGGGGCAAGACAGTGATGAAGCACCGGGTTCAGCCCTACCGATTGCTATTGATCGAAGACTCCTGGCGGGTGAGGGTCTCAGTGCCGGCGATCTCTCCGAGTTTGACGATGAGGGCATCTCTCCCGAGGACGGGGCAGCAAATTTCCGAACTCATAAATTTCACACGGGCAGCATTATGGTGTCTGTGTACGAGACGGGGCCCGGAAAAGTCCGAATCGAAAGCTCCATTTACGAT